>JABGRN010000004.1 GCA_018648265.1 Prolixibacteraceae bacterium | reverse complement strand
CAAAATTACAAATTGCTTGAAACATAATAAGGAATAGTTTAGAATTTGAATATTTTAAAAATTGAAACTTATGCGTCAGTAGCCGTACAGGTTTGTTATTTGTTTTTTTGAGATTTGTCTTTTTTTCCAATTTATCTGGGTTAGGAATTTATTTCAAACCGCTTCTTTCGAGGAGTGCATCTACATTTGGTTCTTGTCCGCGAAACCTTTTGTATAAAACCATTGGGTGTTCGGTGCCGCCTTTTTCCAAAATATTTTTACGGAACGAGGTTGCAATTTTTTTATTGAACAATCCTTTTTCTTTAAAAACGCTAAACGCATCGGCATCTAAAACTTCGGCCCATTTGTACCCGTAATAACCGGCTGCGTAGCCTCCGGCAAACAAATGCCCAAATTGAGTGCTCATGCACGTCTCTTTAACTGATGGGAAAATTTGAGTTTTTTCCCAGGCTTTTTCTTCAAATGATTTTACTTCACCATCAAATGGTTTTTCTAAAGTGTGCCAGGCCATGTCTAAATATCCAAAACTTAACTGGCGAATAGATAAATTTCCGGCCAAATAGTTTTCTGAAGCTTTAATTTTTTCAACCAGTTCAGCAGGAATTTTTTCTCCTGTTTTATAATGAATAGCAAAGCGGTCTAGAAATTCTTTTTCCACCGCCCAGTTTTCCATAATTTGTGAAGGCAGTTCTACAAAATCACGATACACATTTGTCCCCGACAAACCGGAATATGTTGAATTAGCAAAAATCCCGTGCAGGGCGTGTCCAAATTCGTGCAAAAATGTTTCTACTTCGGCAAAAGTTAATAGTGCCGGTTTGGTTTCAGTGGGGCGGGTAAAATTCATAACAATGGTAATATGCGGCCGGGAATCCACTCCATTTTCTTTCCATTGACCTTTGAAATCGTTCATCCAGGCACCACCTTGTTTCCCTTTGCGGGGATGAAAATCGGTATAAAATATAGCCAGGAATTTTCCATCCCCGTTATAAACTTCATAAGGAATAAGCTCTTTGTGATAAATCGGAATTTCATTGTTTTTTTTGAAAGTTATTCCATATAATTCGGTAGCCAATCCAAAAATACCATCAATTACTTTTTCTAATTCAAAATAAGGTTTTAACATTTCATCATTGAGATCAAATTTTTCAGCCCTCAATTTTTCGCTGTAATAAGCCCAGTCCCAGGGCATGATTTCCCCTTCAAAACCATTCTTTTTTGCATAAAATCCTATTTCTTTTTTTTCGTTTTTTGCAACTTCAAACGATGCCTCAAATAAATCGTCGAGTAATTTGTAAACCCCATCGGGATTAACAGCCATCTGTCTCTCCAAAACATAATCAGCATAATTTTTGTAGCCCAATAAATTTGCTTGTTCCAGCCGTAATTCAACAATTCTTTTTACATTTTCCTGATTATCAAATTCATTTCCTTTAAACGATTTCGACAAGTAAGCAGTGTATAATTCTTTTCTTAATCTGCGGTTATCGGCATATTTTTGAAACGGCAAATAACCCGGCATCGTGAGATCAAAAATCCACCCGCCCTTCTTTTTAGATTTTGCTTTACCCGAGGCTGCTTCCAGTGCACTTTCAGGAATTCCCGACAACAGTTTTTTATCGGTAATGTGCATTTCGTAATTATTCGTTTCTTTCAGCACATTTTCACCAAATTTTAAATTTAGTTTTGAAAGTTCGGTGCTAATTCCCCTGAATTTTTCTTTTTGTATTTCAGAAAGATTTGCCCCTTGCCGAACAAAACCGACATAGGTATTTTCGAGCAATGTTTGTTGCTCAGCTGTTAATAACAGCATTTCTTTTTGTTTGTAAACGACTTTAATTTTTTCGAAAAGAACCGGGTTCAATGTAATATCGTTTTGAAATTTAGTAAGGAGCGGCGAAATTTCCTGGGCAATTTTTTGCAGTTCGTCGTTAGTTTCTGAACTAAGTAAATTAAAAAAAATGCCAGCCGTCCGATTTAACAAACGCCCGGAATTATCGAGTGCTTCAATTGTATTTTCAAAAGTAGGGGCTTCCTGATTTTCGATAATAGTTAATATTTCAGCTTCACCGTGTACGATCGATCCTTTGAAAGCGGGTAAAAAATGTTCATTCTTTATTTTGTCGAAAGGTGCAGTTTGGTGAGGAGTATTAAAATCCTGCAGCAATATGTTATTTTGTGCGTTTACCATTCCTAAATTCATTTAAATTGTTAATATTTAAGGTAATTTGAGACTGTAAGTTTAACTGATTTCGAAATAAAACAAGTATCAATACCCAAGGTTAATTGTGAGTTTCTCAGTGTTTTCTTTGTACCCCTTTTTGAAACAGTTATTTCACAAAGTTGCACAAAGAAGTACAAAGTTGCACAAAGATTAAATTATAATGTTGAGTCCACTCCGAAAAGTCATTTTTTGTCACCAAAGCTCTAAAACACTAAAATCCACCAATTATAAACTGCTGGCAATAAGCTTTTTGTGTAATTTGGTGTTCTTGTGTTTTTGTGGCATATTTCTTTTTTTACCTTTTCCGAGTAAACTCAATAGTTGAATATCCTTATCATCCCTGCTGTTTTGGTATAATAATGAAAAACACCAATTATTGTTCAAACAGTTTTAAATAAAAAACATTGATAACTGGGATTTGTTTGAGTTATGTTATTTGGTGCTTCATTTCAAAAATTAGCGACTTTGTTACAGCAATAATTCAACAAGTCAAATTTGTAAATAACAACTTCATTTACTACAAAAATGAGGTTGGAATGTTCAATTGTAGATAGCACAATTATTTTTTGATTTTCTTTTTCTTTTCGACGGACCAGCCAAATTTGCCAATCTTTTTGCCCATTCCAAAATAATGGCCGTGGCTGTAAACCAGCGGATTGGCCTTTGAAAAACTAAATGCCTGCTGTTCGTTTAAATACTCATCGTCAACAGAAACGCTCACCACCTCAGAAATAAACATGTGGTGAGAACCCAGCTCAACAATATTTTTTACCACACATTCTATATTTACGGGCGACTCCTCAATTATTGGTGCTTTTACAATTTTCGCCGGAGCCGGTGTCAGGTTCATTTCTTTCCACTTGTTGTATTTTTTACCCGAACGGCATCCGCACCAATCGGTTGCTTTTGCCAGTTTTTCTGTAGTCAGGTTAATTACGTATTCCCCGGTCCGTTTAATAATATCGTACGAATGTCGTCCGGGGCGCACAGAAATATAACACATTGGCGGATCGCTGTTAATTGTGCCGGTCCAGGCAATTGTAATAATATTGTATTCTTCGGGGTTTTCGCCACAACTAACCATTACTGCCGGGAGTGGATAAATAATTGTACCGGGTTTCCAATAAGTTCGTGCCATCGATTTAAAAAATTGGTTATTATTATATTTTGACATACAAAATTAAAAAAATCTTGATGAGTATTAAAAAACCGCATATTTTGCTTTAGCGCAACCATTTTTTCTTAAAATTGTCTTACAAGAAATTTATGTCATGAAATATTTGATAAAAACCGGTTTATTCGTTTTGGTTTTGTTGTTATTCGCAACTTGTGCAGAAGATGAATTAATTGAACAAGAATCGTTTATCATTAAATTTGGCTCGGAATGTGGTTGGTGTGCTGGACAGGAATATATTACAGTTTCCGATTCAATAGTTGAATATTTAAGAAATATCCCTTGTGGGGAAAACATGGGAACCGTTAGTAAAAGCAGGAATTTAGTTTCTGATGAATGGACAGAAATCACATCATCTTTCGACTACTCTTTGTTTGTAACACTCGAATATAACGAATGTAATGTTTGTGTTGACGGCTGCGACGAAATTATCAAAATTAGCCACGACGAAACATTGCACGAGCTTCGGTATTCATTTTCAGATGAAGTTGAGGGGATGGAGAATTTACGTCAGAAACTTAACGGGATTATGGAAGAAATGCGTGAGCAGGATTAATCGGCCGGTTCATTCCAATCGCCATTTTCGCGGATCAATTGCTCAAGTTCTTCCACAGCATTTTCATAAAGGATATGCCTTTTTACAGGTTGCAAACCTTTGTATAAAGTTATTTTGTTAATTCCGGCACCTACAAAACCATAATCAACGTCGCCCATTTCGCCGGGACCATTTACAACACATCCCATAATCCCGATTTTTAGGTGGTCGAGGTGTTTAAAATGGCCTTTAATTTTTAAGGTCGTTTCGTGCAAATCGAAAAGGGTGCGCCCACAACCGGGGCAAGAAATAAATTCAGTTTTTGAAACGCGCATCCGGCTGGCTTGCAAAATTCCAAAACTCAAATCTTTTAATTCGGTAAAAGTAATATTTTCGCTGTCGTTTGCGATGCAGATCCCATCGCCATAACTATCTAAAAACAAACCGCCTAAATCTGCCGATGCTTTTATGTGGATATCTTCCAGAACATTTTCTTCATATTTCCGGTACAAAATAACCGGTACTTTCCAGATGTGCGTCTCAAGGCTCATAAAAAATGCGCGGAGCTCTGCCATCGGGTTTTTATTGAAACTTTCGAGAATAAGAACTGTTTTTCGGGTTTGTTTCAGTTTGGTAATAATTTCAGGGTTCATATCCATAAAACGGTCGAATTCCATTTTATTGGTACGGATAAATTTCATCCGTCCCCAGCGCATACTTTCAAAAAGGTATTCTTCTAAAGTAATAACCGGGTAACTTTCGCCTTCGATATCGATTATTTTATTCCCCGAAAGAAAATAATCGGGAATTAATTTCCCCCTTATTGGCAACATTTCCTGGAGTTTGTGATCGCCCAAATCGGCAATAACAACCGGAAGTTGTTTCCCACCCATTTTTAAAACTGGCCGGGTTGACCGCCTTTCGTATTCAAAAGGGTTAGTTTGGGCAATTAACGGTGCCGTTATTGCTTCGTGGTTTTGATAACTTTTAAAATGGTTTACCAATTTCAGCGCAACCGGAATTTCTTTTATCGGTTTTTCCGTTAACGATATCCGCACGGTGTCGCCAATTCCGTCGGCAAGCAAAGCGCCAATTCCAACTGCCGATTTAATACGTCCGTCTTCTCCTTCGCCGGCCTCGGTAACACCCAAATGCAATGGGAATTTCATGTCTTCGAGGCGCATTTTATAATTTAACAAACGTGTGGTGTAAACCATTACACGGGTATTGCTCGATTTTATTGAAACTACAACATTGTTGTAATTTACTTTTTTGCAAATCCGCAGGAATTCCAAAACCGATTCGGCAATTCCCGATGGCGTGTCCCCAAACCGGCTCATTACACGATCGGAAAGCGAGCCCTGGTTGGCGCCAATGCGCAAAGCAGTTTTTGTTTTTTTCAGAACCTCAAGAAAAGGGATAAACTGTTCTTCAATTTTTACCAGCTCGTTTTTATATTGTTCGTCGGTGTATAATTTATTTTTGAACTGGGCACGTTTGTCGTAAAAATTACCCGGGTTAATCCTGATTTTTGATACGTATTTTGCAGCAATTTCAGCAAGTTTTGGGTTAAAATGAATATCGGCAATTAAGGGGGTTTCGTAACCCCGCGTCACCAATTCCTTTTTAATGTTTTTAAGGTTTTCAGCATCGTAGATCCCTTTTACAGTTACGCGGACATAATCGGCACCGGCTTTTATTACCCTGACAATTTGATCAACGGTTGCATCAGTATCTTTCGAATTGGTGTCGGTCATGGTTTGAATACGGATTGGATTATTGCCTCCAACCGGTACTCCACCAATTTTAACCTCCCAGGTTTTTTGTCTCTCGTAGCGGGTTAAATCTTTTATGTAATTGAAATTACGATCTTTCATTAAATCTGTTTAGCTAAGTTGCAAATTTAGGTTAATGCTTCTAAAATAAAAAGAATAGACTATTTTTGTTTTCATTAATAAATGTATGACAGTTGAAACGAGGGACATAACAAAAATTTTTGGGAAACAAAAGGCGCTCGACAATGTAAGTTTTTCGATAAATAAGGGTGAATTAGTAGGTTTTCTTGGTCCTAACGGTGCGGGGAAATCAACAATGATGAAAATTATTACCGGTTTTATGCCCCCATATTCGGGCGATGTTTTTGTAAATAAGCAGAAAATTACGCTCGAAAATATTGAAATCAAGAGGAATATTGGCTACCTGCCCGAAAACAACCCACTTTACACCGATCTTTATGTAAAAGAATACCTCGAAATTACCGCCGGTTTTTACAAGTTAAAAAATAAAAAACAGCGGCTTGCCGAAATGGTAGAACTAACAGGTTTGGGCAACGAACAGCACAAAAAAATAAGGGCACTTTCGAAAGGTTACCGGCAGCGGGTTGGTATTGCGCAGGCACTTATCCACAATCCCTCGGTATTAATTTTAGACGAACCAACAACAGGCCTCGACCCAAACCAACTTGAGGAAATAAGGGCTTTAATCCGCGAAATAAGCCGGGAAAAAACGGTGATTATTTCGTCGCATATTATGCAGGAAGTAGAAGCTATTTGTAACAGGATACTTGTTATTAACAAAGGTAAAATTGTGGCAAACGGGGGGATAACAGAAATTAAGGCCGGCAAGTTTAAGCGGAACCAAATTGTAATAGCCGAATTTAACAAAGCCCTTAAAGCCGAACAATTGGTTTCTGTAGAAGGTGTAAAAAATGCCAGCCCCGAAAAAAATTGCTGGCTAATTGAAGCAAACAGCGAAGTTGATATCCGCCCGGCGATTTTTCGCTTTGCAGTAAAAAACCACTTAATTCTTTTAACCTTAAAAGAAAAACAGCAAAACCTGGAGAGCATTTTTTACCAGTTGACACAATAAGGAGGTGTTTGATTTTTTGGGTGGAATGTGGGATGAAACAGAGATTTAAGGTTGTACGATTTGTGCGAAAAATTTGTTAGGGAAAGCCGAAATAGTCAGTTATTTCATCAATCGACGAGACCTCCTTTTAGTATAACCAGTCGGTTATTTTTTTGGCGTTGAATTTGGGTAAGCCCAATTCTAAAACTATTTTCTGCAATTCCCGGAGTGTTTTTCTGAAAAGCTTTCCTTTCAAAGTGGTGTTTTGGACAAAAATATAAGAAATTGGAATTAAGTTGTTGTACTAAAAATTTTATTAGTTTTTAAAATAATACCACTAAATAAGTTTCTAATTATTTTATTTTGTTAAAATTCAAGGTAGTCTTAAATCCTATATAATCATAGCTTTTTTTAATCTCTATAAATCCATCAATTTCTAACATTTTTAAATATTCTACACATAGAGAGAAAGTTCTTTTTTTATTATTCGAAGTAAATACATCATAAACAATTGGAATTCTAATAGCCATATTTTTTTTGTCATTATCTTCAAAATAGGCACCAGTCCCAACTTGCCAATATAATCCTTTGATTTGAGTTGGGAAAGTAAAAAGATATACTGCCAGTAGGTTTAAATTGGGTTTTGAATATGTACTTGCCGTTATATAATGTCTATTGTTATTTCCTACCCAATATCCCAATCCGAATTCAAAAAATATCTTATTATTAAATATATTATTTTCGTAAGTTTCCGATCTCATTGGGAAAATTGACAAATAAATTGATTTTTTTTTATTCTTATTTATAAATTTAAAAGCATTTAATGAATCTTTTAAAAGTTTTATCTCTTGTTCTAATTTTAAACCATTATTAAGAACAAAAGTTCTGTTTTCAGAAATTTCTGATTTTAATTTAGTAAATGATGTTTTTTGTTTTTTTACTAAGTTATTTATGGAATCCAAAATATTATTTTTAATATCTTCAATTTCAAAATGTAATCCATCAATACTATTCTTTAAAGAAAGATATTTAAGTTGAATAGTGTCATTTTTTATTTTATCTATTTTTGCAATACTATCAATATTAATTAAAAGGTTAGAAATTTCCGTTTCATAAAATTTATGATTAACTCGATTGAATCTTAATTTTGAGATAGTTATTTCTTTTTGCTTTGGAATTTTAATGATTTCATTTTCATAATTTGGTACAGTAATTTTCACAAATATTGAATCCGCGAATTTATTGTAAAAGTCTTGTAAAATATTAAATTGGAACGAACCATCCTCTTCGATACTGTATTTGCCATCGATGCTTGTTAACTGTATATATCCATTTGGAAATTTATAATTTTCAATTTTACCTTTTATATTTTCATATTTTTTATTTGAATTTTCATCTAAAAAATCTAAAAGATTTGAACTTTCTAATTTAGTGGTGTTTAGAACTGTGTCTGAACTAATTTCAGGAAGTTCTAATATTTTAAAACTATATCTTGGGTGATACAGTGATAATTTATTACCATTATTATAGCAATTTGGAAGAATAATTTCAAACTCACCATTATAATTCGAATAATATTTATCTTCATAACCAGACAATTGAACTTCGACATTTTTTATACCAATGCTCAGATTATCTTTCAATTTACTTTGTTCAACAATTTTCCCCTTTATTATTGCTTGTGAATAAGAAGGAAAAATGAATACAATAAGAAAAATTTTTATCAAAAAAGTTTTTATTGATATTGAATTAAGAGTAAATTTCATTGAAGTCTTGAATTAGTTTTGCCATTTCAATTATTTCTAATAGAGCGTAATCATCAATTTGTTTATTTGTTAATTCATTTATTAAGTCTCGAAGCACAATTATCGCGTCTGCGATCTCATTATAATCGTTAATCCTTGATTTAATATATATAATTTCTTCACTTGTAACGGTAGAATTTGCATTTTGGATAGCATTGAACGCTGGTTGAATTGATAATTTATAAATTATCATTAGTTTTTTAATTGCTGTCAATTTAACAGCCGTTTTAAAATTAGAATTTTCAATTATTGTTTTATAATACTTTACGGCCAACGGAAAATTTTGAATCCGAATGTATGCTTTTGCAGTGTTTTCTAAAATTCTTGCAGAAAGCTCATTTTTCAGAAGAAGACTATTGCAGTTTTGAATATTGTTGAAGGCCTTTTCATAAGATAAAATTGCTTTTTTGGGATTATTGTTAATGTTTTGTTCAACACTTGCTTCAATATATGAAGTAATACCATTTAGTTCATTTATCATTATTTTGGGAAACTCGAAGCACACTGCTTCCACAGTATCATTAATTAATATTTTCATATCATTTGCGAGGATACTATCTTCATTATTAAAATTCAAAAAGTGGCTTGCCTTTGGTTCTGTAAATATAATTGTAGTAAATACAGAATTATTTCTATATCCGGAGATTAATATATCACAGTTATATATTTTTGAATAATGCTTCAAAGAAATTGAATCAATAAGTACCCGATCAATTTTAATCGTTTCATATTTTGCCTTTACTCCTTCCCTAAGTTTGCCCTTTAAATATTCAACATATCTATCTTTACGGTCATTGGCAATTCTGCAAACACCTATTCTAAAATCAATTGATTGATTTTTGCTTTTTAAGTCATCTTCTTTTATCTCGATTTCATGTATTAATGGATGCACTTTTATGCCCTCAATGTTTTCTATATTTTTATATTTTTTGTCTAAAACAAACTGTTTTAATAAAATGTCGAATCTGTAGAAAGAAAACATTACAATTAATGATGGAATTAAAATAATGGTTGCTCCAATACGAAATCTTTTGGGTGTTTCATGTTTATTAAGATAATAAAGCCCCACAAAAAAAATTATAGCAATGAATATCCCTAAAAATACCCAATATTTTATTAAAACAATTTGATCAACTGCTAACGTTAACGTTGTAGCAGATTCTAAAAAGGAGAGAATAACGATTGCAGAAATTCGTAATATTTTTTTATGCATTAGGTTTAGTATATGTTTAAAAATCCCTACTAAGTTAACACTTACCAACAAATTCCCCAACCACATTCCCCAATTTTGCATATTTCCAAACAAACAATAAATACAATTATGTTTATATTTTAAAAATCGTATGGTTCAACCCTCAAAACAATCATTTCAATATCAAAAACAGCACTTTCACATATTATGTTAACAATTATTTTGTAAGCTTATTTCTGTCTTTTTGTGCGTAATTTGCTTGTTTTGGGTTATTAAAGAGCAAAAAGTATTTGTTAAAACGTCAGATTTTGGTGGTAGGGTTTAAAAAGTTAAAATTTTTTATTAGCAAAACTACCAAACGAAATAAACATAAATTTTACGGAGCAAGAGTAGTTTGCTTGAAATTTTTTTATGTTTGGTTTTAACATTAATTGTTAAAAGATTGTTTTGCCTGCAGGTTCTTTTTGCAAGCGATAATTTATTGCGGGTTTTAACCGTAATGTTTGTTTTCCCTGATTTGGAAAATCAGGGTTCCGCCCGGGGCAGCCGGTTTCCCAACCGGCGGTTTTTTGCAGACCTACGTTTCTACTACATTTTCCCTGACTTTTATAAGCAGGAATCCCAAAAGTAAAAATTATACATTCTGGAAAGTGCCCATGAATTGCACCTAAAATTGGCTTTTTAATTATTTTCCGCAATATAATATCCAACACCGATTAACGATTTTAGAATACTGAAGTATTTTGATTACATCACAAATCGGCATTCGTTAATCGACATTCATCATTCAATTAAAGTATCAAATACAGGAATAGCCAAAAGAACATTACCACCAATTTTGCCTGCAGTTTTTTTTTGCGAGCGATAATTTATTGTGTGTTTTAACCGTAATGTTTGTTTTCCCTGATTTGGAAAATCAGGATCCCGCCCGGGGCAGCCGGTTTCCCAACCGGCGGTTTGGAATTAGTGTTGGTAAAGATTCCCAATCGAGTTGGGAATGAGGTGTTGGATCTTGGATTAAAATAATAGAGACGCGTTGCATCGTACCTCTAGTATTTAAAGTCCTCAAAATTTATTAAAAATCGACTAAATTATTTCCAGTTTTTTCCCCACTTTAATAAAAGCCCCAACAGCAGTATCAATCTGCGCAGTTGTGTGCGCTGCCGAAAGCTGAACCCTGATTCTTGCTTTTCCGCGAGGTACAACAGGGAAACAGAAGCCAATTACATAAACTCCTTCTTTTAAAAGTTCATCTGCGAATTTTATGGCCAGCGGTTCGTCGTAAATCATTACCGGAACAATTGCGGTGTCGCCTTTTACAAGGTCGAATCTGGCTGCTTCCATTTTTGTGCGGAAGTGTTTGGCATTTGCTATTGTTTTTGCAGGTAATTCGCCATTGCCGGAAAGCATTTCAATTACTTTTAATGTTGCCCCAACAGTTGCCGGTGCCAGGGTATTCGAAAATAAATAAGGGCGCGAACGTTGGCGCAACATATCAATAATCTCTTTTTTCCCTGATGTACATCCACCGTTTCCACCGCCCATGGCTTTTCCGAAAGTGGTAGTAATGATGTCGATTTTTCCCAGCAGTCCAAAATGCTCGGCAGTTCCCCGTCCGGTTTTGCCAATATATCCGGTTGCGTGCGAATCGTCAACCATTACCAGTGCATCGTATTTTTCTGCCAGTTCAACTATTTCAGGAAGTTTTACCAAATCGCCATCCATTGAAAAAACACCGTCGGTAACAATAATCCGGTATTTGGTTTCGGCTGCATCTTTCAAACACTGCTCCAGCTCTTCCATATTCGAATGTTTGTAACGGAACCGCTGTGCCTTACACAAACGCACACCGTCGATAATTGAAGCGTGGTTCAACTCGTCGGAAATGATTGCGGAATCGGGGCCAAGTAAAGGTTCAAAAACCCCACCGTTGGCATCAAAAGCCGCCACATATAAAATGGTGTCTTCGGTTCCAAGAAACTCAGAAGTTTTTTGTTCAAGGGTTTTATGAATTTGCTGAGTCCCGCAAATAAAACGAACAGATGAAAGTCCAAATCCCCAGTCATTCATAATATCTTGCGCCGCTTTTATTACTTCTGGATTATTTGCTAATCCCAGATAATTATTGGCACAAAAATTTAAAACTGTTTCGCCAGTTGAAACCGAAATCTCGGAACTTTGCGAAGAAGTAATAATTCGTTCCGATTTATATAAACCTTGCTCTTTTAACTCTTCAAGTGTCGTTTGCAGGTCTTGTTTAATTTTTCCGTACATCTTGGGAATATTTATATTTTGAAATACAAATTAAATGAATATCGAAGAAACAAACATTGATAAAAAACAGAATTCTGAAAATGTGGCGAAAGTTTGGGTTATACCCCCTGTTATCGCCTTTATCCCGTCAAGCGGTCTTACGGCTCAAACTGTCCCCCTCAATTGAGGGGGACAGTGGAGGCCGCCGTCTCCGATTTATCGGAGCAAGGACGAAACAGGGGGTACTTTCAAAATATCCCGAAGATGTTGATATCAATTATTTGTTTTATGTATTTTTGTAAAAAGTTTTAATTATGAAATTAACTTTAGTAATAAAAAAGGGAAAGAATAGTTTTCTGGTTGGACAACTAAAGGAGTTACCAGAAGTATTTACACAAGGTGAAAATATTCAGGAGTTACGTAAAAATATATTAGACGCATTAGAAATGTATTTAGAAGATTTAAGGGAAAGATATTCACCTAAAGGAGAAATGCTTTCAGAGGAAGAAATTGTTATTGCATAATTCCGTTCACATGAAGCGTATTAAATTCATTAAATATTTGAATAAAACAATTGTGGATTTGTGAAACACGGAGGCAGGCATGATAGATATATAAATCATAGCAATTGCAATAAAACGGTAATACCCCGGCACTCAGAAATTGATGACTATTTATGTGAATTAATTTGCAAACAATTAAGTGTTCCAAAACCAGACAGAAAATAATATTATTTTTCACTTAATTTTCCATTCACTCAATCACCCATTTTCTTCTATCTTTGCAGCAAATTCAAAAAAGCTCAAATGACTAAAAGGAAAGTACGGGTACGTTTTGCACCAAGTCCAACCGGACCGATGCATATCGGAGGAGTTAGAACAGCTTTGTTTAATTACCTGTTCGCAAAAAAACATGGTGGCGATTTTTTATTACGCATTGAAGATACCGACCAGGCCCGATTTGTGCCAGGGGCAGAGGAGTACATTATTAAAAGTTTAAAATGGTGTGGAATTAATCCTGATGAAGGTCCCGGAATTGGTGGCAATTTTGGTCCGTACCGTCAGAGCGAGCGAAAAGAAATTTATAAAAAATATGCCGATCAGCTTGTTGAATTGGGCTGGGCTTACATAGCTTTTGATAGTACTGAAGAAATTGAAAAACTCAGAAATGAAGCAGAGGCTAATAAAGAGACTTTTTCTTATGGAATAGGAACCCGTGGAAAACTAAATAATTCGCTGAACCTTTCAGATGAAGTAGTAAAACAAAAAATGGAAGCGGGCGAAAATTATGTAATCCGCTTTAAAATGCCGGAAGATAAAGATATTACTGAAACGGATTTAATTCGCGGGAGTGTAACTTTTAACACTACTAAAAGCCTCGACGATAAAGTACTTTTCAAATCAGATGGGATGCCAACTTACCATTTGGCTAATGTTGTTGACGATCATTTAATGGAAATTTCGCATGTAATCCGTGGCGAAGAGTGGTTACCTTCGATGCCACTGCATGTGTTGTTATACCGCGCATTGGGATGGGAAGATACCAGGCCAAAGTTTGCACACATTCCGCTAACTTTAAAACCTCAAGGAAAAGGAAAACTGAGTAAACGAGATGGAGACAAAATGGGATTCCCGGTTTTCCCGCTTCCCTGGAAAGATCCAAAAACAGGAGAAACTTCGCGTAGTTATTTTAAAGACGGCTACTTCCCGGAAGCTTTTATTAACCTGATTGCAATGCTTGGGTGGAATCCTGGCACGGAACAGGAGTTCTTTTCACTGGATGAACTAATCGAAGCCTTCGATTTGGAACGAATGGTAAAATCGGGCTCGCGGTTCGATCCTGAAAAAGCAAAATGGTTCAACAAGCACTATTTTCAGCAAAAAACGGTTGAACAATTAGCTAATTTGTTTAAAGCGGTTTTAATTGAAAAAGGGATTGAAGTCTCGGATGAAAAAATAAAAAATGTAGTGGCTGAAGTTAAAGAACGTTGCGAGTTTGTTTCCGACCTGTGGGAGCAAAGCAGCTACTTTTTTGAAGCTCCGGATTCGTACGACGAAAAAACAATAAAAAAACGCTGGAAAGAAGATACCCCTGAAAAGCTGGCAGAAATTGCCGGTTTATTTGGTGGAGTTGAAAATTGGGAAGCCGATTCAATTAAAGAATCATTTTCTGGTTTTATGAATAAAAAAGAGTGGGGATTTGGAGCAATTATGAATCCACTCCGTTTAAGTTTAGTTGGCGGAAATATGGGGCCTGATCTTTTTAAGATTTGCGAAATTCTTGGGAAAGAAGAAACGATTTCAAGAATAAATATAGCGACAGTGACCATTCAAAATTAAATTTCTATCTGATTTATCCATGAAATTCTAAAGTTGAATTTTAAATTTTCATGGATAAATTTGTATATTTACCATGAAAATTTAAAAACAACATCATGGTGATTAGGAGAAATATTATTAATGAAATTAATGATTCATTACGTTTCTTTCCTGTAGTTTCTATTATTGGCCCACGCCAGGTTGGTAAAACAACTTTAGCTAAAATGCTTATAAAAGAGATCGTTAAGCCATCGCTTTAT
Source organism: Prolixibacteraceae bacterium (assembly GCA_018648265.1). GTDB lineage: Bacteria > Bacteroidota > Bacteroidia > Bacteroidales > Prolixibacteraceae > Draconibacterium. The sequence continues at coordinate 121,515 of JABGRN010000004.1, read as the reverse complement.
CTCGATCTTGAATTGCAATCAGATCTGAATAAGCTACAAGATGCTGAATTATTTTTATCGCATCATAAAGATAAACTAGTAGTTATTGATGAAGTTCAACATAAAAAGGAATTATATCCACTTTTGCGGGCTTTAGTCGATCAAACACGAGAAGCAGGCCAGTTCCTTTTACTTGGATCTGCCTCCCCCGAATTAATAAGGCACTCTTCTGAATCGTTGGCTGGAAGGATTGCTTATCATCAGTTGTTCCCATTTAACCTAAAAGAAATTCCAGAAACAATTTCCCAAAATGAACTTTGGATAAAAGGTGGTTTCCCGGAAGCATTGAAAGCCCCAAACGATAATTTGCGGGAAAAATGGTTAAACAATTTTATTAGCACTTACTTAAATCGTGATTTGTTACAGTTAGGTTTAAATGCTTCACCAACCGTAATTCGCAATCTTTGGTCAATGATGGCTCATATAAATGGTCAAATTTTGAATGTAACAGGTTTAACAAAATCGTTAGGTGTAACAAGCCCAACAGTAAAACGATATATCGATTTTTTAGAAGAAGCTTTTTTGATAAAGAGGTTATTTCCGTATTCATGGAATATGAAAAAACGTTTGGTAAAATCGCCTAAAATTTTTTTGAATGATACTGGAATTTTGCATTATTTACTGGGAATAAATGATTTCGAAAGTTTAACGGGAAATCCAAAGATCGGCAGTTCGTGGGAATCATTTGTTTTCAATCAGATTATGGCAATTAAAAAAGGTAATTACAATATCTTTTTTTACCGCACTCAAAATGGTGCCGAAGTTGATTTAGTATTTACCAAAGGGCAAATTGTTGTAGCTACCGCTGAAGTAAAATATTCCAATTCACCTCATTTAAGTAAAGGTAATTATCTGGCTTTTGAAGATCTTGATGCCCCTGTCAATTATATTATTACTCCGTCCTCAGATGATTATTTGATAAAGGAAAAAGTGCGGGTTTGTTCTTTAAAGACTTTTATTGATAATTATTTGGCTAAACTATAATTTATTTGATTTTTGGGCAGACTTTGATTACTAACATATTCAATATTAGTTCAATATTTATTCATATCTCAGTGCTTCCACAGGATTTCTCCTTGCAGCTTTAAATGATTGCTGCGAAACAGTAATCAAAGCAATTGCAAAAATAAACAACCCGGCACCGACAAATATCCACCAGCTTATTTCAGTTTTATAAGCAAAACTCTCCAGCCATTTATTCATAGCAAACCAAGCAATTGGGGCGGCAATAACAAACGAAATAATTACCCATTTTACAAATGTTTGATTAAGTAAAACAATCACTTCTCCGGTTTTAGCTCCATTTACTTTTCTTATTCCAATTTCTTTGGTGCGTTTGCGAATGCCATAAACCGCAATACTAAATAACCCAAGACTTGAAATAAAAAGAACAACCACAGCCAACAATATTAAAAACCTGCTTTGGCGAATTTGATTTTTGTAGAGTTTGAAATATAAATCATCGATAAAATGATGCTGCAAAGCAAAATCGGGATTTACTTTAGTCCAGGCATTTTGTAATGTAACCAGTACATCACTTGTTCTTTTTGGATCGTATTTTATTCCCACGCAATAATTAAAAAATGGTTGATTGTATAACAACATTGGCTTTTCGCTGCTTTGCATTGTCGAGATATGAAAATCGTTGATTACTCCAGCGATGTAACCTTCCTTAAAAAATTTCTCGGGCAAGGGAATATTATATTTAAATCGTTTGCCAATAATTTCGTTTGGGTTGGTATAACCAAAGAACTTTAATCCCGCCTCATTAATCAAATACTTTGTTGTATTGTCCCCATTTTCAGAGAAATCTTCGCCCGCAACAATTTCATTTCCATAAAAGCGGTTAAAATTGTCGTCGGTAGTTAAAACATAAATTACCTTGTCTTTATCTTCTTCGGGCATTCCTTCCAGTTCATAAGAAAAAGCATCCATTACTTCACCGGCTGGCTCTTCCATTGTTGCCGTCACATCCAATATTTCGGGATATTTTAAAAGTTCGGTTTTAAGAATTTCGTAATTATCAATTGCTTTACGCGGAAGTTTTATCAGGTTTATGATGTTATCCTGCTCATTTCCAATACGGCTTGAAAGCAAGTATTGGTTTTGTTTAATAATTACCGTCGTGGCAATTATGAGCCCGATTCCACCCACAAACTGAAGTATAACCAAAACCCTTCGTACAGAGAAATCTGTGCTTGTTGATTTTCCTGAATTAAAAATACGAAGAGAACTGATTGTACCGTTCATTTTTGACATAAAAACCGGGTAAATGCTGCACCCAACTCCGAGAAACACAAAAAATAAAAGAGCTAACAAATATATAACAAGTGTAGTTTGTGTCGAAAGAATCAAATCTATATTGAGCCAATTCGCAACTACCGGCAGAGCTAACATGTAAATTCCAAGTGAAACTATCGATGAAATGAAAATAAGAATTACACTTTCTAAGGCGAGCTGTGCAACAAAAGACTTCCTTTTTGCCCCAAAGGTTTTACTGACATTAAAATAAGTATTCCGCTCCAACACTGAAGCTATTTGAAAATTAATATAGTTTAATGTAATTACCACCAAAAGAACAATAGCAACTATACTCAAAACGGTAATAGAACGTACATCACCGTTGAGTTCAATCTCACGGTCTTTGTGTGAATAAAGATGAATATCCTGCACATTTTGCAAATGAAAAACTAGAGATTCTCTGCTTTTCTCATCCTCGATGTAAGTGTTTTTAAACGAAGAAAATTTTGCTTGAATCGCTTCCGGTTTGGTATTCTCTTTTAAAAGCAAATACAGATAATTCCATTGTGCGAATTGCGAAGGATCGTCTAATGACAATAAAATTTCGGGATGGAAATGACTGTTTTTGGGAAAGTCGGGCATAATTCCAGTTACCGTAAAAGTGCTAAAATCGGGTACTTGTTGGTGCGCCCAATCAATTTGTTTCCCGATTGGGTTTTCATTGCCAAAATACTTTTTAGCAATCGATTGATTGATAACTGCACATTTTGGGGCATCCAAAACCGCATTCGCATTTCCCTGAATAAGTTTCACATTAAAAGCATTGAAAAAATTGGAATCGGTACTAAAAACTCCTTGACTGTAAAACTTATTATTGTTAATTTTTAAGGAACTATTTCTGCCCGGTACGAGCCTAACCATTTCTTCCACTTCAGGAAAAAACCCGGGGAATTCTTTAATCCAACTCGTATTTACTCGTGCAAAATGTCTGGAACTGCCGGCATCGGCAAACTCTACCGTAAACCGGTGAATTCGAGATGAGTTTTCGTAAAACTTATCAAAACTTTTTTCGTAGGTAATCCACGAATAAATAAAAAGAATGGCAGTAAAAGCCAGTGTTAATCCCAGAATATTATTAAACAGAAATTTCTTATCTTTTAAGAAATTCCGTTTTATCATTTTTAGGTGAAAGCGTAACATAATTTTTTACAATTATAAACAGTTCTAATTATCAAATTCCCGTAATCAGAATAACATTATACTTTTTACGCCGTACATTAGCCACGGTTTAAAAACAATATATGTTTTCTAATAGCCAGTTTCATACTCCTCCCCTTGGGGGAGGTAGGGAGGGGCTCTATTTCTCTCTTACATAACCGTCTTTCAAAGTAATAATACGGTCACCGTATTCTGCATTTTCCTTTGAGTGTGTGACTTGAATAATGGTCATTCCTTCGTCATTTAATTTCTTTAAAAGTTTCATAATCATTTCGCCCTGTTCGCTGTGTAGGTTTCCGGTGGGTTCATCGGCAAGTAACAGTTTTGGTTTGCCAATAATTGCGCGTGCAATTGCAACCAACTGCTGCTGCCCGCCCGAAAGTTGACTTGGAAAGAGGTCCTTTTTTGCAACAATATTAAAACGGTCGAGCATGTCGGCAACAAGCGCTTTTCGTTCTTTGCCTTTTACCCCACGGTAAACCAGTGGTGTTTCTATATTTTCATACACATTCAATTCTTCAATAAGATGAAATGCCTGAAAAATAAATCCGATGTGGCTGCGATGATACTGTACTTTTTGTTTTTCTTTTAATTTATTGGCAGGGTCGCCTAAAAACAGGTATTCGCCCTGACTGGGTTCATCAAGAAAACCAATAATATTTAATAGGGTTGATTTACCCGAACCGCTGGGGCCCATAATTGAAATAAATTCACCTTGTTCAATATCAAGGTTTACTCCCTTTAATACAAATGTCCGCTGAAATTTAGCGTCGTAGTACTTGTCGATTTTTTTTAGTTGAATCATTTTGCTATTTTAGTGTTAATTAATTGTCTATTTCATTGTACCCCTAAATCCCCTAAAGGGGACTTGTCAAGTGCTTCGTTTATATTTTTATTAATTAGTAGTATATCTTTCTTAAAGCCCCTTCAGGGGTTTGGGGTAAAATCCTCACTATTCATACCTCAACGCCTCTACAGGATTTTTACTTGCTGCGCGCCAACTCTGCCAACTCACGGTTAACAGTGCAATTCCCAAAGCCACAAAACCTGCCAGCGCAAATATCCACCAATTGAGTGCTGTTTTGTAAGCAAAATTTTCGAGCCACTTATTCATGGCAAACCAGGCAATTGGAGTGGCAATTACAAACGAGATTACTACCCATTTTATAAAGTTAAAATTTAGTAAAACCAATATCTCTGAAACCTTTGCACCATTTACTTTGCGGATGCCGATTTCTTTGGTGCGTTGCTGTGAAATAAAAAGTGACAGAGCGCTAATTCCTATAACACTGATTAAAATTCCAATGATAGAAAAAGCAGAAAGAATGCGGCTGAGTATTGTTTCCGCTTTGTATTGTTGTGCTATTTTTTCGTCGATAAAAAAGTAATTTAGTTCTTGATTCGGATAATACTGTTGCCAGGTAGTTTTAACGGCATCCATTCCGGCTTGTAAACTTCCTTCGCCTAAACGTACGTGAATAAAACGTGCCCTGTTTCTCGACTCGTCGAGCCAAAAAGCAAAGTCGCCAACGGGTTCGTGTGCCGAGCTGTAATTAAAATCTTCGGCAACACCGATAAAGCCAATTCGTTCCTCTCCCGGTTGCAGAGGTTCCGAATCTCCGTAAGCATTTACAGCCTCCATAGTTCCATGGCGTTCCAACAGGCGTTTATATAAATGGTTGTTTATTACCATTCCTCTAACCGTGTCAGCCGATGGGCTAATCCAGTTTTCAATCAAATTAATGTTCATGGTTTTTAAGTAGTCGTAATTGGCAAAAACGAATTCTGCTGTTCCATCAATTCCCAATCCATCTAAAGGAAGTCTCTGCGATGGGTATCCAAAATGTTGGGCAGTCATTCCTACCGATGCGACCATACTTTGTTTTTGTAACTCGCTGGTAAATACAGCCGGGTCTTTAGAAAGGTCTTTTGAATGAAGAACAACTACGTTTTCTTTGTCGAAACCAAGTGGTTGATTTAGTACAAAGTTAATTTGTTTGTTAACCAAAAAAGTACCCGACATTAATATGATTACGATGGCAACCTGTCCTACAAGCAACGATTTAAGCACATAATTACCTGAATAGTTACTCCGTTCAGAAAGAATTTCAATGGTTGAATTTTTACCCAATAAAAATACTGAAACAAAAATGGCTGTTAATCCCAAACAAATTATAAGAACCGCAATAATGCTTAAATAAACCACCGGCTCGGAATAATAAACGTTGAATTCAATTTCAAAAAAATGATTTACAAATGGTTTTGCAGCTTCTACCGCCAGCAACGACAAAACAACTGCCAGCCCACAAAAGAATAAAACCTCAACCAGAACTTGTCGAATAATTTGCACTTGATTCGCCCCAATTGACTTCTTCAACCCCAATTCTTTCGAACGTTTTATGAGTTTTGCAATGGTTAGGTTTGTAAAGTTCAGTAAGGAAACCAGTAGAATTACAAACGAGATTACGATAAACAAAACAATATTTATTTTACTTGAACTCTCGCGTAGCTCGAAACGGTAATCCGATTTTAAATGAATATCGGCCATGGGCAGCAATGCAAAATTGTATTCTTGAGGACCGCGTGTTTGTTTAACACTGCTGGCATCCCAAAAGGACTTTAACTTTTCGGCAACCAAATTTGGTTCAACTCCTTTCTGTAGTTTATAATAGTTATAAAGCCATTGCGTTTTCCTATTGGGTTGCGCTTCGTATCGCTCTTGCAACCCCCCTTTTTGCGACAACAGCAATTCGTATTTGAAATGCGTTTTGGGATGGGTGTTTTTTACAATTCCACGAATTTCGTAATCTCCAACATTTCGAACATATTGAAGGGCATTAATACTTATGTTCTGCCCAACCGGATTAACCCCATTAAAATGCTTTTTTGCAAAATCTTCAGTAACAAAAACTGTATTTGGTTTATTAATTTCCGATAGATTACCCACTTTTGCTTCGACCTCAAATAGTTGTATAAAAGCCTCATCAACCGACAAAACATTATTCTGCTGAAGCGAATTTTCTCCAATTTGAATTTCGCCAACAGCGCAATGTGTAAACTGTGTAGCTAATTCAATCTCGGGGATTGTTGCCGACGCGGTATGAACAATTCCTAAGCTGCGTGCCCAGGGAGCATTATCGTGCCCGCCCGGAACAGAAGTTACCCGATATATATTTTCGTGGTCATCGAAATGTTTATCAAAACTCTTTTCGTTTGAAACATAAATAAATAAGATTAAAAACGAAGCAATCCCGATAACCAACCCAAGAACATTAATTGTTGAAAAAGCCTTGTCATTAAACAGTCGGCGGAGTGTTATTTTTAAGTTGTATAGTATCATATTAAAACGGTATTAAAATTCTATTTTATAACTTATTACGGGAACCATTATAGTCTGACTTGTATTTTCTATTTTACTCTCTTTTATATTGTATTGATACATATAATTAGAAGGTGTTCCTGTTAAATTTTTAACCTGCATCATCCAAATACTTGAATGTTTCTTTTTATTTATTCGATAGTTTATAGTCAAATCCAGAAAGAAATCTGCTGGGTTTTGCTCTACATAAGGATTGCTCCAGTCGTAATATATTGCTTCTTCCTGATTAGATAGTTCCTCGTTAACAGGAACAATTCTATGTCCACCCATTAACGAAATTCTACCATTAATGCCCAAAATTCTTGTGTTACCTTGTTTCTTGTCAAAAACAAACTCTTTCCCTCCAAGGAAAGTAAATACATGATTTTTGTTAAAACGTGAATTGTAGGTTTTGCCATTGCCTCCGGTATATTTGGCATCGAAAAGCGAAGCAGTAAATAAATAATAGTAGTTGTTTTTCAAGAATCGTTCTAAGGTAAAATCAATTCCAATATTTGTTCCTGTTCCGTCGTTTACAAGAACTTTGTCGAAAGTGAGTTCCTGTTCGTAGTTTATCATAGACCAAGTATCGTCATCAACAACAGGAATATTGTACAGATATTGATAATAGGGTTCAATCTTAATTCTGAGATTTGGTGTAATAAAATAATCGTACCCGATAACAAAATGATGGGCTTTAGAAAAGGCTAAATCTTTATTTGGTAATACCATTCCACCCCATATTTCTTTTTGATACATATACACTTTGAGCGGCTCTAATTGACTATGATTTCCATATCCAAAGCTTAAATTATTTTTAGCGTTTATTTTGTATTTTAACCCCAGGCGAGGTTCAATTGAAAACTCTTTGTTTAGCAAAAAGTACTGGGTATGAACACCAATATTTGCAAGTAATTTCCGACTAATATCATATTTCGATTGTGAATAAGCCTGAAAGAGATAACTATTCCCTTTGGAGTTACTGTAATCTATCATTTCATCTTGATATCTCCCTTTTGTTTGAGTATTATAAAAAATATTGTTTAAAACGATACCTGTTCTGTTGGTGTGTTTTTTTGTGAATTTATTATTTATAAATGTCGAAAAAGTGTATTTGCCGCTTGTGTTATTAATAAAAATGCTATCCCGTAAAACAAGATTATCATTCATTCTTTTCATATCCCACGAAAGATTATTAGAAGATGCCACAAACGATGAGTGAATATATGCCGAATTACTTATTATCTTTTTATAGTTTACACCAACAGCTCCCATGTTTGATGAAAAATCGTATTGAACTTTATCCCAGTCGTAAACCCATTTAGTTGAATCCTCAGTTACAGGCTCTGCATTTTTACCATTTCCTCCTATTCCCCAAAGCGATATCACCGCGCTATTTTTCAACGGAAAATTAAATTTGAAACTCAAATCCTGATATTCAGGAATTTGTTCTGAAGGAATAAAACTCTTTATCAAACCAAAAGTAGAATATCTGTAATTGATTAAATAGGATGCTTTTCCTCCTTTTTTAAAAGGACCTTCGGCTGCAAAATCGATACCCATAACACCAACTTGAAAAGCGTACTCTCTTTTTTCATTATTCCCGTTTCGTAGTTTAATGTCGAAAACACCGGCCAAGGCATTGCCATATTCAGCAGGAAATGCTCCTGTAAAGAAATCGGAATTTGCCAGTAAGTGATTACTAAACAGAGTAGTAAAACCACCGCCTGCAACATTCGCTCCCGCAAAATGGCTTGGGCTTGGAATTTCTACGCCCTCTAATCGCCACAAAACTCCTTTAGGCGAATTACCGCGTATGATAATTGAATTGTCCTGAATATTACCAACAGCAACACCTGCAAAGGCAGAAGCCATTCGTGCAGGGTCGTCCATTCCACCAGCATATCGGCGTGTTTCTTCGGCAGAAAAAGTTCTTGCACTTATTGTTGCCATAGAATTAATTGTTCCGGTTTTGTCTTTAAAAGCTTTTACGGTAACGGCATCCAACACAAAAGCATCTTCTTGTAATTGAACTTTTAAAACTATCTCCTTACTGGCGGTCACCTGCATTTCAGATATTAAATATGAAATATAACCCACATAACTTACCTGTAAATTGTGCCTGCCTACAGGAATATTATCAATTCGAAAATTACCATTAATATCAGTGGTGGTAGCCTTTAAGGGCACGGTGTTAAGTATTACAACATTTGCCCCTGGCAGTGTTGTTTGACTTTCTTTATCTACAACCTGTCCTCTAATGGTTTGTGTCAAGATTTTTGTTACTTGAGCAAACACAGGATTTGAAAAAAATATCAAACCTATAATTAATAAAAAACTTATTCTTGAGATATACTTCATTTGTATGTAATGTTTTGTAGCCTTATGATTTATTGGCGACAATTATGTTTTGATGTTATATTTCAACATACATTTCATTGTATTTTTTAGACTTTGCCATTTTGCAAATTCCATTCCATATTAGTAAACATCAGATAATCTGTTATATAAGTATTTGTGTTTTTGATAATGTCAATTTATTTTACACCAAATGTGTGATTTCTTGACATGTCTGTGTTTGCAAGATTTCAAATCATTAATTATTTCTTTGAAGAATAAATAAATCTTAATCCATGATATAAACTTTGAAAAGGAACATGCCCTTCGTCTTCATAGATTTTTAATTTGCAAACAATATTTTCTTTTGATTCAATTTTTGGAATAAAACTTAGTAACTGTTTTTTTATAACACCTTCCGGGTCAAGAAAATCTGTTAGTCCATGCGTCAAAAAAATGTTCTTTGTTTTATCTTGTTTTGTTTTTAAAAAATCGTTTGTCATAGCAATAAAATACTCCTCACAATCAGGAAATCCGCCACTACAGGCAATAAACGAATCAAATGAGTCTGGGCTTGTGAGAAAATAATACAAAGTAAAAACCGCACTCAACGATTGTCCACACAACAACTTTTCATCTGTTGTTCTGTAAGATTTATTGATATGAGGAATTAATTCACTTTCAATAAATTTTTTAAAATTTTCAGCTCCGGGTTCTGATTTGAAAAAACTTGTATTTGTTGGCATCATGTCCCTGTTTCTATTTGTGTTTTCAATCATAACAACAATCATTTCAGGCATTAACTCTTCTGCATATACCAGTCGATTAACCGTACCAACAGTTTCAATAAATAAATCCAACTCTCCGTCAAGTCGGTAAATTACAGGGTAAGATTTATCAGAGTTAAAATAATCTTTAGGAAGTTTAATTTTAATCTTTCTGTTTTCATTCAATACTTTAGATTCAATTGAATCTTGAAATCCGATGTTTATTTCCTGACCAAATAATGTTGTAGTCGATACGATTAATAGGATTGATATAAATGTTGTCCAACTTCTTGATTTTCTCATAATTTTTTTGCGATAATGAAGCTAATAGTTATCCCATGAAAAATCTTTTCAGCTTTAACTATTTGAAACTTCCCATTAACAATTAAATCCTCCACATCGTTAGTTTTCAGCCTGTTTAAATGTAGCGGAAAAATCCCAAGGCTTTTAATAAAAAGGTATGCGGAGAATTCCAATCTATTTTTAAATGCCATTTTGTCTTTTAGACATGCCGTATTTGAAATAAATAAACCTTCGGGTTTCAATAATTCATGTATTCTTTTGATTACTTTTTCTTTATCATCTAATAAATGAATTACACCATAAGAAATAATTTTATCGAACGACGCTTTTTTAAAATCATTTTTAAAAATGGTTCCCTGAGTAAAAGAAGCATTTGCAATTTTTAATTCATTTTTCTTTTTCGTTGCTTCTTTAATCATTTCATCTGAAATATCTATTCCATGTATTTGTTTCGTTACCTCAGCAAGTTCTAAGGTTTTTGTTCCGGTTGCACATCCAAAGTCCAATACATCATCACTTATTTTAAGGTATTCTTTTGTTTTGGAAACCACTTCTTTAAAAACAGGTTCAAATTGTCTCTCACTGTAGTCATATTTTTTAGCTTGCTTATTCCAAAAATTTTGAGTTTTATTTATCATATTCTGTCTTTTTTTGTCTCAGAATTAAATCCGTTTATTATCAGCCAGAATGCTAAAAACAATTCATTTAGAATCATCGGGAGAACTAATGCGTTTAATATGTTACACATTAAACAACTCTCTTTAATTATGGATGATAACTTGTTTATACATTACGCTTATCAGTCATTAGTTTGTTAATGGCTTCATGATCGAATCCTTTTATTATCAACCAAATCGCCATCATTATTTCCTGAGGCGCTAACACCATTTGTAAATAAAACCCAAGGCTGTAATCTATGTGGAAAAAATGCAACAGGGCATAAGCCATATATGGAACCACACCAATCAGACCCCAGACGGACAGCCAGCGGGGAATTAATCTTGTTCGATAAAAAGAAATGTATAAACACGTAGCACCAATGAGAAACACAATGGTGCCAACTGAACCGAGGAGACTTTGTAATTGATAGATGACATTGCCCATAGATTGTAAAGCAGTCGAATCAGCCCCTGTAGCCACATATTCATTACCAAGTAGAACAAGTATTAAAAATCCAATAGTTGAAATTAAATAATAGCAACCCTCAAGTGCCCCACGAAAAAGCAACATGCCCATTGCAAGTTCTTTGCTATCTTTTCTGAAAATAGGGTATAGGAAAATCGTCATCGCGACCAGTGAAATTCCCATCAAAAGGATTAAAAATGAACCGCCGGTAATCTGGGATGAATTGGTGGCAACGAGATCCAGTAAATCCAGACCAGAAAGCGGTTTATTTGTAACGATCGAAGAAATCACTTCACCGCCCACAATTGTACTTGCAACCCCAAAGGCTGTCCCTAAGAAGTATAGTACTCCTGCCATTACCGCATTCAATCTGTAGTTTTTCATCTGAATTTTCTCCTTAAACTTTATTTGAAATAACAATCCAAGCTTGCCTTTAAAAGGGTTTGTAATAATGGTTAATCAATAAAAAAAATGTAGCGCAATATTTGTATATTAGTAATCCCGTCATTTCTGTTTTATAATTACCGCTAATTCTCAAATACGTTGCCATTTATGCTAAGTGATGGAATATCTGATAAATACAATTCTGTCCTTTCCTAAATCAGAAAATAAGTGTAAATATTTTTTACAGTAGTTGTATATTTAAATTACAGTTAATGTGTAATTATATTTGACTCATTAATGAGTGTTTTTCCAAAACTCGGACTGCAAAAACTAAAAGAATAAGTTAGATTATGTTCCATTAGAGGTTTAATAGTGTTTTCATTTCTTGTACTTCCATTTTACACGCCTTTGTTTGTGAACATTATTATCGGTTATAAAATGTTTTCATTAATTCTACGACTAATTTCCATTTCTAAAGTTACGGGCTCATAATCAAATAATTCTCTTAACAACTTATGATCTTCGGGAACATTTTCTGCTAAATCTTGTGGAAAATTGTTTAGCATTTTTAGACTTTTATACAAATACCTAACAAAAGGGATGAATGGTAAAAGCAAAAAGGATATGATGTTTATTAAGAATAATGGTATTGTCATATGCTTTATTCTTTTTCCACTTATGTCAGACATTATCTTTGCTACTTCAGGGAAAGAATAGGCTTTGGGTCCGGTTAGTTTTATTCTTTTTCCGTTCAAGTCATCACGTACTACAATTTGTGCTGTTATCTCGCCAACATCTTCTGGTGAAATGGTTGGGAATGCATTCAATCCACCTCCTGGTACTACCATTCTTCCTTTGCTTAGAAATGCAAAAAATATTTCAAAAGCCGGAGCATCACCTAATATTGTCCAATTAAAATCCGAATGTCTGATCTTGTCTTCTACTTCTATTTTTATTTCTCCGAATTCAGGTATTTTTAAATCATCAAGAAGTTGTTTTCTCATTTCATAACCCGACATATAAACCAATCTTGAAATGTTTGCTTTGTGTGCTTGTTCCATAATTTCCAAAACAGCATTACGCTCAATTTCTTTCATTTTGCCGATTAGTTTGTTACTCATTGCCGAAAGACAAATTATGATAGCACTGACATTTTTTAATGATTTCTCAATTGTTTCTTTTTCCGTTACATCTCCTTGAAATAATTCTACTTTATCTCCAACTATTTTTTGGGCATTTTCAGAATTTCGTGTAACTACTTTTACAGATTGTCCTTTTTGTACCAGCTTTGCAACTACTTTTTGTCCATAAAATCCAGTACCACCGTAAACTATTATTTTATTAGTATCCATCATGTTTTATCCTCCTTTAATGCGACCCATAGCGGGTTGAATATTTATCTATCGTCCTGCATTATTCTGTTGAAAATTCTATTGTTTTACGTATTGAATCATTCGAATCCTTGCCTATCCAAAATAAGTGACCCCATTCATTGTTCAGTTCAACGAGTTTTGAATTATCTATCATTTTATTTGAGTGCAAAGCATGTTCAAACAGAACGCTATTATCATTTTTACTATGAATTATAAGGGTCGGACATTTTATTTTAGAAATCAAATCTTGGTCAATAATTTGGTCAATATCATTCACAAATCCCTTTCCTGAACCAAAATCTTTAAACATTGATATCAACTCATTAACATCTTCTTTTATTAGTTTATGGGTTGGCTTGGATGTGAACTGCGGATAAAAGTTTTTTGCAATTAAATTTGGAAATATTCCAGAAAAAAAACGAATCATCCTCCAAACAAATCCCTCAACTTTTGGGTTAAATATCCGCTGTGCAGTTTTATATATTTTTCCTTTTTTATCTAACCATTCTTTTGATACGCAAGAAGCTAAGATTAACTTTTCTACTCTTTCGGGATAGTTGCTGGCAAATTCGATAGTAGTTAAGCCTCCTGCAGAAATTCCATACAAAATTACTTTGTCTATGCTCATATAATCCAATAAAGAAATTATCAAGTCAGCCTGTTGTTTTGGTGTTTTATTGTTATTTAAAGGAGTATTCCCATACCCGGGACGCGATGGTGAAATAAACTGAAATTTTTTAATATCAAATCCTTTTTGCCAAAGTGTTGAATTACAATTTGTATGTCCTCCATGTATAAATAAAAGAGGTTTTCCATTTCCGGTGGTGGAGTATTCAATTTTCCCGAGTTCTGTTTCTATGATTTTAATGTCCATTATTTACTACTTATTGTCTGTTCGTACCTTCATATTTTCAACAGTTTTCTCATATTTTCTCCAAATATTAATTCTTTCTCTTTGGATGAAATATCAAGACTTTTTATTCTATCAATATTTTTCTTCAAGTTCTGTTTTCCATAAGGTGTGTCAGTCCCAAATGTAATATTTGATGCTCCTGCAAATTTTATTGCATCCATTAATCTTTTAGTAGATATAAGTTGTATTGTCGATGTATCAAAGTATAGGTTATCATCCTTGAAATTATATTTTATAAATAATTCTAATCCAAATAAATGTGCAACAATTAGTTTCAATTTGGGATGTGCTTTCTTATATTCAATGAGTTGTTTTGCTTCATTATCAGAGTACAAATGAATAAACAGGGGCAAGTCTTTCTTTTCTGTCCATTCAGTAATAGCTCTGAAGAATTCTGAATCGACAGAATAATCTTCCCAACATTGATGAAGTTTTATACCTTTAAATTCCCATTCAGCAAGTTTTTCATTTAAGTATTTTATGGGATTTTCTATTTGTTGTGTAATCCAAATAAATTGAATAACTCTTCCATCTGTTCTCTGTGTCAAATTGTAAACATGCTCATTTCCTTTGGGGATTTGTTTAACAGTACCAGTAATTCCAATTACAAATTTTGTCAATGGATTAGTAACTTTAACCACATTATTTGAAGGAAACACTTTTGCTAAATTTGGTAAAAAATAGTTTTTATCACTTCCCAATTCTCCGGGTACAAGTATCACTTTATCTACTCCTGATTTATTCAAATTATCAATAATACTTTCTGGTTTTAGAAAGTCACCCGAAGCATGTGCATGTCCATCTATAATCATTTTTGTATTTCTTTTATGTGTTCATTATTTTTTATTCTAAATCAGTATTAGAATCGAATACAGACAAATTGAAGCCTTTAACAATCAACCAAATTGCCAGAACTATTTCTTGAAGGACCAATGGAATAGTTAAAACTATAAAGTGTGACGAAATCACTTCGATAAGGCTGAACAAGATAAGAAAACTTGCCAGCATTGCTAAGGTATTTCCAATAAGTCCCCAGCTTGACAACCACCGGGGAATGAGTTTCGTTTTAAAAAGTATATAAAACAATATGAGGTTGCCTAAACCTGTGGCCAACATCACGCCCACATGATTTGCTAAATCGCGTCCTAATTTTAATACCTCTCCAAAAGTTTGAAAATACAGACGGTCTGAAGGTGTTGATTCCAAATATTCCTGACTTAGCAATATAAATATGGGTAAAGCAATTACACCAACTATTTGAAATACACCAGCAATTACTCTAAAACTAACAAATCCAATAGCCAGGCTTTTGCTGTATTTTTGTATTATGGGATATAGTATAAGTGCAAACCCAATGTATATGGGCACCAAAGTAAATTGAAAGAAGGCACCAGATAATACTTGATTTTGATTTTTAGCAACTTCAGTAAGATAATCCGGGCTTTCTACGGAAGGAACAATACTTAGCAAGCCTGCAACCATTCCAAAAATAATTAATATACCCGCAAATATTGCTGTCTTTCTGTTTGAACTCATTGCTTAATTCTTTTAGTTGAATACATCTAATGTTTTATGTATGTGTCGCTTAGGATTATGAAACACTTCATCATCCTTTTTTATTACTGTTTACCGGACCGGTGTTAAGTAAAATACAACACTGCCGTTTAAGCTCACATTAAAAAATTTATAGTCTGTTTCCGTCGTTTTAAGCCAGAATACTTGCGGGCCTAAGCGAATACCCCATCTTTTTGCGATAAACCACTCCTTATCTATACTCATATTTATTCCATATCCATTTCCGCCATCATCTCCGTTAGCTTCCGACCATTCTTTGGCAAACGAAACTTTACTGTATGCTCCTAAAACAGATATTTTAAAATCAATAGGTGTTCGATAACTAAAACCCAGTCCGAATGCATCAAGATTTATATAATTATACTCTCCGACTTTTTGCTTATTCAAACCGCCAAATTCTCCTATTTGTACAGCAAACTTATCAGTAATACCCCAGCCAATTGCATGATTTTTAGTAGCGATGGAAAAACCAGAGCCATTAATATTTGAATATTCAGTTGTATAACCTGGCCCAAGACTAAATTTTAAGGATAATCCTTTTTGAGCAAAAATATTGGTGCCGAAACATAGGATGAATACGACTGTAATAAATAATTTTTTCATCGTTTTTTTTGTTTTTGAATGTGTACTAACTTTTAGTTATTTTCAGCAATAAATTTTTCTACTATTCTATTAAATTCTAAAGGTTTGTCAACATTTGCACAATGTTCCATTTCTTTCATTTCGAGCAAATTATAATTATCATTTTTTTATGTGTAGTAATTGTTGAATGCAAAACGTCGTACATTAAAAAGCATAACCGATTGAGACCTCACCGAAAAATGGTGCATCAAGGAAAGTGCTATTTGTATTATTAGCACTCTTAAAAGCTGAAAATGCAGATTCAATTTCTGGATTTGTTGGCATAAGATTTTCTTCACCGATAGAATAACCATATCCAGCCGCAAGTACAACATTGATTCCGATTTTTGAAACCCAACGATATCCTCCGTTTAGTCCTAAATTTACTTCATGCACATTGAAATCATAGTTACTTGCTTCTGCCATACCTGAACCAGAAACATAGCGATAACGTAAATATGGACCAACAAAGAAGTTTTCCAGTTTAGGAGAAAAATGCCAACGGTAATTGAGTATCGCTTCCCAACCAACGCCTTTTGTGTCTGCATCTTCTAATTTTGGCACATATCCAATTCTAGTTGCTAAACCATGGCGATTGTGATACAAGTATTCGTAATTGATTACATACATGTTCATCGTAGGAATAGCTATTGCACATATATTAATTGCTTGCCGTGGTTCGTTTTGTGCATTAACATAGGTTGTTGAGAAAGAGATAATACAAAAAAGGAGTATTAGCTTATAGCATTGTTTCAGCTCTCTCAGCCCTGTACATATTTTTTCAGCTGGTGACTGATTGCCAACAAAATGTTGAGTGGAAAAGTATTTTGATGTTTTCATGATAGTACTTTTAAATATTTTGTGTTGGGCTTAATTATTAATTACTCCCTTTTTATAAATGCTTTTACTGTTCTTTCCTATTTCTTAACTCTTCAATTATTTCTGTTGAAACCAAAAAATCCTGCTTTTTGTATGCCGCATAAAAAAATATTTCCCGTTTGGAGATACCATTGGGAAGTGCCCCCCAACTTCTGAATTAAATTAATATTTTATAAATTGATTTAATTCCATTTTAACTTCTTTTTGATAATCAATATTTTGTTTTTTATACCTAATAACCTCGTGATAACCTATAAAATGCTTGTGTAATAGAGTTGATTTAATTTTTGCATCTTGCTTTGAATAACCTATTTCTTGTAATAGTTTATTAGCATATTCGATTCTTTGATTATCAACTTTATCAATGATTTTTTGAATTTTCTTTTCTTTTTTCGCATACCTTTTCAAATAGAATGTAAAATCTAAAAAAAGGTCTTGTTTATAGATTAAGGCAATAAGTGTTTTAAATTTCTGCAATCCCGGTTTTTTACTATCAGTTAAGTTTATTATTTGCTCAGTTTCATTTTTTGTCCAAAACAATATCAACTTTTCAATAAAATCTTTCTTGGTTTTAAAATGCCAGTAAAAACTTGACTTATTTACATTCAATGTTTTTGCCATTTTTTCAACAATAATTCCAGAAACTCCTTGCTCAGAGAAGAGTCCGTATCCTAAATTTATCCAATCTTCCTTTTTTGCTACTATTCTCGGCATGCTTCTAGACGTTTGCGTTTAATTAAACAAATATATAACTTATTCCTTATTAAACGCAAGCGTTTATTTAATTATTTTTTCATGCCATCTTGTTTTCATCGTTTTTTATCAATAATACCTAACGGCAAATTGGTTGAACAGTGCTAGATTACGTGGCACTTTCCTGTAAAACCACGATTAAGTTTGAGCGGGCTACCAACCTTGATATTTGGTACTTTCCCTACCATTACTTATACAAAGTATTAGCATTCTGTTGTTTTTTCTCAATCATCTTATATGTAAAATCCATAATAGAATCATCTCTATCAGAAATTAGATAATATGGAAGTACACCTCTGTCATATTCGGTTCCGCCAAATTGAATAAAACGTTTGGGAGAAACATAAAATGTAATTCCAGTATTGATTGTTTTTAAAAACCAAAAATCTCCGTAATAGGCAATTGTTCCTCCTGTTTCTTCACCGATAATTGTCCCTAATTCTAATTCCTTAAAAATTCCTGCAAATGTGGCGGCAGCGCTAAATGTTGTGTTGTTTGTCAATAAAAATAAGTTTCCATTATAACGGGAGTTTTTATTTTGAGGTTTTGTTAAATTACGTTTAGAAACAACTAAATCGTTAATTTCATAACTATTTATCCAATCTAATCTATCAGGGTATCTATCTTTATAGTGCTCTCTCAATTCGGGACTGATGCGAGTTTCTATTTTTTTATATTGAGAATATGCTTTATCGGTGATATAGTTCATTAATGAATCGACCACAATGCTGCGACCTCCATCATTATTCCTAATATCAATTACCAAATTTTTAATCCTACTTTCTTTAATTTCAGCAAATGCACTGTCAGTAAATGCACAAAATCCATTTAAATCACCAAACGATTTAATTTTCATTACAGCTGTTTCATTTCTCCGATTTATAGAAAGAACAAAGTTGTTATGATTCGTTTTGGGCATTTGTTTTATGTTCTGCATAAATTCTGTACTGGTAATGCCTGGCACTGTTATTTCTCGAATTTCGTGTTGATTATTCCTTATTGTTAATTCATAATTTTGTTCAAATCCGTACAACAACCATATTAGAGACCTAAATTTATTGGCTATTTCTTTTTGTTTTATTGCAGTTGATTTTCCGGCAACTAATAGTTCCATATCGTGAACCATTTTTGTTGCATCAATTCCGTTTATTTTAAGTATTTGTTCACCTCCACTAAAAAGCGAAGTGTCGTTTCCACAATAAAATGAGACATAAATCGAATCATCAATAATATTCACGAAAAACGGAAATGCTTTTCCTCCTGCATTATTATATTGAACACGTTGGTCTGTGGGAACAAGGCCCCCGGTATGACCATCATTCAAAGATGCAAACAAAGGTGCTAAGCATAAATAAACCTCATTTTGAGTCATATTGTCTTTTAAGGTTTTATTTATTGCTGAGAATTTGTTTTGATAATGAGTCAACACATCTTCATCTAAAAACAAAGGGTGAATACTGGTGAGTTTTTCAAAAGCAAAATTCAAATCTTGCTGAACTTCTGCTTTTGAATAATACGCATAATCAACTTGTCCAAAAACAGAGATAGAAAGAATACTTAAGATTATTAAAATCAGTTTTTTCATAATTGCCACTTTATATCCAAAAAGTTAAATCGCATATTGGTATTAGTCATTTCTTAATCACGATGTAAGCCGTTAGCAATTTATCCTCAATCCTAAACGCTTTATAAATAGCCAATCCATTATTGGTTAACATGCTTGTAAAATCTTTGTAGCTCCATTTATTGACAACCTTAATCCCACTCAATGACGTAATATTTTTGCTTTTGGTGTTTTCACCAACACAAAGGGTCGGAGCAATAATAATTTCAGTGTCTTTCATTTCCTTTTTGAGCTCATTTATTTGCTACTCTGGCTCGTAGAGTAAATGTAGCAAATTAGAAGCGATTACTATATCAAACGATTTGTCAGGGAATTTAAGATTATATGAATCCTGAATTTGAAAATCGATGTTTTTAATATTTGATTTTATTAGTTTTCGATTTGCAATACGAACCATCTCAGGCGAAATATCTGTTGCAATAATAGAAGATACTTTTGAGTAAATTGAAAAAGGAATAATCCCTGTTCCAGTTCCGACTTCAAGAACATTTTGATTTAAATTTAACTCTGAATCTATGTTTTCAAGAATAGTCTTATACGTTTTTTTGAAAACTTTATCTATGAAAGAGTCATAGTAGTTCGCAAACCTATCCCAAAATCTTCTTTCGTTATTCTGTCGATTATCCATGTAGTTTTAACGTGTTAGATGCATTTTTGCATTGTACCCAGCCAGCGGTTACGTATATACAATGTGTGTGGCAGTTGTTCTTTTCATTTGCTAATTCTCAGGACGACATTACCTTTCTTCCTTCCTGTGTCAACGTATCTATGTGCTTCTACTATCTTGTCCATTGGAAAGACTTTGTCTATTACAGCTTTAAATTTACCTTTTTCAAATAATTTTTTTAGTAGCTGTAACTGTTTTAATGTTTCGGAAGCATATCCAGAACCATCGACACTTTTGTACTCTCCCTTTTCTTTCAACAAGTGTT
Organism: Prolixibacteraceae bacterium; assembly: GCA_018648265.1. Lineage (GTDB taxonomy): Bacteria > Bacteroidota > Bacteroidia > Bacteroidales > Prolixibacteraceae > Draconibacterium. The sequence continues at coordinate 101,073 of JABGRN010000004.1, read as the reverse complement.
TACATTCCTGTTTGTTAGTTTTACCAACTGCATCAAAGATGATGTCAAACTTATTTGTTTGCTTGGTAAAGTCCACTTTGTCGTAGAGAATAACATTGTATACCCCTAAACTTTTTACAAGCTCAAATCCCTCTGAACTGCAGACTACGGTTATATCAGCATTGTGATGTCTTGCTATCTGGATTGCTCCTGTTCCTACTGAACCAGTTGCACCTATAATCAAAATTTTAGGGTTTGACATTTCGACTATCTTTGCTTTTTCCAAGAAATAAATGGCTGTTTGACCACCAAAAATCAAGGAAACGGCATCATCAAATGTGGCATTGTGGGGCATTTCAAGGACATTACTGTCTTGATTGATTGCGATATATTCGGCATATGTACCAAAATTAAAACCTGTCATACCGAATACTTTATCACCAACTTTAAATTTAGAAACTATGTCTCCAACAGTTTCAACAACACCTGAAAATACAGTTCCTAATATGGGTTTTCTCGGTTTTGAAATTCCTAAAACCAAACGCATAATTACTTTCAAAAATCCATTAACATCGAGACTTCTTACCCTAACATCACCTGAATTTACTGCGGTTGCAACTATTTTGATTAATATTTGATTATTTTTTGGAATGGGTTTTTCAACCTCCTGAATTTGCAAAACTTCAGGAGAACCGTATTTCGTACAAATAACAGCTTTCATTTAGTCATTGTATTTTTAAAAATTAAATCCAAAATGCAGTCCTGGTTCTCCGAAGAGGAATTTAGACCATTTATCATCCAACTGTTTAAATCCATCAGGCATTTTTGTGTTATAAGGACGGTGAGTAATTGCAATTGATGGTTGAATGAAAAATCTGTCCTTGAAAAGTTTAACGTGATAACCAACACGGTAAGTATTGAAAATCTGAAATCCATTGTCAATTTTAATGCCGTCATCATTCACAAAAGTTTGCCAAGCATTCATTACATTGAGTTCGGCATATAAACCTTTCCACAAAAATCGTTGGTAAGCCAATGCGAAGCCATATTCACGAATATAACCTGGAAATTCCTCTTCAGGTGTTCCATATGCATTATTTACAATTGGGTGAATACCAAGTGGCCATGCATATTTCCAGGTTTTTAGTTCTAAGGAAACTACATCTTTTCCTGTAATTCGATACCCAAAGTTCAGTTGAACATAATCAGGTCTATTTACGGAAGATAAATTACCTAGCATAAATAAGGTGCTGCCAACAAAACATTTTTTATAGGTGCTGTCTTGTTTGGCATACTGTGCTTTAACTTGTAGAGTGCTTGTCATCATTAAGGTCAAAGCGAATAATAAAATTTTCTTTTGCATATCAATACTATTTAGTTGTTAAATGATAATGCAAAGGTAGATTGATGAATTGCCTAATCTCGTTCACTTAAGTTAAGAAAAGAAACTTTACTCTTGCTTTTTTCAAAAATCCTTGCTCGTAGTCTGCTTAATGACTGAGGTTTAATACCCAGATAACTTGCTAACTGGTGCTGTGGAACACGCTGAACAAGGTCTGGTCTTATTTGTAGTAAGTTCAAGTATCTTTGTTCGGGTGAAGAAGTTTTAAACTCGTCAAAGTCTATTTGTTGTTTAGCTAAAAGTTCTTCGGATAATATTCTGCATAGGGTTTCAAACTTTGGGAATTTACTGAATATTTCTACTTCCATATCAGGATTGGCAACTGTCAATATCGTGTCTTCTACACAGCTTATAAAATATTCCGAAGGAGCTTTGTTTATCACACAATGGGGTGTTAACCCTTCCATTTCTGTATAGAAAGCCGTTGTTTTTTCATCTCCATCTATGACATAGTATGTCCGAATACAGCCTTTTAAAACAAAGTAGCCATCTTTTGAGTTCTGTCCTTCTTTGAGTAAAGCCGTCCCTTTTTTAAAAGAACGGAATATGTCTAAAGAAACGATAGCGTTCTTTTCATCATCTGTCAGAGAAACGTATTTTGAAATAAAGTCAAATAGTATGTTTTTCATTATTTTGTTGTTGTTACTGTCGTCTGTTACACTTGCCACCAACTACTTTATATGTTTACCTAACATTACAATTATCCAATCCAAAAATTATTATCTATTAGTAAAAAAATAGTATTTTTCTCATTTTAATTTGGTTTTAGATTTTTAATAATGTCTGTTGATACCCAATAAATATCACTTTTGTTATTCGTGTCGTTATACCTACTAAAGAAAATATATTTCTCATCTGGCGATAGGCAAGGGCAAGTTTCACTAAATTCGGAAGAACTGATGGTGTCATCAAACTTTATCGGATCACCCCATTTGTTTTCTGAATTTCTGAACGCAACATAAAGATCTCTGCGGTAATTAAAAAGAATAAAACTTTCGTCTTTAGAAACAGTGGGGTGAATGCCATAAGGAATGCCTGCAAATTTTGTTGTAGGATATTGACCATTAAGGGGTTCTGATTTGTAAATTTTAAAAACAGCGAGGTTTGTGTAATACATGGTATTTGTATTAGTAAACGTAGCCCAAAAAACAGGAGTATCATTAACAGGAGATTCCAATAATTTGGGAGTTGACCATGTTGTTTTTTCTTTTTCAGAAAACCAAAGACGAGAAGTATCGTTGACCAGAGATGCAAAATATAGTTTTTGTCCATCGGAAGTATAAAACGCCTCAAATTCCTCACTGTTGTTACCTCTCAAGTTAGCAACTTTTGGGTCAGACCAGCTTTCATTATCTAGTTTTTTCATAACCATTAATCCATCTCCAGGACTCTCAGCGGTGAAAAATATTTCGTCGTAATTCGGTGAGATAGCTAAACCATATTCGTATCGATCCTGAACGGAGATTATTCCTTTTGCAAAAATTTTAGGAATAGAATCAGGTGGATTTGTAAACAGATTTTGACTTATGTTTAGTTTATCATTCTGAGCCTTACCGATAAGAGAAAGCCCTAAAATAAAAAGGAAGAAGTAATATTTTAATTTCATGACTAAAAAAATTTAAATGTTTTCTGATTGGTTTTTAAAATTCTCAATAATGTTGGTTGACACCCAAAAAATATCCCATGATTCTGTATGGCGCATAAAAAATAGATATTTACCATCAGGAGAAACAATCGGGAATCTTTCTGATATTTTTGTGTTTATTTCTGGCCCGAGATTTATCGGTTTTTCCCAAGTATCATTCTCATCCTTAAAACAAATATAGAGGTCAAGTCCTCCTATGCCATCTTTCATAGCAGAAGGAAAAATAATATACATTTCTTCAGGAGAAACATACAAAGGCCACCAGTAAGGTGATTCTTTATATGTGCTGACTGTAGTGGGGAGTGAGAATTTACCATCTGTATAGCTGAATTTTCGATAATTGACTTTGTCTTCTTCAAAGTTTCTGCCGATGGTATATGCATTCCCTTTTTCTGTTATGATTGGAGGCCTGTCATCCCCATAAGTATTAAAAGGTTGTCCTGCATTGATGGGTTTGCTCCATCCATCATCAGTTTTCTCAACGTACCATGCATCAATATAGCCCAAACCACCAGGACGATTTCTGGAATAGAAAAATAATTTTTTACCGTCGGGCGAGAAAGTTGGTTGGCCATTCAAAAGTGTTATATCATCCTTTATAAAATCTGCTAATTTCGGTTCTGTCCATTTGTTATTTATAAATTTAGAGAAATAGATTTGCTCAGTAACACCATTTGTAAATTTCGACCAATAAATCTCATCACCTTTGGGTGAAATAGCTAATTGACAATGTTCCTGCCAGTTGGTGTCGGATACAATACCGGGGGCAAAAACTTCAGGTATTAAGCCCGGTGGAGTAAGTCCGAAATAGGCATTATCAATTTCAAGAAAATTTGTTTCATTATTGGTGCAACTAACGAAAAAAAGTACTGCTAATATTAAAAGTGAAATCTTTCTCATTTTAATTCTTTCATTCAATTCATAACTCTTACTTATCTTTTAATAAATACTCAATTGAAGTTTCAAGATGATGTTGGAAATTCGGAGGAAATCCATGCCCAATTTCTGGAAACACAACAAATCGATTCTTTATCATGTATTTATCAAGCCAGTATGCAATTTCCTTTTGCAGTTGAATACGCTGGTCATTTTCACCACAAAGTTGAACCACCTTTAAATCTTTTTCCTTAAATGCCAGATATTTTGTGTTTTTTATATCCTCTGGAATTAACTGTTCTGGAATTCCAGGAAAGTTAAGAAGTAATCCTCTTAAAGGAATTTTACTCTCTCTTGCAATATAAATTGACATAGTTCCTCCTGATGATGGACCTCCAACAATTATCTTTGTTGTATCAACAGAGCACTTTGAAATGATTTGATTAATTCCGGTAGTTATATGCTCAAACCAAAGATTTCCCGAAAAACCCCTTTGATAGGATCCTACCATATCGTCTCCTTGAAAATAGGCTACAATGAAATCATTCTTTAATTTGGGGGAATTGTATAAATATTGTAAATCAGGAATACAACCACCTCCACCTTGTATAATAAACAATAATGGATATTTTCTATTTTCATTATAATCTTCAGGAAGCTGAATCATATATTCGGCCTTACCAGTTGATTCTTTCTCTTTTTTTAAGGTTTCGTTTTGCTCAACGAAAAATTGGAATTCATCAAATTTCTTTAATTCTTCGAGATAAGAAGGAGAATTACGTTCAATACTTAACCTAAAAAAGAAACCTTCACTTTGTGCTTTTTTAAGAATTTCAAAGCATTTATCATATTCGTTCAATTCTGCATAATGAAAGGATAGTTTCCAGAACATCAAGAAACGGGTATCCAAATCATTAAATTTTTCAAAGTCGCTATCATCAAGACTAATTATTTGCTTGCTTTCTGAATTTTTAATCTCTTTAATAGAATTTACAAGTTCGACATAGTCTTTATCCAAAGACTTGAACGGCATTTCAACTACATTTTGTCCAATTGAAAACCGGCATAACAAAACAGCAATAACAAAAAGTAATGTTTTCATAATCTAATTATTAACAGTGTTTAAAAAATTCTGAATAATGCTAAATTTTAGTTTTTAATTGCACAATCCAGAAAAACAATTATTCCTCTATGTTAGACTTTCCTTCAATTAAAAGCTAACATGGCTTGAATTTGAAGTCATGTTAGCTTTTGTTTGTGTTATCAATCTTCCTTTAAAAGAAACTCAATAGAAGTTTCAAGATGATGTTGGAAATTCTCAGGAAAATCATGCCCTATTTCTGGAAATACAACAAATCGGTTCTTTATCTTATATCTATCAAGCCAGTATGCAAATTCCTTTTGTTGTTGAATAGCCCAGTCGTTTTCACCACAAAGTTGAACCACTTTTAAATCTCTTTCCTTAAATTCCAGATAAGTTGTGTCTTTTATACTTCCTGGAATTACAGGAAAGTTAAGAAGTAAGCCTCTTGCAGGAATTTCATTCTTATATGCAAGATGAATAGAACGAACACCTCCTGCGGATGGACCAGCAAGAATTATCTTTGTTGTATCAACAGAGCACTTTGAAATGATTTGATTATATCCTGTAGTTACTTGCTCTATCCAATTTCTCGAAAAAGCCCTATGATAGGATCCTAGCATATCGTTTCCTTGAAAATAGGCTACAATGAAGTCATTCTTTAATTTGGGAGAATTGTATAAATATTGTAAATCAGGAATACAACCACCGCCACCATGCATATTAAGCATTAATGGATATTTTATATTTTCATTATAATCTTCAGGAAGCTGAATCATATATTCGGCCTTAGCAGTTGTTTCTTTCTCTTTTTTTAAACTTTCGTTTTGATCAACAAGCGCTTGGTATCCATCAAATTTCTTTAATTCTTCGAGATAAGAAGGATAATTACCGTCGTAATTAAACAAGAAAAAGAAGCCTTCACTTTGTCCTTTTTTAAGAATTTCAAAGCATTTATCATATTCTTTCAATGCTGCATAATGAATAGATAATTTAAAGAACATTAAGTAGCGGGTATCCAAATCATCAAATTTTTCAAAGTCGTTTTCATCAAGACTAATTATTTGCTTGCTTTCTGATTTTTCAATCTCTTTAATAGAATTTACAAGCTTGACATAGTCTTTATCCAAAGACTTGAACGGTATTTCAACTACACCTTGTCCAATTGAAAACCGACATAACAAAACAGCAATAACAAAAAGTAATGTTTTCATAATTTAAATATTAACAGTGTTTAAAAAATTCTGAATAATGCTAAATTTTAGTTTTTAATTGCACAATCCAGAAAAACAATTATTCCTCTATGTTAGACTTTCCTTCAAAATGAAAGCTAACTAGTTTATATATTCACATTTATTACAATTATCTATTCTTCCCTATTTTTTTAATTTATCAAATATTTCAGTTGATACTCAAAAAATATCCTGTCCGGGCGTATGGACGCATGAAAAATAATTTTTTACTGTCGGGCGAGAATGTTGGTTGGCGATTCAAAAGTGTTAAATCATCCTTTATAAAATCTGCTAATTTCGGTTCTGTCCATTTGTTATTTATAAATTTAGAGAAATAGATTTGCTCAGAAACACCATTAGTAAATTTCGACCAATAAATCTCATCTCCTTTGGGTGAAATAGCTAATTCACAATGTTCGTGCCAGCTAGTATCTGAAACAATATTGGGCGCAAATACTTCAGGAATTAAGCCTGGAGGTGTTAGACCCAAATAGGCATTTTTTGTATCAAGAAAGTTTTGTTCTGATTGAATGCAACTTGCACAAGCCAAACCTAAAATTAATAGCGGTAATATATTCTTTATTCTAATTGTCATTTCTTAGGGTGTTACTCATTATTCCTATCTGGCATTTCCCATGATTGTAATTCTTCTTGGAAAATAATAGCATCAGGGTATTTCTGTCTTACGATAGTTGAATCAAAAGCTGGCGTTGTAAAATGGTAATGAATTGGGAAAATGTAGTTCCCACCAATGGCTTCCCGAACAAACTTAGTATTCAAGGAGTCTCCAATAAGGTAATAATGTTGAATAAATGCAAGATCAATATTTCTTTCGGGCAATTGAAGTGCTCGAAACTCTTTAAAAGTAAACTGATCAAAATCAGCATCACCGGTTTGAAAAATTGTGATTCCATTAACAGAAACCAGAAAACCAATGTTGATGATTCTTGCATCTGGACCATGAGGTAGATAGAAAGCTTCTACACTTATGTCATTTATTATTTTGCTCTCTGATTTTTCTTTTGTGGGATTAAAACCTATACAACAATCAGTAGAATCATTAAGTGCATCAACCATTTGTTGAGTAGATGCAAAAATTGCTTTTGGATTGTTTTGCAAATGCTGTCGCACCATATCCGGATTAATATGATCGCCATGTGCATGGGTAACTAATATTAAATTCATATTATCGAAAGGAGCTTGCGCGTTAGTTAGTTTATCCTGAACTTGCTGAGGCAATTCGTAATTGCCTTCAAATCCTTTGAACAAAGCATCGATAAGGATTTTTTTATCACCAATGTTTAGCAGGAAACCAGAATTTCCAACATAAGTAACTTCCACTTTATATTGCTGTGCGTAAGATGAAACCGTAAAATAACTTAGGATTAGAAATATTATTATTGTTTCTATTTTCATTTTTTAATTTTTAGAATTATCCTTAATAAATCCCAGGATAGAATACACAAGTGCTACCACCAATTATTTAGTTGATATCTCTCAACTTGAGTATATTATCTGTGCTTTACATGAGCAAGCAGTATGCCACATGGTTTAATGTGTTGATTTGGTGACATATACAGCCGGATGTATTAATGAAAAAGAAAACAAGTGTAAATATATTTTACAGTTATTGTACATTTATTGTACATTACTTTGCTTGAGTAGGCTTCTTTTAACTGCTTAAATATTTGTTTTGATTGACTAATTCTCCTTGATATAGTTTTTATTCGTTTGCAGATCCATCCTAATTATCTTATTCGCTGTTTCTAAGCAAACATTAGGAGTAGAACTAAAATCACACGAATTTGTAGCCACCACAAATGCTCTGTCTAATTTTGGAGTAACTAAAACTGAAGCATACCAAATTTCATTGGATCCGGAATGATTAAAGGTAATTCCATTTGCCCAAGGATGTTCTGCAACACCCCAGCCACCGGCGTAGAAATGCCCGTCAACAGGTTCAATTAATTTGTCTAAATACTTACGTTCCAGAATTGGGTTTTCGCTTGTTAACTGAAGCGAAAGAAATTTAGCCCAGTCCTCTACACTGCAATGTATCCGACCAGCAGGATTTATAGCTTCTTCATAGTAAGATTCACTTGGCCACCATTTCCACACACGTTTATGGTGTCCCCAAGGTTGATCGATTGACTTGGATTTATTTGGATTACCAAATCCGGCAGAAGACATCCCCAAGGGATCGAACAAACGTTGTTTCATTAAAACTTCCCAGCTTAAGCCCGTTATTTGTTCTGCCATACAAGCGGCAATTATATATCCGAAATTTGAATAATGGAATCTATCAATTTCATAGATAGCTGGTGACTTAAAATTATCTTCTAGAATTGCCAGTCGCCTTTTTTTGATTTCTTTTGAAGGGTATGCGCCCTCATCGGTTGGATTTTTGGGAATCCCGGCATGGTGGGTAAGTAGTTGCCATAATGTGATTTTATGATAATCTGTATGAATATTATTTTTTAGTTCAGGAATAGCTTCTATTAGTTTTGTGTCCCAACTAAGCTTCCCCTCTGCTACCAAAGTAGCGAGCATTGTGGCGGTCATTGCTTTTCCACATGAACCCAAATGCACTACATCATTAGTGGTAAACGCTATGCCAGAACCAGCTTTACGCTCTCCTGCAGAACCTATGGCTCTTACACCTTCGCTTGAGATTATTGCAGCAATCATTCCTGGTGCTTTTCCATCATCTACTACTTTACTAAGGATGTGTTGAATGGAATCAGATTTATTTGAATCTGATCCCATTTGCAAATTGATAGCTTGATCCTTAGCCCGATCATCCATGGTTTCGGAAGAAAAACAACTTGTCAAGAATACAAGAAAAAGTACGCTCAATAAACCAATTTTAATCCTTTTCATATTTACTCGACTACTTTTTTACAAATAACGTCGTCTCCTCCATCCGGATGCATCGTCATACTTACTACTTCTCCAGCGTCATTTACATTAAATGAAAATTCATACACCGAACCCTTTATAAAGAAAGCAGTTGGGGATTTTGGGAGCAATGGAGTTTCTCCTTGATTAGGTATTTGCAATATCAACAGACTATCTTTTTTAATTACTGTAAGAATCATACCTGGAGATAATTCATATTTTGCCAAATAACTTTCCAGAATAGCATCAGCAACAGTTACATCTTTGTACAATTCCTCCTTTGTAGGTTCGGGTATTGCATTTAACAACAATCGTCCTACCATAGCATACGAGGGCGGTTCTGAGGCATTTTTAGTTACCGGGAAACCTGTAATTCCTGCTTCTGATTTCTGTCCTGCTTCACCAACAAAACCGATGTTTCCATATTTATCAGGGTGAAATCTAAATAAATGACTGGCACCAAAATAGCTTGAGTAAAGAAGTTTGCTGTTTTTTATATCGATGACAGAAACGAATGATTTTTTGAGACCAAGAAATGAGGAGTTAAAGGCCTTCTCACAAACCGGATACTCTGAATATAGGGCATTTTCAGTAAGTGGTAAATCAGCAGAATTTGTTAATCCACCAATAACAATCGTATCGTTATTAATAAAATTTGCCGACATCACACGATCTTCATCACTTCCTCCAAACAGGCTTGCGTATTCTAAGGTCATGTTTTCAGAATTAAAAACAGATACATAGCAATCCAGCTTACCTTTCCCTTTTTTGTTCATCGCATTATCCGTTACCGGGAAAGCTTCTGCCGTAGTGCTGCCACAAACTATCAGTCTGTTTGGCTTGGCCCACTTTATAGATGACATACTATAAGCATCGGTTGCGAAATAACTAAAATATGAAATTTCACTACCTTTTTTGTTTATTTTAGCAATATAATGATCTATTAAATATCCGGATTCAGGTATCATAACCTCTTTTCGGAAAGCATTATCAGTTACAGGTAAACCTGCTGTATACGTTGCACCTACTATATACATATTATCTTTGTCGTCGATAGTAAGTCCATTTATTCCTTCTCTTGGGCTGCTTCCAAAGAAAGTAGAAAACAGAAGTTTCTCACCATCGGGACTCAATTTAGAAAGAAAACCATGCAGGTTATCATTATTGTCAATTACACCTTTTGTTAGAGGAAAGTCATGAGAGCCGGTAGCTCCTACAATAATAATATTACCTTCAGAATCAACTTTAATCCCTCCTGTTCCTACTGTTTCTTGAGCCTCGCCACCAATAAATGTAGAAAAAACAATTTCAGTTCCAGTTGGGTTTAATTTAGTTACGAAAACATCGCCGCCCCATGATTTTGCTCCGTTAAAACTGGTATCATACGCTCCTTCAGTTGTAGGGAAATCTGATGATTCTGTTCCTCCTGCGATATAAATATAACCTGCCTCATCAACTGTTATTCCTGAATGATGTTCTCTTTTTGTACCACCAATCAAAGTGGCAAATACGAGTTCACCTTCTGGTGAATATTTTGCTACAAAGACATCTGCCAAACCATCGCCTTTTAATTTTGTTTGATAGGCACCTTCCGTAGCCGGGAAATTCTTGTCTTTGGTGTTACCTGAAATATACGTATAACCTTCGCTATCGGTATAAATATCTACACCTGATGCGTATTTATCGATTTGTGAAAGATAAGTTGAGAAGCCAAGTGTAAATACCGTTGTGTCTGTCAGTTGACTTGTCTGCGATTTTAGAATTCCCTGGCATAAAAGAATTGTCAATAAAATAAAGCTTATTTTTTTAAACATGATATTCTGGTTTTAATTTATTGTTTGTATTAGTACAAAACAAGCAATAACCGAGCATTTGGATACGCACAAATTGAGACAGGATTGGATGCAGTTTAGGACAAAACCGAAATAATACCATTTTACCTGCAAATCTGCCCAATAAAAACGCGCCTTTTTACTTTCTACTTCAAAATAAAAATTAGCGATAGCCCTGCTATTACTGACTTTTCTTTTTTATATAAGGTAAAAATTCATCATTTTTCTTTTGAGCACTTTTACAAGTAAAATGGTATAAGAGAGAGGAGTAATCGTTAAAAGCGTTTTTCTATGAATTATAAGCCGAAGGAGAGACACCATGAAACTGTTTAAATGCCTGGCTAAAACGATTAGTATCTTCGTAACCTACCATCAAAGCAACTTCGTTTACACGGTATTTTTCCTGAAGCAATATTGCAGCTTTTGACATCCGGGTGTAACGGATTAAATCTGTAGGCGATTTACCGGTTAAGGCATTGAATTTACGTAATAAAGTTCGTCGGTGAAGATTGATGTTTTTGGCAAGTACTTCAACTGTAAAACTACTATTTTGAATGTTGTTCTTAATTATTGACATACAATCTTCAAGAAACCTTTTGTCGAAATCAGAATGAATATTATTTGAACGTTCAATATCAGTAAAGCTGAATTTCTTTCTGGCATTTTCTACGGTTGAAATGATGTTTTTTACTTTTTTTAGTAATAAGTCTGTGTCGAATGGCTTTACAATATAATCATCAGCACCACAATCGTAGCCGTCTATTATACTGTCGGGGGAACCTTTAGCCGTAAACAGGATTATGGTGATGTGACTGGTATTGACATCATTTTTAAGTGTTTTGCACAATTCATTGCCTCGAATTTTTGGCATCATTACATCGCTTATAATTAAATCGGGAAGGTGTTTAAATGCCAAATCCTTTCCTTCTTCACCATCTTTGGCACATATAACCTGATAGGAGGGGGCAAACAAATCACGCAAGAATAATCGCAATTCATAATTATCTTCCACGATGAGGATGCGTGGTTGTCCATTTTCACTGCTCTCCGAAATTAAATTCTCTATCTGATTAACAAATTGATTTGGCTGGCTAATTACGAGTTTAGCAGGAATAACATTCTGAATTTCCACCGTCTCAAGAGGCAGGGAGATGGTAATAGTTGTACCTTTTTCCAGTTTACTGGAAATGCTAAACTTCCCGTTTATTAGCTCAATAATTTCTTTAACATAAGCCAGGCCTATTCCACTGCCTTCAACGTTTGTATTAGAATTGCCAATTTGATAATACCGTTCCCCCAATTTTTTAAGATGATCGCTGCTTATTCCTTTTCCGGTATCGCTAATTTTCAATAATAGTTGGTAAGCATTCAGATTAAGCTTGAAAAAAACCTCTCCGTTCTCTTTATTAAACTTAAAAGCATTGGATAATAAATTTGTAATGATGGACTGTAAACGTCCCTGATCAAATGTGATTTGTGCTTCACTAATATTTGCTTCAAAAATGAGTTTACAATTATTTTGAGAGGAGTAGCCTTTGAATGAAGATACAATTTCTTTGCAAAAAGAGATGATTTCAAATTCAGATAAATCTAAACTTAATAAATCCTCATCAAGCTTTTGTAAATCAAGAATTTGATTAACCAGCGTTTTCAATTTGTTTGTATTATTAATTGCCAGTTGAAGCTGATTTGTAGTTTCCTGATCTTCTGTATCTGATTTAAGAATTCTTTCTAAAGGAGATTTAATAAGTGTTAAGGGCGTTCGGATTTCATGAGAGATATTGGTGAAAAAATCAAGTTTGCGTTTAGTGGATTGCTGAAGTTGTCTTGATATTTCCTGAATCTCACCTTTTTGTTTTGCCAATAATCTGTTGTCCTTTTTTTTGTTTCGGTATGCTTTCCAGAGTAATAACCCTATAATAACGAATAGAAATGCACCGGCAATAAAAGAATTTCTAATCAATTTTTGTTTTGTGATTTCAGCTTCTTTTTTCTCAATTTCAAACCTCATTTCAAGCTTTGCCACTTCATTGTATTTTTCAATACTCGCCAAACTATCGTTCATTTGGTTGGCGATTTTTAAATAATTGGAAGACGTTTGAAAGGCTCTTTTTGAATAATATACTTCACTCAACAATCCTGCTGTTTTTTTTATTCTTTCGGGCAATCCTAAATCTATAGCCAGATTATTTGCCAATTCTAAATAATAAATTGTGCTATCTGTATTTAAAAGAGTCTGGTAATAGTTTCCCAATTCTTCATAAGAGATTGCCATTTCCAATCCCGATTCAGATTCGACTGCAATGTTCTTTGCGCGGTTCAGAAATGAAAAGGTTTGTTCAAAATTGCCTAAAATCAAAAAAGTGCGAGCTGCTTCAATTAGCGTTTGATGAATTTGAATCTCGGGGCATACTGTACACATTCCATCAATACTTATTTGCAGGTATTCCAATGCTTTCTCATACTCGCCGCGTTCTTTAAATACCATAGCTATTTTATGGTTTACGGTAGAAAGCATTGCATAATTATTTCGCCGGGTGTTTGCATTTACTTCATTGTAAAACTTCATTGCTATCGAGTCATTTCCTGTTTTGAAATAAACATCCCCGATACTAATCCTGACCAGGTTCAAATAGATATAATTTTCGCTGTCCTTAAAAATTCTTTGTGCTTCAAGTAAATATTCCAGAGCTATATCTTTGTTTACATGATTATTTAGGAATAATACTCCGGCAGTAAAATAGATTTCTCCTAATGAATGTTTGTTCCCTGTTTCTTCCGCATATTCAATTCCTTCCTGCAAATAACGGTAGGCCAGTTTGTAATTATAAAGTTTTGCATAGGTTGCTGCAATTCTTTGATAACTATTCAGCACCGCATAATTGGCTTCAATTTGTTCTCTGTTACTAATATTGATTTGGTAATAAACCAAAGTGCTGTCATATTCACCTAAAGACTCAAATGCAAAAGATATTTGATTGTTTGATAAAGCCACATATTCCGAATTGTCTAGTTCGAGAAATAAGTTGCGGGCTTTTTTATGATAAAAAATTGACTGTGAAAAATTGGATTTCCAGCTTTCTATGTTTCCCAGATAATGAAAAGAGTAAGTAAGGATTTCTTTTTCTTTTGATTTTTCGGCAAGATCAATGGTTTTTAAAAATGCTTCTTCAGCTGAAAGATATTCATTCAATTTATAATATGAAATCGCTTTTTCGTAATAAGTTTGAGATTCTTCAATATTATCTATTTTGAGATTTTGCTGAAGTATTTTCTTTGAAGTATTGGGATCTGCGTTAGAAAACACATTATTAGAACCTGCTAAAAAGACGACTACAAATATTATTTTAAAGGCAGTTGTTTTCAAATTGAATGCAAGTTATCAATTATATTTTCAATTATTTTCTGGTAATTCCTTTAAGCAGTTCCCATCTCTTGAGCCATTTCTGGTTCTCCCTTTAGGAAGTCTAGAAAGTGCAAAGTCGAATTATTTATTCATATCTCAAACTTTCAATCCCGATTGTTTTTTCTGTGATTTTTTCGTTCCTCAAAAACTTACGAATAACACATCGGGATTTCAGCTCTCCGCTATTCGTATCGGAGAGATTCAATTGGATTTCGTGTTGCAGCTTTATAACTTTGAAACGAAACCGTTAACAGTGCAATTCCCAAAGCAAGCAAACCTGCCAGCGCAAATATCCACCAACTTAAAGTGGTTTTGTAGGCGAAGTTTTCGAGCCATTTGTTCATGGCGAAGAATGCAATTGGGCAGGCTACTACAAAAGCAATGGCTACCCATTTTATAAAGTCTTTGTTGAGCATTGTAAGAATTTCGGAAACTTTTGCGCCGTTTACTTTGCGGATTCCGATTTCCTTGGTACGACGTTTTGAACTTATTATTGTTAGCCCCAATAGTCCAAGACATGAAATAAGGATAGCTAGTGCAGTAAAATAACCAATAATTTTTCCGGTACGCTGTTCCGATTTGTATAGATTATCATACGCTTGATCAAGGAAATGATATTCAAAAGGGGCATTTTTACACAAATCATAATAAGCAGATTCAATGTCTTTTATGGTTTTCGAAGCCTCTGCACTATTTATTTTAACCAAGGCAATACCCTCACTGGTTATCGATGAAAAATTATTAATCAAATGAAAAACCCTTGGTTCAATTTTCTTATGTAACGATTCGAGGTTAGCATTTTTTACAACTCCAATTATTTTACCTTTTTTATTATCATATGAAAAATATTTACCGATAGGTTTTTCTATTCCAATAGCTTTTATTGCTGCTTCATTTACAATAAATGCATTCTTTTTATCCGTACTAAAATTGGGGGAAAATGCTCGGCCCTGAGTAACATCCAATTCTAAAGTTCTGAAAAAATCATAATCGACCTGAGAAACAAGCATGTCTATTCTCTTCCCTTCTTCCCGGTTTTCCCAGTCAAAATTAGTGGTTCTTCTATTTGTAATTGCACATAAATAGTTCTGGGCACTAACCGATTTTATATTTGATTGTTTTAACAACTCATTTTTAAATGCACCGTATTGATTCCCAATTTCATTTTTTAAAGGAATATAAATTATACCTTCTTTGTTAAATTCCAAATCCTTTTGTTGTATATATTTGAATTGATTGTTAATGCTTATAATACTTATAACTAGCACTATTGAGAACATAAATTGCAATACAACCAATATCTTTCTGGTTGAAATCGAACTGATGTTTTTTCCCCTTGTTGTTGACAATTTATTCTTCAAGACAAACAATGGATTAAATGAGGATAGATAAAACGCAGGATATGCCCCTGATAAAATGCCTGTTATAAAAGAAACAAAAAGCAAGGATAATAACACTCTGGGTTCGAACAGATTAAGTATTAATTGTTTATTTGCTAATTGATTAAATATGGGGAGGAAAATATTTGCCAAACCGACTGCAATACAAAGCGAAATGAATGTTAGTAAAATTGTTTCTGTAAAGAATTGATACTTAAGTTGTAATTTATTAGCACCAATAATCTTTCTTATTCCTATTTCTCTACTTCGAAATTCTGCCTTGGCTGTTGTTAGATTTATGAAATTAAAACTTGCAATACACAAGATAAAGAAAGCTATAGCCGTAAATAAATAAACATTATTGAGATTTCCAGTAATAGTGTAAGCATGCTTGTTTTTAGCATCTAAATGAATTTCTTTTAAGGGTTGTAGTTTAAATTTGGCTCCTTGCTGTATTTGAGAAGAATTATTTTTGGCAATTGCCGTAAGCTTATCTTCCAGAATATCAGGGTTGGTATTATTATTAAGTTGGATATATGTTTGTAAACTCATGTTTCCCCAAGGTAGTTCTCCCATCAGCTTGAAAGGGACAATAAAATCAAATTGTAAGTGTGAATTTTGAGGGATATCTTTTAATACTGCGTCAATAATAAACGCCTCGCCATCGCAAATAATACTTTTACCAACAGGATTTTCATTGTCGAAATATTTAAATGCTAATTTTTGGGAGATTACAATACTGTTATTGTTTTCTAATACGGACTGTTTATTTCCATAAATTAGTGGAAACGAAAAAATATTAAGAATGGAATGGTCTGCTAAGATTCCTTTGTTCTCGTAAAATATATTGTCTCCCACTTGCATTGTTACTGGCGGACATGTATATATTCTTGCTGCATCGATAACCTCTGGCATTTCATTGACGGCTATTGGAGCCAGAGGTGCCGGCGTCAAAGCCAATCCTTCCCAATCATATTTGTCATAAAATGTTGTGATTCTATAAATCGAATTTTTATTTTCATTGAAAGTATCATAGTTTAATTCGTCATGAATCCACAATGCAATTAGAATAACGCATGACATTCCAATTGCAAATCCGGCAAGATTGATGAACGTAAATACCTTATTATTGACTAAATTCTGAAGGGCTATTTTAAAATAATTTTTAAACATATTCGGTTATTAGTTTAAATACAAATACGGTTATTCATACCTCAGTGCCTCAACCGGATTTCTTGTTGCAGCCCGCCAACTCTGCCAACTAACTGTTAACAGTGCAATTCCGAGTGCAATTACCCCTGCCAGGACAAAAATCCACCAACTTAGTGTGGTTTTGAGGGCGAAACTTTCGAGCCAAATAATCATAAAATAATAGGTGGCAGGACTGGCAATTACAATAGAAATCAATACCCAGATTACCATATCTTTATTCAGTAAAACCAATATATCGGTAACATTTGCTCCATTTACTTTCCGAACTCCAATTTCTTTTAACCGTTGTATTACAATAAATGTGGCAAGGCCAAATATTCCCAAACATGTAATAAAAATGGCTAAAAACGAAAACAAGCCAATCACCTTTCCGAACAGCTCGTCAGTTTTGTATTGTTGGTTATAATATTCATCCAGAAAAAAATATTCAAAAGGATTATTAGGAAAGAATTCGTTATAATCATTTCTAATGTCGGTAATTACTGTTTGCGGATTTGTGTCTGAGATTTCAAATGTAAAATTTCCTCTCACATCTCTTCCATAGGGCAAGAATCGAAATATTTGTGGCAAAAAATGTTGTTTTACCGATTCCTGATGGTAATTTTTTACAACACCAATAACATTATATATATTTCCCCAGTAATCAACTTGTTTTCCCAATGCTGACTGTGTGCTTTCAAACCCCATCCACTCAACAGCTTTTTCATTAAGAATTAAAGCACTGGAATCGGAAGGAAAATCTCTTGAAAAATTCCGTCCAGCAGCTAATTCCAATTTGAATAAATCAATGTAATCGTAATCTACACCAAGAATTCGGTAATTCTTGTTTTCATCAGAACCAACTCTTTTTATCGCACCGGCATCCCAGTAAATTTGTTTGCCCGGAACTTCGGTTCCAACACACATTTTATTTACTGAAGGATTTGATAATATTGTATTTCTGAATGCCTCTGTTTTGCTTTCGAATCCAGCCTGACGAACCCTGGGCAATCTCACCACCAGTTTTTGCTCCATCGAAAAACCAAGTTCATTCTTTCGCATAAAAGAAAGTTGCTTGTATATTGAAATTGTAAAAGCCATCAACCCAATCGCCATTATAAACTGAGTAACTACTAAAACTTTTCTGGTTTCAATGCCTTTGATGGATTTATTGAATCTATTTTTAAGAACATCAGCAGGATTGAAAGAGATAAGAATAAATACTGGGTAAATACCTGAAAGAACAGTTCCCGAAATAAATAGGATTATAATCAATTTCCAGAACCAGAATTGTATATATATTCTATAATCGGCTGGTATGTTTGTAAATGCACTAAAAGGAATTAAAAGTAGTGCAATCAATATTAATGTTAAAAAAATGGCTGCAATATTAGTTAATATCGTTTCAAGAAAAAACTGAATAACAAGTTGAGATCGGTTTGCACCGCTTGCTTTTCGCAGTCCAACTTCATGTGCTCTTGAAAGCGAGCGTGCAGTTGATAAATTAATGTAATTAACCCATGCCATAATTATTGCCAAAATTGCAATTAGTGAAAGATATTTAACGGTATTGGCATTCCCGTTTACTTCAAATTCCTGCATAAAATTTGATGTCAGATGAATATCTGTAAGCGGTTGTAAAACGAGGTTGAGGGTAAGATTGTAATGTCTTAAAACCTCGCCAAACTCTTTTTCAACCAATGGTGGCAACTTACTTTCAAAAACGTTTGGATTAACCCCTGGACCAAGGAGCAAATAGGTAAACCATCCTGTATCTCCCCACGAGTTTTCAACCTCTTTACCATAAATATTCAGCAAATTTTTATACGACAATAAAATATCAAACTTAATATGAGAATTATGTGGAACATCCTCGAAAATGCCTGCAACCCTGTAATCGGTTTTTTTGTCGATACTAATTGGTAACCCTACCGGGTTTATTGAACCAAAATATTTGCGGGCTGTACTTTCTGAAATAAAAGCAATATTCGGTTCGTTTAACCTTTCCGGGTTTCCTTTAATAAATTTAAAATTGAATATCTCCAAAAACTCAGGCTCGGCAAAAAACATCCTCTCTTCGATGTACCTGTTTTCCTCGTACGAAACAGAAGCCTTATATCTAAATATTCGTGCTACCTTTTCGGCATCGGAGAACTTTTCCCGAATATGAATCCCTGCCGGTGGGCAACAAGATGCAAAACGAACAGCCCCACCGTCTTTATCTGTCCTTTCATATCTTAAACGATAAATCCGATCGTGCTTACTGTGAAAATGGTCGTAACTTTTTTCATGACTAACATAATACATAATTAACATACAGATAGTTAACCCTGTGGTTAATCCTAGAATGTTAATAATTGAAAGGAACTTATTTTTCTTTAAGTTCCTGACAGCAGATTTTAAAAAGTGCAGTATCATGTTGTTTTATTTATCTTATTCGTATCTGAGTGCCTCCACCGGATTTTTGGTAGCTGCTCTCCAGCTTTGCCAACTAACTGTTAACAGTGCAATGCCCAAAGCCAGTACTCCTGCCAAGGCAAAAATCCACCAACTAAGTGAAGTTTTGTATGCAAAATTTCCAAGCCACTTATTCATTATGTAGTAAGCAATTGGGCTGGCAACAACAAAAGCGATGGCAACCCATTTTACAAAGTCTTTATTTAGCATGATTAGTATTTCTGATATTCTGGCACCATTAACTTTTCTGACGCCGATTTGTTTGGTTCGGCTTTCTGCTAAAAACATGGATAGGCCTAGTATTCCCAGTACCGCAATTGCTATAGCGATGAGGGAAAACAATGAAACAGCTTTAGCCATTTGTTCATCCTTTTTGTAAAGCTTTTCAAAACTCTGGTCAAGAAAATAGTAAGAAAAAGGAAAACCAGGAGCGAGTTCATTCCAAACATTGTCTATTTTTCCTAAAGTTTCTGAAAAGTTATTTCCCGCAATTTTCAAGTTTGCATATTGTCCCTGCCTCGGCAAATAAATAATTGTAAGTGGTTCAATCCTGTTGTGCAGCGATTTATAGTTGAAATCTTTTACAATACCAACTACTTTTGCTTTTCCTCCAGGTATTCGAATATTTAATTCAAATGGGTTTTCAACACCAAATTCCCTTACAGCTGCTTCATTAATGAGTGCAGTTGTATTGACGTCTGTTTTTAAATCTTTCGAGAAGAATCGCCCGTCAACAAGTTGTAAATTGTAAAGGTCGATAAACTCGGCATCTACCCAGGTTGTGGCAAAGTTCAATGTTTTGCCGTCTATTTCCTGACTATTCAGACCCTCAATTCCACCAAACATATTACTTGAAAAAGCAATTTCTTCAATCTCAGGAATTGTTTGCAAGCGTTCGCGTAAAATCTCTTTTTTACCAGCTAATATTTGAAAAGGCAGCTTGGCATAAACCACTTGTTCGTCGGGTATTCCAAGGTCTTTGTCTTTTATATAATTTACTTGTTTGAAGATTAAAAAAGTTGCTGCAATCAGAACAATCGTCACCGAAAACTGAAAAATTATTAGTGAGCGACGAAGACTGCCTCCTCCTTTTTTATTGTCTGCCTTCATTTTAATAATGTCAATCGCTTTTTTTGATGAAAGCAAAAGAGCAGGATATATTCCTGCAACAAAACCAAGAAACAGAATAAATGGGATAAGTAATAGAAATACCCATGGCTGAAATTTTAACCCGTTGCTTACATTCATAAAATCGCCATATTGTTCAATAAAAACAAACGAAATAAGTGCTCCTATAACCACGGCAAATAAACTAACAATGGTAGTTTCGGAGAGGTACTGAAAAATGAGTGCTCTTCGACTTGAACCAATTAGTTTTTGCACACCTATTTCTTTGGTTCGGTTAGCGGTGCTTGCAGTAGTGAGGTTGACATAGTTAATAAGCGACAACAACATTATAATTCCGCCAATAACCAAAAGAATATTTACCAACATTAAATTCCCACGGTTGGTAGTATCGTTGATTAGACTTTTATCGAAATAGACACTCTTTAAACGATGAAGCGAAAGTGGATTCAATTCGGCATCGTTGGCACTTGCCTTGTTTGATAAATTGCTGGCGTAATGTGCAATAAGATTACTTCGTAGTTTTTCGGTTAATACTTCTTCGTCAACATTGGGTTTTAAAAGCAGATAACTTTCATAAACTGTGTAGCCCCAATCTTCAGAATAGAGGCTTCCTCCCATCCCGTTTACCGATGCATCGGAAACTAATCCGTTAAATTGAATGGATGAACTTGATGGCAAATCTTTTACAATTGCCCTCACTGTAAATGTAAAATCTTGCCTGCCTTTCCAGGTAACAGATTCACCAATTGGATTGGCAAGTTTAAAAATCCGGGCCGATTCACTCTCCGTAAGTATCAACGAAAATGGAGATTGAATGGCGGTTTGAATATTTCCTTGAACCACTTCAAAATCAAAAATTTCGAAAAACCCCGGGTCTGCCGAATAATATCCCTCTATTTCGAATGAATTATTATCGAATTGAACCACCGGAGAAAACATATTTAACTGACGGGTTTCGATGTGAGTGGTGTGCTCTATTTCAGGAAACTGATTTTTCAAAAAGCTATTCAATGGTCCGGGAGTTAAGCTTGAATTGCCATAACTTATTTTATAAATGCGCTCTTCTTTCGAGTGAAATTTATCTACACTTAATTCATTTAAAGAATAGGATGCTATTAACAATAAGATAGTTATTCCCAGGGCTAAACTTGCAACATTAAGAGTAGTATTTACCTTGTTTTTTAAAATGTTTCGTAAGCTTATTTTAATAAAATGTTTAAACATGGTGTTACTATTTTTATTTGTTTTTATCCACTCTAGTTAAATCTCTTTAAAATATTTTTTATCCAAGTCCATATTTTTAAGCCCCTTCAGGGGTTTGGGGTTAAACAAACTTATTCGTACCTCAAATCCTCCATCTCTGATTCCTGGTTACTGCTTTCTAACTCTGCCAGCTTGTTTCCCACCACTAAATCCCCTGAAGGGGACTATGAGAAATCTCCGCTTGACGTTTGATGCATTTTTCTTTTATTTCTTTTAATACTTGTTTAATACTATTTTCAATTTCTTCATTGGTAAAACGAATCACTTCAATTCCCCAATTATTTATTTCTGCTGTTCTACCAATGTCATACTCTTTTTGTTCTATTGTTTGATGAATTCCACCATCAATTTCAATAACTAATTTAATGGGGTGGCAATAAAAATCGGCGATGAAAATGTCTATTGGATGTTGAGGGCGAAATCGTAGCCCTAACATCTTTTTGCCTTTTAAATGCTCCCAAAGTTTTAATTCTGAACTCGTCATATTATTTCGCAAAGCTTTTGCTTTCTCAAAAATGTGAGGTTTAGCACTATAAAACATCGAAACATTATCACTAATTGCCATCTTTTGTTCTTTTTACCCCAAACCCCTGAAGGGGCTTTGAGTCTGTATTTCAAATTAATATTAGTTCAAAATTCATCGTCAGTAGCTTTTGCGGTTCTCCCTTCAGGGAGTCAGAGGGTGCAAAAGCGGGCATTTTATTCATACCTCAATGCCTCAACGGGATTTCGTGTAGCCGCCCGCCAGCTTTGAAACGAAACCGTTAACAATGCCATTCCCAAAGTAAGTACCCCAGCCAAGGCAAAAATCCACCAACTTAAATTGGTTTTGTAGGCGAAATTTTCGAGCCACGTTGTCATTACGTAGTAAGCAATTGGAAGCGCCACAACAAAAGCTAAAGCAACCCATTTAACAAAGTCTCTATTTAGCATGGTAAGTATTTCAGCGATTTTTGCGCCGTTTACTTTGCGAATGCCAATTTCTTTGGTACGGTTTTCTGCTGCCATAGTTGAAAGTGAAATTATACCAAGTGTGGCAATTAATATGGCTAACATTGAAAAAATGCCCAACAGCCTCACCATAATCCTATCGGTAGTGTATAAATGATTAAATTCTTCGTCAATAAATTGATACTTGAATAAGCTTTGCGGAGCTAACTCTTTAAATATCTCATCAATATAATTCATGGTTTGAGCAGTGTTTCCTGCACTTAGTTTCAGTAAAGCCTTGTTGAGGTAATCGCTAGGTGCCCAATATAAAATCATCGGGTCTATTTTATTGTGAAAAGATTCAAAATGAAAATTTTCTATTACACCGAGTAATGTCCTGCCGTTTATATTATAACCAGCATCCTTAGTTTTAGATTGTTTTAAAATATTCCATGCTGCCTCGTTAAGAATATAACCTCCACCCGATTCCCTTTGGAACATTTGACTTTGGATGTCCCGCGAAAAATTTTCACCCTGTACGAGTTCAATATCCAGCAGTGGAATAAACTCAGGGTCGATAAGGCCATATTTAAATATATACTGCTCCTCATCGACTTGTACTGCGTTAGAATATTGTTTAAGCATAGTAATATCATCTGAAATAAATGAGACTCCGCTTATGTTTGGATTTTCCAGTAATTTCGATTTAAAAGTGGCTAAATTGGCCTTTAACGAAGGATCCAAATTAACACTCAATACTTGTTCTTTATTGAAGCCAAGATTGCTATTGCTTGTAAATAGTAACTGTTTATAAGTAATAATTGTACCGCTAATTAGTATAATCGATATAACATACTGAAAAGTGATTAAACCCGCATTAAATCTGGAATTCTTTGCACCCGTCTGACTTCCTTTTCCACTTTTACCGGTAGCAACTTTAGTTAAAAACCACGAGGGAAATAAACCGTATATAATTCCTAGACTTACTATTCCGACAACAATTAAAAGAATATATTTGATATTTAACATGCTTAGAATATTTAACTCCCTGCCTATTAAATCTTGATATGAATTGAGAGAGAAAAATACAATTGCTAAAGCGAGAAGAATTGAAATTGTACATAAAATTACGGAGTCGATCATGTACTGAAAAATGATAGCCGTTTTTGAACTTCCAAGAATTCTACGAATATTAATTTCGTTTGCTTTTTTAAGTCCCCTCGAAATGGTAAGATTAATAAAATTAATACTTGCAATAAGTAAAATAAAAATGGCAACAATAATTAAAGTAATTAAAAGAGCCTTGCTTCCGTGTTTAGTTTCATCGTTTGCATAGGTATCAGTGTCAAGATAAATATTATTGAATGCGCGTAATTTAAAATTTGGTTTTTTAACATTCCAATTGTCATTGTTGGTGAAATGCTTGTTCATCTTTTCCTCAAGAAAATCTATATCATGATTATCGGCAAGCAAAACGTATGAAACCAATCCCCAGTTCCAGGTTTCATCCGAAAGATTAAATTGGTCTTCAACCGATTTAAATGAAGCAATAGCTTTTGCTGGCAAATGAAAATCGGGCAAATCTTTTATTACACCCGTTACCGTATAATCGCTCTCATTCCTGAAATTAATCTGCTCCCCAATGGGATTTTTATCCCCGAAAATCCTTTTTGCAACGGATTCTGATAAAACGATAGTATAAGGCGCATCAAGAGCAGTCTCCGGATTTCCTGAAACAAATGGGATGGAAAACACATCGATAAATGAATTATCTGAAAAACAGAAGTCTTCTATTTCAAAAAAGTTTTGTTCGTATCTGAACCAGGGGTCGCTTAAAGATTTTATAACCACAGCTTGTTCAATCTCTGGGAAAGATTCTTCTGAAATTCTGGTTACAGCCAGTGGCACCTGGTTGTCTTCGCCTTCTTCAATCCGGTAAACTCTTTGCCCGTTTGTGTTGAATTTGTCGAAATTATATTCATTAATTACAAAGAGCATTATGAGTATAGAAACTGAAAATGCTATTGCTAATCCACCTACATTTATGAAAAGATATGATTTGCTACCTCTCATATTTTTAAACGATTGCATTATTTTTTCTTTTATCATTTTATGCGTTTAAATTAGTTTTGGTACTTTTTATAAATTATTTTCCACCCCTAAATCCCCTGAAGGGGACTTTGAGAAATCTCCGATTGACGTTTGATGCATATTTGTTCAATTTCTTTTATTACTTGTTCAATATTATTTTCAACACAATTATTAGTGTATCGAACGACTTCAATTCCCCAATTATTTAATTCTGCTGTTCTTTCAATGTCATACTCTTTTTGTTCTATTGTTTGATGAATTCCACCATCAATTTCAATAACTAATTTAATGGGGTGGCAATAAAAATCGGCGATGAAAATGTCTATTGGATGTTGAGGGCGAAATCGTAGCCCTAACATCTTTTTGCCTTTTAAATGCTCCCAAAGTTTTAATTCTGAACTCGTCATATTATTTCGCAAAGCTTTTGCTTTCTCAAAAATGTGAGGTTTAGCACTATAAAACATCGAAACATTATCACTAATTGCCATCTTTTGTTCTTTTTACCCCAAACCCATGAAGGGGCTTTGAGTCTGTATTTCAAGTTATTATCAGTTCAAAATTCATCGTCAGTAGCTTTTGCGGTTCTCCCTTCAGGGAGTTAGAGGGTGCAAAAGCGGGCAATTTATTCATACCTTAAAGCTTCAACCGGATTTCGAGTTGCAGCTTTATAGCTTTGAAACGAGACTGTCATTAAAGCAATTCCAATTGCCAGCAATCCTGCGAAAGCAAATATCCACCAACTTAATGTGGTTTTATAGGCGAAACCTTCGAGCCATTTATTCATGGCGTAGTATGCAATTGGTGTTGCTACAACAAATGCAATTGCTACCCACTTTATAAAGTCTTTGTTTAACATGAGAAGTATTTCGTAGATTTTGGCACCGTTTACCTTGCGGATGCCTATCTCCTTAATTTTATGGTTTGTGACATAAGAAATCAAACCAAATAACCCGAGGCATCCTATTATGATTGCAATAATTGCAAATAATTGAACTAAACGAGTTGTTCGTTGCTCCTCATTATACAAACTTGCAATTTGCTCGTCAAGAAAGCTGTAATTAAAAATTACATCAGGAAAGGTTTTTTGCCATTCAGTTTGTATCCTTTCAACGGTTTCTTTTAATCCCGACAGGCTTGCTGTGGCAGGATTAATTTTTACAGCCATTGTACTATTCTGTGAGAAGTTGCTAAAAATTACAAAGTCCATATTTTTTTGTAAAGACTGTGCATGAAAATCCTCAACGACTCCAACAATTGCAAACTCAAGATTATTTCTTCCGTATTTAAATCTTTCACCCAATGCCTCATGGGGGTCTTTAAATCCAAGAAGTTCTGTCAATTTTCTGTTTACGACAGCATTTCCGTTACCTTTTATATCCGAATAATTTTCACCTGCAATAATTTTGAGCTGGAATAATTCCATATAGTCTTCATCGGCCGACTTAAAATTCCCATAGTACATGTCTTTTTCCAGGGTAGGGTAATTTATTGCATTATTAATTTTCCAACTAGCCAATGGACTATTGGTTCCATAGCTCACGTTTTCTATGCCAGGATAACTCAGTAGGTTTGATTTTAATAATTGAAGCTTATTTGCATCAACACCTGGCAAATTTGACATCAGGATTGCATCCTTACTAAAACCCAAATCTTTGTTCGAAAAATAATTCATTTGCTTGTGCATAAACAGAGTACCAATTATTAGTACTAACGAAATTGTAAATTGAATGATTACCAAGGCACGCCTTACTGACAATGACCCTGATGAGTTTTTAAACGAAGATGCATTTTTCAATTTTCCAATAGGCTTAAACCCAGCCGACATTAGTGACGGATACAAACCAGAAAGCAAGCCAACACCAAGTACTAAGGCAGTTAATAAAGATAGAATGTTCGTGTTTGTCAAAAGTTCCAGATTCAAACGATATCCGATAATATTTTCCAGGTAAACAAACATAAACTGAGCAATGAGCAATCCTACAATTGATGCAATAAACGATATGAAAACCGTTTCACTGAGAACCTGAGAGATTAACTGATATTTTTTCACTCCCAATATTATTCTTATACTAATTTCCTTAAATCTCTGTGTAGCCTGAACAGTTGATAAATTAATAAAATTGATGGAAGCTATGAGTATTATAAACAATCCAATAAGACTCAGGAACTTTAATTTGCTGGAAGAAACTTGTCGATTATTGTAATTTTCGCATATTCCTGAGTGTAATTCGGAGAGGGGCTGCAATAAATATTTTTGTTTATTAGCCGATTCTTTACCATAATATTTCAAATAAAATGGAACAAGTTGCTTTTCAACACTGGAAGCAGAAATTCCCTCAGATAAAAGCAGGTAACAATTGGTAACAGAATTGCCTTCATACCAATCAGTCCCATTTCGGAAATAGGAGTTTGATGCTGTTTGATCTCTATAATTCGCAATAATTTTAAATGGAAGATCTGAATTTTCCGGTTGATCTGCTATAATACCGCTTACATGAAATGTTGTTCTATTGTTTATAATGAAGGTCTTGTTTATAGCGTTATATACCTCATTAGGAGATAAGTTAAAATATTTCTGCGCCAGAGATGAGGAAATCACAGCACTTCCCATATTTGATATGGCATCGGACGGATCTCCGGCAATGAATTCAAAATCGAAAATTTTAAAAATATTGGGTTCAGCGTAAACTAAGCCGGTCTTTTCCTGGAATTTATCTGTTAATCCATCATTTTTTTCAATGGTTATCTGGCCTTTTTTTGCATAAAATGTCATTACAGCATCTACTCCCGGAAAATCATTTCTTATTGCCTGTCCAAGTGGATGCATTTGCCCTTCATCATAGACTATACCTTTGTCCGGAAAATAATATTGATTGATGATTCGATATATATTTGCAGAGTTCGCATGATAATTATCAAAACTGGTTTCGTAACTAACAATTTTATAAATAACTAAAACACAAGCAATACTAACGCCCAAGCCTACAATATTTAAAATTGTATAGGTTTTGTTAGAAAAGGTACTTCTCAAGAATTTTATGATATTCATATGATTTAGTTTTTTATCCCATTTTAAGGGAATACTGTTTATTATTATTCATATCGGAGAGCTTCAATCCAGCGTTGCCGACTTTTTTCACCCCTAAATCCCCTGAAGGGGACTTTTTCAAAACTCCGAGTGAGGGGTTATAATTTTAATATTCATCTTTTCTATTTTTAACAGTACTTTTTTCGTTTCATAAATCCTACTTCAGTAGCCTTTGCTGGTTCTCCCTTTAGGGAGTTAGAGGGTGCAAAGGCAGATTATTTATTCATAACGCAATGCTTCAACAGGATTTAATCTCGATGCCTTAATTGCCTGAAATCCACTTGAACTTAGAGTTACAAAAACTGAAATCCCTAGCACTATAAATAAATCCCAGATTGTAAACTGATATTTATATTGTCCCGGAGATACATTCTCAATTAGTTTGGCTAATGGAAACACAATAATATTTGCTGCCAAAACCAGTATCAGAAACTGTTTGGTAATTAAAGGTAATATCTGTTCGGCACGAGCTCCTTGCACCTTTCGAATACCTATTTCTTTTATCCTTCGTTGCGATGCAAAAACAACCAGCCCAAACAAACCCATTGCAGCAATTAATACTGCCATAATGGTAAAAAAGGCAAAGGTATTTTGGGCGCTGGTCCAAATTTCAAGCTCGATTCTGTTTGTGCCAACATCGTAGCCACTTACCTCAAACAAAGTATTTGGAAAAGTTTCTCTTAAAACCGAGTTTATATGAGCCAGACTGCTTTTAGTTGATTCCGGATTTATTTTAAAAGTTAAATCGTTGTAATTGGCAAATCCTTCTTCGCGAAGCAATAAAAAGTAAGGGAGAATTGGACTATGAACATCATCGATATGAAAATCTTTTATAACCCCAACTACTGTGTAACGTCCCACACCATTCTCAATCCATTTCCCTATCGGATTGTCCCAGCCAAATTTATTTACAGCAGATTCGTTTACCAAACATGTTTTGTTATCTGCCGAAAAATCATTCGAAAAATCTCTTCCTTTTACCACCTGCATGCTCATTGTGTTTACATAATCTGCACTTGCCTGATTCCATCGAGAATAAGCATGGTCATCAACAGGTCCTCCTTGGTATTTTAAACGCGTTCCCCAATTTGAATGTAAAGGAGAATTAATGGAGAGTGTCATATTTTCAATGCCCGGATTTTCTAAAATTCGTTGACGAACTTGTTGATATGAAACATTTGATTCAATTTCTGGAAGTGTACAACGCAGCAAATTTTCCTTTTGATAACCCAAATCCTTATTTTTCAAAAAATTTACTTGTTTATACATCCAGATACTCGAAGTAATTAAAACTACAGATAAAATAAACTGAAAATATACCATTGCATTTAACCCGCTAAGTTTTCCTTTTTTTAAAGGACTCTTTCCTTTTAAAACTGTGACAGGTTTAAACCTGGAAATAATTAGCGCTGGATAACTTCCGCCAATAAATCCTGTTACTAAAACCGTGACCAGCAAAAACAGAATAAACACAGGGTTTTGAGATGGCTGAAGTTCGATATTTCGATTCACAACACTATTAAAAAGTGGTAATAACAGGTAAACAATAATAATTGCAAAGGCAAGCGATATAAAAGCAATTAAAATGGCTTCTATCAGAAATTGTAAACGAATAATATTCCGGTTACTTCCCGATACTTTTCTGATGCCAATTTCGACGGAACGCATTGTTGAAAAAGAGGTTGTTAGATTCATAAAACTAACACTGGCAAGCAGAAGGGTTAAAATTCCAATAAAAGAGAAAAAGAAAATTATGGAACCACGGTCGTCTTGTGCTCGCTCGTTTAAATGCAGTTTACTAAGTGGGCGTATGTATAAAACTTGTTTTGATTCTTTGTCGAAATTCCGAAGTACATCTTTAATTTTATCGGAAACCGTGTTGGGCAAAACATTAGGCTTTAGCAATACAAAAATTTCGAAAGAACTATTGCCCCAATTATCGCCATGAGATTTTAGTAAACCTACATTCGATTTAAAGTAAGTAGCAGAAATTGAAGATTGTTCGGGAATATTTTGCATAATTCCGGTTACAAGCAATTCCTGTTTTCGTTCGTCGAAAATTGTTTTCCCCATTGCGTCTTGCCCGGGGAAATATTTTTCAGCCATTGATTCACTTAATACCACGGAATTCACTTCGTCGAGCACATCCTCTTTATTTCCCCTGATTAATTTGAACGAAAACATATCAAATATATCTGACGGAGCAATAATTCCACGTCTCTCTTTATATACATGTTCTCCATCAGCCGATAAATATTCGGCCCACACTTCGTTGGTTACAATGGCGTTTTCAACTTCAGGAACATTATCGCGAATGTATTTTGCCAAGGGAACTACAACTTGTGCCGTTTCGTCCATACGGTCGTTAATCCTATAGGTTTGAGTTCGGTAAATTCGCTCGTAATTTTCATTGAATTTATCGTAATCTTTTTCGTATTGAACGTAGCGGGCAATCAAGATAAACGCTGCCAGTCCGACGGAGAGACATAAAATTTGAATTGCAGAAAGCATTTTCCTCCTTCTGATATTCCTCCAGGTTATTAGTATAAAATGTTTTATCATTTATCGTAAAATTTTCATTTATTCATTATTCATATCGGAGAGCTTCAATCCAGCGTTGCTGGCTTTTCTTAACCCCTAAATCCCCTAAAGGGGACTTTTGGATTCTACGTATTTGTTATTTCCTTTTGCATCTCTAAATTTCTTAAAAGCACAGCACTCCAAATTTGGTAGTCTCTAAAGCCCCTCCTTGGGAGGGGTTGGGGAGGCTTTTATTCATACCTCAATGCTTCAACTGGATTCCTTGTAGCTGCTCGCCAACTCTGCCAACTAACCGTTAACAGTGCAATTCCCAAAGCCAGCACCCCTGACAGAGCAAATATCCACCAACTAAGTGCAGTTTTATAGGCGAAGTTTTCGAGCCATTTATCCATGGCGTAATATGCAATTGGGCAGGCAACTACAAATGCTATGGCTACCCATTTTATAAAGTCTTTGTTGAGCATACTCAGTATTTCGGAAACTTTGGCACCGTTTACTTTTCGGATACCGATTTCTTTAGTACGTTTTTTTGTGTCGTAAAGGGCAATGGCAAACAAGCCAGTCGCCGAAATTAGGAAAGCAATAATGGTGAAAAGGATATAAATTTGGCTCAGACGTTTTTCCTTTTGATAAAGTGTTTCAATTTCATCATCAAGAAAAGAATATTGAAAAGTTTCTTCTGGATTAACCTTGTTGAATAATTCCTGAACAAAATTGATACCTGCCTGTTTCGACCCGGATTCAAACTGAATCATAAAATCCAAAAATTTATCGTCGAAATACAACATCATCAACGGTCTTGGGGTAACAGATAAATGTTCTGAATTAAAGTCCTTTACAACCCCAATAACCTGATATCCGTCTTCTGCTCCCATTTGTGGAATTGACCAATATTTATTCAATATTTTGGCGTTTGAAATATCATGAATGTTCCAAAGTTTTTTTGCCGCTTCATTAATCACTATTTTATTTCCCCTTGATTTGTCCTTTTCTCTATCAAAAAAACGCCCTTCAACAATAGTTAAGTCCAATAGCTCGATATATTCAGGAGTAACTGACAAGCTATTTTCAGTAGTAAAATCTTTTTCTCCACCTTTTAGTTTCCATGGCATTTTGGATGGTTTTAATGGCGATATTCCTTGTGCATGTACCTTTATAAAACTTTGTGATTTTAATTCATTATTTACAACCTGGTAATTTTTATTATCGGTCTCTCTTTTTTGCAGTCTTTCTTCATTGCTACTACCAAGTGGGGGCATTTGAAAAAAATCAAGACGCATGGTGTTAGTACAAGTTATCCCAAGGTCTTTATTTAGCATTAAATCTAGCTGCTCAACCACCACTATTGAGGCAATTAACAATACAAACGAAAGTGCAAACTGAACAGTTGCCACTACCTTTCGCCCTGCCAATTTGGTTTCTGCAAAAAACTGATTTTTCAGGCTTCTTGTAATAGGAATTCTTAAAAATACAATGGTAGGATATACCATTGCAACTCCAATAAGAATGAGAAGAATTGATATATTTAAAATAAGTATCTTCCAAATATCAGGAGAAAGCTCCACTCCTGTAAATTGATTAAAATAAGATAAAACAAAATGAAAGGCGACTGTAATTAAAATCGAAGTGATTAAAATCAGCAATAAAATTTCGGTTATTTTTTGGTAAAAAATATGTATCCTCCCAGCACCGGTAATTTTATTAATACCAATATTTTTAATTGAAGAATTAATATTTATAATTTGAAGGTTTGAAAAATTAAGTACTGAAATAATAAAAATCACACCTATTATCGCAAACAAGATTTTCAAGCTTTTTTTATCGCCTGATTTTGAGAAAATATGTTTGTGCTTGATATTCTGACTTTTAAAATAAATCTCTTTTAATGGCATTACTCCGGCAACACTGTTTTTAAACTGACTGTGAATATGTCCAATATGCTTTATTTTTCCTGAAAATTGGTCAGTATTAAAATTGTTATTCACAAGAATAAAATCTGCTCCAGAACGGCTAAAACCCCGATTATTTGAGGACAATATAAAATCGAAAGTAATTGAACTGTTAGATGGAGGTGATTCAACTATTCCCTTAACTGTAAACAAGTTTTCTCTTCGGGAAATGACTTTTATATTTTTCCCAATTGGATCTTCTTTCCCAAAAATCTTTTTAGCAAAGTCTTTTGTTAATATTGCTGCATATGAATTATACAAAATTGTATGTTTATCTCCCACACTTAAATTGAAATCAAAAACCTCAAAAAAAGTGCTGTCTGCGATAAGTCCTTCGGGTGAAAATGTCGATTCATTACATATAAACTTTAACTCTCCTTTATTGTATTTTGCAATATTTACAAGGCTTTCAATTTCGGGATAATTCTTGTATTCAAAATCGAAATATCTGGAGGCTTGGGCAAGTTCTAACAGACTTTCGGGAGATTGTTTTACTGTCATTGCAAAAATATTCTCCTCGTTTTTGTGGAAGTCATCCATGGTAAGTTCGTTGTGTACGTACGTAAACAGCAACGAAATACAAAGTACACAAAGAAATACGGTTACAATACTTCCGGCAAAAATCAGTCGGTTGCTGCGGAAGTTTCGGAAGGCAGTTTTTATGTAGTGTTTTAACATTTGTCTTGAACTTTGATTTATTCTATTCTATGATTGATTTTGATTATTCGTATCTGAGTGCCTCAACCGGATTCCTAGTCGCCGCTCGCCAACTCTGCCAGCTAACGGTTAACAGTGCAATTCCCAAAGCCAACATTCCCGCCAATGCAAAAATCCACCAACTTAAAGTGGTTTTGTAGGCAAAGTTTTCGAGCCATTTATTCATGGCGAAATATGCAATTGGACAGGCTACTACAAATGCTATTGCTACCCATTTTATAAAGTCTTTGTTGAGCATGCTGAGAATTTCGGATACTTTGGCTCCGTTAACTTTTCTGATGCCAATTTCTTTGATTTTGTTTGTTGCTATTTGTTCAATAAGACCAATTAAGCCCAGGCACGAAATTATTATGGCAAACAAGGCAAATATTTTAACCGCTCTTGCTTGTTTTTCTTCCTGTTCATACATGTTTTGAATCCAGTCATCATAAAATGCCAGATCCATATCAGATGAAGGGTCGAACTCGGCATAACACTTTTCTATAAACTTCAGGTTTTCTTGTATATTACCAGAAATTTTAATGTTTAATACATCTCCACCACCTCCGCCTGTCAATACCAAAAAACCAATCTCGCGATGTAAATCATCAAAATGAAAATCTTTTACAACTCCAATCACTTCTACTTGTCCACGCATTATCTTTTTCCCTTCAAAACTGTCCCATCCATAGTGTTTAAGAAGTTTTTCATTAATCAAACAAGTGAAGTTTGTAATTTTTTTATCAATATTTCTTCCCTTTACTATCTCTAGTCCGAAGAGGTCAATAAAATCATTATCGATACCAAACATTCTCCAATCTACATTCTTTTTTACTCCATTTATTTCAATTTCTCTACTATCCCAACCTGTAAATTCCATAAAACTTCCCTGACTTATTGCTGCCGACAAAATTTGTGGATTAGAAAGTAGTTTTTCTTTCAAAACGTGTCCTTTCCATTGTGCTTGTCCTTTCAACCGTACACGCACTATCATTTCTTTGTTAAAACCAAGTTCTTTGTGTTTTACAAAGTCCAATTGTTTTTCAATAAAAAAAACAGAAATAAGTAGGGAGATAGTAAATACAAATTGAAGTGCTACAATTGCCCCATAATTTTTGTTCCTTTTTATTTTATGTTTTCTGGTTATCATTTGCAGGGGAGTTAAACGCGAAAATGTTATAGCCGGGGAAATGCCCGATACTATTCCAGTTGTAAAAAATAGGAGAACAACAGTTGCAAATATCTCTGGTTTTTGGTAAAGATTGCTTATAAGAATTTCTTTACCCAATATTTCTGATAAAATGGGTGAAAAGAATATGGCAAGAAAGACAGCTAAACCAAATGATAAAAAAGTAATCAATAACGCTTCGGATAAAAACTGTGAAAAAATATTACGCGTAGCCGCACCTGCAGTTTTTTTAATACCCACTTCTCCAATTCGTTGCTGCCCAGTTGAAATGGTGAGATTTACGTAGTTAAAAATGGTCATTACCATAATAATTCCGCCAATGCTAACCAGCAAGTAAAGCATTACTTTATTTGAATGTGTCAGGTCGTCCTGCACTGAGGTATCGAAATACACCTGATGAAAAGATTGGAGTACGGTTTGTTTATCTTTAAATAAATTCCACCTGCTTAATAATTCAGTAAGCTGAGAACTAACGGTTTCAGGTTCTACATTTTCCTGAAGTTGAATAAATGATTTGAATAAACGATGTCTTACGTCGTCTTCTTTGTCGTTTACCCAGTGAGCAAACCCATTTTCTAAACTAACTATAACATCAAAATCAATTGAGGTATTGTTTGGTGGATCAGTAACTACACCAACAATTTTTAATTCTTTGTTCCATTCGTTTTTAAAGGTTTCACCAACAGGATTTTTATCTCCATACCATTTTTTACAAAAAGAATGTGTAAGAATTACATGGTCTTCAACTTTCAATGTTGGGGCAGATTTATAAATGTACTCGTACGAGAAAATATCAAAAAACTCATCGTTAGTCGCTAAAAACTTTGCATTGTGTTTTGAGTTATTTATTTCGAACAAATTTTCACGTAAGCTATATACACAGAGGTTTTCTACACCCGGAATTTTACCGTTAACCTCTTCTAGTAATGATTCAGGAACCCCAGCCTTTTCTCCTACTTTTATCCGATAAATATTGTCGAAGTTTGGGTAATTTGTGTCAACATTTTTTTCTTCGATAACGTAAATAGATAGTAAGAGAATAACTGCCATACTAATGGCAAAACCACCAATTGTAATTACAGATAAAACTTTTCTTTTTAAAAGTGAGCGAAAATAAAATTTTACTAATCTACTCATAATGTGCTGTTTACATTTTATTATTCATGTCTCAAAGCTTCCACCGGATTCCTCGTAGCCGCCCGCCAACTTTGCCAACTAACCGTTAACAATGCAATACCCAAAGCGAGCACGCCTGCCAGTGCAAAAATCCACCAACTTAAAGTGGTTTTGTAGGCAAAGCCTTCGAGCCACCTATCCATGGCGTACCAGGCAATTGGGCAGGCTACCACAAATGCTATGACTACCCATTTTATAAAGTCTTTATTGAGCATACTCAGGATTTCGGATACTTTAGCTCCGTTAACTTTGCGGATACCAATTTCTTTGATACGATGATTTATCGATAAGATGGTTAAGGTGAACAATCCCATGCAGGCAATTGCAATTGCTATCAATGAAAAAATATTTAAAGTGCTGGCAAGGTTTTGTTCAGGCTCGTATAATTTTGAAATCTGATCGGAAACAAATCCAAAGTCAAGCGGATATTCAGGTACGAATTTGTCCCATACATTTTCAATATCCGATAAAATTGCAGGATTTTTCAAATCGCCTCTTACTATTATTTCATTTAAATAAAATGGGCTGACCTGGTAAAACATTGGTGCAATTTCGGTGTGTAAAGATTTAAAGTTATAGTCTTCAACCACGCCAACTATTTGACCTTTAAAACCATAAATTTCAAATGCTTTTCCAATTGCATCGGCAATCCCCATTTCAGAAACTGCTTTTTCATTTATTATATAGTTTGATGTTCTTTTATCCCAGTTAACCTCGTCGCCGGGAAATTCTTCTGAAAAAGCACGTCCTTCAACAATTTCCAGACCCAGCGTTTCAAAATAATTGAATGAAACCGGACACCAGAACATTTCAACTTTTGTGTCTTCCGTTTTCCCTTCCCAGTCGGGGAAACTTTCACCGATACCCGATGAAGACGGACTTGAAAATCCAAGGGTTACGTTTTTTATTCCCGAATTCTTTTTTAATTCCTCTGCAAACACACTGAATCTTTCGTTATAAATTCCATGGCCAACATGCATATTCAGCGGAATTGTAATCAGTTCTTCTTTGGCAAATCCCATATCCTGTTTTACAAGAAAACGGGTTTGTTTATGCATTACAAATGTGCCGGTTATTAAAGTAATACATAATGCAAATTGGGCGATTACGAGTACGTTGACCAGTTTCAACCTTCCCATACCAATGTTTTTACTGCTGCTGAAAAGCGAAACTGGTTTATGCGATGATAAAAACATGGAGGGATAAATTCCAGCCAATAAGGCAATTATAGTTAGAATAGAAAAAAGAAGAATACCAAGTTTATAATCGAATAAGATGATTTGAGGAAGAAATGAAAAGGATTTTACAAATAAAGAATTATAAAGAATAAAAAGAGTAATGGCAATTATAGTACTTATAAAAAACAGGGCGAATACTTCTTTTAAATAATCGAAAAACAGAGTTGATTTTGATGCCCCACACACTTTTTTTATTCCTATATCTACAGTACGTTGCGAGGTAGTGCCGATATATAAAAACAAAAAATTGGCAACAGAAATAGATATAATTATTGCAGCAACTGCAATAAAAATGAACAAATAGCTAACGTTTGCTTGTTGTGTCGATTCCCAGAAAAACTGGTTTTCAACATGAATGTTTTGTAAGGGTTGGAATGAAAGTTCGTGTTTGCTATTCTCAATATAGTTTGAAATGTAATTTTCGCATTTTTTTGAAATTTCCTCAGGGTTGGTATTATCTGAAAACAATACAAACGTATGAATTTCACTTTCGTGTTTCCAGCTTGGTTCAATCCATATTTGTGTGAGTTTTGAAATTTTTTCGAGCGGAAATACTAAATCGCCCTGAAAATTTGAATTCGATTTAAAATCTTCAAAAACACCGCTTACAATAATTTCTTTGTGCTCGCCAACTTTGAAACTTTTCCCAACAGGATCTTCGTTGCCAAAGTATTTTTTTGATGCCTTTTGCGAGATAACAACTGAGTTTGGAGAAAGTAGGCAGTCCTTGCTGTTTCCGCTAATTAATGGAAAAGAAAATAGATTAAAAAAATCAGGGTCGGCAAAAATAGCCCCGGTCTCATTGAATTTGTTTTCTGATGTTGAACAGGCCAGGTATCCGTAAAAAAAACTAACTCTGACTGTATTTTCGATTTCCGGGAAATTCGCTTTTAGTTCTTCGGCTAGTGGCGCAAAAGTATACGGACTTTGCTGATCGCCATCTTTTTGAATTATTCGGAATATTGTTTCTGAATTTACATGCTCTGAGTCGTAATTAAATTCCTGGTAAACAAAACTTAGAATAACTCCTGCTGCTGCAAGACCTAAGGCCATGCAAAAAACATTTATAAGGGTAAGTCTCAAATTTTTTCTTAGTGACCGAAAAATAAATATTAGTTTTTTCATACCGTTGTTTTTTTGCTATTCATACCTCAAAGCCTCAACCGGATTCCTCGTTGCCGCCCTCCAGCTCTGCCAGCTAACAGTTAACAATGCAATTCCCAAAGCCAGCACTCCTGCTAGTGCAAAAATCCACCAGCTTAAAGTTGTTTTGTAGGCGAAGTTTTCGAGCCACTTATTCATGGCGTAATATGCAATCGGACTGGCTACTACAAAAGCAATGGCTACTCCTTTTAAAAAATCTTTATTCAACATCGTAATTACTTCAGATATTTTTGCGCCACTTATTTTCCGAATGCCAATTTCTTTTACACGTTGGTTTATTACCATTAATGTTAATCCGAAAAGTCCTAACGATGAGATTATAATTGCAATTATTGCTGCGTAAGCAATTATTTGGCTCCACCTTTCTTCTGCCTGATATCGTTGGTTAAGTTGTTCATCCCAGAAATGAAAATCCAGTTCTTTATCCGGTGTAATTTTTTTCCATGTGTTTTGAATAAATGGAATTAGTTGACTTAATTGTGCAGGGTTGTATTTGATAAAAATGAATTTGCCCCTTTTAATTTCTTCCGTTCGGGGCAACAACATTAGCGGCTGAATTTCTTCTTTCATAGAATCGTAATGAAAATCTTTAACGACTCCTGTAATTCTATAATCTTGTCCATCCACATCAACGATTTGCCCAATTGCATCCTCTTTAAAACCTAAAAAAGACAACAACTTTTCATTTATAATTATAGATTGATTCGTAGAACTGCTTTCTGTGAAATTTTCGCCTTGAGTAAGGTTTAAACTCAACGTAGAAATATAATTATTATCGACATCTAATAATCTGGTTTGAGAAAGTTTCCCGTTTTTGTTTTTTATGAAATTTGAAGAACGACCACTCGTATAATCTCTGTCGGTAAGCGTAAGATTAATAATCCCAGGGTTATTTCGAAGTTCATCACGAAGTGCAGTTTTCTGACTTTTGTTAAGATGGTATATGCGCAGGTCGATTATATTCTCAGCCGAAAAGCCCAAATCTTTATATTTCATAAAGTTTGTTTGGCGAATTATCGAAATGGTTAAAATGATTAGAATAATGGAAAGAACATATTGTAGCGTGACAAATAACTGTGTTACACTATTTTTATTTCTGCTTTTTAGATTTTTTGACAACAACAGATTGGGTTGAATTTTCATCAGTTTTAAAATTGGAATTACACTGGTTGTCAAAACAACAATCGATAGAATTAAAGTAACAAAAACTAGTATTTGAGGAATATTTATTAATCCGGTGTAGATTTCAGTGTAAGCCAACTGATTAAAGATGGGCAGGAGCAGGGTACAAAGAAATGCCCCGATAGCCAATGAAGTGAATGTTAAAATACTGTTTTCAGTAAAAAACAGACCGAATATATTTACAGGTCTGGCTCCAATAGCTTTTCTAATACCTACTTCTCCAACTTTATTAAAAGCCTGGCTCAGTGAAAGCATCATATAGTTGCTACAGGCTATTATAAGTATAAGAAATCCAATTGCTGAAAGAATGTACAAACTGGTTTTGCTATTGTTTTCTTCATAATCAGAGTCAATCTTACTAAGATAAACATTGTTAAGAGAGATTGAAAAAGGCATAAAACAATTGGCTGTATTTGCTAAAATATTTTCATTTTGTAGTTGAGCTACCAATTCTTTATAATGCTCAGTAATGGTTTGATTAATTTGTAGTTCAGCCTGAAGAGCATCTTCTTTTTGATTTATTTCATAAAGAATCGATGAGTTTCCAAAGGTATTGTTCGACTGCGAAAATGCAGCTTCATACCTGTATGGAATTAAAGCGTCAAATTGGAAGCTTGAATTTTTAGGTACATTTTCCATAATACCTGAAATTACAAATGGCTGGTCTCCTGTATTCTGAAAAAAAACATGCTGCCCCATCAATTCTTCTCTGGTACACGTATTAATGGCTTGAAATTTATTTGCCAAACTTGATGATATCACAATTTCATCGGGGTTTTCAAATAACTTTTCTTTGTTTCCTATTACTAATTTAAAGCTGAACATATCAAAAAAGTCAGATTCAGCAATACATATTTTTTCTTCAAAATTATTATTTTCAAACATTAAAGTTGGACCGTGGGCACTCCGAAAAGCGGTACATTTTTTTACTTGAGGTACTTTTTCTTTTATAATTTCGGATAGTTTAGAATCAAAAAGAAGACTTTTACCCTCTGTGCCATTTTCTAATGCGTATGAATAATTTGCCCTAAAAATTTTGTCTTTGTTTGAATGAAAGTTATTGTAGCTGAATTCCTGAGAAACATAAATGTAAATTAATAAAATACAGGCAAATGCAACAGTTAAACCTCCAACAGTAATAATGGAATTTACCTTGTTTTTAAGAATATTGCGAATTGCCAAACGTATGTTACTCTTCATGGTTTAATCTTGTTTTTATTTCAAAATTATTTCTGCTTTTATAATTATTCATATCGCAATGCTTCAACCGGATTCCGTGTAGCTGCCCGCCAACTTTGCCAGCTAACCGTTAACAATGCAATTCCAAGAGCAATTACTCCCGATAGGGCAAAAATCCACCAACTTAGTGTTGTTTTGTAAGCAAAACCTTCGAGCCATTTATTCATGGCAAAGTATGAAACCGGGACAGCAATAATAAATGCGATGCCTACCCATTTCACAAAATCTCTGTTTAACATGCCTAATATTTCAGATACTTTTGCTCCGTTTACTTTGCGGATGCCGATTTCCTTTTTTTTCTGGGTTGCCGCATACGATACCAATCCCAACAATCCGATACAAGAAATCATGATTGCAAAAATTGTAAATACACCAATTACTTTTGCCAAACGTTCTTCCGATTTGTACTGAGCATTGAAAGATTGGTCGAGAAAAAAGTATTCAAATGGAGCTTCCTCATTGAAATTTCCCCATTGAGATTCTACCGATTTTATCAATTCCGGTAAATTATTAGATTGTACGTTTAATGAAAGAAATCGGCTCGTATTTCTATATTTTATAACCAAAGGCTTCGATTTATCCCGCAACGATTTCATGTGAAAATCTTTCATTATGCCTATAACTTTAAAATCTTTTCCGTAGTTATAATCATAAATGTATTTTTCATTGCAATCGCTCCATCCCAGAAGTCTCGCCGCTTCTTCATTTATTATTGCATTATATTTTTCAGTGGCCTCATTATCGGTAAAAAAACTGCCTGCTTTTAACTGAACTTTTAGTGTTTTTTGAAAATCACTATCAACGTCCATTCTATTTAATGAATGGGTCTTATCACTCCCTTTTTCACAAAATATATTGCCTGCATTATCATCTACAGACGGCACTAAAGATGAATATGATGCCGATAGAACTGAAGGGTTTTTAAGCATTTCCATTTTAAAACTATTTCGGTTGTTATCTAAATATCCCATATTTTCAACAACCAATACATTCTCTTTTTCGAATCCCGGATTTTGTTGGTGCATATAATTAATTTGTCGGCGAATAATAAGTGTACAAAACACTAAACCGATAAACACTACAAATTGAATTGTTACCAATCCTCCTCTGGTTAACGATTTTGAATTTCCTTCTTTGAATTTTCTTTTTATTACGTCAACCGGTTTAAAAGCTGTGATGAGAAAGGCAGGATAAATGCCTGCTAAAATTGTGATAATTAGAGGTATAAAAATGATGGTTAATGATGTTAACGGATTTAGTAAAAATTCAGGCTGAATTACTATTTCCGAAAAATTATTAAGGAAGGGAAGAATAAGCAAGAGAATAACAATTGATATTACAAGAGCAATGAGGATGTGAAGAAAAATTTCGATTAGAATTTGTAAAATGACTGATTTACGTGTTGAACCAATTATTTTTTTTATACCAATCTCTTTTGCCCTTAATGATGCCCTTGAAGTGGTGAGATTAACAAAATTAAAGCCAGCGATAATCAATATTAATAATCCGGTTATGCCGAAAATAATAAGAAAACGCTTATTTCCATAGGTAGAAAGATTTTCAGAATAGGTCGAATTTAAATGTATATCCTTTAAAGGTTGAAGTTTATGAATGAAAAAATTCCCCTGACTTTCAAATTCTGACAGTGAAATACCCATTTCTCTTTGTATCATTGCGTCTTCATATTTTCTTATTGATGCATCAAACTTTGCTTCAAATTCTTCAATATTAATACCTTTTTTTGTAACAATATAAGTATAGACATTGTTAAAAGCGCCCCAGTTATCAAGGCGTTTGCTTTCGGGTAAAGTACAAAACGACGCATATAAGTTGCTTTGTAAACTTGAGTTTTTCGGAATTTCATCGAGAATGCCGGTTACCACATATGGCACTTTATTAGTGGTCAGCAAAATTGATTTTCCCATTGGATTTTCATCTCCAAAATATTTAAGAGCCACCTCTTTCCCAAGAACAATTGAGTTGGGCTCACCCAATGCTGTTTTAGGATTTCCCTCAAGTAATTTGAAATCAAACACATCAAACAATTCAACATCGGCATAACATATTTCGCTTTCAACAAATTTTTTCTCTTTATAGCGGGTGATTATTTCAGTTAAGGGATATAATCTTATGGCCTCTTCTATTTCTGGGAAGTCGTTTTTAGCAGCTGCAGCCAGAGGAGTTTCTGACCTTGGAATGTCAAGGGCTCTTTCTCCCAATTTTATATGAGCAACACAACGGTAAATCCTGTCGGCCTTTGAATGAAAGCTATCGTAACTAATTTCATGAAAAGTGTATGTGGCGATGTATAGAAATGCAACGAGCCCCAGAGCCAATCCTCCAATATTTAAAAAAGAATGAAACTTATCTTTTCGTAAACGATAAATGGCTGTTTTTAAAAAAAGTTTAATCATGGCTGTTTTTTTTTATTCTGTTTCTGTCTGTTTTTCCTGAACTGTTTTTATATTCTTATTTCGAATAATCCCACTTATTCTTCACCCCTACCTGCCAGCCGGCAGGCTGGAATCCCCTAAAGGGGACTTTTGGATTCTACTTATTTGTTATTTCCTTTTTTCATCTCTAAATTTCTTAAAAGCACAGCACTCCCAGTTTGGTAGTCTCTAAAGCCCCGCCATGGGAGGGGTTGGGGAGGCTTTATTCATACCTCAAAGCCTCAACCGGATTCCTCGTTGCCGCCCGCCAACTTTGCCAGCTAACCGTTAGCAATGCAATTCCCAAAGCCAGCACCCCTGCCAATGCAAAAATCCACCAGCTGAGTTCAATTTTATAAGCGAATGTCTGCAACCATTTACTCATTAAAAATCCTGACACCGGACATGCGATGATAAATGCTACACCAACCCACTTAAGTATATCCTGATTGAGCATTGAAACAACTTCATAAATCTTTGCTCCATTGATCTTCCTGACACCTATCTCTTTTCTCCGTTGCTGAGTAGTAAATGATATTAGCCCAAAAAGGCCCAGAGAGGCAATACAGACAGCCAATATTGAAAACAACCAAATCAGAAACCCTAACTCTTCATCCGATTTATATAGCTTATCGTATGTTTTATCTAGAAACTGATATTCAAATGGCATTTCAGGTGCAAAATCGTCCCATGTATTTTCAATAAAAGCAATGGTCTCTGCCATATTCATATTGCTTATTTTAATATTTACATTAGAATTCCAGTTGCGATAAGTGAACATGCAAGGCTCTATTGCATGATGCATTGAAGTATTATGAAAGTCCTTTATTACACCTACAACAGTGACTTCCTCATCAAAAAAAGAAACAGTAGAACCAACTGCAGGATTTAATTCCATTTTTTTTACAAACTGTTCGTTTACCAAAACGGCATGATCCAAATCAGATTGGATATCCCACGACAAATCTCTGCCATCAATGAGCTCGATACCCATTGTTTTTACAAAGTCAGGATCGATGGTTGTTGCCATGTACTTTTTAAACTCACCATTAACCTTGTGTTTGGATGACATGGTCAAATCCCTTCCCAGATGTGTATTTGTCCTGCAAACGCTCTTGATATTAGGATTGCTCAACAATTCTTGTTTGAACACATCGTATTTTCCCCCAATATTTCCACTTTGACTGAAATATACTATATGGTCATTTTTATATCCCAGCTCTTTATTTTTCATATAGGACACCTGTTTCGATATAATAATAACTCCTATAATGAGTGTAATTGATATCGCAAACTGAAAAACAACAAGTGAATTTTTCAGAATACTGCCCCTCTTTCCGGTTGTCCTTTCTTTTTTTAGTGCATTTATTGGACTGAGTGAGGTAAGGTAAAAGGCTGGATACATGCCTGAAACAAGACCAATGAAAGCAATGCCTGCTATAAATAGGATCGAATAAATTATCAGATTTCCAGAATCCAAAAGGTCATTAAAACCAGTGATTTTGGTATAGTATG
Organism: Prolixibacteraceae bacterium; assembly: GCA_018648265.1. Taxonomy (GTDB): domain Bacteria; phylum Bacteroidota; class Bacteroidia; order Bacteroidales; family Prolixibacteraceae; genus Draconibacterium. The sequence goes on along the minus strand of JABGRN010000004.1, from coordinate 56,874 downwards.
GATTAAATACAAGAATCAACAACAGAGAAAGTATTGATGAGATGCTTGTAATTACCAGAGATTCATTTATAAATTGCCAAAACATATTGATCCGGGAAGAACCGATCACTTTCTTTATTCCTACCTCCTTGATTTTGCTACTAAAAATGGCCATAGAGAGGTTTACATAATTGATAATGGCTACAATAAGTATGATCAAACTAATGGCCATAAGAATATAAATGAAAGTGCGTTTATTTGAGCCATGGAAATGGACTTCTTCAAGCGGTACAAAGGATAGCTGATAATTGGCTGCTGCCTCAGTATTCGGTTCAACATCCCACTTTTCGAGAACAAAACCAGACCAGAAAGACTGAGCTTTATCGTTTAACTGGGTGAAATCACTCTCGTTGTTAATTTTCACATAATTGGCAAAACCCCAGTTGCCCCAATCCTCATCTATATTTCCTCGCCTGATATGGTTTGTGGGAATAGTTGACATAGACACAATGCTATTGTAATTGATTGTGGAATTGGACGGTGCATCCTCAATTACGCCCATAACGGTCAGGTCAAATTTTATATTTAGAGACTTGCTTTGATATTTCAACAACTGGCCTGTCGGATCCTCATCTCCATATATTTTGCGGGCATAATTTTTTGTCAACAAGATGGTATTGGGTTGCTCCAGTGCGGCCTTCACATCTCCTTGAATGGTTTTGAAATTGAATACATCAAAGAGTGTGTTGTCTGCAAATAACAACTCGGTAATGCTGTATGTCTCCGCTTCCGTTCTCAGATAACCATCACTCCCCCCACCATACCAGTCACAATGCCTCACGGTATTTTCAATTTCCGAAAAATTGGTTTTCAAGATATTAACAACCGGTGCTGGAATACCATCTGAATCGCCAATAAACACCTTGTATATCTGACTTCTATTGGCATGAAACTTATCAAAGCTTAGATTATAATTCACATAAAGTGAAATCATAATAAAGGCTGCTATACCTATGGCAAAGCCAAAAATATTGATGGCCGAATGCAGCTTATTTCGCACCAGATTTCTCAACACTAATTTTAACTGAAGTATATTCATAATTTAATCGTTCTCATTAATTAGTACCTGTCCATTAATTCAAGTTTATAAAAATCTCTATTAAGTTCTACTCATACCTCAGCGCTTCAACCGGGTTCCTCGTTGCCGCCCGCCAACTTTGCCAACTAACGGTTAGCAATGCAATTCCCAAAGCCAACAATCCGGCTAATGCAAAAATCCACCAACTTAAAGTGGTTTTGTAGGCGAAGTTTTCGAGCCATTTATTCATGGCGTACAAGGCAATTGGGCAGGCAATTATAAATGCTATTGCTACCCATTTTACAAGGTCGCCATTTAGCATTACCATTACTTCAGATACCTTAGCTCCGTTTATTTTACGAATACCAATTTCTTTTGATCGCTGTTCACTGGAATATAACGCTAATCCGAAAATTCCTAAACAGCTAATAATTACTGTTATAAGGGCAAAAATATTTATCAGTTTTGATGAGCTTGCCTCACTGGCATAATTGTTTTTTATTCTATCTTCAATAAATTCAAATTCGTAATATTCATTGGGAAATATTGATTTCCATGAATTTTCCACGTAAGCAAGTACATCCTGAATTTGTTTAAAATTACCATCACCACTGCTGCTATTGGTGACTATTTTTATGCCGGCAATTCGGGTTCGATTCGGATCCTGCAGCAAAATTGTTGGTCTTATCTTCGTATAAAAAGATTCGTAATGATAATCTTTTACCACGCCTGATATACGAAATCTGGCATTAGGTTTCCGGTAATAAAACATTACTTCTTTCCCTATAGCTTCATCAGGTGTATTAAAATTTAACTGTTTAGCCAATTCTTCATTAATTAATATATTTTTGGAAGAATCAAGCAAATTTAGGTTGCTTCCAGCCATTAGTTTCAGACCATAGGTTTCTGCATACGAAGTGTCAACCACCACCATTTGAGTTTCTACCTTTAGCTCTGCACCCTTTGAAATAGCTTTTGCGGAACCCCAGTTTGAAGATCTGGCAGGGTGGGAATTGCTAAAGCTAATACTTTTAATTGCAGAGTTTTCCAGTAAGGTAGATTTAAACCTTTTCATTAAAGTTGCATCACGTGCAGGAATAGGTACATTAAACACAGCTTCTTTATCAAAACCTAAATCAGAATTAATTAGAAATTGGTATTGGCGAAACACGGTAATTGTACCCATAATCATAAGAAGCGAGATTGTGAACTGGACAATAACCATACTTCTTGTAAAAATGGCAACACCTTTTTTAGAAATTTCAAATGTCTTTTTTATGAGATCAACAGGTTGAGAAGCAGATAATAATAAAGAAGGATAACTACTGCTGAGTGCACTGACCACAAAAATAAGCCCGGTTAGTGCCAAAACATTTGTTAGGTTAAAAGGAAGCGAGTAATTTAAAGGAATTCCCAAAAGACTTGAAAATAGTATGATAAATAAGTAGCTTAATATCAGAGCAAAAACTGTAGAAAGAGTTGTAAGTAAAACAGACTCTCCAAAAAGCTGCAATACAAGATGCCAGCGTTTCCCTCCCAATATCTTTCTTACTCCCACTTCTCTGGCCCTGTATCTTGAACGCGCAAGAGACAAATTCGCGTAATTGGCACAAGCCATAATCATTAAAAATAGTCCAATACATCCAAGTGTTATTAATGTTTGTTTACTCACCGTTCTATAATTAAAATTAGTGAATCGGGTGTCATGATGAATATCTGCTAAGGATTGAAGTTTAAATATCCGGTTCTCAGCAATCTCTTTAGAAACATGTTGCGTATGAATATTTTTTATTTTCTCTTCAACTAAAGCTATTTGAGAAGAATTATTTAGAACTACATAGCATTCTAAATTTCCCAAATTTCCCCAATTTTTCGAGAAGTTTGCATCCATTTTTTCAATTGAACTATAGGATACAAACATCTGAAATGGGAAATCTGTATTTACCGGAGGTGCTGAGATTAATCCTGTAACCTTACATGGCTGGTTATAGATAGTCAGAGATTTCCCAATGGGGTGTTCGTTCCCGAAAAATTTTTCTGCCAATTGTTGACTTAAAACAACAGTGAATGGTTCAGACAAAGAAGCGGAAGGAGATCCATAGATCCATTTTGAACTTGTATTATTAAAATCGAAAACTTCAAAATAGGAAGGTTCTGTAAAAACGGCGCCTTCTTCGTCAACTTTGAATTGCTGTGTTTGGTTTGATGATGTTTCATTTGGGACATTAACCAATAAACCTCCCTGTGGAAAAACTGAAACTACCTTTTTCAATTCTGGAATTTCGTCTTTTATTGTACTGGGTAAAGCACCATAAACAGCGTTCCTATATTCGAATTCTCCTCTTTCCAGTCCTAAACCTAGTCCTTTAGTTTGTCTTATAATCCTATAAGTTGTTTTGGCTTCAGTGTGATAATTGTCAAAACTTAGCTCATACGATATTTTGTGATATATTATCAAACAGCATGTAAGACTTACAACCAGTCCGAAGACATTAATAAAAGTACTTATTCTGTTCTTAACCAGATTTCGTAGAAAAGAGAAAATTAATGACTTTATCATTTAAATATATTTAATGTTTTCACTTCTGATAATCCTATTTTGCTATTCATACCTCAGCGCTTCAACCGGATTCCTCGTAGCAGCTCTCCAACTCTGCCAACTAACGGTTAGTAACGCAATTCCCAAAGCCAACACTCCTGCCAGGGCAAAAATCCACCAACTCAAAGTGGTTTTGTAGGCAAAGTTTTCGAGCCATTTATCCATGGCGTAGTATGCAATTGGACTGGCAACTACAAAAGCTATTGCTACCCATTTAATAAAGTCTTTATTTAGCATGGTAAGAATTTCCGATACTTTGGCGCCGTTTACTTTTCGGATGCCAATTTCCTTTATTCTGCGCTGGCTGGCAAAAATTGACATCGTAAGAATTCCCAGGGAACAAAGAATTATTGCGCTAATGGCAAACAACGAAAACGTACGACGAAACTTCACTTCCGATTCATACATTCCTTCAACTGCTGAATCGAGAAAACTTGTTTCAACCGGAAATGCAGGAGAGAGTTTTGCTGTTATTTCTTTAATTTCCTCAACTGCTGAGTAGAGAGAATGAAAATCAGCAGTTTGAATAGTTACAAGGCAATAAGATGCGTACCCCTGATTTATAATTGCAAGCGGGCCAATTGTTTTCTCAACCGATTTAAAATAAAAGTCTTTTATTACCCCAATTATTTCATACGTTTTATTCTGCCCCTGTTGCATCTCAAAAGTACCGCCAATGGGATTCTCTAAATTGTTTTTATTTATAAATGTTTCATTAACCACAACTTTGTTCATGTCTTTTGAAAAATTGTCAGAAAAAAGTTGCCCCATTACCAATTCCAAATTCAGAATTGAAAAGAATTCAGCATCGGCACTAAAAGTTTCAAAATTTATTTCCTGCTCTTCGCCGTTTAAATGCAGTTTCGTTCCCCAACTTGAAACTTGCTTGCCGGGATAAAATTGGGTAAACGATACATTTTGTACTCCCGGTAAATTCTGAAGTTCTTTTTTAACGACATCTTTTTTATGCTGTTGAGTGAGTTTTATCGCAATTGTATTTTTCTGGTTAAAAACCAGATTTTTGCTTCCATATTCAACTTGTTTGTAAATCAAGATGGTAAAAGAAATCAATACAATAGAAATTACATATTGCAGGGTAATCAGCCCATTTCGTAAAAATGATTTATTTGAATTTTGGTCAACTGTTTTTTTGAGATTGTTAATTGCTTTTGAGGATGAAATGCGCAAACCCGGAATTAAGCTAAAAACCGTGCTAAAAATTATTGTGGAAATGAATAAAACCAAAAAGAATGCCGGACTGGAAATTAGTTTGGTACTAAATTCAATACCCGTATAATTTTGAATAATTGGTGCAATTCCTCCAACAAGTATAATAGCAATAATTACAGCAGAAAAAAACACAAGGAAAGATTCAGTAAGTACATTTTTGAATATCGTAATTCCGGATGCTCCAAGAACTTTAAGAACGCCGGTTTGTTTTATTTTTTCCGTCCATTGCGAAGATGAAATATTAATAAAATTCACAAGGGCAATAATTAGTATTAAACTGGCTACAAATAATAATATCAAGGTTTTGTTTTTATCCCCCATTCGTACATAATTCTTCCCAAAAGTCTGTAATTCAGAAAAGTAGATTTTGTTTAAAGGAATCAGGTTAATCTCTTCAACCCATTTCCGCTGCTCTTCGGGGAATATCGAAAAAACGATTTCTGCTATTTGTTTTGGATTTGAATTTTTATCTAAAAGCAAAAATGTCTGAAAATTACCCCAGCCCCACTCTGTAAATTCACCATCGCTTGGTTGAAGAATTTTTCGCGTTTCGATTGAAGTAATCGCACTAAAAGTTAGAAATGAATTTCCGGTGGGTTTTTCAATTACTGCAGAAACCGTCAATATATTTTTGTTATTATATTTTATAATTTTCCCTATAGCGATTTCGTTTCCGAATAGTTTTTTTGCCAGTGTTTTGGTTATCACAACCGACATTGGATTATTGAGGGCAGTTGTGAGATCGCCTTCAATAGTTTTGTATGAGAAAAGATTAAAAAAATCAGGATCAGCAAAAATTAAATCCGAAGTAATTGGAGAACCTTCTTCTGTCTGAAAAACAGGAGCATTCTAGGTATCTGAAACTCTTACTGTAGTTTCCACTCCTGGTACATTTATATCGATGTTTTCTTTTAAAATTGCAGGGGTGTGCATCCCGGCACCTGGTTTTCCAATAAGAAAAATTCTTTCACCATTTTTATGATACGAATCAGTACTTAACTCGCTGTAACAGTAAACGGACAAGATGATTACAAATACAAGACTTGCTGATAATCCAAACAGATTGATTAGATTGATAACAGGTTTACGAATAAAGTTCCTAAATATTGGTTTTAGTATATTTCTCATTTATTTTTATTTTTTATTCATACCTCAGCGCCTCAACCGGATTTCTCGTAGCAGCCCGCCAACTCTGCCAACTCACTGTTAAAAGTGCAATTCCCAAAGCCAGTACTCCAGCCAGTGCAAAAATCCACCAGCTTAAAGTTGTTTTGTACGCGAAGTTTTCGAGCCAAAGGTTCATGGCGTAGTAAGCAATTGGAGAAGCAATTACAAATGCTATGGCTACCCATTTTATAAAGTCTTTGTTTAGCATGCTAAGTATTTCGGAAATTTTGGCGCCGTTTACTTTTCGGATGCCGATTTCTTTAATTCGGTTTTCGGTTGCCAATACCGACTGTCCTAAAAGTCCGAGACATGCTATAAGGACTGCAAGCAGCGAGAATATCTTCACCATACCAGCAACTTGCTTGTCTGCTACATAAAGTGCTTCGTATTTCTCATCTAAAAAATGGTACGAAAATGGAATTCCGGGATTAAATTTTATCCAGATATTTTCAACCTCCATAATTGTTTTTTGGAATTCCTCGCCCGAAAGCTTAATGTTTAACACACTGAAATAACTTTCTTTTTCAAGGTCTTGGAACATCCAATACACTTGAGGTTCAACCTTCTGATGTAATGATTTAAAATGCGTATCCTTGATCACTCCAATAATAGTTCCCCAACGTCCGTACAAAGCAAACTCTGCTCCAATAGGGTCTGCCAGTCTCATTTGCCGAACAGCCTCTTCATTCAAAATGTAATTTTTCTTATCTGAAGAAATCGTTTTGTCGAAATTTCGCCCTTGTGCAAACTCAACTCCAGTCATCTTGAAATATTCATCATCAATACGTGTTGTTTCAGAACCCACTTTGGTATTGTTACCGGTATTTTTTATTTCCCCTTCGTCTTTCCAAATTATGCCAACTGTATTATTTCGGCTATCGAAAGGAGGACAATCTTTCATAGCAACCTGCGAAACACCTGACAGCGCTAAAATTTCGTGTTTAGCTGCTTCAATCTTTTGTGGAATCTGACCGCGTAATCTGACGTAAACAATTTTTTCAGAATCGAAACCCAATTCCTTACTTCTTACAAAATTCATTTGTTTTAGGATACCGATTGTACAAATAATCAGCAATATTGAAATAACATTTTGCATAGCCACCATAACTTTCAGCCCACGGTTTTTCGATTTTCTCAGACTGAACTTATCTACCAGGATTAGCGGATTCATGTTTGAAATTAATAATGCAGGATATACGCCACAAAGGAGTACGCATCCTAACAACAGGATTGCCATGAATGCAAGAATATCAGGTTGGAGAAAGTTAATTTTAACCGACTTACCTACAACGCTTACAAATAACGGTTCGAGAATAAAAACCAAAACCAAAGCCAGCAATAATGAAACTAAAATTACGACAAGGGTCTCCATTAGGTATCTGGCAAAAATGTTAGTTCTAAAAGCTCCACAAATTTTTTGTATTGATGTATTTCTTTGACGTTTTGTAAAAAGCGAGATGGATAGGTTAATATAATTGATGCAAGCTAATAGAAGAATCAAAATTCCAACTGTTCCGAAAATCAGTATATTTCTCTTATCCCCACTTTCACCAATGCGATTGGGTATATCATGGTCGAGATAAATACCGGACAAAGGACGCAGGTTAAAAATATTACTGCCGTAAAATATTTGAGGGACTTTATTCTGCATCGCAACCTGAGTAATGGCACTATGAACATCAGTAATGTCAGCCTCCTTTGTTACTTTAATATAAGTTAAAAAATTTGGGTCGCCCCAACCAAGACCACATAAACGATATTGCTCTGCAAACTTATGGGATAATAGGTAATCAAATTTTAAATGCGAGTTGGTAGGCAAGTCTTCAATTACCGCTTTAATGGTGACGATTCCTTCGCCTTCTAAATTAAGTTGTTGGTCTAAAGCACTCTTATTTCCAAAATATCTTTTTGCAAAAGATTCGGTAACAACAATATTCTCGACAGTATTTAATGCTTCTTTAGGATTTCCACTAAGTACCTTAAATGTGAAAATATCGAATAACTCAGGATCGGCAGTGGCACCATATTCTTCCAGAAACATATTCTCGCCCGATTTAAATGCAAAGGTTGCACATCTTCTTATCCGTGAAACTGTTTCAATAGCAGCTACATGATCGGCAAGAGCCGGGGCAAGAGGAGATGGTGTAGTTGACCAGCGATGACCATCATCGGTTGTTTGATAATTTATCTGATAGATTTGATTATAATTGGTGTTATACTTGTCGTAACTGGATTCGTTATAAATCCAGAAAAAAATAAAAAATACAGCTGTCAAACCAAGTCCCAGTCCTAGTATATTTAATCCTGAGTACAACTTGAAACTAATTATGTTTCGTATTACGATTCGAATGTTAGTTTTCATTTCTTTCTGTTTTCATTGGTGAAACCTATTCATACCTCAAAGCCTCAACCGGGTTCCTTGTTGCTGCTTTCCAGCTAATCCATGTTACGGTTAACATGGTTACAAAAAGTGCTGCTACTCCAGCCAATGCAAAAACCCACCAGCTCAGGTTTGTTTTGTAGGCAAAATTTCCAAGCCAGTTATTTAATAAATACCAGGAACCAGGAACAGCAATTATAAATGCTATGCCTACCCATTTCATAAAGTTGCGGTTTAATGAAAGCAGAATCTCACCGATTCTGGCACCATTTACTTTTCTTACCCCTATTTCTTTTGTGCGTTGTTCTGCAACAAAAGCAGCTAAGGCAAGAAGTCCTAAACAGGCTATTAGAATTGCCAGTGCAGAGAATATGCTAACTATTTTTCTTGTTCTTACTTCTGCTTTGTATAAGCGCCCGAAATCTTCATCGAAAAACACATAGTCTAAACTTTGACCATTGGTAAAATTATCCCAGGTCTGTTCAATTATCTTTAGATTCTGTTGGATATCTCCCGAAACTCTTACACTTAAGTTTTCTCCAGTTCCATTAATCAATACCAAAGAGCTCATTTCCTGATGCAGCGATTCGCAATGAAAGTCTTTCATTACACCGATAATAGTTAAACTTTCATCTTCTGTTTTTTTGCCCTGATAAACTTTTTTGCCAATTGGATCTTCAATATTGAGTCGTTTAATTGCAGTTTCATTAAGTACAACCGATTTGGCATTGAATTGGTTACCCTCCTCAAAAAAGCGACCTTCTGTTAATTCTATCTGATATGTTTTTAAAAAATCACAATCGCTCCATATTGTATTCATTCCTCTTGAATCGTTTACCGAATGATGAAAAAATGTTGAGCCTGAATTAATTCTTCCGGGAATTGAGGAAGTATTTGTAATCTCCAATATACCTGACTGAGCAAGTAATTCATTTTTGAAAGATGACATCTGGTTTCCAAGGTAATTAGACTTGTTGATTATAACCAGATTTTCTTTGTTAAAACCAAGGTTTTTGTTTTGAAGAAAACTTAGCTGTTTACTGATAAAAAAGGTTCCTGAAAATAGTACAATGGAAACAATTAATTGAAAAATAACCAATCCGCTTCGCAATTTTCCATGACCGCCTTCCGATTTATTTATTCCCTTTATAACCTTTACCGGATTAAATGAAGCCAAAAAGAAGGCTGGGTAACTACCTGCAATTATTCCAATTCCAATTCCAAAAGCGACCAATAATGGTATAACTTTAAAGTTGCCGAAGTAATTAATAACAAGTTGTTTCTCAATTAAATTATTAAATCCTGGAAGCAAAAGTGTTATGAGTATCAGTGCAAGTGCCAAGGCAATTAGTGTAACAAGAACAGATTCTGATAAAAATTGCAAAATGAGGGATTTTCTATTTGATCCCAATGATTTTTTTATCCCCACCTCTTTTGCACGATTAGCAGAAAGGGCAGTGGACATATTCATATAATTGATACAGGCAATTACAAGTATAAAAATTGCAATAATCGAAAATATTAGCATGTAACTTTTGTTACCCAAAGGTTCAGGCCCTTGCGACACATTCCTATCGAAATGAATTTCGCCTAAAGGTTGTGCATACCAACGATACTTTATACCTTGTGCTAGGGCATCTTCAAACGAAACCCCCATGAGTTGCATTATTGCCGGGCCAACATATTTTTTCACTAAACCTTCAAGCTTTGCATCAACATCCTGCGTGGTATATCCTTCTTTAATCAGAATATAGGTATAAACCATATTATGAATCCACTGCATATTATTGTCAATATCCTGTCCTTTTATCGAGGCCAGAAAATCAAGCTTAATATGTGAATTCTCAGGATAATCTTTAATTACTCCAGTAATCTGATAGTCGCGGTCGTTTTCCCAGGTAATAAATTGCCCAATTGGATTGTCTTTCCCAAAATATCGCATAGCGGTTGATTCGGTTAAAACCACCGAATTGGGTTGTGATAAAGCATTTTCGGGATTGCCGTTAATAAAAGAGGCGGAAAAGATTTTGAAAAAATTGGCATCGCCAAAACACCACCTTTTTTCATTAAAAACATCGTTATTATGTCTGATAACCGGTTGCGCAAAAGTTAAGCGAACGGCCTCTTCAACCTCCGGAATTTCATTTTGCATGGCTTTTGCCAGTGGAGGACTGGTGTGTGGCTGATTAATTTCATCATCATTTAATACACCATACAAATTTACACGGTAAATACGGTCGGCTTTTTCGTGAAATGTATCATAGCTTAGCTCCGATTGCACATACAACATTATCAGAATACATGCTGTTATTCCGATTGCCAACCCAACAATATTAATCATTGAGTAAAACTTGTTTCTCATTAGATTTCGGAGGGCGGTTTTTAGATAATTTTTAAACATGATCCTGATTTTTGTAGTTGTTTCTGTTCTTGTTTTTTACCCCTAAATCCCCTGAAGGGGACTTTGAAGCTCTGTTTTCTATTTAGTGTATTCTTTCTTTTTAAAGCCCCTCGAGGGGTTTGGGGTAATAAGATCTACAACAATATTTCCCCCATCTCTTTTTTCACTTCCTCTGTTATTATCTGTCCATCGAACAGGTTAACAACTCGGTGTGCAAATTCAGAGTCGTGCATGGAATGCGTTACCATTACAATGGTTGTTCCTTCCCGGTTAAGTTCGGTAAGCAGGTTCATAACTTCTAATCCGTTTTTAGAGTCGAGATTACCCGTTGGCTCATCGGCAAGAATCAGCTTTGGATTGGCAACTACTGCACGTGCAATTGCTACACGTTGTTGCTGACCACCTGACAATTGTTGTGGAAAATGCTTTTTACGATGGCTGATTTTCATCCTTTCAAGTACTTTTGCCACCATTTCTTTGCGCTCACGGGCTTTCAGTTTTAGGTAAATTAAAGGAAGCTCAACATTTTCATACACATTCAACTCATCAATGAGGTTAAAACTCTGGAATACAAATCCAATGTTTCCTTTACGTAATAATGTACGGTTACGCTCTTTTAGCTGACCAACTTCCTGCCCGTCAAAATAAAATTCACCGTTGCTTGGATTATCCAACAGGCCAATAATATTCAGCAAGGTCGATTTGCCACAACCTGATGGTCCCATAATAGCTACAAATTCTCCCTTCTGAATATGAAGGTCTACTTTGTTCAATGCACTTGTTTCAATCTCTTCAGTGCGAAAAACTTTTGTTAATTCTACTGTTTTAATCATGTCGTTTAATTGCTAAGGGCATGGAGCTAAGGGCATGGTGAAAAAAGCCTTTTGATACATGCTTTGATTATTGTTTAATTTTTGATTTCTATTTATAATTGTTATTAAGGACAAAGGGCAGAGAGCATGGTGAAAAACTAAGAACGATTTTTCTTTTTTTGCACTATGCACCCTGCTCTATACCTTTAATATCGCTTTTCTAAGATTTGTAATCTTCCTACTTAATATATCTAAATCAGTTAACTTCTGATTTAACTGTACTTCATCGATGAATTTTCGTCTATAAGCAACAAATGAAATGTTGACCGTTTCAAAGACTGATCGTCTTGCAAAATTTAAGAAGTTTGCAAAATCTTTATCTGAGAAAGAACCTGAACCTTCGGCAATATTATTTGATATACTCAATGATGCAGCCCGAAGTTGCTCTGCTACCCGAAAATGTTTTGCTTTTTCCAGTTCATCCGCTAAATCAAAAAATTGGTCGTTCAATTCAATCGCTTCCTTCCAAATTTCCAAATCCATAAATCTAAAACGTGCCATTTTGCAGTATTTTATAGTACTCGTTAATTACATAATATCAATTACACTTTCTCCTTTCTCTTTGCCCTCTGCCCTTTACTCTATGCTCTCTGCCCTTTGCTCTCCGCCCATTACTTAAAAACAATTTTATCATTATCTCCAAACAAATCATAGCTACTTATAATTACTTTTTCGCCAGCATTTAAACCTTCCAGAACTTCGTAGTACTGCGGGTTTTGTTTTCCAATGCGGATGCTGCGTTTTGTAGCTTCGGTTTCATTTTCGTTTAAAACATAAACCCATTGTCCGCCGGTACTTTGAAAGAATCCTCCTTTAGATATTAGAATTGCTTCAGCAGACTGACCTAATTCAAGTTTGGTATGATAGGTTTGCCCGGTTCTTATATTCTCCGGCTTTGGTCCGGTAAAAACCATATCTATTTCAAACTGTCCTTCCCTTACTTCCGGGTAAACCTTTTTTACTTTAAGTGTGTAGTCAACGCCATTACGATCGAACGAAGCATTTAAATCGCGTCTTACACGGTCAATGTAATGCTCGTCGGGGAGGGCTTTAATTTTGTAATCGGTTAAAATATGAAGCATGCCAAGCCGCTGACCACGAGATATTGATTCTCCAATTTCTGCATCCAACGAACCCAATTGACCATTATCAGGAGCTTTTACATTTAAGTTCTCCAGCCGGCGTTTGGCCATAATCAAATTCTGGCGCATGTTTTTCAAACTCTCGTCCATTGATTGTTTTTGGTTTGAGCGGAAAATGGAATCCTGTGCAAACTGTTGATAAGTAAGATCCTTTTGTTTTAATGAGAGCTCGTAATCTTCTTTGGTGCGCAGGTATTCTTCTTTGGCTACAAGGTCTTCCTGAAACAAAACCTTGTATTGTTTGTATTTTCTTTCTGCTTGAGTAACCAGCAAATCAACCTCCATTTTCGAGCGGCGGTTACTGATTTGTTGTTGTTCCATTTTAATTTGGGTGTTTCGAAGTTCATTTGCCTGGTAAGCCATGCTCGATTCGCTATTCATAATTTGGGTGCTTAAATCGTTATTCTTTAACTTCAGAATCACATCACCTTCTTTTACCATCTCACCTTCTTCAATATAAATTTCCTCAACTTTACCACCTTCTTCTACATCCAGATAGATGGTAGAAATTGGCTCAACTTGTCCAATTAAAGTAATGTAATCGTTAAACAAACTTGCTTCTACCGTACTGATTGTTAGCTTTTCTTTTTCTGCTCGAAATACAGAACTGTGATCTGAAAAAATTACACTGTATAGCAGAAAGGCAATTACCAATCCACCAACAATCCAAAAAATATGTTTCATTTTCAAACCCTTTTTCTTTTCAATTTTTTTATCCATTCCCATGGTTATCGTATTTTATATTTTAATTTCATGTTTTTAAACGCGCGACCGTGCTAATCTACTGCCTACTGAGACTGATCACTGTAAACTTTCTTCAGTTTCCCAAAACCTCTGTCCTTTATAAAACTCAATGGTTTTCATTTTAATCTCCCATTGCAGACGGGCACGTAATACCTGGCTGTTTGTATTTGCCAACCGGTTTTTTGCGATGTAAAATTCAACCACATTTATCAAACCCTGCTCAAATTTTTTTTCCGCTGCTTTAAAAGCCAGTTTATCAACTTCGCTTCGTTTTACATATTGGTTGTATTCTTTATTCAGCGCCTCTAAATCGGTTAAATCGTTTGCCATTTCAAAAAACAATTTTTGCTTTTCACTTTCAAGAATAGTTTTGGCACGTTCAACATCTAATTTTGCCTTTTTAATATTCGATCGGTATGCCCACCTACTAAATAAAGGGATACTCAAAGAGGCTCCCAAATATTGACTTTTATTGTTTTGGAATTGTTCTTTAAATCCAATAATACTGCCCGATTCAGTGGTGTTGGTTTCAGAATACCTTGTATTAATTGAACCACTGGCAAAAATTGAAGGGTACAAATTTGATCGACTGATTGACAATCCTTTTTCGGTAGCTTTTAAGTTGGCTTCAAAAGATTGATAATAAGGCGACCACAAAGTAAATTGATCGAATAAACTTTGTGGATTCTCAATCGATTCTTGAATTACAGAATTTTGTTCATTTGTTAATAGCATTTCATCAATCGACACAAAATTCATTTGTTGTTTTAACCGAAGTAGTGCGGTTTTTCTGTTGTTTTCAATCTGAATTCTGTTCAGTTCTTCACTTTCCAGATTAGCACGCATTTCCAATAAATCTGCTTTGGCTTTTAATCCTACTTCGGTTAGTTTTTCTGTTGTTTTCAAATTTAGCTTCGAGGCTTCAACCTGTTCTTTGGCTATTTCAAGCATTCCCTCATAATAGATTACGTCAAAAAATGATGTCATTACGCTAAATGCTATATCGTCGATGGCATTTAACTGGTTGTATTCTGATATTTGTTTTCTGAATTTTTGATATTTTATTTGATTTTGTAAGCGGAATCCATCAAAAACGGCAATTGAAGATCCGAGATTGTAAGAATTATTAAAGAATTCTGTATTTATAAAATCATTGGTATTTGGATCTATTGAACGGCCATAACTAATACCTGCATTTGTTGAGGCGCTAATCCCGGGTAAAAGATTCCTTTTCGATTGATTTAAGTCTTCCAGAGATAATTTATTCAGAATTTCATATTCTTTTAAATTTATATTGTTTTCTATTGCGTAAGAAATACATTGATTTAAGTTCCAGGTTTGTTGAGCATTCAATGAATTTCCTGTCAGGAATGTGAATATGATAATTGAGATAAATTGTTTTAAATGCATTAGTTTATTTTTTGTTTTGTTTTTCTATGCCAGAACGATGCCAAAAGTGTAACTATCTAATTATTTGGTTATTGACTATTTTCAAATGAAAGCGATGTTAAAATAGTTTACAAAATTTTGTAAAAATATTTTACACCTTGTTTTAAGGTTTTACAAATTCCACACTTTTTCTTCTATCATCCAATTCTCAAATTCCAATCCTTTTTCCTGTTCAATTGTATAAATGGCTTTTGTATTTATTTCCTGTTTATTGAAATGGCTGTCATTAATCATTCAGTTTTCAAGTTCCAAGAAACTTTCAATCTCTTCTTCAAAATGAATTATATTTCCGGGGAAATAATTTTCATAAGTCATCCACTCTTCAAATTCCAATTCCTCTTCAACTGCTTTTTCATAAAACTCTAAAACCCGGGTAGAGTTTTCATTTAAAGACACTCTTTTTGATGACGTAGTGTTATCTGCAAATACTAAAGCAATTTGTTCAAACTGATTCGTTGTAACGAGTTCTTTCCAAAAATCCTGCGCACTTACGGTAAAACTTATTAAGACGATACTTACTACAACTGCGATTGTCTTTTGTGCTATCTTTTGAACCTTGTTTATTGTTTTCATCTCATTGTAATTTTTAGTTTTTAAAGGTATTCGATGGAATTCGCTGGATAATGATTCTCCTATGTGCAAATACTTTTACATGCTCGTTTCATAACTTCTCTTTTTCGTATTTGCCATAATAATTGCCATAACGATGCCATAAAGCCAACTATCTGAATTTATGGACATTACAAATATTTTAATTTTATTTTCGTTAAAATAATTGACACAGTTCTGTAAAAATATTTTACACACTATTGGTTTTCATTTTAAAAGCCTTTAAGTTTGAATAAAAAATACGATGACAAAAGGCAATGTTTTAATCGTTGACGATAACAAAAGTATTATCAGTGCCTTGGAAATATTTTTAGGCCCGGAATTCGACCACATTCAGGGAATTTCAAATCCAAACCTTATTCCTTCCGAATTAAAAAATATTGAGTATAATCTCGTTATTTTAGATATGAATTTTCAGGCCGGGGTAAATACCGGCAACGAAGGTTTGTACTGGCTCAACCAGATAAAAAAGAGCAATCCGGATATTTCGGTTGTATTAATTACTGCATACAGCGACGTGGAATTGGCGGTAAAAGCTTTAAAACAGGGAGCCACTGATTTTGTTCCAAAACCTTGGGAAAACGGCAAGTTGCTGGCAACTGTAAAAGCTGCTGTTCAACTTAACTTTTCAAAAAAAGAGCTTGGTCAACTGAAACAAAAAGAGAAAGGGTTAAAACAAGAATTAAATCGCGATCAGAAATATATTATTGGTTCGTCGCCACAATTGATGAAGGTTTTAAATATGGTTCGGAAGGTGGCAAAAACTAATGCCAATATTTTAATTACAGGCGAAAATGGCACAGGTAAAGAGTTGATCGCACGCGAAATTCATAGGTTGTCGCTGCGAAGCCATGAAGTAATGGTAAATGTTGACATGGGTGCGGTAAGTGAAACCCTGTTTGAAAGCGAACTTTTTGGGCATGTAAAAGGAGCATTCACAGATGCACGGGAAAATCGCGCCGGCAAATTTGAAACAGCAAATAATGGCACTTTGTTTCTTGATGAAATTGGAAACCTTTCGTTTCATTTGCAGGCTAAACTTTTAGCTGCTATTCAGAATCGCCGGTTCATGCGTTTGGGTTCAGATAAAACAATCCCTGTTAATATCCGACTGGTTTGTGCAACCAATAAAAACCTGCAACAAATGGTTGGTGAAGGTTTGTTTCGCGAAGATCTTCTGTATCGTATTAATACAATTCAAATTGAGGTGCCACCGTTGAGAAACAGGGGAGACGATATTATTGTTTTGGCCGATTTCTTTCTAAAAAAATATTCTTCTAAATATGAAAAACATGGCCTGAAAATTAATCAAACTGCACAGAATAAATTGTTAAAATGCTTGTGGCCGGGAAATATTCGCGAGTTACAACACACCATAGAAAAGGCTGTAATTCTTAGCGATTCATTGGTGTTGAAGCCAGAAGATTTTTTCTTCCGCCCGGTTCTTTCTGGTAAATTTGACGACCAACATCATACGATTGAAGAGATGGAAAAGCAGATGATTATTAATGCCATCGAAAAAAGCACAGGCAATATGAGTTTGGCGGCCGACCAATTGGGAATTACTCGTCAGACATTATACAATAAAATTAAAAAATACGGAATATGATAAGTAAAAATCTGTACGTTCAGTTGCTTATACGTGTGCTTGTTTTGGTTGCGCTTGCACTTTTGCTGGGATGGATGATTTTCCACAAAGAAATGTACATAATCTCTGTTATTCCGGTTATTGCCATTATCATTCAAACCATAAATTTAGTTTGGTTTTTGAATACAACAAACCGCCGGCTATTTTACTTTTTTGATGCCATTAAAAACGAAGATTCAACACTCTCGTTTCCTGAAAAAACTAATAATAAAACAATTCATGACTTAAATAAAAGCATGAATAAAGTAAATAAGCAAATTCAACAAATTTATATCGCAAACCGGCAACAGGAGCAGTATTTTCAGGCATTAATGGAACACGCCGCAACCGGAATACTAACCTTCGATAAAAACGGTTTTATTTTACATTCTAACTCATTGGCAAAACGACTTTTATCTCTCGATGTGCTGACTCACTTAAATCAGCTCGACAAAATTGATCACAAACTTTTCGTGTCAATTAAAAATATCCAACCATCGGAACAAGGACTTGTAACTTTTAATAATGAAAGTGGAACCATTCAATTGTTGATTAAAGCGAGTTCATTTATTTCTGAAAAAAAAGAGTTGATGTTGCTTTCGGTACAGGATATTAAAAATGAGTTGGATGAAAAAGAACTGGATTCATGGCGAAAACTGATTCGCGTGATGATGCATGAAATAATGAACTCGATAACTCCAATTACATCGTTATCGGAGAGTTTGGCTCGTTATTTCTACACTGATGGCGGAATCAAATCCCCTTCAGAAATAAATGAAAAAACCATAGAAACTACTATTCGTGGATTGGAAGTTATCAGGGAACAAGGCAAAGGCTTGATTTCATTTGTGGATTCGTACCGAAAATTAACACGGCTTCCCAAGCCCGAAAAGAAGCATTTTTTGGCTAAAACCCTGATTGAAAATATTAACATCCTTTCCGGATCATTTGAATACTCTGAATCAATTGAAATTCGTTTTGAAGTAAACCCAGAGGAACTGGAAATATTGGCCGACGAGAAGTTGATTTCTCAGGTGTTAATTAATCTGGTTAAAAATGCGTTTCAGGCAAATGCTGAAAACAATAATGCGAAAGTGAAAATCTGGTCAGGAATTGGGGAAAGTGGTCGACCTGAAATTCGGGTCATTGACAATGGCCCCGGTATTACTGAAGATGTACTTGAAAAAATATTCATTCCGTTTTTTACAACAAAAGAGAACGGTTCGGGAATTGGGTTGAGTCTTTCCAGGCAAATTATGCAAATGCACGGTGGTAGTTTGAAAGTAATTTCTACACCAGGAAAAGTAACTATGGCTGTTTTAAGTTTTTAAATACTTTCTGATAAAAACTCCAGCAGAGTCAAATGCTGGATTCCTTTGTATGTCGAGTTCCCGGAAAATTCATCGAGCGAAACAACCAGCTTTGGATAATTATCCGGGATTGCCAATAAATTCCCAAATTCGCGCTGAATTACTTTTTCATCGCTTAGGTAGGTTGTAACCTGAATGTAGAGGGTTTCATTTTGCCGTTCTGCAATAAAATCAATCTCTTTATTGCCTGTTTTGCCAATGTAGATTTTGTACCCGTTAATTAGTAAATGCAGATAAACGGCATTTTCAGTAATCTTATTTATGTCGCTAATTTTGTAGCCGATTACTGAATTCCTCAAGCCAAAATCTTCAAAATAATATTTCTCTCCAACTTCAAATATTTTCTTTCCCTGAATATCTTTCCGTTTTGTTTTAAAAATAAAATAGGCATTTTCAAGGTAAGTGATGTAGTTTAAAATAACTGAAACCGATTTAGAAGATTGTTGCGATTTTAGATAGTCAGATATTTTTTTTGCTGAAACCAAACTTCCGGTATTATCGGCCAGAAATTTTAACAAATTGTTTAAAAATGAAACATCCCTGATTTCATTCCGCGATACAATGTCGCGGAAAAGGATGGTTGCATAAATATTATCAAGATAATCGAAAATTATTGAGTCATCTTTCGGGAGGTGAATCAAATAAGGTAATCCACCATATTTTAAATACTTATTTAACGCGCTGGTGTTGAGTTTGTAATTGTGAAACTGACAGAATTCGGTAAACGACAAACTGTATATTTTAAATACCATTTGGCGTCCACTCAAAAAAGTTGCAATGTCGGTCGAGAGCATATTTGCATTACTGCCCGTGCAGTAGATGTCAAAAATTTTATCCGACAATAAACTTCTCAAAGCTTTTTCAAATCCTTTAATTTCCTGGACTTCATCAATAAACAGATAATTTGTGCCTTCCTTCTGCTGGCTTTTAACAAATTCTATCAGTTGATGATAATTTTGAATTTGGTCAAATTCATACTTTTCTTTATCAATAAAAATGATGTTTGCATTTTTCGTAATGAAAAGAACCTCATCAATAATCTGTTTCAACAAGAAACTTTTTCCTACCCTCCTTTGACCAATTAATACTTTTATGAGTGGTTGGTTGATAAAAGGACGTATTTTTTCGAGATATTTTTCACGCTTTATATTCCCCATTGTTTTAAGTATAATGAAAATATTTTGCAAATGTAACGAATAATCTAATTATACTAAAACATTATGGTAATTTTTCATAAAACTTTAAGTATACTTAAAGAATTTGCAGAAAGACGTATAATTTTTAAGTATAATAAAAAAGCCTACTATTTAATCTTTTTGAAATAATAACTTGTCTTTTCCTCTTTCACATCAAAAGTATAAATATCCGATTCTTTGTTTTTATAAAAAATCGAAAGCAGCCCGATATCACCCGCGCAAAACATGCTGTGTGCACTCATAATAAAAATCAGAAAGAAGAAAATGGCTTGGTTGTAAAATAAAATTACTCCAACTAAAGTGGTCAATTTTATTACTATCAGCGGAGTTAAGGCTATAAAAGCAAATTGTTTTCGGTTGATAACATGTTGATCGGCTTCGGCATAAAAAATGAATTTTTTTAGATAGCCACCAAAATTGATTTGTTTTGCTCCGGTAAGTTTTAGTGCAACTCCGTGTAACAGTTCATGAATAATAATTAAAAACGAAAAGCAAAAAATAAGTGCTGCAATGGAATAAAAGAGTGGTCCCGGATTATCATGAAAAGCAAAAACAATAGATCGTGTAAAAAAGAAAAGTCCAATCAGGATCATTAGCAACTGGTAAATCATAAATAGTCGAATGATTCTTCCTCCCACTGACAATTGTTTAAGTACAAAATCTTTTATTTGATTGTGATTGAGTTCGGCAATTAACTCATACTTTTCATTGTTTTGCAGTTCTTTAATTGTTGGATTTGCCATTTTATTTGTAGCGGATAATTTGGTACAAATCTTTTAAACTGAATAATTTAAGAAAAAAGGCAAACAATATGGAAATAGAAATCATTGCCAGGTAGCCATAGAACCAGTTGTCAAAACTTTTAGAAACAGTTCCAAAAACCACAACAATTCCAACAAACATTAAAAGCTGAATTATAAATTTTATTTCAGGTTTCATTTTAAAAATAACGATAACTAAAACTACTTGAATTGCTGCTGTAAAAATTTGTGTAGTCAAACTTGCGTAAGCCGACCCAAAAGCATGATAACGTGGAATTAGGATCAGGTTTAATACCACATTCAAAACCATTCCCGAAAAGGCCATAATATTTAAATATTTCAAACTACCATTTGCAGTTAACAGTGTTCCAAAAATATAAGTTGTTGCAATTCCAACAAACCCAATCATTAAAATCCCAAGTATCCCAGACGAATGTTCAGTATTCGATTTATATAAAGCAGCCATAATTTCCTGATTATAATACACACTCGAAATGGCAATAATTATGGCAGGGACAATCAACAAAGTGTACGAAAGCTTAACCATCTGACCAACTTCTTCTTTCTGTTTAATCATTTTTGAAAAAATAGGCAAAAGCAACCCGGCAAAAAGAACCCCAAACATTGAAACAGCGTCTAATAAACGAAACGACTGTGCGTAAATTCCGGCTTGTTCTTTTCCAATTGGATCTGGGAGAATCCTTTCTATCATTACTGAATCGATACGGTTGTAAAACGACATCAACAAAATAAGCAAAGCATAAGGATAAGATTTCCGAAGAAATACCAGAAAAAATTTCAAATTAAATTGGATTTTTATTCTTCCCGATTTTCCAAGAACAATTGCAAAGGTGATTAAAGAAGTTAAAACATAAGCAGCTGTTTGAGCATAAACAAACCATTCGATGCTAAAATTTCCACCCAAAACATTTGTAAATAATAAGATACTGCAAATAATAATCATAAAACTCCGGTCGAGTACCGAAATTAAACTGTCGGTACGAAACAGGTGCAGGGCACTAATATTCGAGCGCAAATAGAGTGTAAACGAAATCAGGAACTGGTTAAATATCAGAAAAAAAAGCAGATGGAACTGAATTTTGTTGTACCCTATTATTGCCGCAATACCCAGGCTAAAAATGGTGTAAACAATGGCAAGCAGAAATTTTAAACCAACAATGTTCGACAAATGTTTTGGTAGCAAAAAATTGTGCCTGGCGATGTTACGGTTGTTGTAACTGGTTATTCCAACATCAAGGAAAATGTTTAAAATCATCGAAAAATTAAACAAAGCAAAATACAATCCATAACTTTGGTCACCCACCATATTTTGTACCGTGCGGTCTATCCCAAAAATCCAAAAAGGTTTAATTAGTAAATTGAGGAAAAGAAGCAATAATAGGTTGGTAACAAATTTGCGTTTCAAAATAATTCAATCAATCAGTTAATGAATTGGGTAAAAAAAAGAAATTGTGTTTATGATTTTTAATTTTATCATATGGAATCAATTCCTTTTTATAAAGAATGAACGTAGAATAGGCCAGGTTATTTAAAAACGAAATGCTTTTTTTCTTGTTTTCGTTATCCCACAGCTCACAATAAATAATTGGTCTGTGTTTTTTTATTAACTTTTCCCCACCTTTTAAAACAAAAAACTCGTAATTTTCAACATCAATTTTTAAAGCAGTAATTTTTCTGTTATCCTCTACAAGTTCTTTAAAATTATCGAGCATAATTATTGGGACCTTAAACCTAAGTCCCGTATTATTTTCAACAATATCTTTGTGCATAACGTGGCTTAGTCCATGCATTGGCACTTTATTAACAACCGGCATTACCATTTCGAGCGTGCCATTTTGATCTCCTACTGCAAACTGATATTCTGTTATGTTTTTTAATTGAAAGCGTTTTTTTATCCGCTTAAGGGTATCCATGTTCAACGATAAGGGTTCAAAAGACAAGACCTTGCTTTCGGGCAGTTTTTTTGCCAGGTGATAACTTGTAACGCCAATATTTGCGCCAATATCAAGGGCAATGCCACCATCGGGGATAAGGCCAAGGAAATAAAAAAAGTCTTTTTCTTTTTTATCCCAGCGAAGTTTTACAATTACAAAAAGGGCAAAAAGATATAGGTAGGTTTTAAGCCCCAGTAATTTTTGGAGAATATATTTTACAAAAGTTTTCATTAACTTCTAACTTTGCCGCAAAGATATTAGAAAATAATTTCTATTTTCATGTGTTTTTAACAGTTTATTTTTAACGGAAATACATTGAACTTGCCAATAATCCTGTTCCTGTGTATTAATAATTATCATGCTTGTTTCATCTATTTATTATGAGGATTGCAGTAAATACAAGATTACTTTTAAAAGGGAAACTTGAAGGAATAGGATGGTTTACCTTTGAAACATTAAAACGGATGACACGGAATCATCCTGAACATCATTTTTTGTTTATTTTCGACAGGCCATATTCTAAAGAATATATTTTTTCTGAAAATATTACTCCAATAATTATTGGTCCCCAGGCCAGGCACCCTTTTTTGTTTTATTTATGGTTCGAATTTCAAATCGCCAGGGTATTAAAAAAATACAAAGCCGATTTATTCATTTCGCCCGATGGTTATTTGTCGTTGCGTACAAAAGTGCCCCAGTTGGCCGTAATCCACGACATTAATTTTGTACACCGCCCCGATGATTTCCCATGGTTAATAGCAAAATATTACAACTATTTCTTTCCTAAATTTGCACGGATAGCTAAAAGGATTTCCACCGTTTCTTTTTATTCAAAAGAGGATATTACCCGTTCGTTTAAAGTCGATTACGACAAAATTGATGTTGTTTACGATGGTATTAACCAGATATTTAAGCCCACATTGAAGGCAGAACAAATTGAAACACGCAGGAAGTTTACCAACGGATCGGAATATTTTTTATTTGTTGGGGCTTTGCATCCTCGTAAAAATGTATGTGGACTATTAAGGGCATTCGATGCTTTTAAAAGTGTAGTCAAAAATAAGGTTAAGCTGGTTATTGTTGGGGGCGAAATGCATAAAACAGGTCATATTTTCGAAACTTATAATAATATGCATTTTAAAAAAGATGTGGTTTTTACAGGAAGGGTGGCAACATCTGATTTGCACCATATTTTTGGGGCTGCAAAATGCCTTACTTTTGTGCCTTTTTTCGAAGGATTTGGAATTCCGATTGTAGAAGCGATGAGTGCCGGGATACCCGTTATTTGTTCAAACACAACTTCTATCCCGGAAGTTGGCGGAAGTGCTGTTTTGTATGCCGACCCTTGCAAAATTGAACAAATTACAGATGCCATGATAAAAATAGAAACTGATGCAGACTTGCGAAAAGAATTGATACAAAAGGGGTTTATTCAAAAAGATAAATTTAGTTGGGATGAAACAGCCCGATTACTTTGGATGAGTATTGAAAGGGCTTTGCAATAATTGAAGGACTGATTTATTGAAGTATTGAATGGTTAAATCAAAATTACTTTCCTATTTCAAAAAGAATTTAATTGAAGCTGGTTGCGATGAGGCTGGTCGTGGTTGTTTAGCCGGGCCGGTTTTTGCGGCAGCAGTTATTTTACCACCTGATTTTGAAAATGAAATTTTAAACGATTCCAAAAAATTGACTGAAAAGCAGCGTTACAAGCTTCGCCCCTTAATTGAAAAAGAAGCGCTTGCCTGGGCTGTTGAAAGTGTGTCTAATGAAAAAATTGACGAAGTAAATATCCTGAATGCTTCTTTTCTGGCAATGAATATGGCGGTAGAAAAATTAAAAATTCAACCCAGGCATTTACTTATTGATGGGAACCGTTTTCGTACGCAGTCAAAAATCCCTTTTACATGCATGATTAAAGGCGATGGGCGGTTTTTTTCTATAGCTGCTGCATCGGTTTTGGCAAAAACTTATCGCGACGATTTTATGGAAAAAATCCATGCTGATTTTCCTGATTTCAATTGGAATAATAACAAAGGTTATCCTACAAAAAAGCACCGGGAAGCAATTAAAAAATTTGGCGTAACTAAGTATCATCGAATGTCTTTCAGGTTGTTAAACGAACAATTAGAACTCGATTTATAAAAAATATTTTTTACTTTGGATGGATGAAAACATTTGTATTTTTATTATTAATACTGGCCCCATTTTTAGCATTCAGCCAAAAAGACAAAACCTTTTATTTTGGCGTAAATGGTAAAGTTGCTAATGCAGAAGAATGGGTAATTAAAAAAGAGGTTGATTATAAATCTAAATCTAAAATTAAGATTACAACTTTTAAGTCTGACGAAGTTAAAGACAAATTTTTATTTGCTGAGCGCGTTTCAATAATCGATAATTCTACATACGAAATTAAAGTTAAAGGCGATGTTTTTTCGGGTTCTGTAATCCGGGAATTTGAAAATCTGGATAACGGCCAATTTAAATTTACCGATTTTCAAAATGGTGAATTAAAAAGAACAGGGATTTCAATATCGAAAATACCCTTGTTATTTGAAAGAGAGGTTAAGGAATATTATCCAGACGGTAATAAAAAATCCATCTCAGTTTATAAAAACAATGAATTGATTTCCAATAAAAACTGGATGGAAAATGGAGAAAAATATATCGACAATGTGTTTTATTCAGTTGAAAAAGACCCACTTTTCCCCGAAGGAATGGGACGATTGCATACCCATATCCTAAAAACATTTAATAATTCGGGGCTTGATCTAACCCAAGCATCAGGTCAAATAAAAGTCGGATTTGTGGTAATGGAAAATGGCAGGCTCGAGGGAATTAGAATTGAAGAAGGAATTAATAAAACGCTCGATAATTTAGCTTTGCAAGCATTTCATACTTTACTTGGCGAGTGGACTCCGGCACAAATTGAGGGTAAAAATGTACGTTGTTTTCAGTTGTTCCCGATTAACTTTATTTATATAAAATACGAGTACGATTATGTTGATTTGCGAGGTGGTCGATTGTACTGGGAAATTAATTAGAAGTGCAGCCACAATCTGTTGAGATAGTCGATTGAACAGTATCAGGAGCACATCCAACGGGTGAAGGTTGCCCTGCAATTCCTACATAATCAACCAACCAGAATCCGTTCGTTTCGCAACAAACCGAATCGCAATTTATGTACAAAATTGTATAAAAATCGGAATACAATAAACAGCCAAATCCGCGATTTAAACAGGTTCTGATTATCACTTGCCCGTTTCTTTTATCTATACCAAGTATTTTTGTTTCAAAATCCAGATTACTGCGGTCGTCCAATAAATTTAAACTGTCGGCAATTAAATATTCGCGCTTAATATCTTCCAACGAAAGTATTCGCGTAAAATCAGATTCCATATCCAGACTTTCGTTACACCCGGTTAGTAGGAAAAATATGAGGATTGTATAAAATGCAGATTTCATTTTTTTTATTGAAGATGTGTGAAATTGTTAAAAGTTGCGTTTGTTTAATTTTTAGTTGAATTACTTTTTTTGAAAATGAATTGCCAAGCCCGAATTCTTTTCAATATTAAAATTTAAAACCGATTCCGCGTTAACCTCTTTTTTTTCAATTTTTACTTTGGTTGAGGAATGAGATTCAGGATCGTATGAATAAATTGTTGCCTTGTATTTTTCGCTGGGATTTAAAAAATCAGTTTTTAATTGAAATGAATTTTGAACGTTGCCGGTTAACGATCCCAAAAACCAATCATTGCCCGACCTTCGAACTATTGTTGCAAACTTTCCGATTTCAACTTCCAGGACTTTTGTATCATCCCAAACAGTTGGCAAATTTTTAAAAAATTCCAACTCCGGATGGTTTTGAATAAATCCATCGGAACTTCCGGCACCGCCTTTTTTACCCGGCGAACCTGGTGGCCGGTCGTACCAATACAAAAATTGCCATGGACTATAAATCATCACCGTTTTTGCAAGCTGCGATATATTTCCACCCATTTTTTCATTAACCCGCGGTGCGTAATAACAGTTTGTATTATCGCCGGCACCGACAATCATTCGTGTAAAAAGTGTTATTAAAGTATGTTCGTTTGTCGGACTTTCCTCGTCGCCGCGAATTCCTTCCTGAGTCATTAAATTTGGGTAAGTCCGCGAAAAACCTGTTGGCCGGTATTCATCGTGGATGTCAACCATCAACTCATTTTCGGCAGCTTTTTTTACCGCTTCGTGCAACCAGCTTGTCCACTTTTGCGAACCCACTTGTACAAAGCCATATTTTACACCTTTAATTCCCCACAATTTGTAAAGCGGAAGAATTTCATCCAATTGATTTTCCAGTGCTCGCCGGTTAACGTAAACAATAATCCCGATTCCTTTAGTTTCGGCATATTTTATAACCTGGTGTAAATCGAGTGGGCCGGGTGAACGTTTTGGGTCAACAGTAATTGTTGTGGCATCAGAAATTTTATCGTTTTCGGGGCCGTACCAACCGGCATCAAATTCAACATATTGAAGTCCGTTTGCTTCGGCAAAATCTACACACGCCAATCCGCCTTTTGTAGTTAATGTTACTTCACGAATTACTTTGCCAGGTTTAATCCACGAAGTATTTTCAATGGCACATGCATCGTTTAGGTTTTCAAAAATGAAATTGTTTTCGAGCAATTCTCCTGCCGATTTCCCAATCATAATTGTTCGCCACGGTGTTTTGTAAGGGAGTTTAATTTTTGCTTTATCAAACAAATCTGCTACTAACGAGTTTTCTTTTTTCCAGGCCATAAATTTCATTCGGGGGAAGTCAATAAGTTTTGCCTCGCCCAAAGCCAGGCTATTTTCTCCGGCTTCAATAATTAGTGGTCGCTCGGCAGGTTTTTCAATTGAATTTATTGTTTGCTTTCGATATTCAGATTGCGCACGATCTGAAACCCAGCAATTGTAATTTTTATTCAAATTGAATTCTGTTAATTCTTTTTGAATGATTACGGAATCTTTTCCGTGTTGAGTTAAAAATGTGTAACTAAAAGCAACTCCTTCATTATAAATCCTAAATGTTACTTTGAATTCTCTTTCAGGTGAAACCGTTTCTTTTAAATGAAATTGAGCTTGATTATAAAAGTCTTTTACTTCTGAACGTTCGCCATAAACCGGGTTCCAGGTTTGGTTTACTTCCATTTCTGAAACGGAAATAATTTTCAGGTTTTTACCAAAATCACTTTCTTCTTCAATTTGAAATCCCAAAAGCGAAGGTCGGATAATTACGGAATCTTCAAATTCAACTGAATAAAAGATTTCTGACAGCTCATTTATTCCAAAATTAAGTTGAATTTTTTTGTCAGGACTTTTTAAAAAAACGAGTTCATTTTTATTACAAGAAAAAAGTAAAACAGCGATTAAAACCACGAAAAGGTATTTCATAACGGTTTCAGTAATTTGATTTTGATACCAAAGATCACAAAAACAATTCATATTTGATAATGAAAAATGATTACTTTTACATATTGGGAAACCAATAATATTCAAAATGAACAGTCAATACGATGTAATTATAGTTGGTGCCGGTCCTGCCGGCATTTTTACTGCCTACGAGTTAATTAAAAATAAGCCGGAGTTAAAAATCCTCATGCTCGAAAAAGGGCCGGATATCTACAAAAGAAAATGCCCGAAACACACAAACGGAGGAACCTGCGTTCATTGCAATCCATGTAATATTACAACTGGCTGGGCAGGTGCCGGTGCTTTTTCCGATGGAAAACTTTCGCTTTCGCACGAAGTTGGAGGTACCATTTCTGATTATATTGGTGTTGAAACTGCCAACGAAATGATAAAATATGCCGATGATATTTATCTTGAATTTGGCGCTGATCCCGAAGTTCATGGCGAAATTATTTCTTCGGCAATGCGTGGCATTCAGAAAAAATCGATTGAAGCAAATTTGCGTTTGGTACACTGTCCGGTGCGCCATTTGGGAACCGAAAAAACGCAGACATTGTATAAGTCGCTTTATAAACACATTATTGAAAAAGGGGTTAAAGTTCTGTTCCGTAGTCCGGCAACAGATTTTATTTTCGAGAACAGTAGTGTTAAAGGAGTAGTTGTAAAAGAAAAGAATGTGTTTGCAAAAAATGTTGTGGTGGCAGTTGGGCGCGAAGGTTCCGACTGGCTGCTAAAAAAATGCGAAAAACACCAGATAAAAACAGAAGTTGGCGTAGTAGATATTGGAGTTCGGTTGGAGTGCAGAAATGAAATTATGCAGGAAATCAACGATAATTTCTACGAGGCAAAACTTATTCATTACACAAAAACTTTCGACGATAAAGTACGAACATTTTGCTCTAATCCCGGCGGGTTTGTTTCGTCGGAATATTACGATAA
The DNA here is from genome assembly GCA_018648265.1 of Prolixibacteraceae bacterium. GTDB lineage: Bacteria > Bacteroidota > Bacteroidia > Bacteroidales > Prolixibacteraceae > Draconibacterium. The sequence continues at coordinate 27,943 of JABGRN010000004.1, read as the reverse complement.
TAATCTGGCAGTGGTAAACGGGCACAGTTACAAAGTCATAAAAAGTAATAACACTAATTTCGCCTTGCTGGTGTCGCAAAAATTTACCGAGCCGTTTAATTCGCCTCTCGAATTTGGGAAACACGTGGCCGACATGGCAAATATGCTCACCCAGCATAAAATTTTAGTGCAACGGTTTGGCGATTTAGTTCGAGGACGGCGAACCACTCCCGAACGTCTTTTCAGAAACAACATAATTCCAACTTTAAAAGATGCCGTTCCCGGCGATTTAAGCCTTGTTTTACCCTACAGGATTATGACTGATATTATTGAAATGATCCAGGCATTAGACAAAGTTAGTCCGGGCCTTGCCAGTGATGAAACTTTGCTTTATGGTGTTGAAGTAAAATTTTACTCGAACAAAATTAAAGTGAACAATGGCTTTCGAACCGATACCATTAAAAACCTTTTTGTTGGTGGTGATGGTGCCGGAATTACCCGTGGGTTGATGCAGGCTTCTGTTAATGGGGTTTTAATGGCGCGGGAAATTTTGAAAGTTGACAATGCCTGAATTATGTTTTATTTTGAACGCAATTTTGTGGTGAAAAAACATTATTACTTTTTTCTTCAAATTTGTATTCTTTCTTTAATTACTTTTTATCATTTGAGTACATCTGCTTCCCGCATAACTTTAAGATAAGCATTAATTTTCTTTGCTTCCTCTGAATTCTTTTTCATTGAGGCTGCTTCTTTTTCCATCCTTTTAACTTTGCTTTGTAGGGCTAAATAAAGACCGTCGGCAGTAGCTTTATTTGTAAAATGTGAATTTGTGTAAGGATTATTTGCAATTCCTGAATCGAGTGTTTTTACCCAGTCTTTTGGAATTGTTGAAGTACCGGATAAAGCTCCGCACAATGCTGCAGCACTAGCTGCTGTACAATCTGTATCGTATCCACGGTTAGTTGCAATAATTACACTTTGCCTTACATTTGCATTTGTAGCTTTAAAAAGAGCAAATGCAAAGCCTACATTTTCAAAAATACTTGAATTGGGATATTTCTCTATTCGGGCAAAGGCATTGTATTTACTCTCAGGATCCATATAAATATCCGTTAGTTCCTGCCACATTTCCCGATTCATTGGGTCTTCGTATTTTTCGCTTACAGACATTACATACCTGAGTTCTTCTTCAATTTCGGGTGTTGCGTATTTTAGTGCCCCCTCTATTACAGATTCAACTGTAGCATCAGGAAGCATAGCCAGAGCCATTGCAGCGTTATACACTGCCCCCCACGCAAAAGCAAGATCGTTCGGATCTTCATAATACAGTTTCCCCATTTCATTCATATCAAAAATAGCATTTTCTGGGTCACCGGCATTTATACATGGTAATGCCTGAAAAGTACGGGCTGTTAAATGAATGTGCTCACCAAGATCTCTCGGTTTGCCATATTTTGTTATCGGAAAATCTGCTGGTGGCACTCCCCATTTAGCAAAGGAAAGCAGAACCCTGTCGTAATTTTGGGTCATGTGGCGCATATTCTCAATTTCACAATCGCGCAACCAAACATTCTTCATGTCCTGGTAATTTATACGATCTTGTTTCTCAATAATTGCTGTGCATAATAATTTATGCCGCTCGCCGCCATCTTCTGTTGCTCCTGCAGGATGTGTCCATGAATCGCCATAATGTACAAAAGGTTTAAAATCTTCCAGCAGTCCAAAAGTAGCTTTAGAACGTTGTTGATCCCAATTGAACTCCGTTACCGCACCCATCGAACAACCCGCCCTGAAACCAAGAAGTGCTCCATAAATACGATCGTAAACAACACTTTCTGTATAGACACCATCATCATTTTGAATTGTATAATAATGAGCATGTTGTGTTTCAATATTAGCGTTTTTGGCATTGTGCAAACGAATTACAACGGTTTCATCTCCTTCGGCTTCATTATCGTCTATTACCTTTAAATTAATGGAAGCTTCTGTTTTCCCTGCCGGAATAATCAATGTCCCGGAATTCAATTTGAAGTCTGTGTTTTGTTCGGCCACAACACCCTGAACAGAATAATCCAGTTCAATTTCCTTTATAAAAGCTTTTGAAAGAGCAACTTTAATATCTACATTACTTCTGGCTTCTTTTCCAACCGAAGAAGGGGTTAAAAACTCAACATCAGGAAGCGAATTATCCTGAATTGTAACAGTCGCACTTTTATGAATTTCCTCAATGTCATAATCAGGGCTTTCAAGAATGGTAATTTTTACCGTTTCGTCACCTTCAAGAATGCCGTCATTAATTGGAAGAACTTTAAAAGTTTTCCTTTTATTCACTTTCCAGGTATCGCTGAAACACCTGTAATCTAATCCGTCACTTGCAGTTCCTTCTATTTTAATCTTTACGGTTAAATTTGGTGAAGGCTCGTCAAGCTGAATAATCCAGAACTCTCCGGAATCAGAATTCTCTTTTGCCTTTTCGTCATTTGCAAAAATTGCAACAACAGGTTTTTGAGCATGAAGATTTGTGAAATGTAAAAATCCGAATAAACCAATAGTTACATGAAATAAATGGATGTTAAATCGTCTCATTTTTGATAATTGTTTGAAATTTATATCGTCGGTTAAGTTGAGTTTAAAGTTATAAGATACTTTCTAATTTAAAAATTATTGAATATTAATGATGTGCTGAACTTTTTAGATTTCGTGGATAAAATTAATGATACAAACCTGAATGAAATCGCCATGGTCAGAAGAGGATAAATTGTGTTTTTTTGAAAAGTAGATGACTATATTATTGTTTCTGAGTACAATTTGAATACAAAAAAGACTGAAGAAATCCCTGCTTTTCGAGACTCCCCTTAAAAACGGGAGATACAATATTTTAGAAACAATGGTGATGTTTTTTCTGGCATTGACAATTACTGGTTTTTTTTGAGGTTTGGTTTGCAGGGAATAAAGATCTAATACCGATTTGACAACAAAATGTCGCAAACTTTCACTTTGTTCAGTTTGATTTTTTGTTGTATTATCGGCATTAACTCCCGAAATAGATTCGAGGCTATTGTAACTTCAAAATTTGCTATGTGGCATTTTGAAGAACAATTGGTATAAAACCAGAAAATGAGTTTTGTATTTTTAAGCCAGCATCAGCTTTTCAATATAAATATCCTGAAAAGAAAGATCTGCTTCCAGGTTAAGGTGTGTGGTTTTATTAAGAATATCCCGGATGAATTGTTCATCTTTGAACAAAAACATTTTGGCTCCGATGAGTGCAGTATTTCCCAGTTTTACAATTTTATCCTCTTGAGTTTCAATCAACCCGGTTTGGATAACATGCCTGATATTCAGGAAATTTCCGAAACCACCGGCGATAAACACATTTTCAATTTCAGTAAAAGAAATATTTAGTTGATTTAGCAAAATTTGTAAACCAGCGGCGATGGCAGCTTTTGCCAGCTGAAATTCGCGAATATCCTGTTGCGTAATTGAAACCTTATTTGTTAAATTAATTTTATCCTCGCCAGAGTTAATTTCGCCAAACATCCCAATTTTTTCTTGCTGTAATAAAATGGCCATGGCATCAATTAATCCGCTCCCGCAAATTCCTTTGGCTTTTACATTCCCAATTACATGGGCTTGAAGTTTCCCGTTCTTAAAGATTATCGAAGAAATTGCTCCGGTTGTTGCCCTCATTCCCTGACTGATTTTTGCCCCTTCGAAAGCCGGACCGGCTGCTGTGGAAGCACAAATAATTTTATCACGGTTTCCCACTACAATTTCTCCGTTGGTGCCGAGATCGATCAATGCTGAATACGTTTTATTTTCTGTCATTTTTGTTGCAGCAATTCCGGCAAGAATATCACTTCCAACAAAACTTCCAACAGAAGGGAAAAACTGAATTTTAGATTCCAGAGGTAATTTCCATTTTAACTGGTTTGCTGTAAAATGCTGTGCGCCCAAATCGGGCGACTCAAACGGGTAAAACGAAAGAGCATTTACTATTAATCCAGAAAAAATATGATGCATAACCGTGTTCCCAACAATTGCAATTTTTGCCACCTCAACCGGGTGTTTTTTTAAAACGGATTGAATCATTTCCCCGATTTTATTCCTGATGAGATTTTGCATTTCCGATTGGCTGCCATCCAAACAACTTTGGATTCGTGAGATGAGATCGCCTCCAAATTTTGCTTGCGGATTTATAGCAGTTTCTACATCAAGAATGTGCCCGTTTTTTAAATTAAGTAATTGAACCACCACTGTTGTTGTTCCCAAATCAACAGCAATTCCAAACCCTGTTTGGGGCTTAAATTCAAAAGTAGAGCTGTCGGCCAGAATAATGTTTTCGAACTGTGAAATCTCTAAAGTTATATCCGATTCACAATTACAATAACAAGCCAGCCGGCAATCGTCTCCTAACTTTAATGTATCCAGTTTTTCTTGCTGAATAGAATCAATTTTTAATTCACCTTCGAGTAATTTTACTTTGCATTGTCCGCAGGTTCCTTTCCCGCCACACGGAAATTCAACTCCGTATTCGTGTAAAATATCTATTAAAGGTGTTCCTTTATTTACGACTAATGTTTCGTCAATGGGTTGAAGAGTAATTTTGACTTTGTTTTGCATGGATAATAGAATATTGAAATATAAATAGGAGTGAGATAGTAGTTTTTTTTCAAATTAAAAACTCTAAAAAATTATCTTTCGAAATTACCGTAAATTGGGCATCTGGATATGCGTTTGTCCAAGCCTTTGGTGCTTTTATTTTTCGGGGAGAATATTTGAATTCAAAGCCGTAAAGTTTCCCTTCTCTTTCTTCTATTAAATCGATTTCCTGCTGATCATAAGTTCTCCAGAAATAATCGTTCGAAAAAAGCCGTTTGTATTCTTTAGTTTTTAATCGTTCCATAAAAACAAAATTCTCCCAAAGCATTCCAAGATCATTTCTCTGGTCTAATGGATTAAAATTATTTATAAGTGCGTTTCTAATTCCATTATCCCAAAAATAATATCGGTTTGATTTCACTATTTCTTTTCTCAAATTTCTTGAAAAACCACCTACTTTTTTAATAATAAAACTTTTTTCAAGTAAATCGAGATATCTTTCGACGCTTTGTTTCGCAATGCCTAAATTATTGCCGAGTTCGTTTAGTGAAACCTGGCTGCCTATTTGAAAAGCAAGTAATTTTAACAAATCTATCAATTTAGACGGATTCCTGATATTTTCAAGTTCAAGAATATCTTTGAAAAGATAATCATTACGTAATGAAAGTATGTATTCTTTTTTGTCGATGGAAGAAACTGCATTTAATACTTCGGGGTAACCACCATAAATCAGAAGGTTTTCTAAAGATTGAATAATCTGCATTCCTCCCTGCTGGTGATAAAGTTCGAAGACAGAAACGGGAAATAAGATTCGTACAATATTTCTTCCGGTAAGCGGTTCACCTAATTTATTTGATAAATTGAATGAAGATGAACCTGTTGCAATGATTTTAATTTCAGGAAAATTATCGACCAAAAGTTTTAGCCCAAACCCAATATTCGGAATTCGTTGGGCTTCATCGATAAATATCAATTCGTAGTTGCCAAGAAAAGTGCTAATTTTATTTAAACGTTGCGATGAAAGAATTTCTCGAAGTTCAAAATTATCGCCCGAACCTACATATATTTTCCCCTCAAATCCTGAAATAAGTTTTTTTACCAATTCCGTTTTACCAACTCGCCGGGGGCCATATAAAACAAAAACTTTTCCTTTTTTGAGGAAAGAATTGTTTTGAGATTCAAGATATCGATTGTACCAAAACATTGCACCTTTTTTTTAGAATTAGCAAAACTAATAAAAAAAACACAAATTAGGCAAGTTTAGTTTCCGAATTTAGCTAAATTAGGCAAGTTTAGTTTCCGAATTTAGCTAAAAATTGAAATGTCAAATTAAAATACGAAAGAAAAGTTATGCAATAATTAGAGATTTTTGTCAATTTGCAATGTTTTTTTCATTCGGAACCCCTTTTTATTTTTTTCAATGGTTGCACATTCAGTATAAAAATCGTGTTCAAAAAATAAAATATACCCTTTTTCTATTACTTCATTTAAAAATATTTCCTTTTCTTCCAAAGCTTTTACCGGATACAAATCGTACGCAGCTAACCAGAGTAATGGAATGTTTGCTGCCGTTGGAATGAGATCGGATGTATAAACAAATGTCTTTCCTTCGTGCTGAATATACGGAATCATTTGTCCCGGAGTGTGGCCATCGAAAAACCGGACTTCAATATTTGGAAAAAGTACCCCTTCGTTTTCCACCAAATTTAATTTCCCTGAATTATAAAGGAAATCCAACACTTCGGTATGATATGCAGCTTTTTCGCGGGCATTCGAAATTTTGGAATGTTCCCACTGTTTTTTGCTGCACCAGTAATTTGCCTTCTGAAAAGTAAGTTTCTTTTCACCGTTAACATTTTTCACCGATCCGGTGCAATGATCCCAATGCAAATGTGTTAACAACACATCTGTGATTTCTTCAGGTAAATACCCATTTTGTTGTAACGATTCTTCTAAATGGTTTCCCGCTTTAACACCATTGTTTTGAAGGTATTTTTCTGAATAGTGGTTACCAACACCGGTTTCAATAAGAATTTTCCGATCACCCTGATCAACCATCAAACACCGCATTGATAATTTCGTAAAATTATTTTCATCGGCAGGATACATTTTACTCCAAAGTACTTTTGGAATTACACTAAACAGTGCACCTCCATCGCAATGTAAATGGCCCGCTGAAATAGGAATAAGTTTCATTCTTTTTAATTTACAGCATGTAAAATTAGATCAATAAATCAGCGCACCAAATCCCACTTTCTCTGAAAAACAGAATCTTGCGAAATGTCCATTACATGTTTAACTACTCCGTAATAATCTTCTATTCCCTTTTCAATTTTGTTCGTTTTCAGGTAAGTATCATTTACTTTCGATGCTACTTTATTTATTTTTTTATTTCTCAAATTTAACCAGTGTTCCTGAATTCGGCGAAAATCATTTTTTACATTTCCATTTAACTCTTTTATGATTTCAGGGTATTGTTCCATTTGGTAACCCTGGTAAATGAAAAATTTCAAAATATATAAATTTGCCGAATACTGGAGTTGTTTCGATTCGCTTTGCGAGCAAACCAACCAGGCATAAAAGTTTGCTTCGGCCTCGCTTGAAATTCCAAACTGGTGTGCTTTTTCGTGTGCAAGCACAAATGGATATTCAACAGGCAGGTTGTTTTTATTAATGTGTACTTCGCTAAAAAACGGACCATAATATCCCGATATTCCTGCTTTGGCAAAAAAACGACTGAATGTAATATTTTTTGCTCTCCGTTTTCCTGCCGGGTAATTAATTTGCAAAACCGGTGCAAGTTTGTTGTACGATTTTTCAATTAAGCGCTCAATTTCAATCATGTTAAAATTATTAAAAGTGCAAAATGAATTGTTGGTTTTTACAATTAAATCTTTTAAAACTGAAATAAATTCTTCGGCATCCGGTTCACGTTCAGCCAAGTCAATTCTTTGATTAATGTTGTTTCTGAAATAATTATAACCCCACAAACTATAAAACAGAATGTAAACACTTGCAAAAATATTTAAGACAATTTTTCCCGAATTTTTGAGCGAAATTTTTTTGAAAATCGATAATATTATTATTACGACTGCTGCAAAAATAAGAAGCAAATAAAAAATATCGTCGAGAGAAAACGGGAAAAAGCTACTTGTTTTTGAAAGTATTTTGGTTACAAAAGGATAAATTCCACGGGAGTAGATTTTTTCAGCCCAAAACGGATTTCTTGCAAAAATTTCGGTTAAAACATAAGTCGCAATGGCCAACCACGGCAAAACCGACCACCGGTTAAAAACATATTTTAAAATTTTACTAAGCACAATTTTAGCCATTCTTTAAAACGGTGCAATGTAATAAAAGCAATTTTTAAGAGATAAATTTTTTGCGTAGTTTAAATAATTTTAGTTGATAACGACCAACGTTTTTGTTTCGGTATGAAAAAGGGAATCGGGAGCAAACGGGTTAATATCGATAATTTCTAAAGTAACCAGGTAATTACCAGGGTCTAAAATTCCAAATGAGATTGTATCGTGAGCCAAAATGCAAGGCCTTTTCATAGAGCCATTAAAATGTTTTTTAACCAGTATGTTTTTTGATTCAAATGTAAGCGAAGAGGTTTCGTAATATTCACAACCATAATAAACCATGCTAACTTGCTGGCCGGTTTTAGGTGATACAGGAATAAAGGTAAATTCTTCCGATTTCAAAAGTGCAGGTTCTTCATATAAAATTGTTTCTTCGGCACAATTAATTACAGAGAGAGAAATTACAAGGAGAAGGAATGTTTGAGACAAAATGTTTTTTAGTTTCATTTTAGATGGCTTTTTAAACATTAATAAAGACGAAAAACAGTTTGAAAAGGTTGCTTTTATTTTCTTAACAATTAGTTTTAGAATTAATGAGGAACTTATTGTAAATAGCTGACAAAATACGAAAACCCGGTGCAGGAATTTTACCCATAAAAGATTTCTGAGATTGCCTTATTCTATAAATATAAAATAAATGAGGCAATTGAACAAGTTACCATAAAAAAACAGCTTACAGATATTTCTGATTGCATTGAACGGTGGGTTATTGTTCTTCTTCACTCCAAATCAATTTCCTTGTTTTTGTAGTGTTGAACATTCATAGCAATCACACAAATTTATAATCAATCTTTTTCTTTATCTTTATGATACCGAAATCATTAACTAAATAAAACCTCTCTAAATGAAAAAAATAGTAAGTTTTATCTTTTGTGTATTCCTCGCACAACAAATATTTGCCGTTGAAATATACCCCGGCGAAAAAGATACATTAACATCTTTCATTTTTAATTCAGGAACTCCTTACAATTCTTACGATATAAGTTTTCGTGATTTACCTGAATTTCTTGAATTTAAAACACTTGAAGTTTATTCAATCTACTCATGGTTTACCTACAAATATTATATTCAATTTGAATTAAATGCACAGAACGATGCTCCTTTTGCCGATACAACTTTTTATATGGATTTTGAATTTAGCATTAATGAAACAAATAAACGATTTGACACAGTAGCTGTAAATGTAAGTATTCAGAATCCTAAAATTATTGCCGGGTTTACCACAGACATTAATGTTGGGTCAAATCCGCTGACAGTATCATTTACAAATTTATCAACCGGGAAATATACCGACTTGCTCTGGGATTTCGGTGATGGCGAAATTTCGTCGGAAGAAAATCCAGTTCATTTGTACGACTCAACCGGAACTTTCGATCTGCAACTAATTGCTTTAAACGAAACTTCTGCAGATACCTTTTTTCAGGAAAATTACATTAGGGTTTTTAATATGCCAACTGGGAAAGTTACCGGTGATAAGGGAATATGTCCGGGTGACTCTACAGAAATTACATTTACTTTTTCGGGATTGCCGCCCTGGGATTTTACCTGGGGAAGTGGCGTGGAACAATTTGATAAAACAACATCCGATTCAACATTTGTTATTTTTGCAAAAACAGAAAGCTCATATTTTCTTACTAGTCTTCGTGATGCAAACGATACAACAATTTTCGTTTTTAACGATACCGCAAAAGTCTGGTTAAATCCGGTTCCCGAAAAACCCGAAATTTTGTATAATAAATCTGTTTCTATTTGTGAAGGTGAAACTATTCAGTTGAATGCGACTGCCGGGTTCGATGTTTATCAATGGACAAATGGTGGACAAACGGAAATTATTGAAGTTACACAATCAATGCAAATTGCAGTTAGGGTCGCCAATCAATTCGCCTGCTTTAGCGATTTTTCTGACACTCTCGAAATTGAAGTTTTAGATTTGCCTTCGAAACCTGTAATAACACAAAATCTCGACACACTTGAAATTATTGAAGTTGATTCAATTCAGTGGTACTTAAACGGGGACACCATTTCAGGGGCAACAGCAAATAAATTAGAAATTGATAAAAGTGGCAGTTATTATGTAGAAGTTTTTAATAAAAACAGATGTAAAAATGTTTCGGATGAAATGTATTATGTTTATTCTGAATCAAATTTGATTACAAAAGCAGAGGATAAATTCAAGATAATACCAAATCCTTTTACCGATAGAATAAACATCATTTATTCAGGAAATCGTACCGATTTAATCAGTTGGGAAATTATTCAATTAGATGGGAAAGTAGTAAAATTGAAAAACCTGTGGCAAAAAGATAATATCTCAATGCAAATCCCAACAAGCGATATTCCATCCGGGATCTATTTTTTAATAATTCAAAGTACTAATTTGGTAATAACACAAAAACTAGTAAAACAGTAACAAGTAGGTTTCAAACTTTGTTTTTGTAAAGTAAGGTTCAAAGCCAGTCACAGGGAACAACATGCAGTTTAATTTTTTTATGGCTGATTATTCTTCAATAATCTTGCGGTTTTTTAAATCGTATTTATCGCCGTCTTTTAATAAATAAAACGACGGCATTTCAGGAATAACAGGGTTATTATCTCGACGCCAGAAATTACCATCGTACAGCGCTACGTAACTTTTGCCAATTACTTCAAATGTATCTTTTTCTACTATAATTGCCGTGCTTTCATCAAGCCCAATTCCAAGGAGTTCTGGTTTTTCCTTTAGGATTTCAAACATGTCGAATTGCCGGTTCCTGGCCAATAAATGCTGGTCGATGGCTACATTTTTAATAAATCCAAAACCAATTTCGTGGTCGCCCATCATAATAGTATTGTCTTTTGTGTCGCCACGTGCAAGGTACGATCCCTGAATGGTTGCACCTGCTGAAGACCCGCCAATAATACCGCCACGTTCCAACACTTTTTGGCATTCATCAACAACCCGGGTATTCATATAAGCGTCAACCAATTTCCATTGCCGTCCTCCAGTAAACCAAATTCCGCTTGCTTCTTTAATCGGTTTAACAAATTGTTTAGTGTCTGCAATTTTCGGATCGCGGGTATGAATTACCGAAACTTTGGCCGCCCCAAAATTTTTAATCATTTTACTGAATTTCCAATCTTCAGGAAATTCGTCGCTATTACCTGCTGTTGGGATTACGACTATTTTTGCTTGTTCCCCACCGGCCAGTTCAACAAATTTTTCGATAAGTGAATTAGCGGAACCCCCGCCAACAATCATTAATTTGCCATTTTCGGGGCCAACAACCTGTGCCGAAACATTGAACATAAAAAATAAAAAGGGCAGAATAATCAATATTTTATAATTCATAATAAAAAAATATTTAGACAGTATAAATATTTCAAAATGGTTTTAATATTGAAATTTTGGACTTTGTAATTTAATGTATTTTGGTGCTTTCAATTGAGATTTTCACATTGTGTAGCCAGGCTTTATTTAACAATCACATTATTCACAAGTACAAGCTTGTAAGCTATTTATAATCTGGCTCAGGACATCATATTTTAAATAGTAAAAAGTATTTTTACCCTCACGTTTCGAACACAATACCCCTTTGTCTTTTAAAATACCAAGGTGGTGCGAAGTTGTTGATTGTTCGATTTCCAATAATTCGTGTATTTCGGTAACAGTCAAACGTTTTCCGCCTTCAAGGTGTTTTAAAATGGCGATGCGCATTGGGTGAGCGATTGCTTTTAGCATGCTTGCTGCAATTTCCAGCCTGTCGGCATCTAACTCCTTGATTTCTACCATAATTAAAAAATTTATAAATGCAAATATATAAATATTTAAGGATTATGCTATGCTAATTATTTAATTTGAATTAATTTTGAATAACAATAAAAAGACAACTATTTTTTGTTAAAATATTACTTTTGTAAATGAATTTATTCTATGTTCGTTTTTTAATTCAATGAAGGGATTTTTAAATTAAATGACAACGATAAAAAAAATTAAATCGCCTATAGAACAGGAACTCAAAGATTTTGAACCCTATTTTAAAAAATCTCTACAAAGCGACATACCTCTTTTAGGAACGATCTTAAAGTTTCTTTATCGTACTAAAGGAAAACAAATCAGGCCAATTTTTGTTTTTTTGTCGGCCAGTTTACATGGTCGAACAAATGAGTTCTCGCAACTTGCCGCCTGTTCGGTTGAGCTACTGCACACAGCTACCCTGGTCCACGACGATGTGGTTGACGAATCGTATGAGAGGCGTGGTGCTTTTTCGTTAAATGCACTCTGGAGGAATAAACTTGCGGTTTTGGTGGGCGACTTTATTTTGGCAAGGGGATTATTGCTTCAGCTTGAAAACAAAAAATACAACTTTTTACATTTAATTTCGAAGGCTGTCCAGGATATGAGCGAAGGTGAAATCCTTCAGATGAAAAAAAGCAGAAAACTTGATATTGACGATGAAACTTATTTTGAAATTATAAGGAAAAAAACCGCTTCGTTAATTGCTACAAGTATGGCTATTGGTGCGGCCTCAACATCGGACGATCCGGAATTGCCGAAAAAAATGTACAAAATTGGACAAGATGCAGGAATTGCTTTTCAAATTAAAGACGATATTTTTGATTACCAGGCTAAAGGAATCCTGGGAAAACCTACTGGGAATGATATTAAAGAGAAAAAAATAACCCTTCCTCTTTTGTATGTTTTAAATAATTCAAAAGCTTCTGAACGCAAACGGATCCTACGCCTTATTAAACGCAAAAATAAAAATGCAGAAGTTGTTAAAGAACTTATTAACTTGGTTATTGATAGGGGGGGGCTGGATTATGCCGCACTTAAAATGACAGAATTTAAAGACAAAGCTGTAAAAGCATTAATGGAATTTGACGATTGCGAAGCACGTACATCCTTAATTGAGTTGATGGATTATATTACTACACGAAAGAAATAATTTTCTTCTTTATAATTTCATGGTACTTAACAAAGAGATTTCGAAATAAGTTTGCAAATATCTATTTTTAATTGAGAAGGAATTATTATGATCAGGATTTATTATTTTAATTTCTCGTTATTCTTGTGTCTTTTATTGTCGCGTATTGTTTTTTTCTCCATATTTTTTTGGAATGCGTCGTTTAAATCAATCCCGGTTTGATTAGCCAAACAAATTAACACCCAAAGAACATCGGCCATTTCATCGGCCATTTTATATTTTTTGTCGGATTCTTTAAACGATTGATCGCCAAATTTCCGGGCCATTATTCGCGCAAGTTCACCCACCTCTTCAGTAAGGATTGCCATGTTCGTCAATTCGCTAAAATACCTAACACCATAATTCTTTATCCAATTATCAACTTGTTGCTGGGCTTCGTTTATTGTAATTTGTTTTTTATTCATTGTTAAAAATCTTTATGTTTCGAATCGATAATTATTGTCACCGGACCGTCATTTATCAGCGCGACATCCATCATTGCGCCAAATTCCCCAGTCCCGACTTTTTTCCCCAATACATTTTCGATGGAAGAAACAAATTTTTCATACATCGGTATTGAAAAATCTGGTTTAGCAGCTTTAATATACGAAGGGCGGTTCCCCTTTTTTGTGCTGGCGTGCAAAGTAAATTGGCTCACCACAATTATTTCACCATTAACATCCATTACCGAAAGGTTCATAACACCATTTTTATCATTAAAAACCCTGAGATGAACAATTTTTTTCACCAGCCATTCAATGTCTTCCTTTGTATCGGCATTTTCTATACCTACAAAAACGAGTAACCCTTTTTTGATTGAAGAAATAATTCCCCCTTCAACTTTTACCGAAGCCTCGGAAACCTTTTGAACAACAATGCGCATAATTTAGTATTTATCAATTAATGTTGTTTAGTTAGTTAAATGGAATTTAAAGCGATTTACAAAACCCATCTATTATTTTAAAGAGCCAATTTAGTCTGAGTGGAGTTGAAGACCATCTTTTTAACTAAACAACATTAAATTATTAATTGCGAATTTAAAAAATGATATAAATTTCTCGGACAAAAGGATGCACAATTATTTGACTTATAAAAAAACGGCCATCTTCTTTAACGAATAACTGAATTTTCTTTGCAATGTAATAAAACTTAAGTCACGGAAAATATTAATGCCTTTTGTATGGGACACTTTTTTATGATTTTAAATTTAAACTTTGTAAAGGTATTTTTGGAATTTTACATGATTTGTTGATTTCAGTTGAGACAATAACTTTTTATAATGCCCCAATTCATTATTTTTACCAAAAATTCAAAATAATGAAACTGGTTTTTGCCACAAACAATATGCACAAGCTCGAAGAATTGCAAGCTATTATTGGTGATAGATTTGATTTGCTGAGTTTGCAGGAAATCGGTTGCAACGAAGAGATCCCTGAAGAGCAGCCAACCCTGGAAGGAAATGCCAGACAAAAAGCGTTTTATATTTTTACTAAATATGGTTACCCTTGTTTTGCCGATGACACAGGCTTAGAAATTGAAGCATTAAATGGTGAACCGGGAGTTTTTTCGGCTCGTTATGCCGGGCCGGTAAAAAATTCGGACGATAACATGAAAAAGGTTCTGGAGCTGTTGGCAAAAATAAAAAACCGGAATGCCCGTTTTAGAACTGTAATTTCGCTGGTTATAAATGGCGAAGAAAGACAATTTGAAGGAATTGTAGTTGGTGAAATTATAAATGGGAAAAAAGGGCAGTCAGGTTTTGGTTACGATCCGATTTTTCAGCCTTCAGAATTTGACAAAACTTTTGCTGAAATGGCCCTTAAAGACAAAAACAAAATAAGTCATCGCGGACGTGCAGTGCAAAAATTGGTTCAATATTTAAAGATGTTGGAATTGAATAACGATTGAAATTTTATGCGAAAATATTTTCTTTTGATTTTTACGAGTGTTCTGTTTTTTCAAACGCTTGCCCAGCGGGGAAAAGGAACCTGGCAGGACTTCTTGTCGTTTGCTAATGCAACAAAAATAGCAATAGCCAACGAAAAAGTTTTCTGTGTAACCGATGGCGGTTTGTTTTTTTACGATCTTCAGGATAACAGTATTAATAAATTTTCAGGATTAAACGGTCTCTCAGATTTTGGGATTAAGACCATTGCCTTCGGTAAAGAAAACAATGTTTTAATTGTGGCTTACAAAAACAGTAATATCGACCTTGTTTTTGAATCGGGAGTGGTTAATCTGTCTGATATAGAACGCAAACAAATTACAGGCGACAAAACAATAAACAATATTACTTTTATCGGGAACGAAGCTTATCTGTCATGCGGTTTTGGAATTGTGGTATTAAATCTCGACAGAAAGGAAGTAAAAGATACTTATTTTATTGGCGAAGGCGGAACAACTGTGCGGGTTAACGATGTAGAAACCGACGGCAATTTTATTTATGCTGCAACTGATGAAGGAATTTTAAGGGCTGACAAAAATAGTCTTAATTTGCTCGATTATAGAAATTGGAATAGAATTGAAAATATTCCTCATTCAGCAGAAAAATTTAGTCATTTAGTTGTCCACGGAAATAAACTGATTGCCAATTTTACACCGGATCAATACAATCAGGATGTAATGTATGCGCTTACAGGTGAAAATTGGGACACATATTTGCCACAAATAAATTATATGCACGATGCGCAGGTAAACGAAAATTATTTGGTCGTAACCAGCCGTTCCGAAATTTATGTTGTTGACAGTAATCATACTATTTTGGGCATGTTGAATTCATATACTTTAGAAGATCAAATAGTTGCACCAGTAAATCCCCGGAGTTCTGGAATTACCGGAGATGGTTCTTTGTGGGTTGCTGATTACGAAAATGGGATGATCCGTTTTTTAGGAGAAAGTTTTGAATCGGCTTATCCAAACGGGCCGCAAGATAACCGCATGTTTTCTATGCTCGCAAATGGATCCGATATTTGGGCGGTGCCGGGTGGCAGGAGCGATTCCTGGAGCAATACATGGCAAGTACCAAGATTTCAGTTGTTCAATAATGGAGAATGGAAATACTTTAACAAAATAAAATATCCGGAATTGGATGGCTTTTTCGATATTGTTTGCATCGCGGCCGATCCATCCGATCGGGAACATATTTTTGCAGGAAGCTGGGGTGGTGGCGTACTTGAATTTCAAGGCGACCAGTTTTTAAACCGGTTTACCAATCAAAATAGCCCGCTACAATCTGCTCTCCCACAGCAACCAACCGAGCCTTTTGTTAGGATTGGGGGATTGGATTTTGATTCGCAAGGGAATTTGTGGATAACAAATTCTGAAGTTCCTGAGAACTTATTAAAACTTTCTCCCGATGGCGAATGGGAAACATTCGTTCTCCCGGAAGTGGCGAACCAACGAAATATAGGACAATTGATTGTTACTCAAAACGACGATAAATGGATTTTAATCCCCCGTGGGCACGATGCTTACGTGGTTGACAAAACAGGAACACAAAAAAAACGTTTGTTGGTAACTTCGTATTTCAATAATGGCGAAAACGAAATATTTAACCGGATGAACGATGTTTATTCCATTGCCGAAGATAATGAAGGTGCTATCTGGATTGGAACTTCAAAAGGTGTTGCGGTGTACAATAATGCAGATAGAATTTGGGAAACTGATAATTTTTATGCTAGCCAACCCAGCCTCGACCTAAACGACGGATTGTACCACCCTTTGTTAGAGACTGAAACTGTAACGGCCATTACCGTTGATGGGGCAAACCGGAAATGGATTGGGACAAAAAATTCGGGGGTGTATTTAATTTCCGAAAACGGTGAAAAGGAAATATTACATTTCACCCAGGAAAATAGCCCACTGCTTTCAAATAATATTACTGCAATTGTAATAAACCAACTAAATGGGGAAGTATTTTTTGGAACCGACGGGGGATTAATTTCGTACATGGGCGATGCAATTGAGGGGAAAAATGCTTACGAAAATGTATATGTTTATCCAAATCCGGTGAGGGAAACCTACCTTGGGCAGGTTACAATTACAGGCTTAATTGAAAATACAGATATAAAAATTACCGATATCAGTGGAAACCTGGTTTATAATGCGCAATCATTGGGAGGGCAAGCAACCTGGGATGGCAATAACTTAAATGGGATTCGGGTAAAAACAGGTGTTTACCTGATTTTTTGCAACGATGAATCCGGTGAGGAAACACACATCACAAAACTTCTTTTTATAAATTGAAATTGATAAGTGAATTATTTAAAATTCTCGTGTTGAATACACTAAACCCGAAACTTTTAAATTGAAATAATGCTGGCGATTACCGAAGGAATAGTTTTGCATTTTATTAAATACGGCGAAAGCAGTGTAATAGCTACGATTTATACCCGTGAATTTGGACGGCAATCGTACATTGTAAATGCGGCCCGCAGCAAAAAATCGAAAAATAAAGCCAGTCTTTTACAACCCCTTTTTTTAGTAGATTTGGTTACTTATCAAAAACAAAACCGTGATATCCAGCGCGTAAAAGAAATAAAAAGCAAGCAAGCATATCAAACTATTCCGTTTGATATTGCAAAATCAACTCAGGCAATTTTTATTTCAGAAATGTTGTACAAAACGCTAAATGAGCAGGAGAGTTTTCCCGAGATGTTCGATTTTATTAAAAACTCTCTTCTATATTTCGATTTGATGGAAAAAGGATTTGCAAACTTTCACCTTTATTTTCTTTTTCGCTTGTCGGGATACCTTGGATTTTTACCCGATACCAACCCGGTAGGCTTCGAAGCCTGGTTCGATTTACGCAAAGGTGCGCTTGTCCCTTTTGAACCGTCGCACCCTTTGTTTATAAACAAAGAAGTAACAGAGTATTTTTGCAAGTTATCCACCCTTAAAATTAAGGAATTAGCTAATTTAAATATCTCAAGAATATTGCGTGAAAGTCTTTTAACAAAACTGATTGAATATTTTCAGTTGCACTTTGAAAGTCTTGGTGAAATAAAATCGCGTGGAGTATTAAAAGAGGTTTTTGAATAAAAGCAGATAAATTTATGAATAGTTCAGGCTAAGTTCCCCTAAAAATTACAGCTTCGTAAATAAAAATATCAGCGGTTTTCCAGCCATCCCAACCCAGCCCGGCTTTGTCGCGTGCGCAATGACCCAAAAACCCGGCTAAATCCCATCCGGTTTTTGTGGCAACTTGTGGTAAAAAAGTCCCTGAATTCAATCCTTTTTTAATATAAATGCCATGTTTGCCAAGTTCAATTTCTTTTACAGACTCGATTCTTTTCAAAGGCGAGAGTACAGAAATTTCCAATTCCAAATTTTCCAGGTCTTTAATTTTTAAATCGTCAAACCTGTGGTCGCAAGTAGCCGAAACAGCCATTTTTTGCACCAATTCGTTTAGCGTTTTTTCATCTGCAAAATTACCAATGCAGCCCCTCAATTCACTTTTTATATAAATGCTCACAAAAACCCCGGTTATTTTGTTTAATACTCCTTTTATTTCAGGAGGGATTATTTTCGCACGTTTACCGGTTTTTATGAATTTTTCGATTGAGGCACGGGCTTTTCCTAAAATTTCTTTTTTTTCTTCTTCAGAAATGTGAAATGGATCATCGTTATTAAAAATAGCAATTGAGCCATAACCAACTACACGGTTTTTGTCGCCAAAAGGTTTGGTGTCGCCCGAATTCTGATAATCAATTCTTACGTACGAAACTTTCATTTTTTCAGTCAAATACATCAGTGTAAGAACCGAAGTCCAACCACAAAGCGAAGTGGCAAGGTTTTTAATATTCAATTTTTTATTTTCACTTAAAACCCTGACGAGCTCAGTTGCCCTATTACTGCAAATTGCCTGCGTTGTAATTTGATCTACTTTATTTGCGTCTTCATATTCAGGGTAATGCGAAAAATCGGTACTTATTATAAATAAATTTTCGGAAGTAAAATACGGCTTTAACGATTTGCCTATTTTTTCGCATTCTTCAGCACTATTTGTTCCTAAAATAATTGGGATAAGTAAAAACTTGCTGCCGAGTTTTTTTTGTAAAAAAGGCAATTGAACTTCAAGGCTATGTTCAAAATTGTGTGCTTCGTTTTTTTGCTGAAAAACAGTTGAAGAATTAATTAAGGAATTTGCAAGTTCCTTGTCAACGTTTAATTCCCCTAATGGTGTAATATAGTTCCCACTGCAATAAACTGCTGCACCGTTAAAATAATAGTTATGGCTTGAGGCCAGCACAAAAACCCTTTTGTATTTGGCATCATCAGGAATTTGATTGTAAGCCGATGCTGCAATTTGCCCGCTAAAAATATATCCGGCGTGAGGTACTATTAAAGCCTGAAGTTGGTGCTGGGAATTTATTCTTTTTTTTGCCTTCCTGAAAAATCCGGCAAGTTGTTGAGTAAGTTCTTTTTTTGATGCGGGATAAAATTTCCCGGCAAATGAAGCTTTCCTGTTGTTTTTATTCTGCAAATGCCAATTCATTAATTACGTTAGCATAATCATAAAGTAACCAGGCCCTGGCATATTTCGGGTGACTTATACGATATGCGCTTAAATATTGTCTCGCTTCCGTTTCGTTCATTATTTTTTGAACAATTACCCGGTGGAAACCATTGTCGCTTTTTTCAATAAAAGTTAAAGGATAGCCCATGTTTTTTAATGTAACTACAAACCGTTCAGCATTCGATTTTATTTTGAAACTGCCACTGACAATACGGTATATTTGAGTTTCGGGCTTTTTGGCTGATTGTTGTTGAGTAGATTTCTCTGGTGTTTTATTAATCTGTGAAGGCGGTATTTGATCTGGCCCGGTTAAATTTTTGCTTTCTTTTTCTGCTTGCAATTGAGCTACTTCTTTTTCCTGTGATTTTTGCGGCTCCAGTTTTTGAATGTATTTAACGTTTGTGTCGTCTTGAGTGGTGGTTTTGGGGGGAATTGCGGGTGTTTCGTTTTGTGTTATTAAGTTTTTGCTTTCTTTTTCTGGTTGAAGTTGTGTTTCATTTAATGTTTGGTTTGTTCCTGGTGCGCGGTTCTGAAAGTATTTAACTTTCAAATCGCCGGGCGTGGTTGTTTTTGTGGGAACTGTGGAAGTATTTTCTTGGTCTGTTAATGCTTTGTTTTCTTCTTCCGGCTGAATATCAACAACGTGTTTTGTTGGGTCTGCGTCTGGTTCGCGATCTTGAAAATATGCAAACGGGATATCACTCGGAGTGGTAATTTTTTTAGGTATCATCGCTTTCTTTTTGCCTGAACAAGATTGAAAAAGGATAATGGCCACAAAAAGTGTGAACACAAGTAAATTTTTCATAATATGATATTATTTATTTGCTGCGTGCAATTGTAAAATTTATTTTATCAAATGTAAGTGATACTTTTTTTCAAAAAGTGCCTGAAAGTGTGGCAGAATCAAAACTTGTAAACAAATTGATGTTAAAAACCACAATTAAAATGAGCTTTTTAGCATGATTAAAAATTAATTGAACATGTTATTAAGGGATGCAAAATTTAAAATTGAAATTGATATTTGTATTTCAAGGCTCCGTTTTAATCAATTGATTTTTTAACTTTGGTTTTACCCAAAACTAATATTTTATGGAAGAAGGGAAACTAATATCTGTTTTTGAGTTGCTTGTTTCTGCCGGCAATTCTATTCTAAAAGTTTATAACGGCAACAATTTTGAAACAGAATTAAAATCAGATAATTCACCTGTAACACGTGCTGATAAAAGTTCGGGTAAAATAATAAATGATGGGTTAAACCAATTGTTTAATACCATTCCGATAATTAATGAAGAAAATCAAATCCCGAATTATGAAGTGCGGGAAAAATGGAGGCAATTTTTTTTGGTCGATCCTTTAGATGGAACAAAAGAGTTTATTAAAAAGAATGGGGAGTTTAGTATTAACCTGGCTTTAATTGAAGACAACAAGCCTGTTGAAGGCTGGATTTATCAACCACTGCTTGGGAAAGGCTGGTATTGTAAAAAAGGCGGTGGAATTTATGAATTCGATGAAAGGCTTCAATTTAATAGAATAAATCAGTTTGAAACGCAATCAGGGAATATTCGGATTGTAACCAGCCGATCGTTTTTCAAAAAACGTGAAATTGACTTGATCGACAAAATTAAAAAACATTATTCAGTTGAAATAATTCATAAAGGGAGCTCTTTAAAACAAATTGCAATTATTTTAGGCGAAGCCGATATGTACTTAAAGGCAGGCCCATGCTCTGAATGGGACACTGCACCGGGACAATTAATGGTGGAAGAATTTGGTGGTACAGTATTTCGCATTGATAATTTTCAAAAGCTTTGCTATAATAAACCGATTCTGAAAAACCCACATTTTGTTATGCTTAACAAAAACCTGAACACACTGGGTTTGTTAGTTTCTTAAAAGAAATTATTGAGGAATAAAGTTGGAGGATTTTAGGCTTTTTAATTACCGGCTTCTGACGATGATATGGCTTTGTGTATTTGGTAAAACAAATTTCTACTAAATATTGAGAAGAAATTTTAAAATAGTCCTGAATTTTTTCCTTTTTTTGACACAGTTGCAAACTACTCCATGTGAAAAACTTACGTTCTTTTTACGGAAAAAGCGCAACTGTTTATGTACTTTAGCAAACTTAGAACTGAAAAAAGAAAAGTAATGAAAGGAATAATAATTATTACAATCGTTTTTGCCTTAGTATTTATAGGATGTAAAACTACAAAACAACCTGCCCAATCGCCGTACACAAGTGATAATACAGAGCAACCAAAAGTATTTTCGGTGCCTGAAACCAGTACTGAAACATTGGTAAAAGAAGAGCCAAAAGTAGTAGAAGAAAAACCAATTGCAGTTCGGAAGGAACAGGTAACTTTCACTAAACAAGAAGATAAAACACAAAACGAAACCAATACTTTTTTTGTTATAATTGGTTCGTTTAGTAAATTGGAAAATGCAAAAAATTTCCGCAATACTTTATTAGGTGAAGGGTTTATTCCAATTGTTTTGCACAGCGAAACAGGTTATTACCGGGTTTGTATAAATTCGTTTAAAAACGAACAGGAAGCACGTAACCGGATTTCTGATGTGCGTAAAGCATTTCCAAAATATTCAGATATCTGGCTTTTATTTAAAGAATAAGTTTAGCCTGAACTATTCCGAAATTGAAATATTTTAAACAAAAAAAATGCTCGATTCTCGCTTCTCAAAATAGCTCAGGCTATTTCTGCAAGGCTCAACTCAGTGTTCCCTTTATTCTTTATATTTTGAATTCTCATAACGAAAAACTCATGAATAATTCAGGTTAGAGAAAAAATCATTATCCGTCAAACGGGCACTTCCAAAAAGAGCAGCGTTTTCTTTTAATGTTGCAGTAAATATTTTCAAAAAGCAACCTTTTTCTTTTAATGATTTTTCGAATATTTCTCCGAAAAGAGGGAAGGTTTTAGAAATGTTACCACCTAAAACAATGGCATCTGCTTGAAAGAGAGTTAAAATGGGTTCTAAAAAGCAGGCTAATTTAATCCCGAAATCAGGAAAAAGTTGCCGGGCAAAAATATCATTTTCATACCGTTCTGCTAATTCTTTTACTCCCAAAATTCTTCTACCGGTTTGTTGAAAGTAGCGGGTTACAAAACCACGGGTTGAAAAATAATCGTCGGCAATTCCATTTTCAAAAGGTAAATTATATACCCAACCGTTTTCAGGAACAAAATTACCCCTTACAATTGGAATTCCATTTTCAAGAAATGAAGAGCCAAAACCAGTTCCCAAAGTAATTGCAAGAACACGCTTGTATTTGTTTGTTTCGCCCAGCCACGTTTCTCCAATCCCAAAAGCTGAGGCATCGTTAACAAACCGGATTTGTTCATTTCCCAACAACAACTTTTCTGCTAAAGCTGTTTTGATATTTACCCTGAGAAGATGGCCAAACTTGGCCACTCCTTCAAAAAGGGCCACTCCGTTTTTATAATCAAATGGCCCGGGCATGGCAATCCCAATCCCCGATATTTTATTTTTGCCAGCTAAATCAATAGTATTTTTAATACATAGGCCCCACGTTTTAATAATATTTTTAGCATTTCCGTTTGGATCAACTTTTTTAGTGACAGCAGAATTTTTTAGGACCTGTCTCTTTTTAATATCAATTGCCACAGAAGTTATGTGACTACCTCCTATGTCAACACCGATGCTTAGTTTGCCCATGTTTTTAATAAAATAATAAATTAGATTTTGTTTGTCATTATTTAAATTGAACAATTTATATAAAATCAATATTACATTTGTAATCAATTTGAAAAAAAAGACACCAATTGTTTTATATTCTGAAAAATGGAAAAAGATAAAAAACAACAGTTATTGGATCAGCGCTATTTAAAAATGGCAGATATCTGGGCGCAAAATTCTTATTGTAAAAGGAGAAAAGTTGGTGCCTTACTTGTTAAAAATAAGATGATAATTTCCGACGGATATAACGGGACACCTTCCGGCTTTGAAAATGTTTGCGAAGAGGAGAACAATAAAAGCAAACCTTATGTTTTACATGCCGAGGCAAATGCCATTACGAAAGTGGCAAAATCGAACAACAGTAGCGACGGGGCAACACTTTATGTTACTTCTTCGCCATGTTTGGAATGTTCGAAATTAATTATCCAGGCCGGGATAAAACGTGTGATTTTTACCGAAAATTATCGGCTTGAGGATGGAATCAACCTTTTAAAACGAGCAAATATTGATGTCAGACAGATAGAAATAGAATTAGAAAAAAAATAAAATGAACAAAAAAACGACTATAATATTACCTCTGTTAATTGCAGTTTCAATTGCCGGGGGAATACTAATTGGGAACATGTTAAGCCAAAATAGCCGACCGGTTATGGGTATGCTGGGCCAAAGCAAACCCAATAAATTGGCAACCATTCTCGATTTAATCGACCATGGTTATGTTGACAGTGTAAATACAAGTGATATTGTTGAGCAAACGATACCTGAAATATTGAAAAATCTTGACCCGCATACAACTTATATTCCGGCCCGCAACATGCAGGAAGTTCAGGAAGAAATGCAGGGAAATTTTTCAGGGATCGGAGTTCAGTTTTCAGTACAGGAAGACACGGTAAGGGTTATTGAAGTTATTTCAGGAGGCCCGTCGAGCAAGGTTGGTATTTTGCCTGGCGACCGGATTGTTAGGGTAAACGACTCTATTATTGCCGGGGTAAATGTTGAAAATAGTACGGTCTTAAATTTGCTTCGGGGCAAAAAAAATTCAAAAGTAGAAGTAGGGATCATCAGAAAGGGATCCGGCAATGAATTGGAATTCGAAATTATACGGGGCGATATCCCTATTTATAGTGTCGATGTTTCGTATATGATTGATGATGAAACCGGGTTTATTAAAGTTAGCAGGTTTGCAGACAAAACATATAGTGAGTTTATGCTGGGCATGCAAAAACTGGAGAATTTGGGTGCTTCAAAAGTAATTATAGATTTACGTCAAAATCCTGGTGGTTCGTTGTCAGGAGTATTGCGAATGGTAGATGAATTTTTGAAAAATGGGGAACCAATTTTATACACTGAAGGAATAAACCAACCAAGGAAAACGTATAATTCGTCGGGCAAAAATAGTTGGAAAGATATTCAGGTTTTTGTAATGATTGATGAATTTTCGGCTTCGGCAAGTGAGATTTTTGCAGGGGCACTGCAAGATAATGATCGTGGAATAATAATTGGCCGCCGCTCTTTTGGAAAAGGGCTGGTGCAGGAACAAATCCCTTTAATGGATGGATCGGCACTACGGTTAACAGTTGCACGGTTTTATACACCAAGTGGCCGCTGTATCCAGGGAGCATACGATAACGGGAAAGAAGAATATTATAACGACATGTATGAACGTTTTCACAGCATGGAGCAGTTGGTGGCCGACAGTATCCATTTTGCCGATTCGTTACAATACCAAACTAAAAGCGGAAGGATTGTTTATGGCGGCGGCGGTATAATGCCCGATTTTTTTGTCCCGGTTGACACATCAGGAAATTCAGAATATTTTAATCAAATTTACCGTAAAGGATTGATTTACTCCTTTGCTTATTCTTACGCTGACAAGCATCGCGAGGTACTGTCAAAATTTACAAAAGCTGAAGAATTGGAAAAATTCCTCGATGGAAAAAAGGTGTTGGCCGAATTCGTGAAAGATGCATCTGAAAAAGGGATTCTTAAAGATGAAAATGGGCTGAAAGAATCCGGACTAATTATTAATACTCAACTAAAAGCATACATTGCAAGAAACATTATTGGCGAAGAAGGATTTTATCCAATCATTAAAACCATTGACAAAACTCTTTTGCGTGCCATCGAAATTTCAGGACAAAATTTGTTGGTTGAAAACATTAGTAAAAACGATACTACTTCATTTTTGCCACAATTAAAGTAAAATTAAACTTCTTTTGAAGTTCGGGATTTGTATAGGCAAGAAATTGTTTTTGCTTTTCTATTTCAAAATTATTTTGAAGCAAAAGCTGCAAAATGTATTGTTCCGAATATTTATAAACAAAAACGCCATCCTGAGTTTTCGTCTCCCAAACACCCGGTTTAATTTTAGTGTAACTCAAAACGTTGTCTGTATTGTCGAATGTAAAAGCAAAAATTCCATTTGGTTTTAAAATGCGTGCCACTTCCGAGAAAATAGATTTTACAGGATTTATAAGATGCAAAACACCATTGGAAATTGCAGTTTCAAATATATTCTTTGCCAATGGGAAGGGGGTTTTTTCCAGATTGTGCAAAACTAATTTATCGGCAATTTGTTTCTTTTTGCAGAGTTCCAACATTTCCGGCGAACCATCTAATCCAGTAATTTTATATCCTGCTTGTTGAAATAGAACTGAGCTTGCTCCAGTTCCAATTCCTAAATCTACAATTTTACTTTTAGGAGAAATAAACACCTTCGACTCATCAAAAATTATTTTAGGTCCAGTCCAGTTGTTTTTTAGGATCGATTTGTCGTAATCTTTTGCAAATTTTCTGACAATATTTAAATTAGTTTCCGGCATTTATTTTGAATTTTCCAACATTCTAAGAATTGGAATTTTTGCCATTTCTATTACCTTTTCGGGAAGCACAACTTCGGGTTGTTCGTGTTTTAAACAGATGTAAAGTTTTTGTAAACTGTTCAATTTCATGTATTCACAATCGTTACATCCACAGGTTGAATCTATCGAAGGTGCCGGGATAAACATTTTATCGGGGCAAGCTTTTACCATTTGGTGCAGAATCCCACTTTCGGTTGCAACAATAAATTTTTTTGAATTGCTTTTTTGAACGTAATTTAAAAGAGATGTTGTTGAACCAATGTGTTCTGCCAACAAAAGAACAGGTTTCTCGCACTCGGGGTGTGCAATAAATTCAGCATCTGAATTTTCGTCCATCAATTTAGCGATTTTTTCTACCGAATATTGTTCGTGTACAATGCAGGCGCCATCCCATAAAACCATTTCGCGACCTGTAATACTGTTGATATAATTGCCTAAATTTTTATCGGGGCCAAAAATCAGTTTTTGATCTCTTGGAAAACTTTCAACAATCTGTTTGGCATTTGCCGATGTACAAACTATATCGGACATTGTTTTTAGTGCGGCCGTTGCATTAATATAAGTTACAACTTTATGGTCTGGATATTTTGCCTTGAATTCTGCAAATTTATTAGCCGGTGCCGATTCCGCCAGCGAGCAACTTGCTTTTAAATCGGGTAGAATAACCTTTTTAGAAGGGTTAATAATTTTTGCGGTTTCCGCCATAAAATGTACTCCTACAAAAACAATCAATTCTGCGCTTGTATTAGCTGCTGCCTGTGCCAATCCTAAACTGTCGCCCACATAATCTGCAATATCCTGCAGTTCGCCTTCAACATAAAAATGGCTTAAAATTACAGCATTCTTCTCTTTTTTTAAGCGATTAATTTCTTCAACGAGTTTTAATTTCGGATCAATCGTTTCGTCGATAAATCCTTTCTCTTCCAACATTTGATTAATCTGTATTTGTTCCATTGTTTCTTCCTGATTGTTCATCATCAAATAGGGCGCAAAATTAAGAATTCCTGTAAAAAAAACAGTCTTTCATCTTAATTGTTTGGGAATGAAGCATAAAAAAAGCCGCATAAAGCGGCTTTTAAGTATTGTAATAATATTGTTACTCTGAATATTCGCTCCAGGTTCCACCTGATTTAATTAATCGACGAGTACCTATTCCATTACTTCCATCGTAGTATGCAAATGAAACCAAATACTGTTGGTTTTCTACAGCACCATGATTTGCATCGAGCATGTCTCCTATCATTTCAACTAACAAATCGTTATCAGTTCCCGGTGTTTGTCCACTTCGAAGATCGAAATTGCCATATTTCGAAGTTGTAGAGAATAAAGCATAATCATCGCCTCCAAGTGAAATTTTAATTGCTGGATCAGCCCACCAGAAACTTTGAGTAATATCATTCGCGTTTAATGAATAATTTAACTCTTCGGAAACCGGCATAACACTTTGTTTTACTACCCAATTAATTCCATTATAAAGATATACCACATAAGTATCAAGATAATTGCCATAAACTAAAGCTGAATAAGTAATTGGAGCAGTTCCATTATCAATCGCATATTGCGCCAAATCTTCAAGTGCATTGGAAATACGGTAGAAATTTTTGTATTTACCGTTTCCTGTTGCTTCGTAAATAGCATCGGTAACTTCAACTGCATCGGAAGCATATGAAACCACTTCGCTTGTACCATCAGCATTTACCTGAATGTATCTTGTTACGTATTTAGCATATAAAATATATTGAGCTGTCATTTCTGCTCCAGCCTCATCTGCAAATACTTGTCTGTCTAACAATTTTCCTATTAATGCTTCAGCTACATCTTCATCTTCAAAATTACCGTAGCCTTGCCCCATCTCGTCATAATCGTTATCGCTAACCTCGTATGCATTATCTTCGTCAACTACAGGTTTTGAATAAAAATTGTAGGTTATCATCATCGACTGAGCATCTTCCGCAGTAAATT
>JABGRN010000140.1 GCA_018648265.1 Prolixibacteraceae bacterium | reverse complement strand
CCACCCTATAAACAAAGGGATATAGAGCTTTTATCAGCAAAGTGCGAAAGACAGGGGTAAAAATTCCAATGTTCGATCCTTTCACCGGGTGACTAAAGTTCACCCGTTGAATAACAGATTTGAAGCGTATTTTGTGGGTAAAAACCACCGCCCCATATTCCAGCAGTTTCACCGGATGGCTTTAAGCTCACCCGGTGAATTGATAGTAAGTTTTGTATATCTTATTCACCCGGTGACGGAGAGTCAACGGGTGAATAATCCGAAACCTGATCCTTTCACCGGATGACTTGGGTTCACCCAGTGAATAGATGTGCTGATGAAATTTTGTATCAATCGAATTGAGAAATACTCCTAATAGATTATCCCAATAAAAAATCCGGCACGAATCGAACCGGATTTAATAATTATAAAGACAGATATTTTAAACGTCTTCAGGAACAACAAAAGGCCTCCTGTAATTTCGCGTTAGCATCATATCAGCTTCCGGATCATTTGCAAATTTCTCATAACTTCCTCTAAATGTCAACTGGCGTTTTAGTTGATAAGCGATATTTGCCAATGCGGGTAAGTCTGAGGAAAATACGCCCTCACGAATATCACAATTTAAATCGCTATTATTGCCCGAACGGATGGTATCAATAAAGTTTGCATAATGTTCGGTTCCACCTGGAGCTACAAGGAAAGAAGGATCGATTGGTGTATCCGAGGTGTCTTTCGAACTTATAAACGGTTCTCTTTCTCTTTTTCTGAATGCTTTCCAGTTGCCGCCATTTACTTCCATGTAGCCATCGGTTCCGTAAAACATATTTCCTATTTTTATGTTCAGGCTCGACTCGGCGTTGGTATATCGCCCCCGAGTTTCAAATTCCAACACTTTACCATCTTCGTATGTAAATAACGAAGTTTGTGTGTTTGGTGTTTCTTGTGAACATTCTTTTGGGTCGATTCCATAAACTCCACCTGTTGAAGCAATTGTAACCGGGTGTTCATTTTTATTTAATCCCCAGCGGGCAACATCAAATTGATGAGGTCCCTGGTTTCCTGTGTCACCATTCCCTGTGTTCCAGTGCCAGTGCCAGTTGTAATGCCCCCGTTTTTCGTTGTAAGCACGCCATTGCGCAGGTCCGAGCCACATACCGTAATGTAATCCGTCGGGCGGCAAACTGTCTTCCGAAATCCCAAAAGAGTCGCGTGGTTTGTAACAATTTCCTTTTGCCATGTAAACATCGCCAATTCCGCCTTCGTGCAGGAACTTCATGGCTGCCCTGACATTTGCAATTGAACGGTTTTGAAAACCTACCTGAACACGAACGTTGTATTTGCGGGCAGCTTCAATCATTCTTTTGCCTTCCCAAACGTTGTGGTTCGATGGTTTTTCGACGTAAACATGTTTTCCGGCCTGTGCTGCCCAAATTGTCCCAAGGGCGTGCCAGTGGTTTGGTGTTGCAAACGAAACGGCATCAATTTCTTTGTCCTCGAAAACCTTGCGCATATCCCATTCGGTAACCGGTTTAGTTCCAATTGCATCCTGAACTTTTTTAACTCTTTCGCCATAAAGTTCCTCGTCAACATCGCAAATAGTTTTTAGAAATACGTTACGGTTGTCTTTTAAGGAACACCATTTACCAATGTGCCCGTTTCCCTGGCCACGAATCCCAACAACGGCCATCGTAATTCTTTCGTTGGCTCCAATTATTGAACCGTACGATTTGGCGCTAAGACCTAATCCGCCGATAGCGATCCCGGCAGTTCCTACCAGGCTCTTTTTAATAAATTCCCTTCTTTCTGTCATTTTTTATTTGATTTTAGTGGTATAGATATCTGGGGTTCAATTTACCAAAATGAAATGAAAGTTTTGAATAATATAAGATATTGTGTAGCAGAATATTTACCTGTCGGTTTCTTCACCGGTTGGCTTCCAGTCCACCCGGTGAATAGGGTATTAGCATTGCAAAAGTAATTCACCCGGTGACGGAAAGTCAACGGGTGAAGAAGCAAGTGAATTGCTTAAGGGGAAGTTGTCGGGTGAAAATTTGTTTCAAAAGTTTCATTGTAAATTATTTAATGATTGTTGTATGTTTACAGTTTCACCGGTTGGCTTCCAGTCCACCCGGTGAATAGGGTATTAGCATTGCAAAAGTAATTCACCCGGTGACGGAAAGTCAACGGGTGAAGAAGCAAGTGAATTGCTTAAGGGGAAGTTGTCGGGTGAAAATTTGTTTCAAAAGTTTCATTGTAAATTATTTAATGATTGTTGTATGTTTACAGTTTCACCGGTTGGCTTCCAGTCCACCCGGTGAATAGGGTATTAGCATTGCAAAAGTAATTCACCCGGTGACGGAAAGTCAACGGGTGAAGAAGCAAACGAATTGCTTAAGGGGAAGTTTATCGCGTAAGAATTAGAACAAAATATATTACCTTTATTCAAATTATTTAACCTGAATATGCAATTTGAAACCAACCATATTTACCATATTTATAATAGGGGGAATAACTCACAAACAATATTTTTCAATAGAGACAACTATCTTTTTTTTCTCAAGAAAATAAAAATTCACATTAATCCTTTTGCTGATGTTTTGGCTTGGTGTTTAATGCCAAATCATTTTCATTTAATGTTGTATATCAACAATTTGGAAATTAAAATTGAAAAGAAACTGAATGTAAGCAGGGATAAATATGGAGTTAAATGGGGTACTATTTCCAACGAGGAAAGGTCATTAAACCAATCGATTGCAATTATGCTTCGTTCATATACCAGAGCAATAAATAAGCAAGAAAACAGAAATGGATCGCTTTTTCAAATGACAACAAAAGCAATTTGTCTAACAGATAATTCGAAAATTTCACTGGCGTGGTTTCAAACAAGCTTTGGAACTGCGATAAATATTCCAGACCCGGATAAGAGTTATCCTCAAGTTTGTTTCAATTATATTCATTATAATCCTGTCTCAGGCAAATTGGTTAAGAATCTTCAGGATTATGAATTTTCTTCTTATCGCGACTATGCCGGGGAACGAAATGGGAAATTGGTGAATAAGAATAGAGCAAATGATTTTGGATTGAAGATTTAAAACCGTTTAGATTTTCACCGGTTGGCTTTAAGTCCACCCCGTGAATTGGGTTTTAGTATTGCGAAAGTAATTCACCCGGTGACGGAAAGTCATCGGGAGAAGGATCTGGTGAAATGAGTGACGTTAAGTTATCGGGTGAAAATCTGAAGTTTGTGTAATGTGAGTTTATTGGGTGAAAAGTTTTAAAAAGTGTTGTACAGTAAAATTATAATCTTGTTTTTTCACCGGTTGGCTTTTAGTCCACCCGGTGAATAGATAATTAAAAATGCAAAAGTAATTCACCCGGTGACGAAAAGTCATCGGGTGAAGAACCAAACCAATTGTTTGATGGAAAGTCAACGGGTGAAAATTTACAAGATATTTTGTTTTTTGTTATTTAAATTCAAGAGGTAATAAAAATTTTACAGGAACTGCTTTACCACGTTGTTTGCCAGGTGTCCAGTCTTGCATTTCTTTGGCAATTAAAAGAGCACCTTTTGCTGCACCGTCGTTATCTTTCTTCACAACTTTTATATCGACAACTTTACCTTTTGCATTAACAGTAAACATCACCATAGCTTTACCTTTTACCTTCTTCTGAGTAGCAATTTTCTTTTGCATTTTATACGCATAATTATTTAATGCGTCAGATCCTCCCGGATACGTGGGCATGTCTTCAACAATATAAAACACCTCTTCATCTCCGTTTGAAATTGGTGCTGGTGGAGGCGGTGGAGGCGGAGCCCTTCTAATTGGAATAAGTTTTTCTGCAAGTCCGATGCCGATTACATCTTCTTCCATTTGAAAAGTAACTTTTAATTGTTCCTGTTTTTCCAAATTGTTACCATTTAAACTAATAGTTTTTTCTATTGTTTTCATGCCTACAAATGAAATAACAACTGTAGAGCTAAGTCCGCCTGATGCATCAACTTCAGGGTTCGGATCTACCAATTTAAATGTTCCATCCTTGTCAACGACAGTCCCAACGCCATATCCTTTTATCACTATCGAAGCACCTGGTAATGGTTCACCAGTATCCTTCATTATTACTTTTCCGGAAAAAACAAGTTTCTTTCCACTTTCCACTTCCCGAATAGATAAGCTATAATCGTTCATTTTAACATCTTTTGCTCTATAATTTGGTTCGGCAAAAGCAAAGAGTAAGAGCGCCAAAACTGGCAAGGTCAATACAAATTTTAACCGCATAATTGCGGATGTTTTCTTTTTCGTCATCATTTTTAATCGATTTGTGTTAAGGGCAAAATTCAGGTTGTTTGTAATTCCAATAATCTGCATGCCCATTAACTGGTTTAAAAGAATTGCCTGGTACCTGCCCACATTGTGCCCCTCGGATACAACGCCTTTGTCGGCCAGGTACTCATGGTTTTGTTTAATAGATCGTTCAAATAACCAAATAAATGGATTGAACCAAAAGATGACTGTTAACAGTTCTATTAGAAGCAGGTCGAACCAGTGATTCTCACGAATGTGCACTTTTTCGTGAGCCAGAATTTCCGGCAGATCGGCCTGTTTATGAAATTTCGGATTTATAAATACAATATTGAAAAATGAAAAGGGCAGCCCGTATTTCTCATTCTCTACAATGCGAACTCCGTTTAATGATTTTATCCTGTATTTATTCATTAAATGAATGAGGATAAAAGTTTGGATTAATAACCTGAAAAGAAAAATAAAAACACCGGTTAAATAAGTCATCAAAATTGCATGCCGCCAGTTGAAATTTTCTTCGATTGTTTCTGATTCAGAGATTACAGGAATATTTTTGAAAGTATCGTTTAATGTTTTAAAAACGGTAGTATTATTTTCGGCTTCAACTAAAACAGAATATTGAACAGGGAAAAAGGGCAACAAAACTGCCGAGAAAAGTGCTATAATTAAAAACCACCGGTTAGCATCATAAAAAGTTTCTTTTCGTAGAAATAACCAGTAAACAAGGTAAAAGAGAATTATAGCAGAAGAAGCTTTAAGCAAAAATGCAAATAAGGTTTCCATGGCTAATTTTTGTTTTCGTTGTTTATTTCATTTTCTGTAATCTTGAGCATTTCTTCCAACTCTTTTATGCTGATGTTATTTTCGTTCGCAAAAAAGGTGGCCATTTTAGGAAATGAACCGTTAAAATAGTTTTTTAGCAATGTGCTGAACTGCACTTTTGTATATTCCTTTTTACTTACAGCAGGTGAAAAAAGATAAGTATTGCCGATTTTTCTAAAGGATACAAATCCCTTTTTGCCAAGAACTTTTAAAACAGTTGCAACGGTTGTATAAGCAGGTTTTGGTTCGTTAAAATTGTCAACAACCTGTTTTATTACACCTTCTTTCAAATCCCACATGATTTGCATGATTTGTTCTTCGGCTTTTGTAAGTGTTTTCATATTATAAGTACTAAGTATTTAGTAGTGAAAAATAAGTACAAAAATCATACTAAACAATATTCTACTACAAACATAGTACTATATTTTTAGAATACAAACTATATCTATAATATTTTTACTATAAATATAGTATTGATGAAATATAATTCATCTTTTTCATGAGTTGACTATGGTTTGCTAAGTGAATTTTTGTTTTGACTGGCTGCAGAAATGAATTCACCGATGACAATAAAATCAATGGGTGGAAGTTTGTTGGTCTGTATGATTGAGACCTGTTTTTTTTAATCTTTTGCTGCTTCACCAGTGGGCTTTGCTCCACCCTTTGAATAAATTAGTTTGAAGGCAAAATTAAAATATTCACCCGGTGACGGAAAGTCATCGGGTGAAAAGGAATTATAATCATTTACCCTTTTATACCAATTGTACTTTGAAATGCCGCATGGCAATTTCTAAGTTTATAATGGTTAATGCCGATACTACAACAAAGGAGTATGCTGAGTAAAAC
>JABGRN010000048.1 GCA_018648265.1 Prolixibacteraceae bacterium | reverse complement strand
AAATAACAGCTCCGGCTTTTCGGAGCCTAATTGGCTTTATTTAGGACAGATGTGACCCATTATAATAAACATATTGAAATCATTTTTAAAGAGGATTTCTTTTTTTTACCTTCGTTATTGTTGAATTAACTGCATTTTATGAATTTGGAAGAAGAAAAGGTCTTATTTGAAAAAATTCGCAATGACAATAAAATTGCATTCGAAAAACTTTTCCATAAATATTATGGGCATTTATGTTTATTTGCTTCGCGAATTCTTCAAGATGATATTGCGGCAGAAGAAATTGTGCAAGATTTTTTTGTGAAACTCTGGGAAAAGAGAAAACAAATTTTTATTGAAACTTCAGTTAAAAGTTATTTGTACAATTCTATCAAAAATCTTTGTTATAATTTTATAAAACACAATAAAATTAAATTTAACCATGCCCAATCAGTTCTCTCCGATGCAGAAAACAATAAAGCACTTGAAAATAATTTTGCTGAAATTAATTTATTGGAAAAAATTGAGGATAGCATACAATCATTGCCAGAAAAGCGCCGGGAAATTTTTCGAATGAGCCGCGAAGAAGGTTTAAAATACCGGGAAATAGCCAATAAACTAAATATTTCTATAAAAACTGTTGAAACACAAATGGGCCTGGCAATTAAAACCTTACGCGAAAAACTAAAAAATTACAATCCTTTTTTTACCTTATTTTTTTTCTAAAGTAAAAAATATCTTAGGGGTAAATTGATTGTGCATTGTCATACTAATATAACATGGAAGAAAAGAAAAACATAGAAAATTTTGATCGGGGGTTATTGGCCAAATATCTAAATCATGAAGTAAATTCCCGTGAAAAATTGGTGGTGGAATCCTGGGCCGGGCAATCGGATAAAAACCGTGAAGAGCTGGAACAAATCAGGCAAATGCTTAAAAAAATTGATATTTATTTCAAAGTAAAAAACTTTGATTCAAGTAGAGCCTGGAATAATGTACAATCAAAAACCAATTTTGCGCAATTAAAAGTTATTCAGCACAAAAATGTTAGAAAGGAGGCAATTGCAAAATTTTATAAATATGCTGCCATAATTGTTGTTGCGATGCTATTAGGCACGGTTGGATATTTTATCGGGTTCAAAAACCTGACACCAAATGTACAAAGCGAAATTGTTTCTGGCGAAAACCAAATTTTAAACGAATTCCTTCTTCCTGATGGTTCGATGGTTGCTTTAAACACCAAATCAAAATTAATTTTCCCCTCAAAATTTAATAACAATGTAAGGGAAGTTACTATTATTGGTGAAGCATTTTTCGACGTCAAACCAAACCCCGAAAAACCATTTATAATTAATGCCGGGAATGCACAAATAAAAGTATTAGGTACCTCTTTTAATGTTTGTGCTTACCCCGAAACCGAAACCGTTGAAGTGATTGTTAAAACCGGAAAGGTACAGGTAATCAGTAAAGTCGAGGATTTGATTGCTGAAAACCCAAAGGTTTTTTTAGCTCCGGGCGAAAAGGGGACTCTTTTTAATGTAAACAATGTTCTGTCAAAATCGACTAATGCCAACCCTAATTTTTTAGCCTGGAAAACCCACGATCTTATTTTTAACAAAATTCCTTTAAATGAGGTTATCCGATGCCTCGAAAAAGTTTATCACATCGAAATTCAAGTAAAGGAAGCAGAGTTGAATGATCTTTTGCTAACAGCTCATTTCGATAAAAAACCGATTGATTTTGTTTTAGATGTAGTTCGGCTCACATTTAACCTGGAATTATCGGGAGAAAACGAACTGTTTACACTTTCGAGCCGTAATAATAAACAATTAAAGCCTTAAAGTCATGAAAACATTAATACAGAAAACTTGGATTGCATTTGTTGTTGCAACCATTATTTTAGTCCTGGCACCCAAAATTCAAAACGCACAGGTAACAAAAAGCCAGGTATTAGACCAGAACATTAGCATTTATGCTGAAGACGAACCATTGTCTGACATTATCGAAAAAATTTGTAAATACGCAAATATCGATTATTCGTACAACGCAAAAATTGTTGCAGATAAAAAAATTAGTTTGAATATTTCAAACAAGCCAATAAAATATGTACTCGACAAATTAATGAGCGACTTTTATCTCCTGTTCGAAATTGAAGACAATATTTTAGTCGTTCGCGATTATGTCCCTTTAGACGAAAGTATTGATTATGAACAAAATACAAGACAATATTTTGGTAATAACCGTGGTTTTCTTTTTAATTCTACGCGAAAAAAATCAATAACTATTAAATTTAAATCGGCAAGTAATTTAATAATTATCCCGGTTACGATTAATGAATCTGACACCTTAAATTTTATTCTTGATACAGGGGTTAAATTTCCAATAATCACAGAGTTACCCTTTATAAACCAATTGAACCTGAATTATATGATGCCGGTACAACTTAAAGGTTTAGGTGATGGTAACGAGTTAACAGCCTACCGTTCGGGAAACAATACAATGAACATTGACGGATTGACCGCCCGAAACCAGGAAGTTCAAATGATAATTGATGAAAATTTTCAAATTTCGCACATGTTGGGAATGCCTGTTCATGGATTAATTGGTTTCAATCTTTTTAAAGAATATGTTGTTGAAATTGATTATTTGAATGAAAAACTTACTCTGCACAAACCTGAATATTATAAATACCGCGATCGTAAAAACGATATTATCATGCCACTTCATTTCGATGGGAATAAACCTTTTGTACGTACCAGCATTGTTACCGATGAATTAATTGAAGTCCCGGTAAAATTGCTGATTGACACTGGTGCTAGCGATGCCCTTTGGCTATCAGAAAACTCGGACGAGCGAATCAAATTACCTCAAAACCACATAGAAACATTTCTCGGGAGGGGTTTAAGTGGCGATTTATTTGGAATGAAAGGAAGAATTGATGGAATTTGGGTAGGCCCTTTAGTTTTACCTAAACCAATTGTTGCTTTTCCTAATTCAGAACTTATTGACCAGTTGATTTCTTCGAACGATAGAAACGGAACCCTGGGAGCGGAAATTCTACGACGTTTTCATGTGACCATCGATTACCGAAACAGCCGCGTAAAATTAAGGCCAACTCATAAAATTAAAGAGGGTTTTAATTACAATATGAGTGGAATGGAAGTTACCAACCCAATGCCGGGAATGCCAATTTTTACCATCGCAAATATTCGCGATAATTCTCCTGCTTTTGGGGCTGGATTGAAAGAAAACGACCAGATTTTATCTATTAACAGCAGCAACCACCGGTCTTTAGAATTAAATGATATTAACCTGTTACTACAAAGTAAAGAAAACAAAAAAATAAAAATAAAAGTGCTGCGTAACGGCGAAGAATTTAAAACTTCTTTTGAGTTGAAAAAAATGTTTTAATGCTCAGGTTTAAACCTTGCATATTTATTGCCATCCTGTTGCTTTCTATTTCATCGTATGGACAGCAACGGGATGGTTCCGTTCTCGAACGCCGCGTTACAATTAATCAGCAAAACCAAACTTTAACTTTCATCTTAGACCAACTTAGTTGGCAAACAGGCGTATATTTTTCATACAATGCCTTACTTATTTCTGGCGATAAAAAATACAGTATCGAAGCTTCAGGAAAATCTCTTTTTACCGTTTTAAATAACTTGTTCCTCGATCAAAATTTTAAATTTACAGAGCTTGAAAATCAGGTCGTGATTTCACAAAAATTGCCTGGCGAAAACTCCTCGTTCGCTGAAAATGATTCTATTCCCATAAAATATTTTTTTCTCTCCGGGAAATTAATCGACTACAAAAAAGGAAATCCAATAAAATATGCTTCGGTTTCTGTTTTTAATAAACCCATTGGGACAATTTCTAATATCGACGGTGATTTTATTTTAAAAATCCATCCAAACAACATTCTCGATACTGTTATAATTTCATCAATGGGTTATTCACAAATTTTTATTACTGCATATAAAATTTTAGACGAAGATATTTTAGTAATGAATCCAGTTTCTATCCGGATTAAAGAAGTTAAAGTTACTGCTACTACCCCATCGCAGTTGCTAACTAATATTCGCGAAAACCTTGATAAAAATTACAGCAACGACACAAAATTAATGACGGCTTTTTATCGCGAAACGGTTAAACAAGACGGAAATTACATTAATGTTTCGGAAGCAATAATTGAAATTTTAAAAGCACCTGCAAGTAAATCATATCGCGACGATTTGGTCCGTTTACTAAAAGGCCGCCGAAGCCCGGATGTAAAACCTTTTTGGTGGTTAAATTTTAAACTTCAAGGTGGCCCTTTTACAATTACAAAACTCGATATTATAAAAAATTCGGAAAGTTTTATTCACAAAGAATATGAGGAATTATATAAATACACTATAGGCAAAGTGATTTGGTACAACAAAAATCCGGTTTACGTTTTACAATTTCAGCCTATTTCCGACTTGGTTTTTCCAGTATTTGTGGGCGAAATTTATGTTCATCGTGAAACATTTGCCATCGTTCATGCCAACTTTCATTTCGATAAAAACGGATTAAGAAAGGCGGAAAGTACAATGATAAAAAAGAAACCCAAAGGCGTAAAAGCCAGGCCGTCGTATGTAAATTATCAAGTAAACTATCAACAGTTCAATGGAAAATGGCACCTTGCAAATGTAAGGGCTTCAATAAAATTTAAAATCCGCAGTAAACGTAACAAAATAAATTCCGAATATCACAGCGTTTCCGATCTGTTAATTACGGACATTCAACCTACTGAACTAAAGCGGTTTACGAGAAATGAGATTATTAAACAAAATGATGTTTTTGTCGAAATGATAAACCACTTAGACGAAAAATTCTGGGAGAACTACAATATTATAAAGCCGGACGAAGACCTGAGAAACGCTTTCAAAATCGATTAAAAAGAGAAATAAAATTTTGACTTATTTCGCTTAAGAAAATAAAAAAATGTTTCATTTCAAATAACGAAAATTCTTAAAGTTGACTATCCCCGTGGCAGGGCCAAGGTGTATTTCGTCAACTTTATTTCAGCCAAAAAACTGAAAATCTAATTTTTATTATTCACACACCTCTGTCACCTGGCAGTTGCCGTATGACAATTCCCCTGAATTTCAGGGGAGAAAATATGGAAGCCCGAGGCATCCCGATAAGGCATCGGGATCGAGGAATTCTTTTGATTAAAACGGCTTCGTTTACAGATTTTACTTAATTTTACCACAATTTATAGGAAATGATTTTAATATTCTAACATCAATCATGGAACAATTCAGTACCCGGCAAAATAAAATTTCCCGTCTTATTCAACGCGAAATGGCCGATATTTTTTTAAAATTAAGTAAATCGAAATTTATCGGAAAAATTATCAGTGTAACTGTTGTAAGAACCACTAAGGACTTGGGAATAGCACGCATTTACCTTAGTATTTTTCCCTCAGAGTTTTCACAGGGCATACTAACGGAAATCAGAAAATCCAAAAATCATATTAGGGGTGAATTTGGAAAAAAAGTCGGGAAAAGCTTGCGTGTTGTTCCTGATCTGGAATTTTACATAGACGATAGTCTTGACTATATTGATAATATTGATAAATTGCTTCATTCATAATTTGTTCAATATTTTAACGATAATTTCGTTTTTATTCTAAAAGCAAACGATTGAATTTACCATTTTTTATAGCAAAAAGATATTTTGTTTCAAAAAAGAAACAGAATATTATTAACATAATATCTGCAATTTCTGTTACCGGAATCATTGTTGGCACATTCGCACTTGTTGTTGTCCTTTCAGTTTTTAATGGATTTAACAGTTTGATAGAAAGCTTTTTTAGCAGTTTCGATCCTGATATTAAAATCACCTCTGTTGAAGGAAAAATGTTTAATCCTGCAGAATTTAACTTTGATAAAGTAAATCAAGTACACGATATTCTTCATTATGCCGAGGTTATCGAAGAAATTGCCTTATTAAAATATGGCAGCCAGCAATATCCTGCCATAGTAAAAGGTGTACCAGCCAACTATGCCGAATACACTCACATTGACAGCTTAATTGTTGATGGTAATTTTACACTCGAAAACCAGGGATTAAATTATGCAGCTGTGGGCCAGGGAGTGGCATACAATTTAGGTATTGGTCTTACTTTCGTCGATCCAATCAGAATTTATGTCCCTAAAAAAGGAAAACAATCCACTATAAATTTAGCACGTGCTATCAATTATGATTATATTTATCCTTCAGGTGTGTTTTCTGTTCTGGAAGAAATCGACTCGAAATATATTTTAGTACCTTTTCAATTTGCATCCGAATTATTTGAAAGTAAGAAGCAAATTTCAGCTGTAGAACTTGGATTTGCAAACTCCGTAAATATAAAAAAAGTACAAAAATCAATAAAAAATATTTTAGGTGAAAAATTTCATGTAAAGAATAAATATCAACAACACGATCTAATTTACAAAACCTTG
Organism: Prolixibacteraceae bacterium; assembly: GCA_018648265.1. Taxonomy (GTDB): domain Bacteria; phylum Bacteroidota; class Bacteroidia; order Bacteroidales; family Prolixibacteraceae; genus Draconibacterium. The sequence goes on along the minus strand of JABGRN010000048.1, from coordinate 35,156 downwards.
AAATCGGAAAAATGGGCGGCTTACTTTATATTAGTATTTATTTTAATTATTGCATCGTTTAATATTTTAAGTAGTTTGTCTATGCTAATCATCGACAAAAAAGATGATATCATTATTTTAAGGAGTATGGGGGCTCAAACCAAACTAATCAGACAAATTTTTCTTTTCGAAGGGTGGCTTATTTCTTCCTCAGGAGCAATAATAGGTTCGCTTTTGGGAATTTTTATTTGTTGGTTACAAATTGAATTTGGCTTAATCGATCTTCCGGGAAATGGCTCTTTTGTAATATCAGCTTACCCGGTAAAAATAATTTTATCTGACATTTTATTGGTTCTAAGTATTGTTTTGCTTATTGGTTTTATTGCGTCATGGTATCCAATAAAATATATTTCTCGTAAATATTTACTTAGTTAAAATATTAAAATTTGTATGATGTTATTCCTGAGTTGTTGACATTATTTTTTACACAATTAAAACTGGTTTTCGTTAAAACTTGAAAACATATCTTTTATTTTTTCGTCTGTTTGTACCTTATATTTATAAAAATATTAAAAATTTAATTCATTGAAAGCACTTGTAAAAAGTAAAGCGGAAAAAGGAATCTGGATGGAAAATGTTCCAATTCCTACAATAGGTCATAACGATGTCCTGCTAAAAGTTAAAAAATCTGCCATTTGTGGTACCGATTTGCATATTTATAAATGGGATGAGTGGGCTCAACAAACCATTAAAACTCCTGTTACAATAGGTCATGAATATATGGGTACTGTTGTGGAGGTAGGGTCGGAAGTTGATCGTGTTAAACGAGGTGAGCGCGTTACGGTTGAAGGTCATATTGCGTGTGGTTTTTGTCGGAATTGCAGACGGGGGAGGCAACATATTTGTGATAATACCATCGGAATTGGTGTTAATAGAAATGGTGGTTTTGCGGAATACATTTCAGTTCCTGCCAAAAATGTTTTGCATATCGATACCCGCATTTCCGACGAAATGATGGCAATTATGGATCCTCTTGGCAATGCTACGCACACAGCACTTTCTTTCCCTTTATTGGGAGAAGATGTATTAATTACAGGTATTGGAGGCCCAATTGGTGCTTTAGCAACGGCTATTTGTAAGTTTGCTGGAGCCAGAAATATTATAGGAACAGATTTGAGCAAATTCCGGCGCAACCTGGCTCGAAAAATGGGAGCAACACGAGTTATCGATCCAACTAAAGAAAGCATTAAAGAAGCAATGGCCAAACACGGTATGGTTTCAGGTTTCGATATTGGCCTGGAATGTTCGGGTTCCCCAACAGCATTTAACGATATGGTGAACCACATGTATAACGGAGGTAAAATAAGCCTGCTTGGTTTGCTGCCAAAAAGCACTCAAATTAACTGGAGTAAACTTATTTTTAAAGGCTTAACTTTAAAGGGTATTTATGGCCGGGAGATGTACGAAACCTGGTACCACATGGAAATGATGCTGACAAGCGGGCTTGATATTTCGCAAATAATTACTCATCGTTTTCATGCTGATAACTTTCAAGAAGCCTTTAACATTATGGAAAATGGCAATTGTGGGAAAATAATTTTAGACTGGGAATAATTTCCATGCGTGATGTTCCACGTGAAAAAAGTAAAAATTCTTTCTGTTATTTTCTCATAATTAGTTAAATAGCTACTTTTATCTCAAAATTATTAAAGTTGAAAAAAGGAATTGTAATAAAATCTACCGGCAGTTGGTACACTGTGGAAGACGAAACAGGCGATTTATTTGATTGTAAGATTAAAGGCAATTTTCGAATTAAAGGGATTAAAAGTACTAATCCTGTGGCCGTTGGCGACCACGTAAGGTTTTCACCCCTGCCTGCTTCTGAAACTGATAATACTCCTAAAATGGGTTTAATTGTTTCAATTGATAAACGTAGAAATTACATAATCCGCCGATCTCAAAAATTATCGAAACAATCACATATTATTGCGTCAAATATCGATCAGGCTGTGTTGGTCGTAACTTTAAGTTATCCGGTAACAACTACAACGTTTATCGATCGATACCTTGCTTCTGCCGAAGCGTACCGAATACCTGTTTTAATTGTTTTTAATAAAACCGACTTGTACAATACACAACAGAAAAATGAATTACAACTTTTAATAAAAATTTATCACAAAATTGGTTATGAGTGTTTACATACATCTGCTGAAAAAATTGAAGGAATAATACAGTTAAAAGCTGCCCTACATAACAAAACAAACGTATTTAACGGACATAGCGGCGTAGGAAAATCTACTTTAATAAATCTTATTCAACCTGGTTTAAATTTGAAAACTGAAGAAATTTCCGACTCTCACAAAACCGGCAAACATACAACTACTTATTCAGCTTTATACAAATTATCATTTGGCGGTTATATTATTGACACCCCGGGAATTAAAGGATTTGGTGTCCTTGAAATGGAACCATGGGAAATTTCTCACTATTTTCCTGAAATATTTAAAATTTCTCTCGATTGCCAGTACAACAATTGCTCTCACACTCATGAACCGGGCTGTGCAGTAAAAATTGCTGTCGAAAATAAAGAAATCGCTCAATCCAGGTTTATTAGTTACCTGGGGCTTCTTGAAAAAGATGGTAAATACCGCCCTGCATTTTAATTAAATAGTTCATTGTAAATACAAATTAAGACTGAAAACTTTTATAAACTAACGTAGCTTTTGATTTTCCAATTGAATTGGTCAGAGAATCATAACTTTGAGATTTAACATTTTTAACCGATTTAAAATCCATCAATAACTTCTGCACCGATTTTTCTCCAATTCCTTTAATTGAATCTAGTTCAGATGTTATAAGTGATTTTGTTCTTTTTCTTCGATGAAATTCTATTCCAAACCGATGGGCTTCGTCACGCAATTGTTGAATTATTTTTAAAGTTTCTGAGTTCTTATTAATATACAAAGGAACTGAATCGTCTGGAAAATAAATCTCTTCAAGACGTTTTGCAATTCCAATAACAGTAATTTTCCCTCTTAAATTTAGCTTTTCTAAAGCAGCAACAGCCGAACTCAATTGCCCTTTGCCTCCATCAACAATTACTAAATGGGGTAAATTTTTCTTCTCATTTAACAAACGGCCATACCGCCGATAAACAACTTCTTCCATTGAAGCAAAATCATTTGCTCCATGTACTGTTTTTATATTGTAATGTCGATATTCCGATTTTAAGGGCTTTGCATTTTTAAACACAACACAAGCTGCAACGGGATTTGCCCCTTGCAGGTTGCTGTTGTCGAAACATTCAATATGCCTTGGAAACTCAGTTAATTGAAGATTCTTTTTTATGGTTTCTAAAATACGTTCTTCACTAATTTTAGGATTTATTAAAAAACTTTGTTTCTCTTTTTCAAGCCTAAAATACTTAGCATTTCTTTGTGAAAATTCTAATAATTTTTTCTTTTCACCTCTTTGAGGTACGATAAATTTTAAGTCTTTAAAAAAATTGTTTATCTTAATTGGAACCAAAATATCTTTTGCATTACTAAAAATTTTTTGGCCAATATCAACTATACCTGCCAAAAGCAATTCCTCCGGGCTTTCGTTTAAACTTTTTTTAATTTCAAGAGTGAAAGTTTGAATAACTGCACCTTTTATTATTTTCAAATAATTAATAAATGCGAAATTTTCATTCTCTTCAATACTAAATACATCAACGTCGGTAATTGTAGGCGAAACAATTGTAGAACTACTTTGATATTTTTTTAATGAGTTATATTTTTCTTTAATCTTATGTGCCTCTTCAAAATTAAGGGTGTGTGCCATTTTTTTCATAGTCACTTCGAGCTGGTCGATAACCCCGGAAATATTTCCCTTCAAAATGTCAGAAATACTTGAAATTCCTTCATCATATTCTTCCCTGCTAATAAACCCACCACAAGGACCAGTACAATTTCCAATATGATATTCCAGACATACTTTATACTTCTTGTTTTTGATATTTTCATTAGTTAACAAATAATTACATGTACGTAATTTATATTCCGATTTAAACAATTCCAAAAGAGTACGTACTGTGTAAATTGAAGTATAAGGCCCAAAATATTTTGACCCATCCCTAATAACATTTCTGGTTTTAAAAACCCGAGGAAAAGGCTCGTTTTTAATACAAATCCAAGGGTAGCTTTTATCGTCCTTTAGTTTAATATTATAGCGAGGTTGGTATTTTTTAATGAGATTATTTTCCAATAACAGCGCGTCCTGTTCTGTTTCCACAACCATTGTTTTTATATCGATAATATTTCTTACAAGAAGTGCAGTTTTACGATAATCATGTTGTTTAGAAAAATAGGAAGACACCCTTTTTTTTAAATCCTTAGCTTTTCCAATATAAATAATTTTATCAGTATTATCTAAAAACTGATAAATACCTGGCTTGTTTGGCAAAACCGAAATTATAGATTTTAAGTAATCAATATTCTTATTTACTGTTTTAATTTTCAAGATTCAATATTTTACCAGAATCTGTGTTTCGTGACTTTTAATAGCATCCTTTTTTTCTGTACGAATAAACTCCAAATCACAAATAAAACTAAAATAGATTTTTTTTACTCCTTTCCGTTGAGCTAATTTAAGCGCTGCGTGTGCTGTTCCACCAGTAGCTAATAAATCGTCGTGAATTAATACAACATCATTTTCGTCTATAGCATCTTCGTGCATTTCCACACTGTCAGATCCATATTCCAAATCGTAATTTTCCGCGATAATTTTCGCAGGCAATTTACCCCTTTTTCGAATAGGGATAAATCCAGCATTTAAATAATTTGCCAAAACCCCACCAACAATAAAACCTCTTGCTTCAAGACCAAGAACCTTTGTTATATTTTTATCTTTAAAATGTTCGACTGTTGAATTTATAACAAATTGCAAGGCTTCATTATTTTTAAACAGAGTTGTAATATCTTTAAAATTTATACCTTTTTGTGGATAATCAGCTATTTCCCTAATTTCATTTTTCAAATTCATAATCCATATTTTCGTTTCACGTGAAACATTAACGACCCAAAAGAACTAATAACACATTAATGTCTGAAGGTGACACACCAGAAATTCTTTTCGCTTGTCCGATTGTTACCGGATTAACTTTTTTAAGCTTTTGTCTGCCTTCTGTTGAAATTGATTTTAATTTATCATAATCAAATTTATTGGCAATAGATATATCTTCAAACTTTTCCAATTTTTGAGCCAACAATTTTTCGCGGTTTATATATCCTTCATATTTCATTGAAATTTCCGCTCCTTCAATAATTTCTGTTTTCCTAATTTCAGGAACCCGTTTTAGAAACTCTTTTAAAGGGGCGATGTATTCACTTAAATCAAAAATTGAAATCTCCGGGCGTAAAATTATATCAATAAGTTTTACTCCCTGTTTCAATTCTGAACTCTTTTTTTCCTTAAGTAATTGATTTACAAAACGTGGTTTAACACTGAAATTTTTTGTGAACTCTATAATTTCTGAAATAAGGGTTAATTTTTCCTCCAATAATTTTTTACGTTCTAGAGAAGCCAATCCCAATTTCCAAGCTTTATTTGTTAATCGTATATCTGCATTGTCCTGCCGCAACAATATCCTGAATTCCGCCCTGCTAGTGAACATTCTGTATGGTTCATCAACTCCTTTGGTAACCAAGTCATCAATTAAAACACCAATGTATGCTTCATTTCTTTTCAAAATAAATTTTTCTTCCGGATTAAATATTTTAAGGTGGGCATTAATTCCTGCCATAATTCCCTGCGCCCCCGCTTCCTCATAACCGGTAGTGCCATTAATTTGCCCTGCAAAAAATAAATTTTTTACCAGCTTGGTTTCCAAAGTATGGTGTAATTGAGTTGGTTCAAAATAATCGTATTCAATTGCATAACCAGGCCTAAAAATTTTTGCATTTTCCAAACCCGGAATTTCCTGTAAAGCTTTATATTGGACCTCCCACGATAAAGAAGACGAAAAACCATTTAGATAATATTCGATCGTCTTTTCCCCTTCAGGCTCCAGAAATAATTGGTGCTTTTCTTTATCAGCAAAAGTTATTAATTTTGATTCAATACTTGGGCAATAACGTGGACCGGTACTTTGTATCGTTCCATCAAACATCGGCGACACTTCGAAACCTAATTCAAGCTGTTTATGAACATTTGGGTTTGTATAAGAAATCCAACACGACCGTTGTTGTAATTTCGAATCTGTGCCGGGTAAATAAGAAAATTTATAATGACCAATATCCCCCTTTTGTTCGGTTAATCCTGAAAAATTAATACTTCGCCCGTCAATTCGCACGGGTGTGCCTGTTTTTAACCTTCCGGTTTTAAAGCCCAAACCAAATAGTTGATCGGAAATATTATAAGATGCAGCCTCGCCAATTCTTCCACCTTTCATTTTGGCCGAACCAATATGCATCAATCCATTTAAAAATGTTCCATTTGTGAGGATTACAGTTTTTGCTTTAAACTCAACCCCTATTTTTGTTTTTACCCCTTTTATTACCCCATCACTAATTAATAAACTTGTTACAACATCTTGCCATAAATCAAGTTTTTCAATATTTTCTAAAGTATCCCTCCACAGTTCTACGAATCTAAACCTGTCGTTTTGTGAACGAGGACTCCACATTGCCGGTCCTTTTGACCGGTTAAGCATTCTAAACTGGATAGTAGTTTTATCCGTAATTATACCTGAATAACCACCTAAAGCGTCAATTTCGCGCACAATTTGCCCTTTTGCTATTCCTCCCATTGCCGGATTACACGACATCTGTCCATATTTAGACATATCCATTGTAATCAGCAAAGTTTTGGAACCCAGGTTAGCTGCAGCTGCCGCTGCCTCACAACCAGCATGGCCACCTCCAACTACAATTATATCATAAATTGGCATCATAACTAAAACAAACTAAAATCAACTTCTTTTAAATAATGGTTCTCTTTTTCTTTCATAATAACTTTTTCATCATTGGTTTTGTCGTTATACCCAAGCAAATGCAAAATTCCGTGAAATACAACTCTGTACAATTCAATTATAAATTCCGTGTCATATTTTTTAGCATTCTCTTTTAATCTGTCCACACTTATAAACAAATCACCACCAATGATCTCATTTTCCGTATAATCAAATGTAATAATATCAGTAAAATAATTGTGATTTAAATATTGCTTATTAATATCAAGCAAATAATCGTCGTGGCAAAATATTACAGAAATGCTCCCACCCTCTTTTAACTCATTTAAAATGATTTTATTAATCACCGACTCAATAATATCCCTATTTATATTGAAAGGTTGAAGCTCCTCAAAAAATATTTCCAAATTACACACTAAAATCTAATTTTAAAATGTACCCTATTTCCTTTGTCATTATATTCCATATTATCTGAAAGAGTTTTAATAATATGAATTCCCCTCCCCGCTTCTTTTTTTACATTTTCAGCCCGAACAGGATCACGAACTTTATATAAATTAAATCCATCCCCTTCGTCTTGAATATTTATGTGCAATGTATTTGTCAAACAATAAATTTCTATTAAAACAAAGTTTTTGTTATTGTTACAATTTCCGTGAACTATTGAATTTATAACTGCTTCGGAAATACACAAAAAAACTTTATTGTAAATTTTTTGAGATAGATTGTGTTCCACGAAAATTTCAGACAAAAATTTGTTTACTAAATGGAGCTCTGATTTATCCGACTTAATTTTCAGTATTTTGGAAGAATTGTTTGACACAACTATTTTTCCATATTATTTAAATATTGCTTGTATTTGATATTATAAAAATTATTTAGTTTATGTGTATTTTTATTTAAATATTCTATCGAATAATTATCCCTTTCTTTATACTCGAAAAACTTAACAGGGTTACTATAAAATTCTTCTGCACTTTTCGAGTCACGTTTATTTTCAAAATCCCTTTCTATTTCGGCCTTTTCGGCTTCCAATAATCGTGTATTAATTAAATTTTGGCGAACGATAGTTTGTGCATTTATAGTTTTGTTCATTATCTCCTTGCGGTTCTGTTCGAGCATTTCATCTATTTGCTGAAGTTGTTTTTTTGCAGAACTTCCAACACCACCGCTATTCATCAATTCACGCAGCATTTGTTGCATCATTTCGTGTTGAATTAAACTTTGCCCTAATTGATTGTTCATTTGTTGCCCCTGCCCGCTTTTCATTTGGTCAATCATTTGTTGCAATTGTTGTTTTATATTGTCCGACGCCTTTTTTAACATATCCATACCCGGTTTGCCGCCTCCTGGTTTTTCACATTGTTGATCACCGCTCATTCCATCTGCCATTTGTTTTTCCAAATTTTCCAGCGCCTCGTTTAACATCAGAGCTAAATTATTCGCGGCAGTAATAACAAATTGTTGACTCGCTCTTGCATTAGGAAAAAGTGCTTCTTCCATCTGTTCGACAGATTTACTCAAACTTAATTCCATTGAAAGTAGTTCGTTATTTACCATACTTGTAATTTGCGGGGTACGCATAGCCAGGGCGTATAACGAATCTTTTACTACTTTACTTTGATTAACAATACTTTTTTGCCTTTTGTTTAATTGGACAAGTCCAGGATCGTTCGTATTTATTCCACCTAATTCGGTTAAAATCTCCTCCTGCGAAAAAGATAAAATAATTAAATTACTGAGTAGTTGTTTTAGATTTTCTATATTTTCCATGTTTTGCTGCATGGTATTCGACTGCAACATTTGCTGCATACTAAAAGCCATATTTTTTAATTGTTCTGAGGTATTATTAATTCCTTTGCCCGACTTTTTAGTATTATTTTTATCCAATTCGGTTTTGCTTTCCTCAAGACTATTTTCAATTTCTTTGAATTCATTGTCAAAATCATCAAAGTTCATCGGTTTGTTCAGTTCATCGTTTAATTCCAGGGCATCATCTAAATTTTTATTTAATTGCTTTAACTCTTCCTGATGTTCGGAAACCTTATCTGTAGTCTCCTGAAAATTCTTTTTTTCAACAACGTCTTGCGCTAATTGTTCCTCTTCATCAGCCATTTTATTTATGCCATCGATAACGTCTTGTAATTTTTGTTCAACCTTCATTTTTCTAAGTAATTCAAGATTTTTATCCAATTGTTTTTGCAAATCTTCGAACGTTAAATCCATTTGCTCCGATAATTGATTTAATTTTTTACTATCAAATTCCTCAGCCAATTTGTTGAACTCTTCCATTAACTTTTTTAATTCATCGGTAAAAACTTCTTCGAGCAAACTTTCAATTTCTTGCTGTTTTTCAAACATATCCTGATTTTGCCCTTTAAACGAATTAAGATAATTATTCAAATTTTCATTGTCTTGTTTAATTTTATCGTATAACTGTTCCAGTTTATTTTGTTTAGAAATTACATCATTTACCATTTGCGATTTTTCCCATTCAGAAACATTAGTATCCATATTTTTTAGCCGCAAATTTTTTAAATCACTATTAATATCTTTCGCCATTTCGCGACTTTGTTCTATTAACTTTTCGATATTTTGAAACCGTTCCTTTTCAGTTGCTGAAATTTGTTCATTACTTGGAATTTCAAAAATAAAATTATCAGAAGTAGTTGTTTTATAATTATTTATGACATCGTTATCAGTAACCGAAAAATAATATGAAATAACCCCTGACGCTTGATTAAGTTGGCTGAAATCGAAACTGAAATAAAACTCTTGATCTGCCAATGATTTAATAAATGGAATTGAAACCAATGAATCGGAATTGTTAATATTATAATGAAAATTCAAATCTGAGAAACCATAATCATCACCAATAATACCTTTAAAAAAGAACCTTGTAAGTTGAAACGAATCTTTCATCTGAACAATTTCTATTTCAGGAAACAGATCGGGAATCACCTCAATGGAATAAGATAATGCCAATTCCGGTTCTGTCATTTTATTTTGAATAAACACATTGTAATCCGTGGTTGCGACAAATTTAGATTCAATAGTAAAAACTTTTTGATTTTTTACTGAATTAATAATTGTAGAATCGCTTAATAAAAAAAACAACGAATCGATATCGATTCCATTAAAATTCCATTCTATTTTAGTGCCATTCGGGATTTGTATATCACCAATATTTTCAAGGCTCTGATTTTGAAGCCCGGTATAAAAAGGTGGGAAAATTTTTAACTCAAATCCTGAAATTGCCGGCTTTGGTAAAAGGTCCAAAACAAATTTTTCTGAATTGAACTTTAAATCAGTAAAATAAAAGTTAATCGTATTTATAACTGAAACAATTTCAAATTCAAAATTACCTTCTACTGTATTCTTCATCAGGTAATTGTTTCCTTCAATATTAATGTAAACAATTTTAGGGATTTCATCGCCTTTGCAATTAACCATAATTTTAAAAGCATCGCCTTTTTTTGCTTGCAAACTTGAATTAACAAGCTGAAACGAAAAAGGGGCAGGTTTTATAAATTGGGTATTGTAATGGATTATCCTGTGGGTTGATTCTGCGAAAACACTCTTATTAATAATAAAAATACTTAACACTGTTACCAAACTAATTATAAGATACAAAAGAACTAAACGCAAATTTTTAAACTGAATTGCTTCTTTAAAATCGAAAATCTTTAATTCCTTAATTTTCTGATCAATACTTGCTAATACAATTTCGTTTGAATATTGTTCTTCATAAATATCAGCTAATTCTATTATATTTATAAGCTTATCTTTTATATCGGAAAAATGTTTTTGAATAAGGGTTGAACTTGATTTAATGTCAATAGGTTTTAAAATATGAAAAAGTTTCAACATTGGAACTCCAATAAACTGAATAACCAACAACACACCAAAAATTACAAACCCAAAAAAAATAACTTTTCTTTTATCGCCTGAGAGATACCCAAAATATTCGATCAAAGATAAAAATGTATAAACAGTTAAAAAGATTAAAACCGTCAAAATCAATCCCTTTAAAACTTTATAAGTGTAATACTTAAGTTTAAAAGAATTAAGTTTATTAACAAGTATGTTGAAATTTTCTGTCATTTAAATTAAAATATTACTTTACAGCTTCTTACAAAAACTAATAATGTTAATAATTACGTCAATATTGATGAAAAAACAAAAGTAACGATTTAAAACAAAATTTGTATTTCTAGATAATTTATCCATACAACGTACTGCACAAATAAAAAATAAAAAAACGTAATATTTAGCCTCTACCTATACACATATTATAAACGTGTTTATTTCTTAAATTGTTTTTGTTCGCAATCAATTAACAACAGTTTAAAAATAAATTATTTCATTGGCCTTTAATAAAATAATCTTAAATTGTATGTTAAAAACAGCTTTAAAAAGTGTTAATTTAATATTTAAAAAAATTGATAAATACATATTAACAGTCGCAAACAGACTATTATTAATATTAGATCTTATATTTGTTTAAATTATAAATATAATAATACAGTAAATTGTGAAAATACTATTGGTTGAAGATAATTTATTAAATCAGAAGGTAGTTACTTTCCATTTGCAGAAAAAAAATTATAAAGTAACAGGAGTAACTAATTGGCGCGATGCCCTTACAAATTTTAATAATATTAGTTTTGATTTAATTTTAATGGATATTATGTTGCCCGAAAAAAATGGTTATGAAATTACTGCGGAGATAAGAAAAATTGAGGAACAAAATAAAACAGAAAAAAAAATACCAATTATTGCCGTAACGGCAAATGCCTTAGATAACGACAAAGACAGATGTTTAAATGCCGGTATGGATGAATATTTGGCAAAACCTTTTACATCGCAGGATTTATATAAAATGATAGGTAAATTTTTCAAAGAGAATACTAATTAATGACTCAACCCTTAGATATTAGAAGTGGGTCGTTTCCTGAAATTGACGAAGAATTAGATAAAAAATTACGACCGCTGCAATTTAACGGCTTTCGTGGGCAGACACAAATTGTTGAAAATTTAAAAATTTTTGTAAAAGCAGCAAAAATGAGGGGCGAATCCTTAGATCATGTACTTTTACATGGCCCGCCCGGACTTGGAAAAACTACATTATCGAATATTATTGCAAATGAATTAGGTGTTGGTATTAAAATTACCTCTGGCCCGGTTCTTGATAAACCTGGCGATCTTGCGGGATTATTAACCAACCTGGAATTCCGGGATGTACTTTTTATTGATGAAATCCACCGCTTATCGCCGGTAATAGAAGAATATTTATATTCGGCAATGGAAGATTTCAGGATTGATATAATGATTGACAAAGGACCAAGCGCCCGTTCTATACAACTCGAATTAAATCAATTTACATTAGTTGGAGCTACTACCCGCTCAGGATTATTAACGGCCCCACTTCGTGCACGGTTCGGAATTAATTCACACCTCGAATATTACGATGTTTCGGTACTTACAGGAATAGTAAAACGCTCGGCTAAAATTTTGGAGGTTGGGATTAAAGATGATGCAGCAAAAGAAATTGCTTTCAGAAGTAGGGGTACACCTCGGATCGTAAATTCTTTATTACGTCGAGTTCGCGATTTTGCACAGGTAAAAGGAGATGGGAATATTGACATGGAAATTACAAAACATGCGTTAACTGCTTTAAAAATAGATGAATATGGACTTGACGAAATGGACAACCGCATTTTGTTGTGTATTATCGATAAATTTAAGGGAGGTCCGGTTGGTATTTCTACAATTGCCACTGCTGTTAGCGAAGACAGTGGAACAATTGAAGAAGTGTATGAACCATTTTTAATAAAAGAAGGTTTTGTTAAACGTACTCCCCGTGGGAGAGAAGCCACAGAATTGGCTTATAAACATTTAGGGAGAATAAAGTATGGAGAATCACCAACTTTATTCTAACGGTTTTAATTCAATTTCAAATAATCGTGGCCACCATTTTCCGGTAATAAATAGTCTGTTAGTTTTAGTATCGTAAGCTATTCCATTCATTACTTCCGGATTGTCTGTTGGATTCGTAAACATATTTAATATTCCTTTTAAGTTGATCTCGGATATAACTTTCCCGGTTTTCGGATCAATTTGAATTATTAAATCAGTATTATAAATATTGGCGTAAATAGTTTCATCGATGTATTCCAATTCATTTAAATTTGCAATTACACCTTTGTTATTAGCTACCTGGATAGTTTTTAAAATCGAAAAATCTACAGGATTTAACCAGGTTAATAAATGAGTTCCATTACTCATAATCAGGTTTGTACCATCGTTTGTAAGCCCCCACCCTTCTTTCGATTTGTATTGAAAACTATCGATTAATGCAAAATTGTCCAGGTTATAAACAAAGCCTTTTTGTGCCCGGTAAGTGAGTTGATAAATTTTATCGTTTAATATGGTAATTCCTTCACCAAAATATTTGTCGGGCATTAATTTAGATTGAACAGAGTTTCCGGTTTCTAAATTAACTTTGAATATTCCGGATGAACCATTATCGCCAGTTCCTTCGTATAAAAATCCCTTGTAAAATTCCAGTCCCTGCGTATAAAATTCTTTCGAGTGTGGATAATTATTAATAGTTTGATAGGTAAATTTTTCAGGAACAACATCAGAAATAACGGCTATTGATTTTATCCTTGAATTATTTACACCATCAGTTTTGGTTGCAATTACATTAAAGCTGTTTGAACCTAATAAACTCAACTCAATATTATCGACAGTAAAATTGAGGTTTTTGCTTTCTTTTAAAAGTTCATTTTTGTAATAGACTTGTATATTTTCGATTTCACCGTTTTTAACTTTTGTTTGTACGTTTACCGAAACAGTTTCACCAAACAAATAATTTTTTTTAGTTGGCTGAACTGTTATCGTACTAATTGGTTTACGCGAGCGTTTTGGTTTGTTTGAACACGATAAAAAAGTGATAAACAAACAAAAAACAAGTACAAAAGGAAAAACCGATTTTTTCATTTTTATAATATTTTATTCAAAGATAAAACTATTAAACGAACGTTGTTAAATAATAAGGCAGGTACAATGTAAATGAATTATATCTTTGTTTAAAATTGAAATAATTTTGAACCCGTTTAAAAAATTAGCAAGCGACACGGTAATTTACGGAATGAGTAGTATTGTTGGCCGGTTTTTAAACTGGTGGCTAATGCCGCTTTATGTAAGTTTATTTGCACCCGATATTTATGGAATTGTAACTAATTTATATTCGTATGTTGCTTTTTTTATGGTGTTTCTAACCTACGGAATGGAGACCGGTTTTTTTAGGTTTGCTTCAAAAAATGCCGATTCAGAAAAAGTATATTCAACTTCTCTGGTTTCTTTGGTTTTTACATCTTTGGTTTTTATTATTTTAGTTTTATTTCTTAAAAGCAATTTAGCAAACGCTATAAATTACCCTAACCATTCTGAATATATTCTTTGGCTCGCAATTATTCTCGGGATCGATGCGATTACTGCCATTCCGTTTGCACGGTTACGATTAAACAACCGCCCAATAAAATTTGCTTTTATTAAATTGGTAAACATTGGTTTTAATATCGCATTTAATTTGTTTTTTTTATTGCTTTGCCCAAAACTTGCCGAGAATAATCCAGACTCATTTATTACTATTTTTTATTCAAAAGAAATTGGTGTTGGATATGTTTTTATTTCTAATCTCTTAGCATCTTTTATCACTTTATTAATGCTTTTTCCCGATATAGTAAAAATTTCTTTTCGATTTGAATTGCGTTTACTCCGTAAAATTTTAAGCTATTCATTTCCTATTTTAATTGTAGGTTTGGCAGGAATTATTAACCAACATATCGATAAAATATTAATTCCATTTCTTATTCCTGAAGATCAAAATCCAATGCAACAATTAGGAATTTACGGGGCCGGGGTAAAAATTGCAGTTTTAATGAACATGTTTATTCAGGCATTCAGGTACGCGTTCGAACCTTTCTTTTTTTCCCAATCCGAAGGCAAAAACGATAAAAAAATTCATGCAGACATTATGAAGTATTTTATCATTTTTGGATTACTGATTTTTCTGGGAATGGTACTTTATATTGATGTAATAAAACTAATTATTCCAAATACAGAGTACCACGAAGGATTTTCGATTGTACCTGTTATATTGTTGGCCAATTTGTTTTTTGGGATTTATTTTGCCCTTTCGATGTGGTATAAACTTACCGATATGACTCGGTATGGAGCGTATATTGCTATTTTTGGTGCAATAATTACTATCTCGTTAAATGTAATATTAATCCCGGTTTTTGGATACAAAGGTTCGGCTTTTACAGTTTTGATTTGCTTTTTTACAATGGCTCTTATCTCTTATTTTCTTGGGCAAAAATATTACCCAATTCCATACAATGTAAAACGGATTGCTTTCTATTTTTTAATAACGGCAGTTATTTTTATTGTGTCAACGATTACATCGGCCCAGCCAGCAATTACGAAATATTTGAGTCACACCTTTTTAATTTTAATTTTTTTAATTTCAATTATTATGTTGGAAAAAAGAGAGTTGAAACCCTTATTTAAAATCAATAAAAAGAAATAAACACCGAAAAGTATTAAATTTGTCAGGATGGAAGATTTGAAAAATAGAATAATAGCTGTTGCCAGCGATCACGCTGGATTTGAAAAAAAACAGGTAATTCTGAAATATTTGGATCAAAAGGGGATTGAATATAAAGATTTTGGATGTTATTCAAATGAAAGTTGCGATTATCCCGATTTTGCCCACCCGATTGGATATGCCATAGATAAAGGGGAATATAAATTAGGAATTACTTTTTGTGGTAGTGGCCAGGGAATTAGTATTACAGCAAATAAACATCAAAATGTACGTTCGGCAACTTGCTGGAATGCCGAAATTGCTGCCTTGGCAAAACAACACAATAATGCTAATATCTGTGCTATTCCAGGAAGATATGTTTCTGACGACGAGGCAATTGCAATAGTTGAAGCTTTTTTTAATGCTGAATTTGAAGGAGGCAGGCACGCCAAAAGAATAGCAAAAATTCCTTTAAAATAGTAGATGGCAAAATTAAAAGACATATTTCTTGCTGACTCTAAAATTGCTTTTGATAAAAAGCATAGAAAAACAATAAACTTTAATATTTCAAAATATCACGAAGCTGTTAAAAAGGGAAAACTACGTTACAGTAATTTAGATTTGGCAAAAGAACGTGCATCTTTTTTAAAGGGAAAAGTAGTTGCAAACCTGGCTAAATATATCGAGGAATTTGAAAAAAATGCAAAGAAAAATGGTATTGAAATAATTTGGGCAAGAAATGGAAAAGAGGCAGTTTCAGAAATAATAAAAATTTTAAAGAAAGTTGATGCCAAATTAGTGGTAAAAAGTAAATCGATGATTTCTGAAGAAATTGAGTTAAACAATGAAATTGAAAAAGTAAATGTTGAACCGGTTGAAACAGATCTGGGTGAATTTATTGTACAGGTGGCCGGAGAAAAACCGTACCACATTTTAACCCCGGCAATGCATAAATCGAAGGAAGATGTAGCAAAACTTTTTAACGAAAAATTTGAAACCCCTCCAGATTCAAGCCCCGAAGAATTAACTTTATTTGTTAGAAAAAAACTTCGTAAAAAATTTACATCAGCCGAAATTGGAATAACGGGTGCAAATTTTTTAATTGCCGATGTTGGGGGAGTTGCCTTAACTGAAAACGAGGGAAATGGTTTTATGTCGCTTGCATTTCCTAAGGTTCATATTGTAATTACCGGGCTTGAAAAAATCCTTCCTTCAATAAAACACTTACCTTTGTTTTTCCCTATGCTTTCTACTTTGGGAACCGGGCAACAGGTAACGGTTTATAATTCCTTGTTAACTGGGCCTAAAAAATACAACGAAATCAACGGACCAGAAAAAATGGTTGTGGTTTTACTCGATAATGGTCGAACTGATATTGCACAAGAAAAAGAACATTCACAAGCCTTAAAATGTGTGCGGTGCGGTGCCTGTTTAAATGCTTGCCCCATTTATAAAAATGTGGGTGGTTACACGTACAATACAACTTACAGTGGGCCCATTGGTGCGGTTATTACGCCCTTTTTTCAGGGTTTCGACAAATATAACCATTTAAGTTTTGCTTGTACTGTATGCGGTGCTTGCAGCGAAGTTTGCCCTGTAAAAATCCCTCTTCATAATTTATTGTTGCTAAACCGTAAAAAAAGT
This sequence comes from Prolixibacteraceae bacterium, assembly GCA_018648265.1. Taxonomy (GTDB): domain Bacteria; phylum Bacteroidota; class Bacteroidia; order Bacteroidales; family Prolixibacteraceae; genus Draconibacterium. The sequence continues at coordinate 17,985 of JABGRN010000048.1, read as the reverse complement.
GTAGATGGAAAATTGGGGAGCTGGGCATGGAATACCGGAATGAAAGCTTTTGAAATGGCATTAAAAAAACGTAAAAACCTTGATGCCGTAAATGGCAAAGTAAAAAACATGGCGGTAAAAGCAAATAAAAATATTTTGGGGAAAGAAAAAGAATTCCCTGTGTTTTCAAAAAATTCGTTTAGCAAAAACTGGAAGTTAAATTTAAAATAAAACTCATGTTATCTAATACTTGTAAATATGCTTTAAGGGCACTTATTTATCTTGGGAAGTTTTCGGTAGAAGATCAAAGGATTGGTATTAAAAAAATTTCGGAAGACCTCGGGCTTTCTTCACCATTTTTAGGCAAGATTCTACAAAACCTGGTTAAACAAAAATTATTGGTTTCTACAAAGGGCCCAAATGGGGGTTTTGCCTTGGCAAAAAAAGCAAAAGATATAACGCTGTACGACATCGTTATAAAAGTTGATGGCGAAGAATTTTTTACTAATTGTTTAATTAGTTTGGAGCCTTGTCGTACCCACGATCCGTCAAGGCCACTTTGCCCGGTACATGCCCAGTATGAGAAATTGCGGGGAGAAATAGGTAAATTTTATCAGGAAACAACCCTGGAAATTATAAGCCAGGATATTGATAAATTTGAAGATTTAATGAAACTTTAGAAAAGTTTTTCCCATTTTCTTTCGCTTACAAAAAAGTAAAAAAACAATAACGAAAAGGATATTCCGGCTAAGTTTGCGAGGAAATCGAAAAAATCACTACTGCGGGTTGATGAAATAAAATGTTGAAATGATTCCAGCAAAGCAGCTAAAATTATTGCAATTGCAGGAGCCAGGAAAAAGTATTTTAACTTTAAAATTTTAAATGGCCTGAACAGGAGTAGGCAAAGGCCAAAAAAAAGCGCAAAATGCACCATTTTATCGAAATGTGGGATATTAATAAATGGTTTTACCGGAAGGTTGTTTGCTGGTAAAAACAAACTATAACAAATTAAAGCAAGCCAGATTATAGGTTTCCAGAAAATAATAAATTTCATTTGCAGGAAGTTTTCAATTTGAAACGGCAAAGTAACAAAAAGTATGGCAGGTATATATATTCACATTCCTTTTTGCCGGCAAAAGTGTTTTTATTGCGATTTTTATAAAACCCTCGATACAAGCTTAACAGGAAATTTTTTTTCAATTTTAAAAGTAGAAGCAGTTCAACGTAAAAATTATTTATTCAACGAACCTATCGATACTATTTATTTTGGCGGAGGTACCCCCTCTGTTTTAAATAAATATGAATTACTTCAAATAATGGCATTTTTGCATAAAGAATTTTCTGTTTTGCCAGATGCAGAAATTACTTTTGAAGCTAATCCGGATGATCTTAATTATTCATATTTGAAAAATTTATACTATGCTGGAATTAACCGCTTAAGTATTGGGATACAATCGTTTCAGAATGAACATTTAAAAATTATGAACCGCCGGCACAATGTAAACCAGGCAATTGTTTCGGTTGAAAATGCTGTTAAGGCAGGATTCGAAAATATAAGTGTCGATTTGATTTATGGTTTGCCAAATTTAACAGCCAGACAGTGGCAATCTAATTTAAATCAGGTTTTTAACTTACCGGTACAACATCTTTCCGCTTATCATTTAACGTATCACCGGGGTACAACGTTTTACGATCGGTTAAAAAAAGGGACTTTAAAAGAGCTGGTAGAAAAAGAAAGTATAAAGCAGTTTAAGTTGTTAATTGAAATTGCCTCAGATCTTGGTTTCGAACAATATGAAATATCTAATTTTGCTAAAAATAAAATGTATTCAAAGCATAATATGTCGTATTGGCAAGGTAATAAATATTTAGGATTGGGACCCTCGGCACATTCGTTTAATGGTGTTTCACGGCAATGGAATGTTGCTAATCTGGAAGGTTATCTAAACGCAATAGAAAACAATTCTACTTATTTTGAAGAAGAAATATTAACTGAAAATGAAAAATACAACGAATACATTTTAACCCGGATTCGTACAAAATGGGGCGTTTCAATAAATTTTATTGAAAAAGAATTTGGAACGGAAAAGGTTACTCATTTTATTAAAAATATTGAAAAGTATGAAAAATCAGAATTTGTTATTCGGCAAAATAGGATTTTTACCCTCTCGCCTGACGGCCTTTTTATTTCAGATGAAATAATGGCAAACCTGATGATTATTTAATTGTTTTCCAACTACTTGAATTATAAATGTAATTTAATAATTATTGTTAATTCAGATAACAGTCTCTTTTAATTTCCATATATTTGCGATTCTTTTTTAAAAATGCAGCTGAATGCAGGTTAAAGTAGTAAATAAGTCGAATAATCAATTGCCGGATTATAGCACCGAAATGTCGGCAGGGATGGATTTGCGGGCGGATCTTAAGGTCCCTGTAATTTTAAAACCATTGGAAAGAAAACTTGTGCCTACGGGTTTGTTTATTGAATTGCCAAAAGGATTTGAAGCACAAATTAGGCCAAGAAGTGGACTCGCGCTGAAAAAAGGAATTACTGTTTTAAACACTCCCGGCACAATTGATGCAGACTATCGGGGAGAAATTTGTATTATTTTAATTAACCTTTCGCACGAAGAATTTGTTATAGAAAACGGAGAACGTATTTGTCAAATGGTAATTGCTTCACATGAAACCGTAAAATGGAGTTTAGTAAATGAACTCGAAGAAACCAACCGGGGGACTGGCGGATTTGGGCACACTGGAAAAAAGTAAAAAAATGAATAAAAAAATATATTGGGTAGCTTTTATTGTTTTATTGGGTTTTATTGTCTCCTGTTCGGGAGGAAAAAAAATTACTAAACAAAAAGCCATTATTGAAACAGAAGCAATCCAGGCAGAATCTGAATTGGAAGAGCAAAAACAAAAAGAATTTGAATTTTTGTTTGTGGAGGCGCTAAAACAAAAAATGTTTGGTAATGCACAAAAAGCCATTCAGTTGTTATCAAGTTGTTTGGAAATCGATCCCAATTCATCAGCAGCTATGTTTGAACTGGCAAACATCCATGCTGCAAACAACGATTTTACAAGCTCTTCTTTGTTACTTGAAAAAGCTATTAGTATTAATCCTGAAAATAAATGGTACAAATTGTTGTTGGCTCAAATATATCAGCAAATCAGCAAATTTTCGGAAGCTGCTGAAATTTATTCTCAACTTCTGCAAAACGAACCTGATAATCTTGAATATCATTATACAAAAGCAATGCTGTTATCGAATGCCCAAAAATTCGACGAAGCCATCAGGGCTTATAATATAATGGAACAAAAAACCGGGGTAAACGAACAAATTTCGGTGGCTAAACAACAGTTGTATGTTTTGGAAGGTAAAGAGGATGAGGCGTTTAAAGAAATATTTAAGTTAATAGAATTTAGTCCTGAAGAAGCAAAATATTACGGATTACTTGCCGATTTATACCAAAGCCAGGGCGATAGTGAAAACGCTCTTAAAAATTACAATAAAATTTTATCGATGGATCCGGAAAATGGTTTTGTACATTTTTCGCTGTCGAATTATTTTCTTGAACAAGGAGATGAACTAAAATCTTTTGAAGAAACAAAAAAAGGATTTTTAAGCGAAGCCGTTGATATTCAAACAAAATTGCAATTGTACATGATGCTTACGGCGAACAGGGACAAATCGAAGCTAACCGACGAAAAAGAAGAGCAGTTGATTCAACTTCTTTTAGAAAAACATCCTGATGAATATTTGGTGTACACAGTTTATGCTGAAAATTTATTAAAAAAGAATAAACTGGCAGAAGCAAGGACAGCGTTATTAAAGGCTCTCGAAATCGAACCAAACGATTACACTCTTTGGGAACGGGTTTTGTTTATCGATAACGATTTGCAAGATTGGGACGGATTGTACAAACATAGCCTTCAAACTGTAGAACTTTTTCCTAATCAGGCACAGGTTTATTTTTTAAATGCAGTGGCTTGTATTCAGCTTGAAAAATATAAAGAAACTATTTCAATTTCCGATGAGGGATCTGTTTACGTAATTGACAATCCACAATTGGAAGGACAGTTTTTAATGTTAAAAGGAGAGGCTGTTTATAAATTAAATCGGTTTGAGGAAGCTTTTAAACTTTTTGATAAAACCATTGAACTGGATCCCGAAAACCACATTGCTTTAAATAATTACGCATATTATTTATCGTTGAGCGGACAAAATTTAGATAAAGCAGAACGAATGAGCGGGAAAGTGGTTGAACGATTTCCTGACAATTCAACCTATCTCGATACACATGCCTGGGTATTATTTAAAAAAGGGGATTACACACTGGCCAAATTTTATATGGAATCGGCAATAAATAACGGAGGGGAAAATAATCCGACATTGTTGGAACATTACGGCGATATTTTGTTTATGCTCGAAAAATTAGAAGAAGCAGCACAGTTTTGGGAAAAAGCTAAAAACAATGGCGGTTCTTCAGAGGTGCTAAAACGTAAAATAAAAGAACAAAAATACTTTGAAGATTAAATGATGGCAAAAAATCGGATCGGATTAAGGTTTACCATAATTATAGCTTTGTCAATTGCCCTGTTATTTTCTTCGTGCCGCACAACCCGTGAAATTGCAACTGTAGATGCCAAGCCAATTAGTAGTGGCAAACTCTTAAAAAAGGTAGAACAAAATGCATTCGATTATAATTATTTTACCATAAAACGTATTAATTGCCAGTTTTCATCAAACGAAACAAGCGCTAATTTTAAAGTAAATTTAAAAGCTTTGAAGGATGAAAAAATTTTGGTTTCAATAAGTAAATTGAATATTCCTGTTGGAAGGGTTTTATTGACCCCCGACAGTGTAAAATATGTAAATTACCTGGAGCGGAACTATTTTATCGATGACTATTCTTATTTAAGCGATTTTTTAAATATCGACCTGGATTTTGCTACTATCCAATCTATAATATCAAACAATGCGTTTTCGTACAGAAACGATCCGAAGAATAAGGATTTTAAAACTTTTAACACTAATATTGAATCAGGTGTGTATGTTTTACAATCGGAAAAAGAGCGTAAAATATTTAAAATGGAGGAAAAAGATAAAGAGGGAAAAATTGAACGAAGGCTAAAACGTTTGGATGACGAAGCACTTATTTTGCAAAAAATGTATTTTAGCCCAGCAAGTTTTGCCCTTATTAAATTAATAATCGACGATAAATCGAATAATCGGACAATGGAGATGGATTTCGACGATTTTGTTCAAATAAAAAATAAAGATTATCCCGGATCTATCAATATGAGTTTTCTATCAACATTAAATAAAGTAAACCTGAAAATCAGGATGAGTGGTTTTTCTACCGAAAAAATCAACTCTTTTAGTATTAATATTCCTCAAAAATATGAACAAATCAGGGTAAATTAAGTGTTGATTCTGTTACATTCGCAAAGGCAAATAAATTTCAGAATGAAAGCATTGGTCCTGATATCTTTATTTTTAATTTTTCAAAAAGTCGGTTTCGCTCAGTCGATAACCGATTTACAAGAAAAAAAACAAAATGCCGTAAAAGAAATTAAATACACTACCAACCTGCTAAACCAAGTTCAAAAAAACGAAAAAGAATCACTAACCAGGCTTCGATTATTAAGCACTAAAATAAACCAGCGCAATGTTCTTATTTCAAGTATAAACGAGGAAACAAAATTATTTCAGGAATTTATTGAAAACAATAATTTTGTTGTTGAAATGCTTAGTGAGGACATTGTAAGAATTAAAAATGAATATGCAATTTTAATCCGTTCGGCATACAGAAATAAAAATGCAAACGACGAAATATTGTTTTTGCTTTCGGCCGAAAATTTTAACCAGGCCCACCGAAGGTTTTTATATTTGAAAAGATATACGTCTTATCGCAAAAAACAGGCTGAAACCATTGAAATTATTCAAACAATTTTATCAAAAAAATCAGCAAAACTGGAACAACAAAAACAGATTAAAGAAAAATTAATTGGGCAAACACAACACGAAACAACTCAGTTAGGGAAAGAAAAAAATCAACAAAGTTCCGTTATTCAGAAATTACAATCACAACAAAAAGAATTGAGCCAAAAATTAAAACTACAACACCAGATAGAACGACAATTAGAAAGTGAAATACAACGGTTTATTGAGGAAGAGGCAAGAAAAAATTTATCAGATGGAAGTTTAGGATTTGCTTTAACACCTGAGCAAAAGTTAGTTGGCGATAATTTCGAACAAAACAAACAAAGGTTACCCTGGCCAACTGAGCGTGGAATTATTACCGAACATTTTGGGATTCATCAGCACCCGGTGTTGACAAATGTACAAATCAGGAACAACGGGATTAATATTGCAACAGAAATTGGGGCAAAAATACGGGCCGTTTTTAATGGCGAAGTAAGCCGTGTTTTTGGAATTACTGGTGGAAACACAGCTGTAATTATCCGGCATGGTAAATTTTTAAGTGTCTATTCAAACCTGCGTGAAGTAAATGTAAAAAAGGGGGACATTATAAAAACAAAACAAAATATCGGTACAATTTTTACCGACCATGAAGATGGCAATAAATCAATTTTGAAATTTCAAATCTGGCGGGAAAATCAAAAACTTGATCCCGAGCAATGGATTGTTAAATAATCAATTATGGTTTAAATATTTGCAACACGCCGTAAGTTTGGAATATCGATGAATTTAATTTTTCTACCCTGCAGCTCAATTAATTTATCTTGTTTAAATTCAGAGAGTAAACGAATTACCGATTCGGTAGCAGTTCCAACCATATTTGCAAGTTCTTCGCGGGTTAGAGATATTTGTAATGTATTTTGATTGTCAAGTTCAAAATTTTCTTTTAAAAGAAGTAAAACTTCTGCCAATCTTTCGCGAACAGTTTTTTGTGCAATATCGGTAATATAATCATTGGCTTCGCGAAGTTCGCGACAAACAATTTGTAGCATGTGGTGCGAAAACTGCCAATTGCTTTGAATCAGGAAAAGCAACGTTTGATACGGAATGTGGCATAAAACAGCATCGTCTAAAACTTTGGCAGTTGTACATGCCAGTTCCTGGCTTAACAACGAACGATATGCAATTATTTCGCCTTTTTTGGCAAAACGGATAATTTGTTCCTTTCCATCAATTCCCGTTTTAAAAATCTTAATAATTCCTTTTGTGACACAAAAAAAACCGGTTAACCTACTTCCTTCTCGGTAAATTACAGTACCCTTATTATACAAAGAGCAGGTTTTTTCGTAATGTAACCGATTGAATTCATCGGCTGTTAATTTGTTAAACAGTTGAAACCCACTTAAATTCGTTTCTTCTTCCGTTGGCCTTTTAATTGCACTTCTCATCTTGATTCAGTAAAATGTGTAAATTTAAAATGAACTTTGCTTTAAAAAATTTAAAGATACAATTTCGTTTAATTTTCAAAAACTATTTATTTAAATAATTAGATATGATATTATTATGCTATAAAATTATTGAAAATATGTGAAGAAATCCATTATAGATTTATAATATTTCAGGTCAAACAAATAAAAAATTGAAAAACCCCAAAATAAACTTTTTTACCCCAGCCCTCCCAGAATTTATGTAACAAAGATATTAAACAAATTAACAGGTTTTTTGTAACTTTCATTTCTGAAAAAAATCCGTGAAATTATGATGAAATCAATCAATCCAACAACAGGGGAAACAATTAATTCGTTTGAAACCTATTCGGAAAAGGGAGTAGAAAAAATAATAAATGCGGCCGACAAATGTTGGCATAGTTGGCAGAAAACATCTTTTTCGCACCGGTCACAAATAATGCAAAACCTGGCCAGTCTTTTAAAAAGTAAAAAGGAAAAGTTAGCCCATTTAATGGCTATTGAAATGGGAAAAGTTAAAAAGGAAGGAATCGCTGAAATAGAAAAATGCGCCTGGGTTTGTGATTATTATGCACAAAATGCCGAAAGCTTTTTGGAAAACGAATTAATTAAAACTGAAGCAAAAAAATCGTTTGTGTCGTATCAGCCCATTGGAACTATTTTAGCGGTTATGCCCTGGAATTTCCCATTTTGGCAGGTTTTTCGTTTTGCAGCACCAACAATAATGGCCGGAAATACTGCGGTTTTAAAACATGCAAGCAATGTACCGGGTTGTGCATTGGAAATTGAAGATCTTTTTCGTGAAGCCGGTTTTCCTGAAAACGTATTTCGTACCTTATTAATTGGCAGCAGACAGGTTGAAAACGTTATAAAACACCCGGCAATAAAAGCTGTGAGTTTAACGGGAAGTACACCAGCCGGGAAAAGTGTTGCATCGATAGCTGGAAGTGTACTTAAAAAATGTGTTTTGGAATTAGGGGGCAGCGATCCTTACCTTATTTTAAAAGATGCTAATTTAGAAGAAGCTGCAAAAATATGTGCTACCGGTCGCTTATTAAATGCCGGGCAAAGTTGTATCGCAGCAAAGCGATTTATTGTAGTAGATGAAGTGTATTTTGAGTTTCTTGAACATTTCACACACGAAATGAATGAAGCACATTTTGGAGACCCCTGCGACCCGGAAACAACAATGGGCCCGCTTGCTCGTGAAGATTTAAGAAATGAACTCCACAACCAGGTTGTAGATTCGGTAAATAAAGGGGCCGAAGTTGTTATTGGAGGTGAAATCCCAAATAGGAAAGGTGCATTTTATCCACCAACAATTCTTGAAAATATTCAACCCGGAATGCCTGCTTACGATGAAGAGTTATTTGGTCCGGTGGCTGCTGTAATTCGTGTGAAGGACGAGAAAGAAGCCATAAAAGTGGCTAATGATACAGGGTTTGGTTTGGGTGCAGCAGTTTTTACAGCCGATATAAAAAAAGGTGAAAATATTGCCGAAATTCAATTGGAAGCAGGATGTTGTTTTGTAAACGATTTTGTAAAATCTGATCCGCGTTTACCTTTTGGTGGAATAAAAGAAAGTGGCTACGGTCGTGAACTTTCTTCGTTCGGCATAAAAGAATTTATGAATGCTAAAACGGTAGTAGTTAAATAATCGTTAGTTATAAGTTTCAAAAAAAATAACTGAAACATAAAACCATGAAAACCTATTTTGTTTTATTTCTGTGTCTGGTTGGTATATTTTTTCAAAATTCATGTACTTTCCAAAACAATTCAGTTGAACGTGAAATCCAGTTTAATGATGATTGGAGATTTATCCGTTTAGATGTTGCAGGGGCAGAACAAAATGGTTTTGATGATTCAGCTTGGCGAGTTGTAAATTTACCACACGATTATAGCATAGAAGATTTACCTGAAAAAGGAAGGGTAAAACAAATTGGCCCATTTTCTGAAGAAAGCGAAGGCGGACCTTCAACAGGAAATGTTGTAGGAGGAACTGCCTGGTACCGAAAACATTTTACATTGGATAAATCGGATAAAGGCAAAATAATCCAAATTTTGTTTGATGGTATTTATATGAATTCTGATGTTTGGATAAACGGAAATCATCTTGGAAATCACCCGTATGGTTACACCGCTTTTTCTTATAATTTAACAGAATTTTTAAATCCGGCCGGTGAAGAGAATATTCTGGTTGTTCAGGTAAAAAACGAGGGTGAAAATTCGCGATGGTACAGTGGTTCGGGTATTTACAGAAATGTTACCTTAATTAAAACAAATCCGGTTCATGTTAATTTGTGGGGTAATTTTATTACCACACCCGAGGTTTCAAACGAAAAAGCAGTGGTAAGAATTGAAACTAAAGTGTTTAATTCAACCAATCAAAACAACGAAATAATTGTATCAATTGATATTCAAAATTTACAGGAAAAAATTGTTGCTTCTTCAGAAAAAGAGATTAGAACAGAAGCATTAAAAGATATTTTGGTTCAGCAGGAAATTGAACTGGCAAATCCTGAATTATGGAACACAGAAACCCCAAATTTATATACTGCAATTGTACAGCTTAAAAAAGGAAAAAATATTATTGATGAAACCAAAACAAAATTTGGCATAAGAAGCATTGAGTTTTCACCCGAAAAAGGATTTTTACTGAATGGAGAAAGTGTGTTGTTAAAGGGTGGCTGTCTTCATCACGATAATGGAATTTTGGGCGCCGCAGCTTTTAAAACAGCAGAATACCGTAGGGTAAAAATTATGAAGGAGAATGGTTTTAATGCCATTCGATGTGCACACAACCCGCCATCGGAACTGTTTTTAAATGCGTGCGACGAGTTGGGAATGCTAGTTATGAACGAGTCTTTTGATCAGTGGCAGCTTCCTAAAAAACCTCAGGATTATAATTTATATTTCGACAAATGGTGGGAAAAAGACATGGAATCGATGGTCTTACGCGATCGAAATCATCCATCGATTATTATTTGGAGTGTCGGAAATGAAATAGCGGAAAGGTCTGATCCGGCAGGTGAAAAAATTGTTCAATACCTAAAGGCAAAAGTAAAAGAATTAGATACTACCCGCCCTGTTACACAGGCTGTTTGTGTATTGTGGCAACTTCCTGGCTCAAAGTGGGAAGATAATGCTCCAGCCTTTGAACATTTGGATGTGCATGGATATAATTATTATTGGCAAAAATATAATTCAGATCACGAAAAATATCCTGAAAGAATAATTGTTGGCACCGAATCGTTTCCAAAAGAAGCTTTTGAAAATTGGCAATTGGTTGAAAAATATCCGTATGTTATTGGCGATTTTGTTTGGACAGGAATGGATTATTTGGGTGAATCCGGCATTGGACATAATAAACTGGATAATTCCGATATTCAGTTTCTTCCACCATGGCCTTGGTTTAATTCAAATTGTGGCGATGTTAGTATTCTTGGTTATAAAAAACCACAAATGTATTTCCGAGATGTGGTTTGGAGGAATAGTAATTTGGAAATGTTAGTTCATGCGCCTATTCCTGAAGGACGAACAGAAATTGTTAGTATGTGGGGTTGGCCCGAAGAATGGAAAAGTTGGAACTGGGAGGGAAATGAAAATAAAACATTGCTGGTTTCTGTTTATTCGCGATGTGAGGAGGTTCGACTGGAATTGGATGGAAAAATTATCGGAACGAAAACTACGTCAGAAGAAATTAAATTGCCGGCACAAATGGAAGTACCAAGGGAATCTAGGAAAATTAGTGCATTAACCACACAATTTGAAGTAACTTATCAACCAGGCGAACTTGTGGCTATTGGATTGATTGACGGGAAAGAAATAGTTCGACAAATTTTAAAAACTACAGGTAAACCGGCAAGATTAAAAATAACTGCCGAAAGTGAAACAATCTTAGTGTCTGGAAACGATCTGGTTTATTTTAATGTGGAAGTGGTGGATGAAAACGGGATGTTGGTTCCGAATGCAGAAATTCCGGTGGAATTTAATATTCAGGGAAAATGTAAGTTACAAGCTGTTGGAAATGGAAATCCAAACGATATGAAAAGTTTTTTGCAACCCCGTGTTACTTCTTTTCGTGGTCGTTGCCAGTTAATAGTACGTTCGTGTGAAGAAGAAAATGAAATAATTGTTTCTGCAAAATCAGAGGGATTAAAAACTGGAGAAGCAAAGGTTTTGCTGAGATAAAATTTATAGATTTCTTTGTTTTGTAAGGACAAGAAAAACTACATTTGTTGGCATAAAAAATATTTAAAATGAAAAGTATTTCTGTTGTTCTAATCGCCCTGTTAATTCTATTTGTTATGAACTCTTGCAATCAAAAAACAACAGCCGATTTAATCGTAACTAACGCTATAATTTATACAGTTGATGAGGCTTTTTCAATCGTTGAAAGTTTTGTTGTAATTGATGGTAAGATTGTGGAATCGGGCACAACAAAGGCAATTCAGAATAAATATACAAGTGAAAATGTTGTTGATGGGAAAGGTAAATTTATCTATCCGGGTTTTAACGATGCACATTGCCATTTTAACGGTTACGGAGTGAATTTAATGCAGTACGCAGATTTGCGCGGAACCGAAAGCCCTGAAGAGATTTACGAAATCTTAGCAAAACATTACGAGAAATTTGGCGGCGACTGGATTTTAGGAAGAAGCTGGGATCAAAACGATTGGGCGGTAAAAGAATTTCCCGACAAAAGTGGTTTGGATGAATTGTTTCCTGATATTCCGGTTTATTTGGTTCGGGTTGATGGACATGCTGGCTGGTGTAATTCAAAGGCAATGGAAATTGCAGGGATTAATGTCAAATCAAAAGTTCAGGGTGGGGAAGTGATTTTAAATAACGGAAATCCAACAGGAGTTTTAATCGATAATGCGATGGGATTGATTGGAGAATTTGTTCCCGGAATTACTTCCGAGCAACAAGAAAAAGGATTGCTGGCAGCGCAGAAAAATTGTTTTGCTGCTGGATTAACTTCGGTAACCGATGCCGGATTGGGTAATAAAACTGTTTTGTTGATGGACGAAATGCAAAAGCAGGGTATTCTAAAAATGCGAATCAATGCCATGCTGAGTCCTTCGGAAGAAAACTTTAACTACTTTGTGAAAAAGGGAATATATAAAACCGACAGGCTGGTAATCAATACTATAAAACTTTTTGCCGATGGTGCACTCGGTTCGCGGGGAGCATTGATGATTGAGGATTATTCTGACGACCCGGGAAATAGCGGACTGCAAATTGCCAACCAAAAATATTACGATGAAATTTGCCAACTGGCGTATGATAATAATTACATGGTTGCCACACATTGTATTGGCGACAGTGCCAACCGATTAATACTCGACATTTATGGAAAATTTCTTAAAGGTGAAAACGATCGTCGTTGGAGAATTGAGCATTCACAAATAATTCATCTTGATGATTTTGCCAAATTTGCCAAATTTTCAATTGTGCCATCAATTCAGGCAACGCACTGTACATCAGACATGCCTTGGGCAGAAAATCGGGTGGGAGAGGAGCGAATTAAAGGAGCGTATTCTTATCAAACTTTATTGAATCAATTGGGTTGGATACCAAACGGAACTGATTTTCCGGTGGAAAATATTGAGCCTCTTTTTACTTTTTATTCTTCGGTATTTCGCACTGACCACAAAGGCTGGCCGGAAGGTGGTTGGAGAACAAGCGAAGGACTTTCGCGTGAGCAAACTTTGCGGTCGATGACTATCTGGGCGGCAAAATCTTCGTTCGAAGAAAATGAAAAAGGCAGCCTTGAAAATGGTATGTGGGCCGATTTTGTTGTTCTCGATACAGATTTAATGACAGCTTCTCCCCAAGAAGTTTTAAACGCTAAAATACTAAGCACCTGGATTGCTGGGGAGAAAGTGTTTGAGTTATAAAATGAAATTTTACTAAGGTTTGTCCACTAAATTAACAATTTCCTTTTGTACATAATCGCGCAATTCATCAGATGACAATTTATCAATTGTCTCTTTGCTGATTACTTTACCAAAACTGATTTTAATGGTTGTCGGACTAATTATCCACGACTCCTTTGGTTTTAGTTTGTACAAACCCGATAGTCCAATTGGCACAATTTCTTTGTTGATTTGTTTGGCAAGGAAAAATGGCAATCTTTTGAAAGGCCTCATTTTTCCATCAAGAGTGCGATGGCCTTCAGGAAGAAGTATCATCGAACGCCCATTGTTTATTATGAGTAATGTTTTCTTGAAACTTGAAACTGAACCATGCGTACTTTCACGTTCAATTGGAATGTTTCCAATCCTGCGCATTACTTTGCCATAAAGAGGCCAACGGTGTTGGCGGTTTGCTTCCACGGCACGTGCCATACCCGGAACAAAACCACCCAACAAAGGCGCGTCGTAAAGGCTGACATGATTTGCCATAAACAGGTAAGTTTTGTTTGACTCAAGGTTTTCTAATCCTTCTACTTTTACTTTTGTTCCGGCAAGTACAAACAAGAACCGCATCATTTTTTTAATCCATGGATTATAAACATTTTCGGGGAAAATATAGGTGCAGGCAAGTGTGAACAACAAAAAGAACAGCAAATAAATTAAACTGATTACCCAAATAAAAATTGAAATAATTATTTTCATTTCCAAAAAATTTCTATTGCCTGTGGAAGACATTCAATTTTAACTGGCGTGATTCCAATCAACTCGCCATCTGGTGAAAGTATTTTTGGTGACTCACTTTTTATTTTTATAGATTTTGCCTGAAAGGTTTCTATTTCCGGCAGATTAACATGTTCGCCGGTGAAAATTTTTGGAAAACTTTTTATTAATCTTATACGGCTGAGTTTTTTTGCGATGGTAACATCCAACAAACCGTCGTCGATTACAGCATTTGGAGCCATTAAAAAATTGGCTGTATATCTTGTGTTCGAAATTTCAACAAATGTACAATCATGTTCAAATTTTTGCCCATCTATTTCGAAAATCATACGCTCGGATGATAAAAACAGGGTGCGAAACAATACTCCAAAAGTGTAAGCAATATTGCCAAATACTTTTAAGCTACGTGCAATTTTAGTAACATCGGCAACAAAACCAAGCCCTAAAATATTCAGGTAATAATAATCCTGTCCGTGTGTGTGAAATTTACCGACATCAACTTTTCGGGTATTTTGCTTTCCAATTATTTTTATTGCACTTTTCCACAATGTGTTATCAAGTTCCAGATCGCGGGCAAAAGCATTTCCCGTGCCAACAGGTAAAACGCCAATCGGAATTTTTATTTCCGACGGATTTTGAAAATACCCGTTAATAACTTCGAATAAAGTGCCATCGCCTCCTGCAGCAACTATTCCATCGTATTTGCTTAGGTCGGCATTTTTAACAATTTCAATTCCATGGCCCGGATAATTTGTGAATTGTATGTCAAATTCAATCGAGTTTTTGTTGAATGTAGTTTCAACCTGCTGCAGTATTTTCCCTGCAAAACCATGTCCGGCGTGTGAATTGTAAACCAGTAAAACCTTCATAGATATGTTTTATTCATATTCAAGATAAAGCAAGCAAAAATAGATTTTTAAATTATCTTCTTGCTTGCAATGAAAAAAAACTTTGAAAAAGGAATATGGGCTGATTTTTTTTCTCGGGACTGATTGAATGACTGCTTTGTAAAAAGAAGTTTTATACACTAAAATTTTTATGTTCGTGGGTGTAGAAGAGAAAGTATTCGAATTGTGATTTTATTTGTGAATTTTTTTAACAACGCAACCTTAAGAGTTAAATTTCTATCTTTATTAGAAAAATCACGATGAATTTCCGAATTTCTATTTTGGTTGTTTTATTGTTTTTATTTTCCTGTAGTAAAGAAAACCTGGTGGATAATTTTTCTAAAATAAACTTTGATGTTTCAGAATGGATTTTAGAGGGCAGGAATATTACGTGTGTGGATTTTGATAATGACGAAAATGTGTGGATTGCGTCGGGTAATGAATTAATCTTTTATAATAATAGTAAGATAAAAACGTACGATGTCGGCTCGCTTATCTTAGATATTTCTGTTGCAAACGATGGTAGAGTGTGGTTAGGAACAAAAGATAAAGGATTGGCGAGTTTCTCAAACAGAGAATTTACTTTTTTTAATTCTGAAAATTCAGGGCTTCCCCGCGATTTAATTTTTGATGTAGAAACATCTCCCGATGGCTCGGTTTGGTTCAGCAGTTCGGCACATCAATTGGGAGGGTTGATGCATTACGATGGCGACTTTGAACTTTTCACTCCCGACAATTCCATTATTAATCATAATTTGATTTTAGGTTTGAAAATTAATGCAAAAGGAGAAATTTATTTTTTTTCGGAAGGCACGGTAACTGAAGCAAAAGTATTTAAAACAGATGGCAAAAATAAATGGTCAAAATTAGGAGTAGAAGTTATTTTTTACTGGATTGCTGCCCTAGATTTAACTTCAAAATCTGAACCTGTTGTAGTAACCGATCATTCACTTTCATCTTGTTGGGGTTGTTATGAAAATGAAGTTGCTATTTATCAGAGTGGGAAATGGAAAGTACTTGAACGTGATTTTGATATTAATTTTTTTAACAGGATGTTTATTGATAAACGCGATTATATTTGGGTTCAGGGAAGTGTTCAGGGTGATTATTCCGGCTATTTTGTTTTTGACGGTAATGAATGGCACCGTTCCGAAGAAGGTCAAATTCCCGAGGTTTTTATAAAAAGTGTAAAAGTTGATAACCGAAATAACATTTGGTTTTGTACAGAGGAAGGGATATTCATTTTAAATCAATAAATAATGAAAAAATTAGTTCTGTTTCTATTATTAGTTGCTTTTTCATTTTTATTAAAAGCTCAACTTTCGGTCAATTATTATTACGATGGGAATACTGTGGGCATTTCAACCAGTCCGGCACAAAAACACTGGTGGGAATTCAGGGTTAATACAACTTCGTACATTCATTCTCCATGGAGTTATGCAGAGCGGGGAATTACCCAGGCTTATTATTGTTTTAAATTGATTGATGAAGAAAAAGCCGGTTTATATACCGGGCTGGGTGTTGGACTTCCGCTACTTTCACTGGAAGTTGGTTGGGCAAGTATTAATGTCCCGGTTGGTATTCAAATTAACCCTTTTAATACCTTGCCAAATTTGTATCTTACCGGAGAATATAATGCAATGACGGTGGTAACCGACGATTTTGAACTTGTAAATACTCTTTCGGTGGGATTTAAATATTTGTTTAAAAATAATTAGTCAAAAAAAGTCAACTAAAAAATACCTCTTTATGCTCTTTTGCGGACTCATAAATTCCAAGAACAATTTCAACTGATTTTCTTGCTTCATTTCCGTCAACTTCAAAAGGTTCATTTTTTTCAATCGAGTCGATAAAAGCAGCAATATTTCTGGCATGTGGTTCAAATGGAATTGCCATCGGATCAGAAACTCCGCCACCGCCTTCAATTGTGCTGTACTTTTTTAATATTTCAGAATCTTCCTCAATTGGTTCAGCAAATTGCCAAACTTTAAAACTATTTTCCTCCATAATTACCGTGCCTTTTGTACCAGTAATTTCCAGTCTTCTGAATTGTCCGGGGAAAGAAGAAGTCGTTCCGTAAATCATTCCCAATGCTTTATTTTTGAATTTAAGAATAGCCATCGAGGTATCTTCCACTTCAATTTGAGGGTGACCAAGTGTGGCAATAAAAGCCTGCAACGATTCAACCGGGCCAACCATATATTGGAGCAAATCGACCATGTGAATTGATTGGTTCATTAATGCACCGCCACCGTCGAGTTTCCAGGTACCTCGCCAGCTACTTTCGTAATACTCGTCGTTTCGCCACCAGGGCACAAAAACCGAAGCATTCGTAATTGTTCCAAAGCGCCCGGAATCGACCGCATTTTTTAATACCCGCACTGCTTCATTAAATCGAAAATTGAAAATTCCGCCTAATTTTGTTTCATTTTTTTCGTGCTCTTTTATCATTAAATCTATTCGTTCTAGACTAATTTCAAGAGGTTTTTCACATAACACATGTTTTCCGTTTTTAGCTGCTTCAATTGTGGGAACAAAATGCGCCCCGCTTGGTGTTGCAATTATAATTATATCGACATCCGAAGACTGAATAATTTCATCTGTATTATTAAAAACCCGGCACGAATATTTTGTGGCAAGGATTTTTACTTTGTCAGGATTTGTTCCGCAAATGCCAGCTAATTTTGCATTGCCAAGAGACTGAACTGCTTTTGCATGGAAATCGGCAATATTGCCTGCGCCGACTATTCCAAAATTCCAGATTTTC
This sequence comes from Prolixibacteraceae bacterium, assembly GCA_018648265.1. Lineage (GTDB taxonomy): Bacteria > Bacteroidota > Bacteroidia > Bacteroidales > Prolixibacteraceae > Draconibacterium. The sequence goes on along the minus strand of JABGRN010000048.1, from coordinate 316 downwards.
ATTTTTATGTTTTTAGGTTGAATGTTCAAAAATATCGTCTTACTTTTTTTGAATAATTTTTATACGCTTTGTTGTAATTTTTCTTAAGGAATTTTTCCTCTTTCAGAATAAATAAATGTATGCTAATTATTGTTGAAAGCACGATTGCAATAAAAAACAGGTTGGGAATAAGTAAGGCAATTCCCACAAAATAGAGTTCAATAGAAACAAAAAAAGGATTGCGAGAAACAGAGAATATTCCTGTGGTTATTAATTCTCCAAGATTGTTGGGGTCCATTCCAAAACGCAACGATTTGTTAAAACAGTGAAGTGTAAA
>JABGRN010000047.1 GCA_018648265.1 Prolixibacteraceae bacterium | reverse complement strand
GCTTGGTGAAGAGTGAGTTTTTATTGATAGAAAAGGATTTTTTTTTATTCTGAATGAAGAATGAAAGATGTAACTCTTGAAATCTGATTAATTGCGCTAAAGTATTATTGCATACCAAAAATAAAAAAAGTTAAGTTAATAATTTGGGGAAAAAGTGGTTGTAACGGAAACTATAACATTCAAAACAAAATATGTAAAATAAAATATTTTTGTTTTTTGCCACTTAACCTGAGAATTGTTAAATGTCAAATTAAGCAATTTGGCTTTTGATTTAAGGTTAGGTAATTAATGGTATTTCATTTATTTTTATTTCTTTTACACGAAGTAAAAAAATGTTGGATTGTTAAAAAAACCATGTGGTTTTTTTAAACGTAATGATTGCAAACTTATTAAACCAAAAGAATAGTTGTATTGCCCATAAATACACGCCTTATATGTATTTGTTATATCTTTTTATATGAATTTTAGTTCTGACGATACTACTGATTTAAACAAATTTACGCTTAACTTTCCTGACGAAAGAGAAAGTAAGTATAGGGAATCGTATTTTAACCGTTCATTTAAGACAACGAGAGCTGCATTTGTAATTTTGTCATTGCTTTATGGTTTTTTTGGATACCTCGATAGTATTGTTGCAGAAGATTTTTTCAAGCTTTTTATTATTATTCGTATTGTAGTTGTGCCTGTTTTGCTATCTGTGGCGTTACTATCATATTCAAAGAACTTTAAAAATTATTGGCAGACTTTGATTTTTGCCGCCTATTTGATAGGTGCAGTTGGAATAATAATAATGCTCGTTTTGCTTCCTGAGGCAGTAGTTTACAGTAGTGGGTTGATCCTTGTTTTCCTTTCAGGGGCTGTATTAATAAAACTTCGCTTTTTATCGGTATCGGTAGCAAGTTGGATTGTGATAGTTATTTATATTGTTGCTTCCTTGATATTTGAAATTGATAATAAAATTATTGTTTCAAATAGTTTCTTTTTTATTGGGGCAAATCTTATCGGAATGTTTGCAGCTTATAGTAACGAAATTTTTAACAGGCAAAATTTTAATCTTTATTTGCAAATAGCAGGTAAAAATGCTGAGATAGAAGGTGTTAATAAAAATTTGGAAGCAAAAGTCCAGGATAGGACAAGATTGTTGAATACCAGGAATGAAGATCTGAAAGACGAGGTTGAACGAAGATCATTAATTCAAAAGGAGCTGATTATTGCAAGGGATAAAGCAGAAGAATCAGATAAACTTAAATCTGCATTTCTTGCTAATATGAGCCACGAAATCCGTACCCCGATGAATGGAATTGTTGGTTTTGCAAATCTTTTGCGCGAAGCAGAGGATGAAGAAGAATTAGATGAATTTATTAGCGTAATTATACATAATGGAGAGCATTTACTTAATTTGATTAATGACATAATAGATTTATCGAAAATTGAGGCAGGTATATTAAAAATCGAAAAAAGTGAATTTGAATTGAATATGTTAACCAAGGAGATTTATGATATGTTTAGCCTTGAGGAAAACGTTGTTACAAAAAATTTGAACCTTAGCTATAAAAATGGTTTGCCTGACGGAAAATCTGTAGTTTATACCGACAGGGTAAGATTAAAACAGATAATAATTAACCTGGTGAAAAATGCTTGTAAATATACTGATAAGGGAAACATCGAATTTTATTACACACTAAAAAATGATACACTTGATTTTTTTGTCAAAGATACTGGAATTGGAATAAAGGAAGAACTACAAGAACACATTTTTGATCGGTTTATGCAGGCTTCAACAAGTAGGACACCTGGCCGTGAAAGTACAGGTTTGGGCTTGGCAATTACAAAAACCTATTTAAATTTAATGGGGGGGGATATTTCAGTAAATAGCAAATTAGATGTAGGTTCAAAGTTCTCTTTTAAACTGCCCATTTTCAACAACCAACCAAAGTAACAATTTATGCAACTCAACTGGGAAGACAAAACAATAGTAATAGTTGATGATATTAAAATTAACCTTGTTTTGATAAAAACTCAATTAAGAAAAACTAAAGCAAATTTTGTTTGGTTAATCAACGGACAAGAAGCTATTGACTATGTGCAGGAAAAGAAAAAAGTTGATGTAATATTAATGGATATAAGAATGCCGGTTTTAGACGGTGTTGAAGCAACAAAAAGAATAAAACAAATTGCACCCGATATACCAATCATAATTCAAACTGCAAGTGTTATGGGACATGCCTACGAAGAAATTGCGACTTCAGGGTGCGACGGAATAGTTTTTAAACCAATAATACGAGAAAAGTTACTTGAAATTATGGTTAAGCAGTTTGAAAAATATTCAAAGGAATGAAACGATCATAGATAAAATCGTACAAAGAAAGATGAATTTTATTCAAGTCGGGTTTGGTCATTTTATCTGGAAAGTATATCATTTACCATAAAAAATATTTAATTTAAATAAATGAATAAAAGGAAAGGACCAGTGCAACGATATAATATTTCTGTACTTTTTGTTGACGACAACGAAATAATCAGGCAACTGTATAAAAAATTCCTGGCAAAACATGTAGAAAATTTGTTTATAGCTAAAGATGGCCATCATGGATTAGAATTGTATGAAAAGCACAAACCCGATTTAGTGATTACCGATATGGTTATGCCGGTGATGAATGGTTTGGAAATGGTAAAAGAGATCAAGAAGATTGCCCAAGATGCAAAAATTATTGTGATGTCGGCGTATAGCGATAAAGATAGTTTTATTGAAGCAATACATTTGGGTATTGATGGTTATTTGATGAAGCCTGTTGAAGCAAAAAAACTACTGTCGTTAATAGATGAATTTGCTGGAATTACCTTAATGAAATGGGAGCTTGAAAGAAAGGAGAAAAAACGCCAGGAAGCCGAAAATTATCTGAAAAAATCACTAGAGGAAAAAGATATTTTGCTTCGTGAAGTCCATCACCGGGTTAAAAATAATATGCAAATAATATCGAGCATATTGCGTATGCAGGGCCGTATTATTGACGATCAGAAATTGAAAGACATATTGCAGGAGAGCCAAAACAGGATACATTCAATGGCACTCATCCACGAAAACCTGTATAACAATAAGAATTTGGCAGATATTAAGTTTTCGAGTTATATTAAAAGTTTATCGGGAAACATAGCCCGGACGTACGCCAGCCAGCAGGCCAATGTTAAATTCGACTACCAAATTGATGATGCATATCTTCCAATGGATGTTGCAATCCCTTGTGGTTTAATAATTAATGAACTTATCTCAAACGCATTTAAATATGCTTTTGTTGACAAAGCAAACGGAACTATCTGCATTCGTTTTAAACTCATAGAAGAAGGAGAGTTCCTTTTAACGGTTTGCGACGATGGAATTGGTATTCCAACAGAAATTGATATTACTAAAACTAAATCGCTTGGTATGAAAATTATTCATAAATTAGTACAGCAAATAGAAGGAGAATTGCAAAGTGATTTTTCAAATGGAACTAAATTTACAATTAAATTTAAACTATCAAACTAATGAACCCAAAGTATAAAATATTAATTGTTGAAGATGAATTATTAGTCGCAACAGATATAGAAGAAAGCATTGAAAGCCTGGGGTACAGTGTGCAAAATTCAGTAGATACCGGACTTAAAGCTATTAAAGAAGTTGAAAAATCATTGCCCGACCTGATTTTGATGGATATAAATTTAAAAGGGGAAATGAGTGGGATAGAAGCGGCCAGGAGAATTATACAAAAGCATGATGTCCCTATAATTTATTTAACTGCAAACGCCGATATTGCAACTGTAAACAAAGCAAAAGTTGCGCTTCCTTACGGTTATATTATTAAGCCGTTTACCGATAAAGATTTACAAACTAATATCGAAATTGCGATTTTTAAATTTGGCAACGATTTAAAACTTAAGATGGAGAGCGATCAATTTAATACTTTCTTCGACTTAAAAGACCAGCCAAAGAAACAGTTTATTATACAGGTAAATAAAGGTTTTGAGAAAATAAATATTGATGACGTGTACTTTGTTGAAAAAGAAGACGGGCAAACAACAATTCATCTGTTTGATGATGAGATTGTTACAGAAAAATTATTTTCCGATATTATTGGATTATTACCAAAAAAGAATTTTATCCAGGTAAGCGGGAATTTTGTCATCAACAGTTCAAAAGTATTTGCCGTAAAATATCCCGAAGTTATTATTGCAGACAAAATGAGTGTAATTACGGTGGAAGTCGCATACAAAGAATTGGTGATGGGGCTTGAGAGTGAATTAGGTGAAATTGTTGATGATGAATAACATTTTTACTAGAAAAGATTGTGAAATTATGAATATTGATTCCATTGATTTAGATGCCTATATTCAAAGTATTTTCTTAAAAAATGGTCCTGACAAAGAAGATTATTTGGAGTTTTTCGAGATAGTTGACCAGGTTAAAGCAGAAGATATTGAGAGTTTTCGAAATAAAATTGCACCTATATTAAATTCAGCCACCCTTTTCGGATTTTCATATACAAAACCATTCGGTTATAGTGGCGATTTTTTTATAATAGAAAAAATATATCAAAGCTATGTAAATCCAGACAAACGTTATAAAAAGTGGGATATATTTCTTCATTCTGCCCCGGCTGTAATAGCTGTTGTTAACCGCAAAACTTTGGCCATCGGTATTTTCGAAAAGCTAAATGCCAAAGCAATGGGCTTGCGGCAGGATGTTATGATTTTGGGAAGTGGGCCAGTAACCGAAACTTTCGAGTTTTTTGAAAAGAATCCTGAAAATTCGCTCGTGTTCGAAATGCTCGACATGGATAAAAGGGCAATTGCTTATGCAAAAAATAAGAACTGGAAGTATTTGAGTAAAATGACTTTTTATAATAGAAATGTAATACGTTACTCACCTGAAAAAAAATACGATTTAATTTGGAGTGCCGGCTTGTTCGACTATTTCAAAGGCAAACATTTTGTTTTCTTGTTAAAAAAATATTACGAATATCTTAATGAAGGGGGCGAAATGATAATTGGCAATTTTAACATTGAAAACCCTTCGAGAAGGGCAATGGAGATTCTTGGCGATTGGTTTTTGTATCATCGGTCGGCCGATGAATTAAAGCAATTTGCTCTCCAGGCAGGAATTGAAAAATCGAAGATTGATGTGTTAAAGGAACCCCTTGGGATTAATTTATTTTTAAGGATTAAGAAATAACATCGTCGGTTAAACGATTTTATAGATTCGTTTATCAACTATTTGTGCATTTAAAAAACAGTTATTTTGCAGAATCAAATATTATATTAACCTTCAATTTCCCAGCTTTCCGTTTCAGTATTAAATTATAAAGGAATTTACTGCCCCTTTGTAATGTTTGTGACTTAATTTTTATATCCTCCGATTTAAACTGCGTAGGTTTATCTGTTACTATTTTTAATGTCAGTTCTCCCATACCAACTCCACTTGGAAGTTTGTCGGTTTCTGTAAAATCGATTTTAATGGAATTTCTTTTTAATTGAGTTTTTGTCAGTGTCTGGTGAACAAGCTGATTTTGAAAAGCCACTGAATCCGGGGCTAACATCATATCTTGTTTCTCATTGTATGGTTTCAGGTAATTTACCCATTTTTGGACGACCTCAGAATTTCTTTCCGGATTTGGATGTAACATATTTGGCCAGTGCATTCCACAGGTCGGCCCTGTTAATTCCATGGAGGGATTTCCCGGAAATGTGTCCCACGGAAATTCGTCGCTTCCTCTGTCAATTGTCATTACTCCGGCATCAAACCCGAATAGTTCGTGTTGTATTCTTTCATTATTGTACATTCCTTCAAACGGACTATTAATATATGTAATACCTCTTTTTTCAAGAATTTCGGCCAGGCTTATATTCCTTCCTTCTGATGGGCCAAACGAATGCCTGAATGCAGTTGGGACAAAAGAGTTCGGGAATGATCCAAGGTTATGTTGGTTCATTAACTTCTCAAAATAATCAAGATGTAATTCAACCTGATCCTGAGGGCGCATCTGTCCTTTTGAATCTGTCCATTCGGCACGGGTAAAGTTTCCTCCTTCCCAATATTCATGACCAATGCCATGAACGGTTAGTTCAAAATGATTTTTATTGTTTCGTATAATTTCTGCTGTTTCTTCAAGCCATTGACCAACCCATTTTGAGTTATCCCACTTTTCGCTCATCCATGTACTTGTGGGCAATTGTCGAAGAATATTCTTTTTATCCCACTCGCATAAAATAATAGCTGCCTGTGGCCTGATTCCCAGTTCACGCCCCAATTCCGCAATGGCCAGGTAATCATTTGGAACATGGTTCCGATTAATACCTGTCCGGTAGGGTTCTTGCTTTTTGCTTCCATCTTTACCCGACCACCATCCCACATCATCAATAACAACCTGGATTGGCATCGGAATAAATATTTTCAATTTTTTTTCGCTTGTATTTTTTATTGAACAAGAACTTAGAAAATGTGTGTTAGTCCCTAATATTACTAATCCCGACGAAAGTTTAGATGTGTTTTTTATAAAATTGCGGCGCGAAATTTTCTTCATTAAATGATTCTTTTTGGATTGAAATACCATAAAAGTAAAGCAATAAAAGCAAATCTTACAAAAAATTAATTTTTATTATGTTGGGAAATTAAAAATGTAAATTGGCATAGTCCACAATAAATGATAAATTAGGGTTTGATTTCTTGATTTTTTAGGTGTTGTCATTTTTATTATTGTCGTTTAAAGATATACCTCGAAATTAAGAATTATTGAAAGAGGAAAATTCACTCTAGTAAATGCGAATTTTTAATATCGAACAAAGTGTTTCCATAATAGCTTGAAATAATATTCAATATCAAAAAAAAATAAAAAAATGAGTGACTCAATTCATCTAAAAACAGAACAAAATCGAATTTTTTCAATTGACTTTTTTCGCGGATTTACCATGTTTTTGCTTATTGGCGGTTTAGGTGGAATGTTTGGAAAATTAGATCCGGCCAATAATAGCCCGGTTATAAATTTTATCCAACAGCAGCTAACTCATGTACCATGGGAAGGACTTCGTTTCTGGGATCTGATTCAACCTTTTTTTATGTTTATTGTAGGTGTGGCAATGCCATTTTCGTTAACGCGAAGATGGGCAAAAGGCGACAGTTGGAAAAAGACACTTTATCATGTCCTTACCCGTTGTCTGTACTTGCTGCTAATCGGTTGGGCAATTAGTTCTAGTGCAACCACGTCAAATTTTAATAATGTAATGGCGCAACTTTCGGTTACGTATTTGATAGCTTTTCTTATAATGCGCAAACAAATAAAGTGGCAGTTGATAATTTCATTTGCCTTGATTCTAGTGTCGGATTTGTTGTATCGTTATTGGCCGGTTGAAGGATTTAACCAGCCATTTGTTGCCGGGCAAAACTTTGGTTCGTGGACTGATATGATGTTGACGGGAAGTTTGGAACATGGAAACTGGGTACCATTTAACGCTATTCCTACTTCGGCACATACCATTTGGGGAGTACTTACCGGAATGATTTTAATGAAAGACTGGACACACCAAAAAAAGATTTTGACGCTTTTAATTGCGGGAACAATTGGTGTGATTATCGGTTATGCAATGAATCCTTTTATTCCGATTATCAAACACATTTGTACGAGTTCATTTATTATCGTTAGTGGAGGCTGGTGTTTAATAGGAATGGCAATTTCTTATTGGTTAATCGACATTTTAAATTTCAAAAAAGTGCCCATGTTTTTTGCAGTTTTTGGAATGAATCCGCTATTTATTTATTTGATGGCAGGTAGTTTTAAAAGATTCTTTAGTGGATTGGTCGATCCGTTTATTTACCGAATTTTTAGTTGGACCAACGAAGTTGTTTTAATAATAATCTCAACCCTTTTGGTTGCCGCAATGTTGTGGTATGTTTGTTATTTCCTTTATAAAAAGAAGATATTTATTCGCTTGTAAATTTGTTATAAAAGGAAGGATGCCATCGGATGGTGCATGTTGCGGAGAGGATTTCGGAGAGCGTTCACGTCCGGTAGGACTGAATGACGATGCGAGAATCCGCCGATGATTGCCGCACTGAAACCGCTCTGAAATATGCACTTTGTGACTAGTAATTTTCATTCATTAAGTTTAAGGGTCTCTGAGTCTACACGTTCTTTATCATAACAAATAACATTTCCATCTTCATCGAAAACAACACCATCTTTCTGATAATTTCTTAATCCTTCATTTATTAAAATTTCCACTGCGTCAAAATAATCTGAAGTTGTGCATTTTAGAGTTGATATGATTTCTTTATGAATGCCTGGTTTCCATGGCTGTTCAGGTAATAAATCATTAACTTTAAGTGCAAATTCCATTGATAGTGGAATTTTAGAAGTTTTATCTTTTTTTGTTTTTAACTTTATTTGTGAAAGGTTATTAATTCTTTCAATACCTTTTAAATTCCATTCAAGTGCAGCCGGTTCACATAACCTAATTAAGTAACTTTTCTTTTCAATAACACTTCTCGATAAATCTCTGTAATCTCGATTGAAAGGTTTAAAAAAATCCCAAGTTTTGCCTAATTCATGAATGTCATATTTTGAAATATCTAAATTAACAAGGTCATTTATATTAAAATTGAATGTTTCAAGTATTCTTGATGTTGTTAAAAAGATTATGAATTGTCGTCTGGTTTTCAAAAACCTTATACCTCCACTTCTTTTAGGTCTAACACTCTCTAAAAACATATCTGTTTTTTTCAATATGTGAGCGATTTGTGGCCAAATATTTAAGTCTGTTTCGACCGAAAAAACTTCATTATATGAAACTTCAGACCTCATAAAACGAGACTTTAATAAAGAAGCTTGATGTGGTGCTTTTAAAATTAAACTTACAAAACCTGATGCAAGGTATAATAGTGTTAATATTTTATCTGCAGATATTCCTTGATTTTTGTAAAAGTTTGTTCTTCTTTCATAGTAAAGACCACTTCTTATTAAAATATCCTCAATGTCTCGCTGAATTTTATCTGTTGCATGAAGTGACGCCAACTCAACATTAGTTTGATTATTTGTTGCCCTTATAATAGAATCTCTATTAAATGCATCATTAGATTCTATTACTTTAACAAGTATACATCTTTCTTTTGCATCACTTCCCCCATTTTGAAAATGGCGAAAAATTGACTCAGTAGTTTGTAAGCCATTTACTATTTGGATATCCTCAATGTGAATATCTTTCCCAATTAGTAAAGCTTTTGTTGATAGGATTGTAACTTCATTATTTAACCACCAAAAATCTGGAGATTTTGCATCATTTAATGTATCTCTAATATCCTCATTAACTCTATTTAAACCAGCAAAATCTCTAACATTTGAATCAAATAAATACCTTTTTAACTTTCCATTGTCTGAAACGAAGTTAAAGTAATCTTTAAGTTTAACTAAAAGGGCATAACTCATTCCACTAGAAAGCACCTCTACAAAAGGGAGTTCAAATGAAAAATTTGGAGTTTTTCTGTTTAATTCAATTAGTTCCGTTGAGCCTAAAAATATAAATTCAGAATAACAATTTCCAAAAAAGTCTGTTGCTACTTGTTTTAGTTGCAAAGCCCTTGAATTAATAGATTCTCCTAATTGGTCTGTATTTCCTCTTGATGCATAACAAAAGTTAATATTGAATTTTGTGAGTCTTGGAGATACTTTTCGATAAGCAAATTTTAGGTTTTTTATTCTTTTTAAAATTGCTTCGGAATAATCACCTTTTAAGTTATCCTGCTCTATTGTAAAATCTAATAACTCGGTTATACTAGCTACCAAATTATCAAGAGGTGCTTGCTTAAATGTATCATGGTGTTTGCAAGTTATAATCCATACGTCCAAAACAGAGCCAGTTTTTGGCCAATTGAAATTTTGTATTTCTGATAAATGATGTCCATTAATGAAAATAAACATTCCATCAATACCTCCATCATTACGACCATCAACAATTCCTGATTTTAGCTCATCAATGGATAAATCATAGTCTTTAAGTAATTGCTCAAAGACTAAAAATTCAAAGGCCTCATCTCTTTTTTTTGATGGTAGATTTAATTCTATTCTATCATCGATAATTCCGTCAACAAGTACTTTATCGTTTTTGGCCATGTTTGTAGATTTCGGTTATTATTATTCACAACTTTTTTATTTGTGTAAAAAAAGATGGTATCCTTGTTTTATTTCTGTTCAATTCCTTTTAGAGAAAGTTGAATTCTTTTTCGCGGAATATCTAATTCTTTAATGCGGACTTTTACATGTTCATGCAATTTTACAATTTCGTTGGGGTCGGAGATAAAACGGTCGGCCATTTCCGAAACATGAATCAAGCCTGATTCTTTAATTCCAACATCGACAAAAGCTCCAAATTTGGTAATGTTGTTCACAATTCCTGGAAGTTCCATGCCAACTTGTAAATCTTCAATTTTGAAAATACCGTGTGCAAATTCAAAAATTTTAATTGGTTTTCGAGGATCGCGGCCGGGTTTTAGCAACTCATTTTTTATATCGTTTAAAGTAGGAAGTCCAATTTCGTTTGTTACATATTTTTGAAAATCAATTTTTGAAACCAACGTTTCATTCCGTACCAAATCGTTTAGTTCACATTTTAAATCTTTGGCAATTTGTTTCACAATTTTGTACGATTCGGGGTGAACACCGGAATTATCCAGTGGATTTATGGCATCAGGAATTCGCAGAAAACCTGCCGCTTGTTCAAACGCTTTTTGTCCCATTCGGGCCACTTTTTTTAATGTTTCACGCGATTGAAAAGCTCCGTTTTCTTTTCTGAAACTAGTAATGTTTTCAGCCAGTTGTGGTCCAAGTCCCGAAATATAAGTTAGCAGGTGTTTGCTGGCTGTGTTTAAGTTTACTCCAACAGAATTTACACTAAGTTCGACAACAGAATCTAAACTGTTTTTAAGATTTTTCTGATCAACATCGTGTTGATACTGTCCAACACCAATACTTTTCGGATCTATTTTTACCAACTCAGCCAGCGGATCCATTAAACGCCTTCCAATAGAAACTGCTCCCCGAACCGTAACATCGTATTGCGGAAATTCCTGGCGGGCCACCGATGAGGCAGAATAAACCGAAGCACCGTCTTCACTAACTACATAAACACGAACTTCGCGATCAAAATGGAGTCTCTTTATAAAATATTCTGTTTCGCGGCTGGCCGTTCCATTCCCAATTGCAATGGCTTCAATTTGGTACATTTCTACCATCGACGATACTTTTTTAGCCGCCATTTTTCGCTCTTCCTGTGGTTTGTGCGGGTAAATATTTACATTATGCAAAAGATTCCCCTGCTCGTCGAGGCAAACTACTTTACAGCCCGATCGGTATCCGGGATCGATTGCCAGAGTTCGTTTTTGTCCAAGTGGTGGAGCGAGTAAAAGTTGTTTCAAATTTTCGGCAAATACTTTTATAGCTTCCTCATCTGCTTTTTCTTTCGAGAGGTTTGCAAATTCAGTTTCTATCGAAGGTTGGATTAGTCGCTTTAAACTGTCTTTAACTGCCAGCCCAACCTGCTCCGAACTTTGATTATTTCCTTTAACAAAAAAGCGGTCGATGTTTTCCAAAACTCTGTCTTCATCCGGATTAATAGAAACCCTTAGAAACCCTTCATTTTCGCCACGGCGCATGGCAAGCAATCTGTGCGACGGGCATTTTTTTAAAGGTTCATTCCAATCGAAATAGTCACGATATTTTTCAGCTTCTTCCTCTTTTCCTTTAATTATTTTTGAAATAATTTCTGCTCCAATATTAAATCCACGTCGTACAATATTCCTTGCCCGTTCATTTTCATTTATCCATTCTGCTATAATGTCCCGGGCTCCGGAAAGTGCTTCTTCAATCGATTCAACATTTTCATTAATAAAAGAGTTGGCACGGAATTCCACATCGCGCTCTAATTGTTTCATTAAAATTTTTGCCAATGGTTCCAATCCTTTTTCTCTGGCAATTGTGGCTTTTGTCCTTCTTTTGGGTTTAAATGGCAGGTAAATATCTTCCAGTTCAACTGAATCAAAACAGCTTTCAATTCTCGATTTTAATTCAGGAGTAAGTTTTTCCTGTTCATCGATAGTTTTTAAAATGGTTACTTTTCGTTTTTCAAGTTCAGAGAATTTTTCTTTTAACTCTTTTATTTGTTGAATTTGAACTTCGTCTAAACTGCCGGTTCTCTCTTTTCTGTATCTTGAAATAAATGGAACAGTTGCACCCTCATTAAATAAATTAATTGTGTTTGTAACCTGAACTTCTGTAATGTCAAGTTTATGAGTTATTATTTCTATGATTTTGTTTTTCATTGTAAAATTTTTCGGAATACAAAGGTAGCGAAAGGTTGTTATCACTCTTTATAAAATCGCGATCAAATTTCTTATGAAATTGTTATTAAATTTTATGGTAAATCTACAAGATTTTAAATTTTAAAAGTGAAGTATAAGCATGTGCTATTCCTTGTTCAATTGGGAATTGCCCTTTGCGTAAAACTGACACAAAAAATTTCAAAGCACAGCCATGAACCTTATCTCCTAAAAGTTTTCTCTTTAAACTTTTAACATTCAACTTTAAACTTCTATTTTTGTGCTTCAATTTCAAAAGAATATAAAACGTATGTTTGAGAATTTAAGTGACAGATTGGATCGTTCGTTCAAATTACTGAAAGGACAGGGGAAAATTACGGAAATAAATATTGCGGAAACACTAAAAGATATTCGAAGGGCATTGCTCGACGCTGATGTCAACTTCAAAATTGCCAAAAAATTTACCGATGATGTAAAACAGAAAGCTCTGGGTCAACAGGTTTTAACGGCTGTTAAACCAGGGCAGTTAATGGTAAAAATTGTAAAAGACGAATTGGCTGCATTGATGGGCGGGACATTTACCGACATAAATGTTAAGGGTTCACCTTCGGTTATTTTAATGTCGGGTTTGCAAGGTTCGGGTAAAACTACTTTTTCGGGCAAACTGGCAAACATGCTAAAAACTAAAAAAGGGAAACAACCGCTTTTAGTTGCTTGCGATGTTTACCGTCCGGCTGCAATTGAACAATTAAAAATCCTTGGCGAACAAATTACTGTCCCGGTGTATTCTGAGGATGGTAACATGGATCCTGTAAAAATTGCAAAGGCTGCCCTTAAAGAGGCAAAAAGCAAGGGCTACGATGTGGTAATTGTTGATACTGCAGGTCGTTTGGCTGTTGACGAACAAATGATGAAGGAAATTGCAGCCATTAAAAAGGCAGTCGATCCTGGAGAAATCCTGTTTGTAGTAGATTCAATGACCGGACAGGATGCAGTAAATACAGCTAAAGAATTTAACGAAACGTTAAATTTCGATGGGGTGGTACTTACTAAACTTGATGGCGATACCCGGGGTGGTGCAGCTTTATCAATTAGGGCAGTGGTTGAAAAACCAATAAAATTTGTGGGTACTGGCGAAAAGGTAGATGCCATTGACGTTTTTCATCCAGACCGGATGGCCGAGAGGATTTTAGGGATGGGCGACATTGTTTCGCTGGTTGAAAAAGCACAAGAGCAGTTTGATGAAGAAGAATCGCGGAAACTGCAAAAAAAGCTGGCAAAAAATACTTTCAACTTCGACGATTTCCTGAAACAGATTAAACAGATTAAAAAAATGGGTAATCTGAAAGATGTGGTTTCGATGATTCCGGGAATGGGAAAAGCAATGAAAAATATGGATTTGGATGACGATGCTTTTAAACATATTGAAGCAATTATTTATTCGATGACCAGGGCTGAGCGAGAAGACCCGGCATTAATAAATGGTAGCAGAAGAAAGAGGATTGCTACCGGCTCGGGAACAAATATCCAGGAAGTCAACCGATTATTAAAACAGTTTAGCGAAACCCGCAAAATGATGAAAATGGTTTCACAGGGTAAAAACGTGCAACGAATGATGAGCGGATTACAACAACAGGGGCGGAAGTATTAGTCGCAGTTTACAGTTTACAGTTTCAGTTTTCAGACACAATAATCTGGCTAATAAATTCATTTCTAATTAAATACAAGTTAAATGATTCTTATTGACGGGAAAAAGATAGCAGGAGAAATAAAAAAGGAGATTGCGGAAGAAGTGGTGAAGATACGCAAGAATGGTGGTAATCCTCCTCATTTGGCAGCAATTCTTGTTGGTCACGATGGAGGCAGCGAGACCTATGTTTCGTATAAAATTAAAGACTGTGAGCAGGTTGGGTTTAAGTCGTCGTTAATTAGATACGATGACGATGTAACTGAAGAAGAATTACTGGCGAAAGTTAAGGAGCTAAATAATGATGAAGGTTTAGATGGATTTATTGTTCAACTTCCGTTACCAAAAAATATTTCTGAACAAAAGGTAATTGAATCTATCAATCCGCGAAAAGATGTTGACGGTTTTCATCCTGAAAATGTGGGCAGGATGGTTATTGGCTTACCATCTTTTGTTTCTGCGACACCATTTGGAATAGTAGAATTACTGAAACGGTACAAAATTGAAACCAGCGGCAAAAATTGTGTAATTGTTGGACGGAGTAATATTGTCGGGCGCCCGTTAAGTGTTTTAATGTCGCAGAAAGCGGTAAATGCAACTGTAACGGTTGCACACAGCCGCACTGCAAATTTGGTGGAAGTTTGTCGAAATGCTGATATTTTAATTGCTGCTATAGGGGTTCCCGGGTTCGTAAAAGGAAACATGGTAAAAGAAGGCGCAGTAGTTATTGATGTTGGTACCACCCGCATAAAATCGGATAAAACAAAGTCGGGATGGAAATTAAAAGGCGATGTTTTGTTCGATGAAGTGGCCGAAAAATGTTCTTATATTACACCAGTCCCGGGCGGGGTAGGTCCGATGACTCGTGTATCGTTACTTCAAAATACATTGTTGTCGGCTAAAAATGAGATTTATAAGTAAAAATTAAATTTTCTAACGAAACAAATTCAGGTTCCTTTTTTATTTAATAGAATGAATTTAAATTGAATAAAATTGCCAGATTAATTACCCTTAATGTCTGGTAACTACAGATATTGAAATTATTTTTTTATTTTTGGATAACTAAGCAGATTAAAAATCTAAATTTACCAGGAATGGAAGGAATTGATAATAAGGTGGTAATAAAGAGACCTGAAAACAAATTTAAACAAGAGGTTCATTCAAAAGTAATTCGGGCAGGGAAAAGGACTTATTTTTTTGATGTAAAAAGTACCCGGCACGATGAGTATTATCTAACCATTACCGAAAGCAAAAAAAGGTATATTGACAACGGTAAATTTCAATATGAAAAACACAAAATATTTTTGTACAAAGAAGATTTTGAAAAATTTGCCGATAGTCTTGAGGAGATAATTCATTATATCAGAGAAAACCAACCCGAATATCAATCTGCGGATTTACATAAAGAAGAGGTAGAGGTGGTGGCCGAAAATGAGCCTGTTAAAGATTATACAAATGTTGATTTCGAAGACATTTGATATAAGCTGATTTTAGCTTTACAGCCATTCACTTAATTCAAGCCAACGAAATTCTTTTTCGTCGATAACAGTTTTTATTTTTCCTAATTCTTCCGATTTGCTGAATAACTTTTCATGGGTAAGAGTTCCTGAATTTAGTAATTCCTCCAACTTGGTTTTTTTTGTTTCCAAATCAGCTATTTCTGTTTCTAATTTGGCAAATTCCCTTTTTTCGTTGAACGAAAGTTTTGTTTTTTGTTGATGATCGCTTGTGTTTTTTTCTTGTAAAATTGTTTGATTTCGTTCTATTTCTTTTTTCCGGGCTTGTGACTTTTCTTTTTCTTCCTCCATTTTATTTCGGTAAATTGTATAATTTCCCGGAAAATCGGAAACCTTGCCATTCCCATCAAAAACAAAAAGATGATCTACAATTTTGTCCATAAAAAAACGGTCGTGCGATGCAACAACCACACAACCTGCAAACGACTTTAAATACTCTTCCAGAACATTTAAAGTCATTATATCCAGGTCGTTTGTAGGTTCGTCGAGGATTAAGAAATTGGGGTTTTGCATTAAAACAGTACAAAGGTACAATCGGCGTTTTTCACCGCCACTTAACTTTTCGATATAATTGTATTGAGTTTCGGGAGGGAATAGAAAATAATTTAACAACTGCGAACTGCTCATTTTCGATCCGTCTTCAAAAATAATATATTCAGCAATTTTGTTTATGGCATCAATCATTTTTTCATGAGGATCGAAAGTCATTCCTTCCTGGCGGTAATAACCAAATTTTATTGTTTGTCCAATCTCAATTGTTCCCGAATCAGGATTTAGAATCTCAGTAATTAGGTTTAAAAAGGTTGATTTCCCGGTACCGTTTTTTCCCACTATCCCTACTTTTTCCAATCTCGAAAATTTATAACTGAAGTTTTCAATTAAATTTACGCCTGGGAATGATTTGGAAATATTATTTAGTTCAACAATTTTTTTGCCCAATCGCGAGGACTTAACGTTTAAAATAATGGCGTCGTTATTTATTTTTTGTGACGCTTTTTCTTTTAAACTGGAAAATGAATCGACACGGTATTTTGCCTTGGTGCTGCGTGCTTTTGGCATTCGCCGCATCCATTCCAATTCAGTTCGGAGCAAGTTCTTTGCCTTTGAAACAGAAGCTTGTTGAATCTCAATCCGCTCGCTTCTTTTTGCTAAAAAATATGAATAATTTCCCGTGAAGCGATAAATCTGGTTATCTTCCATTTCAATTATTTCGTTGCATATTCTGTCGAGAAAATAACGATCGTGGGTTACCATCAAAAGTGTTGACTTTGTTTTAGAAAGATAGGCCTCCAACCATTCAATCATTTCAAGGTCGAGGTGGTTGGTGGGTTCGTCTAAAATAAGAAGATCGGGTTTGTTGATAAGTACCTTTGCCAAAGCCAGCCTTTTTTGCTGCCCTCCCGATAATTCTGCAACTTCCTGTTCGAGTGTATTAATTTTAAGCTGGGTAAGGATTTGTTTAATTTCATATTCAATATCCCAGGCATTTAGCACATCCATTTTTGCCGAAACCTCTGTAATTTTTTCCTGGTTATTTTGTGAAACGGCAAGTTCAAAGGCTTTTATAGTTTTTAATTTAATATTTTCCGTTTCAAAAATTTCCTCTAATACGGTATTTTTAGGATTTAATACTGGGTTTTGTTCAAAATAGCCAATTTCAATATTATTGGTTTTGGTAATTTTGCCCGAATCTGGCGATTCCTTTTCTGCCAACAAATCTAACAATGTTGATTTACCGGCACCGTTTTTTGCAATTAGAGCCACCTTTTGCCCTTCGAAAACGGTAAACGAAATATTCTCGAAAAGCATTAATTCGCCCCATCGTTTCGAAAGATTTTCTCCTTGCAAATATGGTTTCATCTAATAAATTTTTGCAAAAATAGGAAATGAATTGAATAATAAGATATTATTCTTGACCACTTAAAAGAAAGTCGATTTTTCGAGTTCCCAAATTTACAGTTTGTTTAAATTTCGTTGTTGTCTTTTAGGTTAAAAAACAAATTGAGAAATGTGGGTACACTTTTCGAACCTACATTATTTGGCGAATTCGATAGAAATGCAATTCCAATATCTTCATCCCTGCAAAGGGCTATTTCGGCACGGTATCCTTGTAAATATCCGCCGTGGTATGCTACTTTTCTTCCTTTGTAACCTATTAACCGCCAGCCAATTGAGTAGTGTTTAGAATCTACATTGTCCCATTGTCGCAGGTAATTGCTTTTTAAAGGGGAAATAATTTCGGGGGTAAAAACAATGTCACGTACATTATTATTTATCGCTGTTGATTCTGTGTTCAACAAGGTTAAAAGGAATTGCGACATGTCGAAAATACTTGCATTCACCCCGGCGGCAGGTGTTGTAGAATAGTATCGGTTATTTAAACGCAAAGTCTTGAATTTCCCATTCGAGCCATTATGGGGCAGAGCTTTGTTTGTGCTTTTTTTAAAGTTGTCAAAACCAGTAGAAGCATTGGTCATTTTAAATGGCGTAAATATTTTTTCATGTAATAAATCAGCATATTTCTTCGATGTGTTTATGGTTGCAATAGTATCGTACAAACTGAAAATTACATTTTGGTATCCATATAAAATACCAGGTTGTGCCGAAATGTCAACTTTGTCCAAATCGTTCATTATTAATCGAAATGGTACATGATCTTCTACTAAATTGTCGTAAGCATGTGGGACAAGCCCGGAAGTATGGCTCAGGATATTCCGTACTGTTAAATTATGGGTGTTGCTGGAGTCTTTTAGCTGAAAACCAGGAATATAATCAATAACTTTATCGTCTAAATCAATAATTTTCTCGTCAGATAACATGCCAGCTAATATTCCTGTTATTGTTTTTGAAACCGATGCCAGCCTAAAAATTGTGTTTTTATTTATTGAATCTTTCTCTCCGGTTTTTTTAACACCGTAACATTTTTGAAATGCAATTTGGTTTTTATAAGTAATAACAATTGCAGCTCCAACCGTTCCTGATTCGATTATTTCTGAACTTAAAATACTATCGTATTGTTCTATTGTTTTATAAATTTCTAATAATGGATTTAATTCGGGAATGTCAATGGGAACTGTATTTTCAACCTGAGGTTTGGCATGATCCTCAAAAGGATAAAATTTAAATGCTACGATAAACAGTATGATGAATAGAAATAAAAAATAGGATCTCAGTTTTATCATATCTTAATTAATTTTTGACTTTTTTTTAGTGGGCGAAAGATAAATAATCTGTTTGTATTGTTTCAGGGTTAATTTGTTAAAAAGTAAAAGTTGAGATGTTTTATAAAAAAGCCGGTCAATACCGGCTTTTTTTTACGTCTGTTTAATTTGCTAATTTAAAACTATTTCTACAAAAGGGGAGAGAAATAGGTTGCTTAAGCAATTCATTTAATATGACAGTTGAAAATGCTATTTGTTACAGATGAATTGCGAAAAATTCAATTATTTTTGAAAAAAAAGTTTTTTTTATGCGAAAACGGGAGTTATTCGAATATACGATTCAGTATTTCGAAACTACAATGCCAATTGCAGAAACCGAATTGGAATATAAAAATGCCTTTGAGTTAATCGTGGCTGTAATTTTATCTGCTCAATGCACCGATAAAAGGGTGAATCTGATTACCCCTGATCTTTTAAAACGATTTCCTACACCATACATAATGGCAGAAGTAGAACCAGCTGAAGTTTTTGATTACATAAAAAGTTGTTCGTATCCAAACAACAAAGCCAAACATTTAGTGGGAATGGCTAAAAAACTCATTGAACTTTTTAATGGCGTGGTTCCGAGTGATGTCGATGATTTGCAAAAATTGCCCGGTGTTGGCCGGAAAACAGCGAATGTAATTGCATCCGTGGTTTATAACAAACCGACTTTGGCTGTTGATACACATGTTTTTAGGGTAGCAGCAAGAATTGGTTTAAGTACCAATGCAAAAACACCACTGGCAACCGAATTGCAATTGATGAAATATATCCCGGAGATGTTAGTTGCAAAAGCACATCACTGGCTTATTTTGCATGGACGTTATACTTGTGTGGCCCGGAAACCAAAGTGTGAAAAATGTGGCCTTACAGAAGTTTGTAAGTTCTACAATAAACAAAATAATAATTGAATAAATAGTAATTTTTTTTATTGTTTATCCCTGTTTTTTTGTTCTTTTATCCAAGGGCAACATCAAGCAACATCATTGTTGCAAAGCCTAACATTGCACCAACAGTTGAATAGTCAGTTTCATTACCAGTTTGGGATTCAGGGATTAATTCTTCGACCACCACAAAAATCATAGCTCCCGCAGCAAACGAAAGAGCGTAAGGAAGAATTGGTGTCATAGTTAAAACTAAATAGGCACCTAAAACCGCTGCAATTGGTTCAACTATCCCCGACATTTGACCATAATTAAAAGCCTTCAATCTTGAAAATCCTTCTCTTCTCAAAGGAATGGAAACTGCCGCACCTTCAGGAAAGTTTTGTAAGCCGATTCCCATTGCCAGTGCAACTGCACCTGCTAAAGCACCAGCCTCCGGGCTGCTGGCCAATGCCCCAAAAGCAACTCCAACAGCTAAACCCTCCGGTATATTATGAAGGGTAATTGCCATAACAAGCAATACACTGCGTTTCCATTGGGTTTTTATCCCCTCAGCTTTTTCAATTTTTAATCCGAGATGTAAATGGGGTAAAATGTTATCAACAATAAGTAGAAACGCCCCGCCCGACAAGAAGCCAACAACTGCCGGAACCCACGGAATATCACCACGCGCTTCGGTCATTTCAATAGCAGGTTTTAATAGCGACCAAAAACTGGCGGCAATCATAACTCCTGCTGCAAAACCAAGCATAGAATTAAGTACTTTTTGATTTATACTTTTAAAAAAGAAAACCATCGAAGCTCCCAAAGCTGTTAGCGCCCAGGTAAAAAGTGCTGCAAAAAGTGCTAATAATATTGGGTTAAATTGTAAAAGCCAGTCTAAATTCATGCTTATATTTTTTATTTATTGCAAATTTAATAAAAAGAAGATTAAATTAATATTAACAGTAAGATAATGAATTAATATACTGACAAACAGTGTGTTGAGTAGGCAGTATAAGTGATTTGTGAAATTAATGAAATATGAACTTTGTTTTTTTGTTAAACTTTGTACATTTGCCGAAACGTACAAGTTTAATTAAAAAAATTTATTGTTATGGCATACAAAATTTCTGATGAATGTATTGCATGTGGAACGTGTATTGATGAATGCCCTGTTGATGCAATAGCCGAAGGTGATATCTATGTAATTGATCCAGAGCTTTGTACTGATTGTGGTTCATGCGCGGAAGTTTGCCCGGTAGAAGCTATTTCGATAGACGAATAATTTCCGGACAACATAAAACATTTAAAGCTTGTTCTTAAAGAGCAGGCTTTTTTAATTGACTAAAATCCATTCATTTTCATTAAAACGGTTGGTATTAAAAGTAGAAATCCTAAAATTGTAAGAATTATAATAAAAGGTGCTACCCATTTAAACCACTTTTCGTAGGGAATTCGGGCAATCCCCAGAACACCAATTAGTACGCCCGAAGTTGGGGTAATCATATTTGTAAATCCATCTCCAAACTGAAATGCGACAACAGTAGCTTGTCGCGAGATTCCTATTAAATCAGAAAATTGCGACATCATCGGCATAGTTAAAGCTGCTTTCCCCGAACCTGAAGGGATAAAAATATTCAAGAAAGTTTGAATTAAATACATTACACTTACCGAACCAACTTTCCCCAAATCTTTCATCGATTGCGATACATAATAAAGAATAGTGTCGATTATTTTTCCATCTTCAAGAATAACAATAATTCCACCAGCAAGGCCTACTACCAGTGCAGCAGATAAAATATCTTTTGCCCCTTCAATAAACGATTTGGTAATTTCGTTTGCAGTTTGTCCAACCGCAATTCCCGAAAAAATACCAAGGGCCAGAAAAAGTGTGGCAATTTCCATCACATACCAATTGTAACCCATTACGCCAACAATCAGGAAAACAATAGTAAATGTGAGCAAACTTAAAATGTAATAATGAACAGTTTTGCGAAGGGTTAGAAACCCGGAAAAAATAAATAATCCGGTGCTGATTGGAACAGCTGGGAAGCGGATTTCGCTGTTCCCTATTTTTAAATTTGTAATTGAATAAAAAATTGAAAATAAAATAAGTGCTATCGATAATATAATAAATGATATCCATGCTATTCGCGGAACCGTGAAATTGAAATCTATATTTGTTTTGTCGTTTCTATCTCGCCAGAATTTATCATCATCGTAAACCAATGATTTTTTGGGATCTTTATGGATTTTTGAAGCATACCTTAAAATATATGTAAAACCTACCAGATTTATTATAATCCACATAAAAATCCGGTATTCTATTCCTGAAAATAATGGGATGTTCGATAGTCCCTGCGCAATTCCAACTGTAAACGGGTTTAAAAATGCACCGGCAAATCCGAGTGCAGCTGCCACAAAACATAACGAAACGCCCACAATAGAATCGTATCCCATTGATACAGCAAGTGGAACAAAAATAATGGTAAAAGCAATGGTTTCTTCGCTCATGCCAAAAACAGCCCCAAACAAACTGAATATAAACATGATACCCGTTAAAATAATATTATTGACACCGAATTTTTTTAACAGTTTCGATTTTTCCCATTTTTTTGCAAATTTCAGAAAAGAGTAGATCCCGATGTCGATCGATTTGCTTTCATTCAGGATCCAAAATGCCCCGCCAATCATTAAAATAAAAGCAATAATATTTGCTGTATTTACAAAGCCATCGAAAAAAGCTGAGAATATTTGCCAGGTTTGCATATCGCTTTCAATAAACTGAAACGATTGACTTTTAATCACTTCACGTTCAACACCGTTTACTGTAATTATTTCACGTTCAAATTCACCACCCGGAATAACCCAGGTTAAAACAGCACAAAAAGCGATGAGTAAAAAGATAATGACAAAAGTGTGTGGAACTTTTTTTAACATACCTGTAGTATTAATTTCCCCGAAAATAATAAATATTGAAATGACTGTATGATTTATAGCATGAATTTAAAAATGAAAGTTTGCGTAATTCGAATGATGTCGTTTGATTTGTCA
The DNA here is from genome assembly GCA_018648265.1 of Prolixibacteraceae bacterium. GTDB lineage: Bacteria > Bacteroidota > Bacteroidia > Bacteroidales > Prolixibacteraceae > Draconibacterium. The sequence continues at coordinate 19,372 of JABGRN010000047.1, read as the reverse complement.
AATCATTTTCGTAACTTTTTGTCGGTTAAAAAACTCTTTTTATGAAATTATTACTCGAAAATATAAGAGAACTTGTTCAGGTAGAAGATAACCCCGTATTGTTTAGGGCAGGAGCAGAAATGAGCAAAGTGGGCACAATCAAAAATGCCTTTTTAATTATCCAGGATGAATTAATCGACGATTTTGGAACTATGGATCAATTAAAGGATGTTTACGTTGATGATGATTTTTTAATTGAAATTGATTGTTCAAACCGGATAGTTTATCCGAGTTATTGCGATTCGCATACACATTTGGTTTACCCGGGTCCGCGCGAGCAGGAGTTTGTCGATAAAATTAAAGGGCTCTCGTACGAAGAGATTGCCCGGCGGGGTGGGGGAATCCTGAATTCTGCAAAATTGTTGCATGAAACGTCTGAAGAAGAATTGTATAACAGTGCGATGAAACGGGTTAAGGAAATTATAAAAATGGGAACCGGCGCCGTTGAAATAAAAAGTGGTTATGGATTAAATACTAAAGATGAAATAAAAATGCTCCGGGTAATTCAACGAATTAAAGAAACAGCTCCAATTTGTGTCCGCTCCACTTTTTTAGGGGCTCATTCAATCCCTTTTGAGTATCGGAATAATGTGTCAGCTTATGTCGATTTAATAATAAATGAAATGATTCCAACAGTAGCTTCCGAAGAATTAGCCGATTTTATCGATGTATTTTGCGATAAAGGATTTTTTTCTGTGGTCGATACGGAAAGGATTTTAATGGCGGGGATAAAATATGGCTTACGACCAAAAATTCATGCCAATGAATTAGGGAATACTGGAGGTGTGCAGGCAGGCGTTAAATATAATGCACTGTCAGTCGATCATTTAGAATTTGTTGGTGAAGAGGAAATAGAAGCTTTAAAAGGCTCAGAAACAATGCCAACCGTTTTGCCTGGTGCAGCGTTTTTCTTGAATATGAAACTATCGCCGGTACGCGAAATGATTAACTCTGGCCTGCCTGTTGCTCTGGCTTCCGATTTTAATCCGGGTTCGTCGCCCAGCGGAAATATGAATTTTATTTCGTCGCTCGGATGTATAAAATATAATATGCTGCCTGAAGAAGTAATAAATGCTACAACTCTCAATTCTGCTTATGCAATGGGAATAAGTGATCGTCTGGGGAGTATTGCTAAAGGTAAAATGGCGAATCTTTTTATTACTTCCGATATGCCCGGAATAGAGTACTTGCCATACATGTTTGGCTCCGATTTAATCGAAACGGTTATTTTAAACGGCGATGTCCAATCGTTTTAAATACTGTAAAAACTCATAAAACATTTCAAACTGGTATTGTACTTTCGATTCTTTTTTAAGTCATTTTTGAGTATTGATGCGAAGTCTTTGATAGACTTTGTGTTAAGGTTTTTAAAATATATATTTTATGAAAAAGATAATAGAGTGTGTACCTAATTTTTCTGAAGGAAATGATTTAGGAATAATTAAGGAAATTACAAATGCCATTGAAAGTATTCAAGGAATTAATTTGTTGGATGTCGATCCGGGGAAAGCAACTAATAGAACTGTTGTAACATTTGTTGGCGAACCGGAACAAGTGATTGAAGCTGCATTTTGTGGAATTAAAAAGGCTGCTGAATTAATTGATATGAGTTGTCATTCGGGCGAACACCCGCGATTTGGCGCCACCGATGTGTGTCCGTTTGTACCTGTGGCAAATGTAAGTATGGAAGAAGTTGTTGAATATGCCCGGAAACTGGCCGAAAAAGTAGGCAAAGAACTTGGCATCCCGGTATTTTGTTATGAGTTTGCTGCGTTCAAAGAAGAGCGAAAAAGCCTTGCTAATTGTCGTTCAGGAGAATACGAAGCACTAAAAGAACGAATATCTTCTGAATATTGGAAGCCCGATTTTGGGACGAATGATTGGAATGAACAGGTAGCAAAATCAGGTGCAACAGCCATTGGTGCACGAAATTTTCTTGTGGCCTACAATATAAACCTCAACACAACTTCAACCCGGCGTGCAAATGCAATTGCATTTGATATTCGCGAGGCCGGACGTGTAAAACGAGAGGGGGATTCGATAAGCGGAAAAATTCTAACAAATAAAAATGGTGAACCGGTTCGTATTCCTGGCACTTTAAAAAAGACACGTGCAATAGGCTGGTACATAAAAGAATATGGAATAGCTCAAATATCAATAAATTTAACCGATATAACTGTCACTTCGGTTCATGCTGCTTTCGATGAAGTTTGCGAAAAAGCAAGGTTGCGTGGTATTCGGGTAACTGGCTCCGAGTTGGTTGGATTAATTCCGCTAAAAGCCATGCTTGATGCCGGGAAATATTTCCTGAAAAAACAGCAACGATCATCTGGAATTTCAGATGCGGAGATTATTAAAATTGCCATTAAATCGTTGGGTTTGGATGAATTGTCATCATTCGATCCGAAGAAAAAAATTATTGAATTTGTAATTGAAGGGAATAACGATAGTAAATTGGTTGACCAAACTTTGGCACAATTTGCTGAAGAAACGGCATCTGAATCTCCGGCTCCGGGCGGCGGTTCAATATCAGCTTATGTTGGTGCCCTTGGGTCTGCACTTGGTACAATGGTTGCAAATCTCTCGGCACACAAACGAGGTTGGGACGATCGTTGGGAGGAGTTTTCCGACTGGGCAGAAAAAGGTAAGTATTACAATTCATCGCTACTTAATTGTGTTGATGAAGATACCGATGCTTTTAACCAAATTATGGCTGCTTTTGGCTTGCCCAAAACTACCGAAGAAGAAAAAATTGAGCGTAAAATTGCAATTCAATCTGCAACTAAAAATGCTATTGAAGTGCCTTTAAAAGTAATGCAACTTGCTCACGACTCTTTGCAGGTTATGATGGCCATGGCTGAATCGGGAAACCCCAATTCAGTTTCCGATGCAGGAGTTGGTGCTTTATGTGCCAGAACAGCAGTTGAAGGAGCCTATTTAAATGTTAAAATAAATGCTGCCGGTTTCGATGATAAAAAGTACCTTATAAAAACCTTGAATAAAGCAGGTAGTCTGGCGGGTTCGGCTAAGGAAAAAGAAAAATTAATTTTAGAAATTGTACATGGCAAGATTGGTGATTAAGGTTTTGCACTTTTGGAGATGCCCTTAAGTAATCAACAGTTTATTTGGGTTGATAAAAACGGATTTTATGAAAACCGTAGATTAAAAAGATGGAAAATTAACCGAACGGTTTTGGTATTTGCAGGATTTTGCTGATGGGAAATAACAAAATATATTCGGTAATCTAACATCCATTCCCACAAAAGTGGGAATCTCAGTTTTAAATGAAACAGATTCCCGCCTTTGCGGGAATGACATTCAAACAAAAATTATGGAACAAAAAAACGCGACCCAAATAAATGGATGGCGTTGTATATAATCACTTTCCCTTGAGAAATCCTGATATTTTTCAAGATTTCAAAATGATATTATTTTATCAATTCAACACTTCGTTTTACAAATTTGTCGAGGTCAGCACCTTTCAACATTCCGTTGGCTAAAAGTGCCAAATCAACCATCTGTTTCGCCAGTTTGTTTTTCTTGCCAAAATCAGAAAGTTTGTTTCGTTTTGTCTCTTCCAGTTTCGACAATTCCTTATTTACATCGTCTAGTTTTTCCTTATCAGCCTGTGGTATTTCTTCCTCTTTTTTACCTTCCTTTACTTTTTCTAAATCCGCTACCTCAACTTTTTTAGCAGAAAGCTCAATACCTAATTTTTCAAGTTGAGTACCCAATTTTTTATCTTTCGAATCCATTACTTTTTTCACCAACGGATGAGCAACATTTACTACAAGGTTTAAACTTTCTGGCATATCACCATAAAAATTCATTCCCCCCTGCATTTGGCTCATATCTTTCATCCGACGCATAAATTCTGCACGGGTAATAACCATCGGGGCACCATTTTCGCTCAAATCCTGAAAATCGACAATAAAAGTGAATTCTTTGTCTTCGGGGCAAACTGCCTGAAATACTGGTGACAATTCTTCTTTTTGTTCCCAGGTTAATTCTTCTCCGCCTGAATCTTCTTTTTTAATCAGTTTTTCAACAACATCAGAGTCAACACGGACAAATTTTTTGTCGCTGTATTTTTGCTCAAATTTGTTAATTAAATGAGATGCAAGAGTATCGTCCATAACCAATACATCGTAACCTTTATCTTTGGCAGACTCAACAAATGTGTATTGTTCCTCGGTATTAGTTGTGTAAAGATATATCAGGTTTTTATCTTTATCGGTCTGGTTTTCCTTTATCAGTTTTTCATACTCTTCGAAAGTGAAATATTTTCCTTCGCTATTTTTGAACAGGAGAAAGTTCATTGCCCGGTCGTTAAATTTTTCCTCGGTCAACATTCCGTATTCGATAAAAATCTTCAGATCGTCCCACTTTTTCTCGAAATCTTCACGATTATCTTTAAAAATCTGATTTAAACGGTCAGCAACTTTTTTATTGATGTGACTGCTAATTTTTTTCACATTCGAATCGCTTTGCAGGTACGAACGCGAAACATTCAGTGGGATATCAGGAGAATCGAGTACTCCATGTAAAAGGGTTAAAAACTCTGGTACAATTCCTTCAACCGAATCGGTAACAAACACCTGGTTGCTGTACAACTGAATTTTATTCTTTTGAACTTCGATATTATTTTTAATTTTTGGGAAATAAAGGATCCCGGTCAAATTAAATGGGTAATCCACATTCAGGTGAATATTAAAAAGCGGCTCATCGACCATCGGGTACAACTTCTGATAAAAATCTTTATAATCTTCATCTTTAAGATCGGACGGTTTTTTTGTCCATGCCGGTTCAGTTTCATTAACCTGGTTATCTTCCTGAGTATCTACCTGTTTATCTTCTTTCCACTCTTTTTTCTTTCCATAAATTACAGGAATTGGTAAAAACCGACAGTATTTTCCAAGAATTTCTGTAATTTTTGAATCTTCCAAAAATCCTTTTTCCTCTTCACTGATATACATTACGATATCAGTACCAACCTCCTCTTTTTCAATTTCGTCGAGGGTAAATTCAGGATCTCCTTTACAACTCCATTTTACCGCTTTTGCTCCTTCTTTATGAGATTTGGTAATTATTTCAACCTTTTCGGAAACCATAAACGAACTATAAAAACCAAGTCCAAAATGACCAATAATTGCGTTTGCATCGTCTTTATATTTTTCAAGAAAATCGTTAGCTCCGGAAAAAGCAATTTGGTTAATATATTTCTCGATTTCTTCTGCGGTCATTCCAATCCCATTATCAGAAATGGTAATTGTTTTAGCTTTGATATCCAATTTCACTTCAACTTTCGCATTGGAAATATCGCCTGTGTACTCACCTTTAGAAGCCAGCGTTTTTAGTTTTTGAGTGGCATCAACTGCATTCGAAACAATTTCCCTTAAAAAAATATCGTGATCAGAATAAAGAAATTTTTTAATAATCGGAAAAAGATTTTCGCTGGTTACGCCAATTTTACCTGTTTGCATTTTTATCTATTTTTAATTTAATATTTTCGTTGTTAGCCCGGTTAAAATCAAACAACATGCCATTCGAATTTTATGACTAATTGTCATTTTAGAAATTCAAATAATGTTAAAACTGACTTAAAACTGATCTTTCCCCCCTTTTTTATTCACTCAAAGTTGTTTAATTTGTGCCTTTAAAAAATATTATTATGAATAACCTGGAAAAATATTTTGAAAGATTCAGAGAAAATATTGTTGGAATTGACCAGGAATTTGAATCGCCTTACGGAATGCAAAAAATTATTTACGGCGATTGGATTGCCAGTGGCAGATTATATAAACCTATCGAAAATAAAATTACTGATATAATTGGCCCTTTTGTGGGAAACACCCATACTGAAACCAGCGAAACTGGATTGCGGATGACACAGGCTTATCACAAGTCGCACGAATTAATAAAAAAACATGTAAATGCCGGTTCAAACGATGTAATTATTACAGCAGGTTTTGGATTGACTTCTGTAATAAATAAATTTCAGCGTATTCTGGGGCTTAAATATTGTGGTAAACTATCGCATAAAGATTGCCTATCTGATCGCGAACGGCCAGTGGTTTTTATCACTCACATGGAACATCATTCAAACCAAACTTCGTGGTACGAAACCAATGCCGATGTGGTTATGATTGAGCCTGGTGAAGGTTTAAAGGTTGAACCTGAAAACCTTCGAAAAGTTTTAGAAGAATATAAAGACAGGCAATTTAAAATTGGCTCTTTTTCGGCTTGTTCAAATGTTACCGGAGTTCGCACTCCATACAAACAGTTGGCCAGAATAATGCATGAATTTGGGGGTGTTTGTTTTATTGATTTTGCTGCCTCGGCACCTTACGACGAAATTGATATGCACCCAGAAGATCCAATGGAAAAACTCGATGCAGTAATGTTTTCGCCACACAAATTCCTGGGCGGTCCCGGATCATCGGGTGTTTTGGTTTTTGATGCGTCGATGTACAAAAGTGAAGTACCCGACCAACCGGGCGGAGGTACAGTTGACTGGACCAACCGTTGGGGGAAATATAAATATGTTGATGACATTGAAGCACGCGAAGATGGTGGAACACCTGGTTTTCTTCAATCAATAAAAACAGCCCTTTGTTTTGAATTAAAAGACCAGATGGGCTTAGAAAATATCAAACTGCGTGAAGAAGAAATGCTTGATCTGGCTTTCGAAGGATTAGATAAAATCCCGGGGTTAAAAATCCTTGCCGATAATATTCGTAAACGTTTGGGTGTAATTTCATTTTATGTAGAAGAAATTCATTACAATTTAATAGTTAGGATATTAAATGACAAATACGGCATCCAAACCCGCGGAGGTTGTGCCTGTGCCGGGACTTACGGTCATTTTTTGCTCGAAGTTTCTTACGACAAATCACAAGAAATTACAAATAAAATTAATGACGGTGATCTTTCGGATAAACCCGGATGGGTGCGCTGGTCGTTGCACCCTACAATGACAAATACTGAAATTAATTTAATGATTTCTGCTTTAAATGATATTGTTAAAAATATTGAAATTTATAAAAAAGATTATACCCACGATAAACGTACAAACGTATATTGGCACAAAAACGAAAAAAGCGACACTGCATTATTAAATAGTTGGTTTTTGTTGGAATAAAAAATTCCCGCTAATCCCAAATTCAGCATTGTTTTATAATAATCAGAAATTCAACATCGCTAAGTTTGATTGTAATACTTAGCTAAATCTGCAAACATATCGATTTCTCAAATTCTGAATATCAACCCTTTATCATGATTTTTGCCGCCGGAAATATATATTATTTCTAATCGAATGTGATTGATTCAGGGATTTCATCCAAACCATAATATGAATGTTCAATATTGTCATTATAAACCTTCACAATCCTTAATCCAGATGGGGCTTCACCATGAGGTTTTCCTACGGCACTGGTCGTAACCAATTGTATTTCACCGTAATTTGCATACGCATTTTTATGGAAATGCCCTGAAAAAATATATTCTACTTTTTTTGCATCAAATAAGGAGAGATATTTTTTGCGGTTTGTTAAACCAATATTTGAATACGCTTCGGGTTCATCCAATGTTTTATTAAAAAACGGATAATGACAAAAGAGTATGGTATGGCAGGCTTTTTTATTTTTGGCAAGATTTCTCTTAATCCAATCATATTGTTTTTTTTCAAAACCCGGTGTATTAGCTTTAATTATGCCTGAGTTAAATCCAATAAAACGTGAATTTTTATGTTTAAACGAAAACCTGTCTGAACCATAATTCTTTTTATAAGTATCGATACTCTTATTATCCGGTTCCAACCCAACATCATGATTCCCCGGAGTATAATAAACCGGGATTCCGGAATTAATTTTTGCAGTAATTCTTTTAAATTCTGCCATTTGCGACATATCTTTTGAACTGTGAACAAAGTCACCGGTAATAACTACAAAATCAGGATTTAATCTGTTAATCTCCATAACAGCTTTTTCATATAAAACTGTCTCCTTTTCAAATCCCCTGTTCTCTTCAAACATGCCAAATTGAGGATCGGTGATCTGAATAAAAAAATATGGAAGGTTGTTATTTTTCTTTTTCGCAATTAAAATTCCAGGCAATAAACTAAGAAATAATAATGGAACAAATAACTTTTTCATTTTCATCTTTTTGCTTTTTTATGTTTAAAATTATTCTTTCCCTTTTTTAAAATATTAAAAATGTGGCTGAGTCACTCTTTGCGTTTTTGTATAATTCGAACAAATATAAAAAAATAGTGCCATGCAATTTAAAAGGGAGTATCAATCTTGTAAATAAGTGTATTTGCATTTTCATACCTTTGTTTTTTATTTTCTCATCATGAAAAAGTACAAAACAGGACTAGTTTTAAGTGGAGGTGGAACCCGGGGGTTTGCACATTTGGGAGTAATTGCTGCACTTTATGATAGAGGAATTAAACCTGATGTAATTTCAGGGGTAAGTGCCGGAGCTGTCGTTGGTGCTTTTATTGCAGGTGGAAAATCACCCAAAGAGATTCTTGAAATTTTCAAAAAGGGATGGTTCTTTAAATACACAAAAATTCATTTACCAATCGATGGATTATTAAAACTGGACGGGTTAAAAGAAGTTATTCAAAAAGAAATTTCGGTTGAAAATATTGAAGAGTTGGAAATTCCATTTTTTGTTGGGATTTCAAACTTAAACAAGGGAATTATCGAATACAAAAATTCGGGCCCGCTTGGCGATATTGTTTTGGCATCTTCATCAATTCCGATACTCTTTTCACCAATTACTATTGGAAGGCATTCGTATGTTGATGGTGGTTTAATGGATAATATTCCGATTGCACCAATAAAAAACGATTGCAAACAAATTTTCGTGTCGAATATCAGCCCAATTAATCCAAAGGTAAAAATGAAAAATCTGGTCCAAATTGCTACACGCACTTTTTACATGAGTGTAAATGCAAATATGAGGGAAGTTCGAAAACATGCCACTGTTTTTATTGAGCCTAAAGGAATTGATAAATTTGACATTTTACTTCGAACTCATGCCGATGAGTTGTTTGAACTTGGCTATAATTCTGCGAAAATGGCAATGACCAAAGCACTGAAATAGAATCGTGATTATAAGCTACAAAACAAATAGAACTTTTAACCTGCATTATTCATGTTTATCTACTACGAAAAATTTCTTTGAAAGTTGATTTCCAAGATTATCCGTTACATTTATAACATGCCATCCTTTTTCAGGATTAAGTGCTAATTGATGCAATCTGGTTGTAGATCCTAAAAACTTTTCATCAAGGTGCCAGAAAACTGTTGCTCTGTTTTGTCGGTGAACCAGTTCAAAAATAATTTGTCCGGGAGTTCCATCTAAATAAGTTGGGATAAAAACATGGTTCCATTCACGAGGATAAATAAATTCCATATTTTTAATATCGTTAGAACAACCTGGCAACAATGAAGGTAATATTGTGTACTCGGGATTTTTTTGTCTGAAATAGTATTCCATTGCAGGTGGTAAAACAAACCAACTTTTATGTGTCATTTTCGAAACAGGAAAACAATCAGCATTTACCCGGTGAGTCCCTGACTCATTTAGATGAACTTTTATATGCCAGGGACAAACTTCAACTTTTGTACCTTTTGGTACCCAGATATCTTTTGTTGTTTCGCAATTTAAACCTGGCCTGTAACCGCTTTCAGAACACACTTCAATTTGTTCCATTTCATCAACTGGCATTTCAAACCAATCGCAGTTAGGAAGCAGCCTGAAAACATCGAATAAAAGTGGAGCTGCTGCTGAAACACCTGTTAATCCTTGCCTGCCTTCACCATCGGCATTTCCAACCCAAACAGAAACAACATATTTTTGTGTCATTCCAAGCGCCCAGGCATCTCGAAATCCAAAGCTGGTGCCCGTTTTCCAGGCAATGTTTCGTGCCGATATAAACTCATCCCAACCTGTTTCCGAATCTGGGCGTTTTACTTCTAACAAAGCCTGCAAAGTTGAATAAACTGAACCAGCACGTATTTCAGGTTGGGCAGATTCCACTTTTTCAATTTTTGACTTGGAAATATTCTTTTCCCAAATTAATTCTTTAAACGGTTCAATTTTATAAGCACCATCGTTCTCTCCGTAATTTTTTAGAATTGAAACCAACGAAGTGTACATTCCTGCCAAATCCCATAATGTAATTTCTGCCCCTCCAAGAATTAACGACAGGCCGTAATAATCGGGATTTTGTGTCAGTGATTTCATGCCAGCTTTTTGCAAAAAATTATGAAATGGTGCCACTCCATAATTTCGCAACATTTGAACCGCCGGAATATTTAACGAACGCGACAAAGCTTCAGCGGCCGGAACTGCCCCGTTATATTCCTGATCAAAGTTCATTGGGGTAAAACCTCCAAAACGAGTTGGTATATCAGGGATTAAAGTAAGCGGGGTAATTAATCCTTCGTCAATCATTTTACAGTAAAGGAACGGTTTTAAAATGCTACCAGTACTTCTTTTCGCTTGTATAATATCAACATGGTTATCGTGGTCGGCTTGTTTACCATCAAAAACATTTCCTACATAAGCTTTTACTTCGTGCGACGATACTTCGGACACCACAACCGCAATATTATAAATATGATTTGCCTGTAATTTTTTATGATGCCGTTCAACCAATTCGCATATTTGTTCCTGTAAAAAAAAGTCTATTGTGGAATGTATTCGTTGACCTGATTTTTCCAGGGCCGCTTTTTCTATCAAATGATAGGCATTTAACGGCAGCGGATTCACCTTTCCCGGAAGGGGTTCCGCCACCGATAATTGAAAAGTTAAACTGTCGATTTCGCCACGGGCCAGTAATTTTTTAAGAAGTCGATCGCGTTTTTGTTTTAATTTCTGATCTAGCCGCCCGGGATAAATTAATGAAGGTGCATTTGGCAAAACAGCCAGAGTTGCCGATTCTGCCCAGGACAATTCTGATGATGGTCGTGAGAAATAACGCCAGGCAGCAGCATCGATTCCAACAACATTTCCACCAAAAGGGGCATGAGAAGCATATAATTTTAAAATTTCTTTTTTTGAAAAACGGAGCTCAAGATTAATGGCCCAAACCATTTCGATTACTTTGTTTTTTATCGAACGCCTGGTTTGGCCTCGTGCCATCCGACAAATCTGCATGGTAATTGTGCTGCCTCCACTTACTATTTTCTTTTCCTTTATATTTTGAAAAAATGCCCGGGAAAGTGAAACAAGATTAATTCCCGGATGATAGTAAAAGTAGCGATCTTCAAAATGCAGAAGGCACTTTTTGTATTTCACAGGAATTGAATCGACAGCAGGGAATCGCCATTGTTGATCTGCTGCAATACGGGCACCCAGCAGTTTTCCTTCGCTGCTATTAACCACTGTTGAAAATGGGGAATTGAATAAAGGTTTAGGGACACAAATGAGTAATCCCAGAAACAGAAAAAAAATAAAACTTAATATAATTGGCCAGCGTTTATTCAAATTGTATTATATTTTGTCCTTCAAAACTTTATTGTTTTACACTCACCCATTTCCCGGGTTTTTGTGCACGAACACTATAATCGTACATCGCCTCGCAACTTACCGGAGACTGATAAAATTGCCCTACGTACGCAGCATTCAGATAAAATACAAATGTTTTTTGCTGGTTCATGTTTAAATCGAAATAGGTATAAACCCGATCGTCACGAATATCCTGATATTCAAAACCAGCGTTTTGATTTTGGGGAATATCGTTCAATCTCTTGTTAATAATTTCCCAGCCCGAAGGGAAAACTGTGCTTAATACCATTTTTTCGTAATCTACACGTTGCCCCGGATGTTTTACCGTAACTTCCAACTTCAAATCTTCGCCCTGAGATAATGAAGCCGGATCTATCTCCCTGTTATTTGCATCAAAATATTTTAAATTTAACAGCAGGTTTTTTGATTCTAAAGTTGAATCAACTCCTGTTTTTATTCCCCGGGCGAGTATTTTTACAAAACTTGCATTTTCTCCTTTATTATTTAATTCGATCCTAATTTTACCTTCCGAATTGGATTGAACAGGTAATTTTACAACCGGGATTCTTGTTCGAAGTTTTGATTTTTCACCATTTACCAGAAGTTCAAAATTAGTTTCAGGCTCATCGTTAAAATATTTGCCGGCGAAATTGGCAGCAGCAGATAAGCACCACGCAGCAGTTTGAGTACTTAACCACTCCCGTTGGTTCATTTCTTCCGAGATATTTTTCAATAATTCAAAAGCATTTTCCTTCTGTTCCAATAGAATCAGTGTCTCCAATATCATTGCTTTATCACGCAAGGCCGAACCAAACGTTCCGCCAAATTCATTATAATCATCAATTTCAGATGATAAATTGCTAACAAGTTGTTTAGCAGCCTCTGCTTGCCCGGCTAATACGTATGCGGCTGCAAGTCGCCATGAAACTTCAACCGATTTTTCTCCTTTTTCGCGTAAACGGTTCATTGCCCCCAAGTCGGGTGAACCTGCCAGAGCCAAGGTATATAAACGATACGCCTGTGTTAAATCGTAATTCCTGAAATAAAATCCATTGTGATTAGCATTGGTTGGGCTCCAGTTTCGTGCAGCAGTCTTCTGAAAGTTTAACCACTTTTCTTTCATTCCTAAAGGAACCGAATATCCTGAATTTGAAGCCTCCAAAATAAAATGCCCGACATAATTGGTTCCCCATTCGTTTACTAATGCAGCTCCCGGCCAATAACCAAAACCACCGTTTGTTAATTGAAATGCCGGTAATTTATTTAGTGCATTTCTGATATGATCCTCAACTTCCAGTTTTTGATCGGCCGCAAGCTCAGTTAAATCTTCAAGAAAAAGTTGTGGTAATGCCTGAGATGTAATTTGCTCGATACAACCATGCGGATACCGGATTAAATAATCGAGATGTTTTGAAAGATTTAGCGAAGGGAATCCCGAAATTTCTATCCAGGCAGTATTTGTTCCTGGTTCGCCGGGAGCTGTTAGTTCTGTTGACCAACTCTTTTGTCCATCAACCATCGACGATTTTTCTACGGTCACTTCTGAATTTGGATTCCTAACTTCCAGTTCAACCTGGTAAGTTGCATTTTCGCTACCACTTTTTGCTTCGATATTTATTTTTGCGACACCTGTTTTTCCCTTAATTTTTAATTTGAAAAATACCATCTTTTCACCTAAAGTTGAAAAGGTAAGTGCTTTTTGATGTTCATCGGAAATTTCAATTAATTCATTTGTTTTTACCCTGACAGAAACATTTTTTACATTCTCTTTCATGGCAAAAACATTGACCGGCAACAATACTTCTTCGTTGGGCGCTAATACCCGTGGTAATGTAGCAAGCAACATCAAACCTTTCCTTACAGGAACCGTTTTTTCTACATTTCCGTAAGCGCCTTTGTCTCCTGCAACTACCATCATTCGTACAGCACCAACATAATTTGGCATAATAAACTCATGTTTATTCGTTTTGCCTTTTTGAATGGTAAAAGGGCCGGCAAAATGTACAACCGGTTTAAACCGGTTAACTTCTTTTTTACCAGTCGATTTGATCTCACTGTCTCCGCCAACTGCAAAAGCTTTTTCCAGTTTTGCACCGTATGCACCTGCCACATAATCGAATAAATCCCAGGTTTTAACTCCAAGTGCCTCGCGGGCATAAAAAGACTTGTGCGGATCGGGGGTTTTAAAATTGGTTAATCCCAACAACCCTTCATCTACAATGGCGAGTGTATAAGTCATCATTTTTTTGTCTGCCTCCGAAACTTTAACCATGTATTTTGTTTCCGGTTTGATCTCATTTGCTGTTTCAATTATCGGATGTAAAACAGTCTCAGGATTCTCGACAAGTACGGGAGTAACGCCATACAAGCGAAGTGGAGCATCGTTTTCAGTTTGTCCGTAAGGTTGAATTAAACTAACATGAATATAAAAATTAGGAGCCATCTCCGGTTTGGATTTTATAGAAAACCGGGTTTGTTTATCTTCGGTTTTTACCCAAAACAAATCGATAACCTTTGTCCCGTTTTCAATACTTACGAGTGCTTTTCCTGTTTTTGATGACGGAATAGTTATTTCTATATTTTCGCCTACCAGATATTTTTCTTTATCGGTATTGAGTGTGAGCATTGTTGCACCGTCAGCCATTCCTCCTGAACGCCAGCTTCCCCATTTTGACATATAGAATGTTACACCCGTGGCATGCCCGTTATTTATATCTTTTATCCAAAGTAAGTATCTTCCATTATCATCCCAATTGCGGTACTTTACATTTAGTTTTAACTTGTTTTTATGTTTTGCCCGATTAATATTCCAGGTAGCAACCGGCCTGTAATAACTTCCTGAAACATAATGTGCCAAATTTTCTGAACCCGACTCCCACCACCAGCGCCAGTCGATTTTATATAGTTTTGCCTGAAGGTTACCTTCTGATGATGGTTTCCCATTTTCGTCAACAAGAACAATTTCCGGCGTATAATCGGTATCGGTTTTATACCAGTTATCTTCAGAAGTTGGCATTTTTACGCCAACAAAAGTTTTAAATGGGGCATATTTTGCTTGTTCTACATTTATACTATAATCGCCACCTTCCTCAAAAACCCTTGAAGTGAACCATGCTCTTACCATTCCTGGTGCATCCTCAAGCGATTGAAAATTGACCGGAATTGTTGTTTTCCCATTTTCATTTAACCGACCCTCAAAAACAGTTTGTTCCTCTGGAGAAAAATAAGAGGCCGGATTGGTAAATGAATATTGCTCAAATCCTTCAAAACTGGTTTGATCTTTTGTAAAAAGAACATCAATTTTTGTTTTTAGCGAACGGGCAGGTGAACCAAACAACCATTCGGCGCTCAAAGGAATTTCGGAAATACTGGAAGTAAGTACTGACGAAGGCAGGCCTAATTCAATTTTTAAACGGTTGGGTTTAACTGTTTCAATTTTAATTCTTTTCGAAAAAGTTGTATTTCCTACATTAACTTCTACCCGCCAGTTTCCTGTTTGTGCATCTGTGTTGGTTTGCGGTTTAAATGAATAAAACCCATTTTCATTTTCAGATTGAACTTGTATCTCGACCACCTGACCACTGCTATTTATTAGTTGAAAAACCACCGGATAGATTTCGGGGATTTCTGTATTCTCTTTTTCCAGGATAAAATTCAGATGAAGTGTGTCTCCAGGTCGCCAAACCCCGCGTTCGCCATAAATAAATCCTTTTATTCCTTCTTTGATTTCCTGCCCCGAAACGTTAAAATTACTTGTAGAAAGTGAACTGCCGTCATCAAGGCGAAGATATCCAAACTGATCTCCTTTTTGTGCAACGAGAAAAAAAGGTTTCTTTTTCAAATCGACGCGGGCAAACCCGTTTTCATCAGTTTGTATTGTTTCTATTAGCCGGTTTTGAAAATTAAAAAGTTTCAAATTTACCCCTGTTTCCGGCTCAGTGGAAAGAAGATTTGTAAGCGCGAAAAGCATTTCGTGTCCGCGACCTTCTTTAGCAATAATCCCCAGTTCCGAAGCAAAAATATTCCGATTGACAAACCTTCCGGAATGGTAATACGAAACATGGCAGGGATTATCGCGTTCATTCCAATCGTAATCTTCAGGGTAATAAGAATTATAGTACCAACCTGGTTCATCCCATTCAGTTTTGTATTTTTCTTTTTCGGGAATAGCAGTTTCTTTTAGTTTTTTTCCGGGAGTATTTTCTCTGCAATTGTAAACGGAATATTCTTTTTTAAACCTGAATTCAATCCGATAAATTGCTCCCTGTTCAATTTGAAAAAAATCGACCAGATTTACTTTGTAGGTACTCCAATGTTCAAGCCCTCCCGGATGATTTGGTTTTAATTCAACTTTTCCTTCATAAACCTGACGGCCTACTTTTTTTAAATCGGCACTGCCTTCGAATTGGTTTTCCTGAAAAAACTCTAAAATATTATCTTTAAAAATCCGGATTACGCGTACATCAATTGCATTCAAACTTACGGCTTCAAAAGGCATTTCTAAAGTGTTGTTTTGCGGAACTATCACCCCTTTTCCAATCAATCTCACTGCTGGTTTCAGACTGCTAAACTGTAATAAAAATGTTTCAGATTCTTTAAATTTGAAGTAGTTTATATTCGAAATCCCTTCATTTACCAAAAGATTCAATTCTCCTGAAATTATTCCTTCCGGCCATGCATTTATTACATTCCCATTTATTTCAAGACGTAAATTTTCCCCGTTGTTTAATGCAACCAATCCTGTTAAATCCTGTTCTTTTAATAAAGGATCAGAAAAACGAATTTGAATGTGTTGTTCGGGCAACTGAATTACTTTTGCATCTAATATTTCAAAAACATTCAACCCCGGCACTTCAAATATTTCCTCTCCTTTTTTATCAATATCTACCGATTTCCCGTTCCATTTAACTTTTAAAATACCTGCCTTTTCATCGTACCTGCTCAGGCTGTCGATTGTAAAAAAGTGTTTTCTACGATCTGGTTCATGTTGCCAAATAATATCAACCTGATTATTTTCAAATGTTGCATGTAATAATTTTTCTGTCTCTTCAGGATTTAAAATATCGGCTGTTAATAAATAACCCGAAAACTGCATTTGATTAGTTTTTGTGCTTTCGTAATTTTTCAATCCTTCAAATGTGATCGAAAATGATTGTTTAACAGTTGAAAACTGAAAAGGCATTTTTTCAAACTGCTTTTCGGTTTCAAAAAGCTTTCCTAAAAAAAAATCAGCAGAATATGTTGTATTCGATTTTAACTGCCCCGAAGGCCTGAACTCAACAATTCTATTTCCTACCAAAACAATTTCACCGTCTATTTCGGGTGAAAACCTAAAAATCTTTTTGTTTGAAATATCTGAGTCTGTAATTGGTTTAGCGAGATAAACGGAAATTACAGCCTCCTTTGAAATAGTTCCGCTGGTAAATGCCTGTACATAT
Source organism: Prolixibacteraceae bacterium (assembly GCA_018648265.1). Taxonomy (GTDB): domain Bacteria; phylum Bacteroidota; class Bacteroidia; order Bacteroidales; family Prolixibacteraceae; genus Draconibacterium. Next base: position 2,372 of record JABGRN010000047.1, on the reverse strand, counting down.
TTGCCAAACTCAATGTCGGTGGTAATTGTTTTCTTTTTTTCTGATTGACAAGCTATTAAAATAATTATCAACAAAATAACGGGGACTATAATTTTTTTCACTTTTAAAGATTTTTAAAGGTTAATGAAATAAATATCTAAAGGTAAGAAAATGATAAATGAAGTACCAATAAATTATTTTGTAATGAATTGAATTCTTAAAGATGAATAGATTAAATTTACACGATAGTTAATTTGCCGTTGACATGAAAAAAATACTCGTCATATTTGCTCACCCAGCTTTCCATAAATCTCGGATCAATAAACAAATGATTCACACGATCAAAAATATTGAAGGAGTTACAATAAATAATTTGTATGAAAAATACCCAGACTTTTTTATTGATGTTAAAAAAGAACAGGATCTGCTTGTAGAACATGATATTATAATATGGCATCACCCGTTTTATTGGTACAGTTCGCCTGCATTGTTAAAAGAGTGGTTCGACCTTGTTTTGCAAATAGGATTTGCTTATGGTATTTCAGGGCAGGCATTGGAAGGAAAAATAGCTTTCTCGGTTATTTCAACAGGTGGTAGAAAAGAAATTTATTCGAAAACGGGACGCAATAATTTTACCATAAACCAATTTCTTGTGCCATTCGAGCAGTCGGCAAATTTGTGCCGAATGGAATATTTTCCCCCTTTTGTGATTCACGGGTCACACACGATTTCTCATTCTGAAATTGACAAACATGCAGAAAAATTTAAAAACCTGTTAATTGCATTACGCGATGAACAAATAGAAAGTACAAAAATTCGTTCGGTGGAATATTTAAATGAATTAATAGATTAAAATGCACAATCAAGACTTTTTCTTTCAGGCATTAATTTATCTTTTAGCAGCGGTGATTTCTGTGCCACTGGCGAAAAAACTTGGACTCGGATCGGTTTTAGGATATTTGCTTGCCGGGACAATTATTGGCCCTTTTGTTTTGGGACTGGTAGGAAACGGGGCAGGTAGTGTTATGCACTTTGCCGAATTTGGAGTTGTATTAATGCTATTTGTAATTGGTCTGGAACTACAACCTTCGCTGCTTTGGAAAATGCGCCGATCGATTTTTGGTTTAGGTGGTTTGCAGGTTTTGTTCACTTCGCTGGTAATTGCTGCCGTTGCAATTTTATTCAGGTTTAAGTTAAATCAGAGTATTGCAATTGGTTTAATTTTGGCACTGTCTTCAACTGCAATCGTTTTACAAACCTTAACAGAAAAGGGATTACTTCAAAATGTTGCCGGACGGTCGGCTTTCTCTGTTTTACTATTTCAGGATATTTCAGTTGTTCCTATTCTTGCTTTAATTCCGGTTTTAGCTACACTCAATGGCAACATAAATCTTGATAATTCTGAAATAACCAAAATTTCCGGTGTTGCATCAATGCCAGGCTGGCTGCAGTTATTAATAATTGTGGCAGTTCTTTCTTTTATTGTTTTAGCTGGCCGTTTTATTGCCCGTCACATTTTTAGGCTAATTGCCGAAACCGGCCTGCACGAAGTTTTTACTGCACTGGCCCTTTTACTTGTTATTGGCATTGCCTTGGCAATGGATAAAATTGGTCTCTCGCCAGCATTGGGTACTTTTATTGCCGGTGTTGTACTGGCCGATAACGAATACCGCCACGAACTGGAGATTACTATTAATCCGTTCAAAGGACTTTTGCTGGGCCTCTTTTTTATCTCGGTTGGTGCCAGCATTAATTTTAACCTGTTTGCCGAAAATCCTTTTCAAATCTTAGGTTTTGTACTTCTACTTATCTTTCTGAAGTTTACTGTTTTACTTATTCTCGGAAAGGTTTTCCGGCTTCGAAAAGGTTATGAATTTTTATTTGCTTTTCTTCTGGCTCAGTCAAGTGAATTCAGTTTTATAATGATCTCATTTTCAAAACAAAACCACCTTTTCGACGATAAAACAGCTGGGTTACTTTTGCTGGTTGCAACACTTTCAATGGCCATTTCACCCTTGCTTTTAATTTTTAATGATAAAGCAGTTAGCCCGATACTTTCCCGTTGGCAAAATAAGCTGGAATACGATGAAGTTGAAGAATCTGAAAACCCAATTATTATTGCTGGTTTCGGACGGTTTGGATTGGTTATCGGGAGGTTGCTTTTGGCCAATAACTTTAAGGTTACAATTATCGACAGCAATCCGGCAAATGTTGAGATCTTGCGAAAATTTGGTTTCTCATTATTTTATGGCGATGTAACAAGGCCGCAGGTTTTAGAAAAGGCCGGAATTAAAGATGCCAAACTTTTTATTCTCAGCATGGCTGAATACGACGATGCTTTAAAAATTAGTAAACAACCACGCCCAAAGGACGTGGCTTTGAGATAACCCCTA
>JABGRN010000046.1 GCA_018648265.1 Prolixibacteraceae bacterium | reverse complement strand
GTTGCTAAAATTTATGCTTAAAAACAAAACCAACCCGAATTATGAAGTGAGCCAGAAAATGCCAATAATACGGCAAGGATTAGAAAGGTTAAAAAACCTTTTAAATGATTTTTTTCCATAGATTTTTTGATTTTTTTTTGTTTTGAAAAGAAAAATTGTAATTCAATGAAATTCTAAATGAAAGACTTTAAATTTTCCATAGGCAAGTTGGATTTAAAGTTAGTAAAATCGGTTTTTTTTAAAATTCCTCGGAAGATACGGTTTTAATCTCATTATGTTTACCATAAAAACATGTTGAAGAGTATGTTTTATGAAATTATTTGAACAAATTTAATTTATATTGTCAGCAAAGTAGATTAACATAATAAATTTCATCCATAGAAGTAGGCGCTTTTTATCAGAAGCAGTAAAAAACTAAACTCTAAAAACGAATAAACCCAAAATATAAATGTTCAATTTTGAGAATTGGGATTTTGGTTATTGTTATTTATAAGCTAAAAGCTGGACAAGTTTGAATTTTGTTGTTTGCCGTTTCCTAAAAACTTCACCAGGTGAAGGAAAGTCACTGGGTGAATAAAAAATATAAAGACAAGCACAATTTAAGGGCATAACTAAAAACTCATTTCTTTCAAAAAATGAAGACAATGAATAATATGCAAGGCATAATTTTCAAGAATAGCAGTAGCGATTTCAAAAAATTATAACCCAGTCAGATTGTTTATTATTTTCGTTCCTGTAGGTTTTTCAGAGTTTTTAGAGATGCCCTTAAGTACTTTGAAAATTTTCGTAATTCTGAAAACATTTGGATACTTAAAAACAATAAGCATTTTAATATGTTAAAAAAGACAAACAAATGCTTTGTCATTCTTTAAAAATTTAATTCCGGTTCAAATATGTAAGAGCGTGTAATTTTTTTTCAGGAATGAATACAATTTAGTGAGTTACATTGAATACCTTTGAAAGAATTTAAAAAAAATGAGATGAAAAAAATATTTTTAGTTATTGTTGCACTGATCATAATTAACAGTGCATTTGGTCAAATCAACGCTAAACTGATGCGTTACATGGATGTTTCAGAAACCCAGATAACTTTTGTTTACGGTGGCGATATTTGGGTGATGTCGAAAACTGGGGGTACCGCCATTCAGTTGACCCACTCTCCCGGAGAAGAATCGTGGCCACGGTTCTCCCCCGATGGGAAACAAATTGGATTTACGGCCAGTTACAACGGTAATTCCGATGTTTTTGCAATGCCGGTAACTGGCGGTGTCCCAACACGGATTACATATAATTCTTTCACTGACAGAATGATTGACTGGCATCCTAACGGGAAACAGATACTTTTTGCATCGACACGTGAAAACGGTGTGAGCCGGCTCAGCCAGTTTTTTCTTGTTGACAAGAAAGGGGGTTTCCCCGAAAAACTGGCAATTCCTTACGGCGAGCTTGCAAGTTTTTCACCTGATGGAAACCACTTGGCTTACATAACCAAAATAACTGAGAACTACCCATTTAAAAGGTATCGGGGAGGATTAACTTCCGATATAATTATTTACAATACCAAAACAAATACAACAGAACGCATCACTACCGACGAAGCCAATGACGGCAAACCGGCCTGGGCGGGTAATAAAGTATATTTTCTTTCTGACCGCGATGAGAATATGCGTTTGAACATTTGGGAATACGATACAAAAACAAAAGAAAAAAAACAAGTTACCAAATTTGAAGATTTTGATATCTCATTTCTTTCAGCAGGTCCATCGGAATTGATATTTGAAATGGGAGGCGATTTGCATTTAATGGATTTGACTACTCAGAAATACAAAAAAGTTGTAGTAAATGTTATTAGTGATTTATCGGTAGAAATGCCAACTTCAAAAGATGTGAGCAAGCGCATTTCGAATATGACCGCATCGCCAGGTGGGAAACGTATTATTTTTGAAGCTCGCGGCGAGTTATTTAATGTTCCGGTAAAAGAAGGTTATACTTTGAATATTACAAAATCGAGTGGCGCATTCGACCAAAATCCTGCCTGGTCGCCCGATGGAAAAACCATTGCCTACTGGAGTGATAAATCGGGAGAATATGAAATTTACCTTCAAGACAATGAAAATAAAAATGAAGCCAGAAAATTAACAAAACGAGGAAAGGGATTTGGGTATAAATTATACTGGTCGCCCAACAGCGAAAAAATTGCATTTATAGACGAGACAAACAATATATCAATAATCGATATTAAAAGTGGAGAAGTTGTAGTTGCAGGAAATACTTTATGGAACACCGGGCATGGAGCACGTTTTGGATTTCCAATATCATGGTCGCCCGATTCAAAATGGATAACATTTACACAAAACCTTGACAATGCCAACAGTGCTATTTTTGTGTACAACCTGGAAGAAAAAAAACAGAATCAGGTAACTAATGGTTTCTACTTCGACAATTATCCGGTTTTTAGTACTGATGGAAAATATCTTTTTTATTTAACCAACAGAAGTATGAACGCTGCTTATTCTGACATGAATGACGGTACCTGGATTTATCCAAATGCAACTCAAATTGCTTCGCTTAGTTTAAGCAAAAAAACAACTTCAATATTGGCTGCCAAAAATGATACTGTGGAGATCAAAGAAGAGAAAAAGACTCAGGACAAGGCTGAACCAAAGGAAGATGAAAAAAGCAAGGAAGAGGAAGATGGGGTAAATGTTGAAATTGATTTCGACAACATTGAAGCACGCTTAATTCTTCTACCTCCAAAAGCAGGAAATATTTCCGCATTAATTCCCTTTGAAGATAAATTGGTGTTTTTACGCCGCCCAAATACAGGTTCAGGAGAACGCTCTTCTTCATTGCATTTTTATGATCTGAAAGAAAGAGAAGAAAAAGCTATAATGGAAAATGTTAGCCAGGTTGTGGCTACTGCCGATGGAAAATCAATGCTGGCAAACAGCCAGGGTAAGTATGGAATTATTAAACCTGCACCGGGACAAAAAATCGAAAAACCAATTCCAACTAATGATTTGGTTATGGATTTAATTCCCAAAGAGGAATGGCGACAAATTTTTATGGACACCTGGCGACGACACCGGGATTTCTTTTACGACCCAAATATGCACCAATTAGACTGGGAGGCATTGCGCGACCAATATTCAAAACTAATTGAAGATGCACGAACACGTTGGGACATTACCAATTTGCAGTTAAATCTTGTATCTGAGTTAAGTGCCGGACATACTTATGCCAATGGTGGCGATGTGGAAAGTTCGCCATCGAGAGGTAATGGTTTTCTTGGTATAGACTGGACACTTGAAGACAAACAATACAAAATAAAACGCATTGTAAAACCAGCTGAGTGGGACACTGAGGTTCGTTCACCGTTCGACCAACCTGGAGTTGAAGTATCTGAAGGTGATGTAATTTTATCGGTTAACGGAATAAAACTAAATCCTGAACAAGATCCTTACGCAACATTTGAAGGACTTTCAGGAAAAACAGTTTCTTTAAATATTTCTACAACAGGTAAAGATGAGGATGCAAAAAATTTAGTAATTAAATGCTTGTCGGGTGGTCAGGAAAGACAACTCCGCTATTTGGAACATCTTGAAAATAATCGCAAAATGGTTGATGAATTGTCCGATGGCCAATTGGGTTATATTTATATGTCGAACACTGCCGGTCGTGGCCAGTTGGAATTAGTTCGTATGTTTTACGGTCAGTTGGACAAAAAAGGATTTATTCTGGACGAACGTTTTAACGGTGGTGGGCAATTAGCCGACCGTTTTCTGGAATTGTTGCAACGCCCTGTAACGTATAATCTGCACTGGCGACACGGAAAAGACCACACCAACCCTGTTAAAACAAATACAGGCCCGGTGGGAATGTTAATCAACGGCTGGGCTGGTTCAGGAGGCGATGGGCTTCCATGGGCGTTTCAGGAATTGGAAGCCGGCCCAATTGTGGGAGAACGTACATTAGGTATTTTAGTTGGTCCGGCAACCGGTCACATGTTAATAGACGGTGGTTCTATTACTGTGCCGGGAGCAAGACTTTACGACAACGATGGTCATTGGTTTTGGGAAGGCGAAGGCGTTCGGCCTGATTATAAAGTTTGGGATGATCCAAATATTTTAATGAAAGGGCGTGACCCGCAAATGGAAAAGGTGGTTGAAGAAGTACTCAAATTAGTGAAAGAAAACAAACATATTATGACTCCTGCCCCACCACTGGAAGACCGTTCAGCAAAGGGATTAAAGTAAATAGTCAAAGCACACTCCTCGCAAAACAATGAGCTGAAAACAGAGATGTATACCGGAAACGGCGACAAATTGTAGAACACCCTTACGGGACCATTAAACGGCAATGGGGCTTTAGCTACATTTTAACAAAAAAAGGGATAAAACGCGCAAGCGCGGATGTTGGGTTAATAATGAAAGCATCCAACATCTGCAGGCTTATCAATATTGTTGGGATAAATACATTAAAAGACTGGCTGGAAAGAAGTACCCTTTCAATTCGTCATATAATCCAGCTATGTAAGCCTAAAACCGACCATTTAATCAATCAACTTTGGGAGAGAATTATTAGACCGGAAATTTAAATGAACTATTTTAGAGTGATTTTTTTTAATCAAAACTTCCGTTAACCTGACCAAAATCCTAAATTTAATTGATTGCTTGCCGTAACTTTGGGCAAACAAAAAATTAACTTACCATGTCAAAAATAATTAAATCGGATGCCTTAAAATATCACCAACAGGGTCGGCCCGGAAAAATAGAAGTAATACCAACAAAACCACACAACACCCAGTACGATTTGTCGCTGGCATACACACCCGGTGTTGCAGAACCGTGTCTTGAAATTCATAAAAATCCCGACAATGCATATAAATATACTGCAAAGGGAAACTTGGTTGCCGTCGTGTCAAATGGAACAGCAGTTTTGGGTTTGGGCGATATCGGTGCGATGGCCGGGAAACCTGTAATGGAGGGGAAAGGTCTGCTTTTCAAAATATTTGCCGATGTCGATGTTTTTGATATTGAGCTTGATGAAAAAGATCCTAAAAAAATAATTGAAATTGTAAAAGCCCTTGGTCCTACATTTGGGGGGATTAATTTAGAAGATATTAAAGCCCCGGAATGTTTTGAAATTGAAGAGACCCTTAAAAAGGAAATGGATATTCCGGTTTTTCACGACGACCAGCACGGTACGGCAATAATTTCGTTGGCAGGTTTAATAAATGCACTTGAACTTAACGGAAAATCAATAGAAGAACTAAAAGTGGTTGTAAATGGTGCAGGGGCAGCAGCAGTTTCATGTACCAAATTGTACATTAGTTCTGGCGTAAACCCCAACAATGTTGTAATGCTCGACAGTCGGGGAGTTCTTAACAACAAAAGAAACGACCTCAATAAAATCAAACAACAATTTATTACTAATAGAAATATTGACACGCTGGAAGAAGCCATGGTTGGCGCCGATGTGTTCCTTGGCCTTTCGATTGGTAATGTGGTAAGTAAAAAAATGATCCGTTCGATGGCCAACGACCCAATAGTTTTTGCTATGGCGAATCCAAACCCAGAAATTTCTTATGACGATGCTACAGCAGCACGCAATGATATTATTATGGCAACAGGAAGGAGCGATTACCCAAATCAAATTAATAATGTACTCGGATTTCCTTTTATTTTCAGGGGCGCACTTGATGTGCGAGCTAGCATAATTAACGAAGAAATGAAAATGGCGGCAGCAAATGCCCTTGCAAACCTCGCCAAAGAATACGTGCCCGAAATGGTAGCAAAAGCCTATAATCAGCAAAATATTGTTTTTGGAAAAGATTATATTATTCCAAAACCAATGGATCCGCGACTTATTACAACAGTTTCGATAGCAGTGGCAAAAGCTGCCATGGCTACTGGGGTAGCCCGTAAAAAAATTAAAAACTGGAGTGTTTATAAACAAGAATTAACAAACCGCCTGGGGCTTGACAATAAACTAATAATGACAATTAGGAATAAAGCCAGGTTAGATCCTAAACGGGTGGTTTTTGCTGAAGCAAATGATTTTAAAATTTTAAAAGCAGCGCAATTTGTTTTGCAGGAAGGTATTGCAAAACCAATTTTGTTGGGCAACGAGGAAAAAATTAAAGCTTTAATTAAAGAAAACCAATTAAATCTGGAAAATGTCCCAATAATCGATCTTTTGAAAAATGTATCGGAAGAGAAAATACATCAATATGCAAAAGTACTTTTTGAGAAAAGACAAAGAAAAGGGATGACATTTGGCGAAGCGATTGAAAAAATGTACAACCGCGATTATTTTGGCGCTATGATGGTTGAAACAGGAGAGGCTGATGCGTTCGTTTCAGGTTTTTCGAGGAAATACTCAGAGACAATCCGGCCGGCTCTTCAGGTAATTGGTGTAAAGGAAAAATTTAACCATATCGCAGGAATGCACATAATGATTACAAAACAAGGTCCAATCTTTTTGTCCGATACAACTGTTAATATGGATCCCTCGCCACAAACATTGGTTGATACAACGATTTTGGCGGCTTCAAAAATTAAATGTTTCAATATTGAACCAAAAATTGCTTTAATATCTTATTCTAATTTTGGTGCTTACAAAGGTCATGGAAGTCCTGTCCGGGTCAAGGAAGCGGTAAAATTAATTCACGAAAAACATCCTGATTTGTTGGTAGATGGAGAAATGCAAGCTAACTACGCATTAAATGGGAAGCTAAGATTTAAAAGATTCCCGTTTAATAAATTGGGAGATTCGGATGCAAACACGCTAATTTTTCCTAATTTAAGTTCAGGGAATACGAGTTATAAAATATTGCAATCTATTGGTCCTGCTGAAGCAATTGGTCCAATTTTAATGGGTATGAAAAAACCAGTTCATATTTTGCAACGCGATAGTTCTGTACGTGAAATAATAAATATGGTTGCCATTGCAGTAGTTGATGCACAATCGGATTTATGTGAATAAAAAAAAGAGGCTGCATAAAAAACGCAGCCTCTTTTTTTTCTACAAGTTCCAGCCTTCGCGATAGTTGTGTTTTATCCATTCTTCGCACATTTCCTGCGCGTTCCACTCAACTCTTTGTTTCGCTTGTCTTTCAATATTTCTGGTCACTACATCAGAAGAGAATGGCAAAAGTTTGGTTGTCCTCAGTTTTTCATCGGGCGCCAGATTGGTAACTTTCAAATTCTCGCTGTCCCAAAGGAATGTTTTTTGAAGCGATTGCATCCGTACAGCCAAGTTGCCCATCACCACCATTTCGTTAAATGGTCCGGAATATTCAAACCTCGAGGCTGGTTCTCCACCGTTTTTACAGCAGTTCACAAAATGCATCTCGTGCCTGCCTCCTCCATTCGGATCATCAGGTATCCTGTCAATGCTAACTTTAGTTTCCGGAACAACCTCATCTCCATTTTTATATACTTTCCAGTTTGCTCCATAACTTTCAGCAATAAGTGTTGCTTTTGAACCGACAAACATAAAACCACCTCCGGGATTCATCGGTGCATCAAGTGGCAAATCAAAAGGCCGTGCAGGCATAAATCCTCCATCGTACCACGTTAATTCCAATTCTGGTAAGGCACAGTAGGGTAAATTTTTTCGGGCAGGGAAAAGAAAAGAAACTTTTGCCGAAACCGGGGCACTTTCAGTATTTAATAACGATGAGCTTGCCTGGAAAGCCGTTGGTGCACCTAAATTAAGTGCATAATTTGGAACGTCTAATAAATGACAGCCCATATCGCCAAGGGCACCAGTGCCATAATCCCACCAACCTCTCCAAATCCATGGATGGTATTCAGGATTGTAAGCCCTCATTTTTGCCGGACCAATAAACAAATCCCAGTCTAATGTTTTAGGTATTTTTACTTCTTTGAGGGGCTGGGGCATTCCTTGCCTCCAAATGGGCCTGTTTGTCCACACGTGTACATCTTTTATTTCTCCCAGGCATCCGCTATGAACCACTTCTGCAACTTCATAAACACTATCACTTGAGTGCCCTTCGTTTCCCATTTGGGTGATAACTCCGGTTTTTCCGGCAAGTTTTGTCAGATATCGGGATTCCCAAACAGAATGAGTTAAAGGTTTTTGGAGATAAACGTGTTTACCAAGCTCCATTGCTGGAGAAGCCGAAACCGTATGTGTATGGTCTGGCGTGGCAATCACAACTGCATCAATATCCTTTTGCTTATCGAACATTTCCCTGAAATCTTTATACTTTTTAGCATTTGGATAAGTATCAAAAACCGGCTTGGCATATTCCCAGTCCACATCGCAAAGGGCAACAATATTTTGTCCGGGCATATTTCTAAGGTTTACTTTTCCTTTTCCGCCAATTCCAATCCCGGCAATATTCAGTTTGTCGCTTGGAGGAACATGCCCCAATCCGGCAACGGCCTGTCTTGGCACAATCGTTATTCCAGCAATTGCGGTTGCAGTAGTTCCAATGAAACCTCTTCGTGATACATTAAGTTTCGTTTTTTTGTTCATGATTATTTTTTTTTGGTTTAGTAAAAACATATTATTTTGAAATTATTTTTGAAAATAATCTTGGTCGCTAAATTTACCGATTTATAATCAGTATAAAAAGCAGTTCAGAAAAATTTTTTGAAATGAAACCGCCATGAGAAAAAATAGCATAAAAGAGCTTATTATTATTTAAGTAAATTCTATAGTTTTATCATGACAGTTTATCTGTTAATTACAAAAATAATAGATATTGAACAGGTAGATACATTTGAAATTATTGTTCATAAATCAATCTCGAAATAAAATTACTTTCAATACTAAAATTGATTTTTTCATTTTACTTTTGAACCTGAAATATTGAAATATGAACATTGAAAAATATCCTTCAAAGTTGTTGGAAAACGCAGTGAACGAATTTGCTAAATTGCCTGGAATTGGGCGCAAAAGTGCCCTTCGACTGGTTTTACACTTGCTCAGGCAGGATGCTGGCGAAGTTAATGCTTTTGCTAACAGCCTGATACGGCTTCGAAGCGAAATAAAACACTGTAAAGTTTGCCACAATATTTCTGATACAGAGATATGCCAGATTTGTTCTAACCCGGCACGAAATAACTCGGCAATTTGTGTCGTTGAGAACATTCGCGACGTAATGTCGGTTGAAAATACGCACCAGTTTAACGGTTTATACCATGTTTTAGGCGGGATAATTTCGCCAATGGATGGGATTGGCCCATCTGATCTGGAAATAAATTCGTTGGTCGAAAGAATTGAAAAAGAGGATATTATAGAATTAATCCTGGCACTTTCAACTACCATGGAAGGCGACACAACCAATTTTTATATTTATCGAAAACTAAAAGGGAAAGACATAAAAATTACAACTCTGGCGCGTGGTGTCTCAATTGGCGATGAGTTGGAATATACCGATGAGATTACTCTGGGCAGATCGCTCGTTAACCGTGTAGCTTACGAAAGTTCGCTGGGAAAATAAATGCGTTTGAAGTATCAGGATTTATATATTTTTTCGTTATGCAAAGGAATACATACATTTGACAAAAATTGATTCAACGCGAAGGATGGAACTATCGGTAATAATTGTAAACTACAACGTAAAACATTTTTTAGAACAATGCCTGCACTCGGTTTTAAAAGCTTCTAAAAATATTTCTGCTGAAATTTTTGTAGTTGACAATAACTCTGTTGATGGTTCGACCCAGTTAATCCTCGAAAAATTCCCAGGCATTAATTTTATCGAAAACAAAGAAAATGTCGGGTTTTCGAAAGCAAATAACCAGGCTGCCCGGATTGCACAGGGTAAATATATTTTATTGCTGAACCCGGACACAGTTGTCGAAGAAAATACATTTTCGAAGGTTATTAGCTTTATGGAAAAACATCCTGACGCTGGTGGTCTGGGTGTAAAAATGATTGACGGGACTGGGAATTTTCTTCCAGAATCGAAACGCGGATTGCCAACACCCTGGGTGGCATTTTATAAAATGTCAGGGATTTCCAGATTATTTCCTAAATCGAAAAAGTTTGGGAAATACCACCTTTCTTATTTAAACGAAAATAAAATCCACGAAGTTGATGTGCTGGCCGGGGCTTTTATGTTGTTGCGAAAATCAGCACTCGACAAAGTTGGATTGTTAGACGAAACATTTTTTATGTACGGCGAAGATATCGACCTTTCGTACCGGGTAATAAAAGGTGGCTATAAAAATTTTTATTTCCCTAAAACCACAATAATTCATTACAAAGGGGAAAGTACGAAAAAAGGGTCGTTAAATTATGTTCGGATGTTTTACACCGCCATGATTATTTTTGCCCGCAAACATTTTTCAGGTGGCAAGGCAAACACCTTTTCCTTTTTCATTTATCTGGCAATTTATTTTCGGGCCATGATTTCGATTGTAAAAAGGATATTTGAAAAAATATATCTCCCATTATTTGATGGTCTGCTAATTTTTATGGGTTATCTTTTTTTAACACCTTATTGGGAAAATTTACGTTTTGATCTCGGCTACTATCCGCCGGGTTTTTTGCGTATGGTTGTGCCCGTTTATATTGTTTTCTGGTTTTTTGGGATTCTTTTTTCAGGAGCTTATAAAAAACCTGTAAGCCTTTTAAGGGTTGCCCGGGGAGTTTTGTGGGGTTCGGTTTCCATTCTTTTGGTTTATTCTTTGGTCGATGAAAAATTCCGTTTTTCGCGGGCACTGATTTTACTCGGTTCGGCCTGGGCAGTTTTTATTTTGATTTTGTTTCGCTTAGTTGCGCACTGGTTAAAAATTAAAGGATTCAGGCTCGATATTAGAAAGAATAAGAAAATTGCAATTGTTGGTCATTCGCTGGAAGCCACCCGTGTAAAACAATTGTTGCAAAACACACAAATTCAATCAGAACTGGCAGGTTTTATTGCCATCGACAAAAGCGATTACGGGCAACATTACATTGGGCAACTTGACCAACTAAAAGAAATTATTCGCATAAACCGCATTGATGAAATTATTTTTTGTGCCGAAAATATAAGTTCTGCCAAAATTATCCGCGCAATGTTAGATTTGACCCAACTTGAAGTCGATTATAAAATTGCCCCTCCCGAAAGTCTGAGTATAATAGGAAGTAACTCCATTCACACAGCCGGCGAATTGTATGTAGTAAATATAAATGCCATTTCAAAAGCTTCTAACAAAAGAAAAAAACGGATTTTCGATTTCGGATTTTCCTTAGTTTATCTGTTTTTATGTCCACTCATTATTTGGTTCTTTAAAAATAAAACATCTTTTGTGAAAAATATATTTAGTGTTTTGTGGGGCAAAAAGTCATGGATTGGATATCTGTTAGAATCAGGCACTTTTGAAGAACTGCCTGTCATAAAAACGGGAATCCTTAATCCGCGCGATTTATTTCCAGATCTAAACCTTGATGCTGAAAAAAAGAAGCAATTAAATATTTTATATGCAAAAGATTACAGCCTTTTAACCGATACTGAAATTCTTTTTAAAGGATGGAATAATTTAGACAGGTAATTTTTTCTTTTCAATAAAAAGTACGTAATTTTGTACTGATTGAAAAATAACATGAAATGAAAACAGTAAATTATTCAGAGCTAAGAAATAAACTGAAATCGAATCTCGACATGGTTTGCGAAGACCACGAAACATTAATAGTTCACCGTCCAGGTGGGAAAAGTGTTGTGATGATTTCATTAGATGAATACAACTCGCAATTAGAGACAGATTATTTGATAAGTTCAAAGAAAAATAAAAAAAGACTCCTTGATTCAATACAAAATGTGGAATTAGGAAACGTAAAAGAACATGATTTAATTGAACCATAATGAGAAAATTATGGGAAAATTCAGCTTGGAACGATTATTTATATTGGCAGAAAACAGATAAAAAAGTTCATCATAAAATTAACGAGCTTATAAAAAGCTGTGATAGAACACCCTTTTCAGGAATTGGTAAACCAGAACCATTAAAAGGTAATCTATTCGGTTACTGGTCTAGAAGAATAAATAAAGAACATCGTTTAATTTATAAAGTTAAAAACGAAATAATTACTATCATTCAATGTAGATTTCACTATTAAAATGAATAACCTACTTAAATACGGAAAAATATCACTGCGCCCGATAGAACCTGAAGATATTGAATTGCTTTACCAATGGGAAAACAACATTGAAATCTGGGAAGTAAGTAATACAAAAACCCCTTTTTCGAGACACATTCTTGCACAGTATTTAAAAGAATCAGCCAAAGATATTTACGAGACAAAACAACTTCGGTTAATTATTCAAAACCAAAAATATGAGCCGGTTGGTGCCATTGATTTGTTCGATTTTGAACCCTACCATTTACGAGCCGGTGTTGGTATTTTAGTTCATAAAAATTCAGATCGAAATCGAGGTTTTGCTAGCGATGCGTTAAAAGCACTTTCGAACTATGCTTTTGAAATTTTAGGGCTGAAACAACTTTACGCAAATATTGCTTTTGATAATATAAAAAGTATAAGATTGTTCGAAAATTCGGGTTTTGTACAAGTTGGGATTAAAAAAAACTGGTTAAAAACTATCACAGGCTGGAAAGACGAAGTTTTACTACAGAAAATGCTTGAATAAAAAGCCGGGTGTGGCGAATTCCAATTCGCCATTTTTTTTTCAGCGAACCGGAATCCGCTAAACCTAAAGAGTTAACTAAATCCCTGCCCATCAACCTTGCAACGTTCTGAAAAAACAGGGATTTCTTTTAAATACTTAAAACTGTTTTTTACGTAATCGATTTCGCAAGCGAAATGTTGCAATCCATTCGATACTACAACCCTTTCTACCCGCAACGCCATGTTATAACGAACAACCTGGTCGAAAGTTTCCTGAGTAATTTTTACATTGGGAGCTTTAAATTCGGCAATTAAATGAGGCTGCCCGCTTCTTAAATAAATCAACAAATCAAATCGCTGCTGTTTATTATTTACAATAATTTGTTTTTCAACAACCATCAAAGTTTCAGGATATTTTTTCTCCTTTATTAAATATTGGATAAAATTTTGTCGTACCCATTCCTCAGGCGTTAACACAACAAATTTCTTTCTTAGCGAATCAAAAATATGTTGTTTCCCTTTCTCCATTTTTGTCCTGAAAGTATATTCCGGCAAACTCAGTTTTTGCATTTTAAATTGATTTTTCGTTTTAACTCGTTTTGGCTGGCGAAATCAAAAAATGTACATTTGCAATTACCAAAAACGCAGGCAATTTATATTTTTCAATGGTAAAATAAAATATTTAATGAAGACAAAAAAAGAGATTGTTGATAATTGGCTTCCACGTTACACAGGAAAAAAGCTGGAAGAATTTGGAAAGTATATTTTGCTGACTAATTTTCAGGATTATGTAGATAAATTCGCACAACGGTATGAAGTCCCGGTGGAAGGCGGCGATAAAAATATGCCAAGCGCAACAGCAGAAGGGATTACAATTATGAATTTTGGAATGGGCAGCCCGAATGCGGCGACAGCAATGGATCTTTTAAGTGCAATCCAGCCCAAAGGGGTTTTGTTCCTGGGGAAATGTGGTGGTTTAAAAAAGAAAAATAAATTAGGGGATCTCATTCTACCAATTGCGGCTATTCGCAGCGATGGAACATCCAACGATTATCTGCCCCCTGAAATTCCTGCTTTACCTGCATTTAACCTGCAGAGGGCGGTTTCTCATGTCCTCCGCACTTCTGGCCTTGATTATTGGACTGGAGTAGTTTTTACAACAAACAAGCGGGTTTGGGAGTATGACGAGCGATTTAAAAAATACCTAACAAAAACCCGTGCAATGGCCATCGATATGGAAACGGCTACTCTGTTTACCGTAGGTTTTGCCAACCAAATTCCTACCGGAGCACTGTTACTTGTATCCGATCAACCCATGATTTCTACCGGTGTAAAAACCACCAAAAGCGACCAAAAAGTAACATCGCAGTTTGTAGAATTACACATTCAGACCGGAATTGATTCATTGTTGGAAGTGAAAAATAACGGGCAATCTGTTAAACACCTAAGATTTTAATATGGAATTTGATATTGTCCTGCAAAACCTGAAAAAGAAAATTTATCATCCTATTTATTTGCTTCAGGGAGAAGAACCATATTTTATCGATCAGATTTCGGATTATATTGAAAAAAATGTACTTGCCGATGCAGAAAAAGGGTTCAATCAAACTGTTTTTTATGGTAAAGATACCGATCCTGTAACAATTGCCCACAGTGCAATGCAGTTCCCGATGATGGCCAGCCAACAGGTAATTATTGTGAAAGAAGCGCAAAGCCTCGCAAAAATTGAAACATTGGCGGCGTATGCCGGGAAACCACTTTCTTCAACCATTTTGGTTTTAAATTACAAGTACAAAAATTTAGACGCAAGGACCAAGTTGGTCAAAGAAATCAAAAAGAACGGGGTAATTTTCACTTCTAAAAAAGTTTACGAGAATAGAATTCCGGCCTGGATTGAAAATTACCTTAGGCAACACAATTTTACTATTACTCCACAGGCAAGTCAAATTTTAACTTCGTATTTGGGCGCCAACCTAAGTAAAGTTGCCAACGAACTCGATAAATTAATTATTGCTGTTAAAGACACCAGCCAAATATCGCCAAAACAAATTGAAGAGAATATCGGTCTTAGCAAAGATTTTAATGCATTCGAATTACAAAAAGCACTTGGCGAAAAAAATGTTATAAAAGCTAATCAGATAATAAATTATTTTGGGGAAAACCAAACCTTGAACCCCATTCAGAAAACAATTTCCAACCTCTACTTTTATTTTTCTAAACTTTTTATGTACTATTTTTTAGATGATAAATCGGACAGAAATGTAGCTGCGGCTTTAGCTGTGCATCCTTTTTTTGCAAAAGAATATATTTTGGCTGCTAAAAAATATTCCCCTACTAAACTATACGAAATTATTGGTATTTTGCGCGAGTATGATATGAAAAGTAAAGGATGGAAAGTTTCAACCATGGTTGATAAAGCAGATTTACAAAAGGAAATGATTTACAAAATTCTACACTAAATGATTACATGGTTAATAATCGGCGTAACTGCTTTGATTTCGTATTTGTCGTTTCAAAACGAACGTCTGGCTGACAAATTGCAATTTAATGCAGCACAAATTATTCATAAAAAAGAATATTATCGGCTTATATCTCATGCTTTTATTCATGCCAACTGGCCACATCTGATTGTAAATATGTTGGTTTTGTACTTTTTCGGGCGGGCTATTGAAGGTTATTTGGGTTATTTTTTTGGTAACAAAGCAAATGCTTATTTTCTGATTTTATATTTTGGCGGAATCCTGGCATCTAATATTTGGAGCTTAATAAAACACCAAAACAACTACTATTATAATGCAGTTGGTGCTTCGGGGGCAGTATCGGCAGTATTGTTTGCTTTTATATTTTTCGACCCCTTGCAACCGATTTTGCTTTTCGCTGTTTTGCCCATCCCGGGGATTTTGTTTGCCATAGGATATTTGCTTTATTCTTACCAAATGAGCAAACGAAAAAACGATAATGTTGCTCACGACGCACACTTTTTAGGTGCCCTTTTTGGGTTTGTTTTCCCAATTCTTTTAAAACCAGAATTGTTCAGCTTGTTTATCGATAAATTATTCGCTTTTATTTAAAACGAATGGATTTTTTAATTGCTGATAATAAAATAATTCATAAAGATGACATAAACTTCATAGCCTTTTTTTGGGGCGAACCGTTTGTGCTTTCGCAAAAAATGTGGTTTGGGTATGGGGGGATCCCACTGTTTCAAGAAAATATTGACTTACTTTTTCAACAAATTGAATTGTTAAATTTACCCTTACCTGAATTAATAAAAAATACAAAAGAGTTGTTTCGAATTACTAAACGGATGCTAAACAAAAATAAGTTTTACCGTTCAGGCTTAATTCACCTTCAATTGTTTTGGCACGATTCTCAAATAAATTCTGTGATTACCAGCCTGGCATTTCCCGAATTTGATTTTCCATTTTCTAAACATGGTTTGCTATTAAATTATTCATCATTTAAAAAGCATTCTGAGATTTCACTTAATCGCTTTTCGTTTTATAATAGCCCACTTTGGAAAGCTTCCGAAGGGCAACTGCGTGATTCACATTTTCAGAACTCAGTTTTTCTGAATGAAAACAATTTTATTTGTGAATGTATAAATGCCAATATTTTTATGATAAAGGAAAATATGTTAATTACGCCATCGTTACAAACCGGGTGTTTTGAGGACAAACTGAGAAATACTATTTTAGGAATTGCAACTAACATAAATTTAAAAGTGGTAGAATCGGCAAAAATTAAAAAAGAAGATTTGACCGAAATGGATGAGATTTTTCTGGCGAGCGAAGAAAACGGGGTTCAGTGGGTTTTAGGCGTAGAAAACAAAAGGTTTTTACACCTCTTTTCGGCTAAAATCCATGAAAAATTAAACGAATATCTTAAAGGTCCTTTAGTGTCAAAAAGAAACTGAAATCCTAATAATCTCTGCTAATTCAGCGATGGGTTTTCCGGGAAATTTTCCCAAACGGAGTAACGGTCACCCGCTTTTTTCACAAAATCGACCCACGAAGCCTGGTTCAATTCGCGCATCACAATTTCTTCATCAATGTCGGTTACCAACCACGAGTCCTCTTTTATTTCCTGTTCCAATTGACCCGCTTCCCAGCCTGAATAACCAAGGAAAAAACGCACATCGGAAGGTTTTAATAACCCGATTGTAATTTGCCTTTTTAATTCTTCGAAATCGCCCCCCCAATATAAATTATCTAAAACCCGGATGCTCCCTTTTAATTTATCGCCAAGTTTGTGAATAAAATAAATGGAGTCTGTTGAAACGGGCCCACCAAGATAAACCTGTGTGTCAAATTCCGGAAAATCGGGAAAAACCTCCTGGATGGGAAAATCAACTTTTTTATTTAATATAAACCCAACCGCCCCTTTGTTGCTGTGGGCTACCAATAGTATCACCGAACGGTTAAAGTAGTCGCCCGGTAAAAAGGGTTCGGCAATTAATATGCGCCCCTTTTGCGGCGCAATATTGTTCGTTTTTATTTTAAATATGTCGAGGTCGTTGCTCATTTCTTAGGGCAATATAAGAAAAATTAACTTTCATTCAAATAGTTGTGATTTTCTAAATATAGTTTTGACAGAAATAATAAAATTGAAGTTTTAATCTTCTTCAACAACTATAAAAATGTCTTCATCGGGTTTAGACATGTAGTACTGTTCGCGGGCGAATTTCTCTAATTCTTCTTTTCCCGATTTTAAATTCTCCAGTTTTTGCCTGTCCGAAGCGATCCGTTCAATATAATATTCTTCTTGCTGAATAAGTTCCTTTAACTGTTGATTGTTTTTTTGCTGTACAATAATGCTGTTTTCATCAAAAAAAAATAACCAGGCCAAAAATAGGATCGAGGCGATAAAATATTTATTGCTTAGTAAACGTACAATGCTTTCTTTTAAACCTTGTTTTTCCATTTTTCTGATTATTAGCTCAAAATTACAATATAATAAATTCAAAAAAAAGGGAGTTGAATAAAATCAACTCCCTTTTTATAAACAATTCAAAGTTTATTTTTAATCTTCATCGGGATTAAAATTTGGATAAGAATAATTTTTTGGTGTAACAAAAGTCTCTTTAATAGTTCGGATTGATGTCCATCTTAAGAAGTTAAAAATCGAACCTGCTTTATCGTTGGTCCCTGAACCACGTGCACCCCCAAACGGCTGCTGGCCAACTACCGCACCAGTTGGTTTATCGTTGATATAAAAATTACCAGCGGCATTTTCCAGGCGTTTAGTTATTTTTTCGATATTGTACCTGCTTTGAGAAAATACTGCGCCTGTTAAAGCGTACATCGAAGTGTTATCAAGAATTTCAAGGGTTTCATCCAGTTTTTCATCTTCGTAAACATAAACGGTTAAAACCGGGCCAAAAAGTTCTTCTTCCATTGTAATGTAATCTGGTTTTTTAGCCTGAATTACCGTTGGCTCAATATAATATCCAACCGATTTGTCGCATTTCCCACCAAAGATTACTTCAGCATCATTGTCTTCGCTTGCACGGTCGATGTATCCTTTTAGCTTGTCAAAAGAAGGTTCATCAATTACTGCATTAACAAAATTCGTAAAATCTTCCGGTGGGCCCATTTTTACTGTTGCCAGTTCGTTGCCAAATCTTTTTTTGACATCGGGCCATATACTTTTAGGAATGTAAACACGTGAAGCCGCCGAACATTTTTGTCCCTGATATTCAAAAGCACCCCTTAACATTCCAATTGCCAAACCTTGTGTATCGGCCGTATTATCGGCAAAAATAAAGTCTTTTCCGCCGGTTTCTCCAACAATGCGGGGGTAGGTTTTGTATTTATAAATGTTGGTGCCAATTGTTTTCCAGATACTTTGAAATACTTCGGTTGAACCGGTAAAATGGATTCCTGCAAAATCGGTGTGTGTTAAAACTACATCGGCAACCACCGGACCCGATGCAAAAACCAGGTTAATTACACCATCGGGCAAACCTGCCTCCCTGAATATTTCCATAATTACACCGGCTGAATAAACAGCAGTTTTCGAAGGTTTCCAAACAACTACATTCCCCATTAGTGCAGGTGCTGCTGGAAGGTTCCCGGCAATTGATGTAAAATTAAATGGAGTGAGGGCAAATACAAATCCTTCTAATGGCCTAAATTCGTTATAATTCCATATCCCGGATGCTGATTCGGGTTGCATTTTATAAATGTCGGTCATGGCTTTTACCCCAAACCGGAAAAAATCGGCGAGCTCGCAAGCTGCATCAATTTCTGCCTGGAAAGCATTTTTCGATTGCCCCAGCATTGTTGCAGCATTAATTTTTGCACGATAAGGACCGGCAAGTAAATCGGCAGCTTTCAGAAATATGGAAGCACGGTGTTGCCACGAAATGTTGGCCCATTTTTCCCTTGCTTTTAGTGCGGCATCAATAGCCATTTCTACATGGCTGCTATCGCCCTGGTTGTAATAACCCAGTGTGTGATTTATTTCGTGAGGGGGAGACATCCTGATTTTGCGATCGGTAAAAACTTCCTTCCCGTCAATAACCATTGGCAGTTCAACTTCAGTTGACCTTAATTCATTAAGCATTGCTTTTAATTCCGTCCTTTCCGAAGATTTGGGGGCGAAACTCAAAATCGGTTCGTTTTTTACGACCGGTACATTAAAAATTCCTTTTGGCATAATTTTATGTTTTAAAAAAATCCTGTTTCTTTTTTAGCAAAAATATAAAAACAGTATCGCTGAAATCATAACAAAAATCAGGGAGTTAAAACATTATCCTCATATAAGCACCTTGATATCAATTAAATATAATTTGTATGCTTAAAAACAAAACAAAAGTCATTATTTTGAAGTCGAAATAATTGAATTTTTTAATTTTAATCTTTAACAGAATACTTCTGAATTTGTACATTTATCGTTAAGTTTACACGATTGAGCAGACCTTTTTACCATATTATTTCAGCAAAGCTGTGGTGTAACCGTTCAAACGATGAAAAAAACAAGTTTTATAAATTGCTGGTTTTTTTGTCGCTTGTGCAACTAATTGCTTTGTTTAATGCAATATTTAACTTAATCACAAAAACCAACAATTGTTTCCTTTGCGATTTGGGAATTATTATAATGGTTTCGCTTGCTATTGTGTGCGTAATTAATGGACGGATGAATTGTTTGTTAAATACTGTGTTTTTTATCCCGGTTTTTATTTATGCTTTTTATATTTCAGATTTTAACGAACATTTACCTTTTATTGAAACCATTTTTTATACTGTTTGGTGGTTATTGTTCGGCTTGCTTTTCCTATTATATTTTGCCAAAAACAAAACAAAAATTGTATTCTATTTTATAATTTCAATTTTTACAATTGTTTTTCAATTGCTGAAGGCTGATGGTTTATTCTATTCGTTTTCAATGTATAAGCCCTTTGTAACACACCCTTTAATTGTTTTTTTAGTGTTTTCAGGCGGTAGTTTTATTCTTTGGAATAAATTTATAAGACAGGTAGCCTTACTTTCCGATCAGCTTAAAACTACTAACCAGGGTATAAACAAGGTTTTTCAGGACTCCATATTTTCGCTCGCCGAAATAAAGGCAGAGAGCGATGAACAAGGTAACGTTGTTAAATTATGGATAGAAAAAGTAAATAATGCTTTTGAGTCTTCTTTCAATATTAATCTACACGAAGTTCAAAATCAGGAAGCAGATTATGTCTTTAATTTGCTTTTTCGAAATCAATTCGATGTAAACAAAATTTTGCTTTTTGAACGGCCCAAAACATTAGAATTTTATGCAGAAAATTTGGAATGTTGGCTCAAAGTGTCGGTGTTAAAACCAGAACACAATAAATTTTACCTGATTTTTGAGGACATTACAAAAACAAAAAAAACGATTGAAGAACTTGAAGCAGGAAAACAGAGATACAAAGTTTTATTAGAAGCAATCCCCGACATTTTTTTTGTAATTGATAAAGATGGGATGTACGAAGATTTTGTTATTAAGGAAAGTGACTTGTTTAAAATTGAGGATGCCAGCATTGTTGGGAACACTATTTTTGATGTAGGTTTCCCGGAAAATATGGCTGACAAAATTTACAAGTACATACAAAATTGTATAAACCACAATTCTATCGAAACCATCGAATATTCTTTAAATACACCAAACGGAACTTTCTTATTTGAAATGCGCCTTGCCAAATTAAACTCACATTCGGTAATTTCGGTGGCTCGTGATATAACCAGGCAAAAAACTGCTGAATTAAACCTGGAAAAAGCAAAAATTAAAGCCGAAGAATCAGACCGGTTGAAGTCAGTTTTCCTAACAAATTTATCGCACGAAGTAAGGACACCACTAAATATTATTACTAATTTTTCGTGGATGCTTGCCGAACCGGATTTGGGAAATGATGAGAAAATTGAGTTTGCCGAAGCAATTTCGCAGAATGGCAAACAGTTGTTAAATATGATAGAAAACACTATTCATCTTTCAAAAATTGAAACTGAATCGGTGACTGCAAAAGTAGGCTTCTGCAAAATAAATCCTTTGGTCCGTGACATTTATAATCAATTTTTATCTCAGGTCCCTGATTTTGGAAAATTTAAAAT
Source organism: Prolixibacteraceae bacterium (assembly GCA_018648265.1). Classification (GTDB taxonomy): domain Bacteria; phylum Bacteroidota; class Bacteroidia; order Bacteroidales; family Prolixibacteraceae; genus Draconibacterium. The sequence continues at coordinate 21,562 of JABGRN010000046.1, read as the reverse complement.
TAATTTGAAACTGGATGTGCCTAATCCTGTTTTTGGTTTCGATACCGATGGAAGGTTGTTAAGTGCGGCTCTCGGGAATTTAATCGACAATGCTGTAAAATATACAAGTATAGGTGAAATAACGTTTGGGTACGAAATGATAAAAAATGAAGGGGTGAAATTTTTTATCACCGACACTGGAATCGGAATCCCTAAAGATGAAATCGAAAACATTTTTAGCAGGTTCTACCGTGTTAAAAACCAAATCAATGAAGCTTCTTCAGGCTCGGGGATTGGGCTTCCAATTGCACAACATTACATCGGGTTACTTGGTGGAGAACTTCAACTTGAATCGATACCCGATAAAGGAACAAAAATTTGGTTTACACTTCCATTTAAGGAGGGGCAGGGCTATTTGAGGGTTGTTAGCTGATTAAAACCGATTTGTCACCGAATTTAACTGCCGGTACCCAACTAACCGATCATATCTTCCGGCCAGATCCTTGAAATAAACAAAAATCTGATAGTCGTTTTCGGTTTCCCAAAAACTTCCTTCTATATTTTTATGGTCGGCAACTAATTCCGCTCGCGGAACATAAACATATTGAAAATTATAATACCCTTGTTTTAACAGCATTGTAAGTTCGTATTGACTTGTATCAAAATTCCAGTTCATTTCGTTGCTTTTGTTAGCATTCCAATTAGTGAGGGCACCAAAAACATTAACCGAACCGCCAAGTAAAATCGATTCGAGCGGTAAACTAAAATGAACAAAAGTATAATCGCATTCTAAATCGTAATCTTCAACACGATCCTGACTTTCTATAGCGTATTTCCCGTTCATTTCTTCGTACGAAAAAAATTTTTTATTGGCACGCACTTCATCAGTCATTAATGTTTTATGGAAATATGGGCGATGGAAATCGGTAGTTAAAACATTTTCGCCATTCATACGATTAGTACGGTTATCGAAATATCTGAATTCGTTTCCTGCCACAAACACATTCTCACGGTTGTAGTCGTAAACCAGTGCATTTTCGCGAATAAACAGCGGCTTTAATCCACGTTTAGAATTATCCCAGCGATTATTTTGTACAACCACCACCTTTAACTCTTCCTGTGGATTGTTTATCATTAAATTTTCGTGATAAATAGTAAAATCCACTTCCTGATTTTCGCCTTTAAAAGCATCGAGTGTTGCCCGGCGCACAGTACCTTCAATATCAACTAACGATTCGGTTATATAGAAACGCTTAGTTAATACAATCTTTTCTTTGTCGTTATCTTCAAAAACTACCAGGGCATAATTCCCCGAAAGTTTAAACTGAATATTTTCGTTAGGTAGAAATAAGCGGTAATTTACAAAGCTAAAAGTGGTGTTAAACGACATCTCAAAATCATCGAGCGGATTATCGGGAAAACCTTCGAGATAATCGGCTTGCAAAAGAAAACTCTCGTTCCAGTTGGCATCACAATGAATAATTGTGTAATAATAATCTTTTATTTCACCCGAAAGATCGTCGAATTTAAATACAAGGCTTATTTCTTCGCCCAATTCCAAAACCGGATTCGACAATTCAAAACCCTCACGAAACATTAATACCGTTTTTATATCCTCGTTATAATTTGCATTTTCGTAATAAAAATTTTCATCCTGCGCGGCAATAAAAAAAACTAACAAAAAGCTAAAATTTACTAACAAAAAAAATTTTTTCATAAAACATTTGTTTAAAATAGAACGGTTATTTTACAATAAAAAAAAGTTATTTTCGATTTGAAATAACGAACTAAAGTTTATTGTCTGAATTTTTATTTGAATTCTATCAATCAATTACAAACAGTCTATTCTGTTCAATCAACGGAAATTAACAAAATTAATTGTTGTTTATAACTTCAATTTTAGTCAACTCATTTTCGCAAATATTAAATGATAAAAGTGAAGAAAAAGTCAAAAATAAACAAAATAATTCATCCTTTAACAGGGTAAAGTATTGATATATTTATATATATAAACGTTTCAAATAGTAAAAGTTCATTGTGAAAAGTGAATTTATTATTTACTTTTGCCCACCTATTAAATACTATTCTTGGTTCAATATGTCAGAAATTATTAAGTTAAGGAAAGGGCTAAACATTAAGCTGAAAGGCAGTGCTGAAAAAATGCTGGAAGTATTACCTTTCCCGGCAACTGTGGCACTTAAACCTACTGATTTTCCGGGACTTACTCCAAAATTAAAAGTAAAAGCCGATGCAGTTGTAAAAGCAGGTGATGCTTTGTTTTACGACAAATATCATCCTGAAATTCTTTTTACAGCGCCGCTGGGTGGAAAAGTTATTTCGGTTAACCGAGGTGAGCGACGTAAAGTTTTGGAAGTGGTTATCGGAGCAGATGAAAGTGCTGGTTTTATTGAGTTTACAAAAGCGGATCCAACTACTTTATCGGAAGATGAAATTAAGGAACAACTTTTAAAAAGTGGTTTATGGCCGTTTTTAAAAAGGCGTCCTTATGGAGTTATTGCATCGCCCAACGAAAAACCAAATTCAATTTGTATTTCAACTTTTGATACGGCTCCAATGGCACCCGATTACAATTTTGTAATTGAAGGTCAGATGGATACTTTTCAAACCGGTATAAATGCTTTGGCAAAACTTACCGATGGAAAAGTAAATTTGGGAATAAATAACGATTCCAAATTCAGCCATGTTAAAAATGTTGAAATTACACAATTCGATGGCCCGCATCCGGCAGGAAATGTAGGAATTCAGATTGCAAATACTTCTCCTCTAAATAAAGGCGATATAGTTTGGACAATAAATGTGCAGGATGTTCTTTTTATCGGTCGTTTATTTGAAACCGGAAAAGTAGATTTTTCAAGAATAGTTGCATTAACAGGATCTGAAGTTGAAACTCCAAAATATTACAAAACTGTTTTGGGAGCTCCGGTTGCATCGTTAATCGATGGAAAACTAAAACAAGCAGATTACAACCAACGCATTATTAGTGGAAACGTTTTAACCGGAACCAAAGTAAAAGAGCAATGTTACCTTAGTTATTACGATTCACAGGTTTCGGTAATTCCCGAGGGCGACGATTACGAATTAATGGGCTGGGCAACGTTGGGAATTAATAAGTTTAGCGCAACCAAAACATTTATATCAAGTTTATTTCCTAAAAAAGAGTACGAATTAAATGCCAACCTTCATGGCGGCGACCGTGCTTTTGTTGTTTCGGGCCAGTACGAAAAACTGGTTCCGATGGACATTTTACCGGTTCATTTATTGAAAGCAATTTTAGTAAACGACATCGACAAAATGGAACAACTGGGAATTTATGAAGTTGTTGAAGAAGATTTTGCTTTGTGTGAATATGCATGTACTTCAAAAATAGAAGTGCAAAAAATATTGCGCCAGGGAATCAATACAATGATTAAAGAACTTGGATAATTAATCGGAAATTTAATTAGTCTTTTTAAGATGAAATTCATAAAAAACTTTTTTGTTAAAACAGAACCACTTGTTCAGAAAGGAGCCAAATTTTATTGGTTACATTCTGTTCACGAAGGTTTCTTTAGTTTATTCTTTGTTCAAAAGGATACCTCGAAATCGGGAACACACATTCACGATTTTATAGATTTGAAACGAACGATGGGAGTTGTTGTTTTGGCACTTGTACCAGCCATTTTATTTGGAATGTACAACACCGGCTTGCAACATTTCCTTGCAATAGGTGAGGCTGCTACAACCGGATTCTTCGAAATGTTTTTATACGGTTTAATTAAAGTTCTACCTGTAATTGCAGTTTCGTACATAGTAGGTTTGGGAATTGAATTTGTGTTTGCCCAGCAACGTGGCCACGGAATTCATGAAGGATTTTTGGTCTCCGGAATTTTAATTCCGTTGGTTATGCCAATTGAAACCCCACTTTGGATGATTGCAGTTGCAACCGCTTTTGCAGTTATTCTTGGAAAAGAGGTTTTTGGAGGAACCGGAATGAATATTTGGAACCCAGCCTTAATTGCACGTGCATTTTTATTCTTTGCTTATCCGGCACAAATGTCTGGTGAATCGGTTTGGGTAGCTTTAAAAGACGGCGACAAACTGGTTGATGGATTTTCAGGTGCTACTCCAATGGCGCAAGCCGCAGCCGGAAATATCGATAATTTTAGTGTTGCCGATGCGTTCTTCGGATTTATTCCGGGTTCAATTGGAGAAACTTCAACATTGGCAATTTTATTAGGTGCCGTTGTTTTAATTGTAACCGGAATTGGAAGTTGGAAAATTATGGTTTCAACCATTGCCGGTGGTGCAGTTATGGGACTTATCCTAAATATTTTTGCAGGAAGCGCAGGTCTTTCACCTGAAGTTGCAACCTATTTCTCGTTACCATTTTGGCAACATTTAATTTTGGGTGGATTTATGTTCGGAGCTATTTTTATGGCAACCGACCCGGTATCAGCTGCACAAACAGAAAAAGGAAAATGGATTTACGGATTTCTGATTGGTATTCTCGCAATTATTATTCGGGTACTAAATCCGGCATTCCCCGAAGGAATGATGTTAGCAATATTATTGATGAACACTTTTGCACCGCTGGTTGACCACTACGTTGTAAACGCGAACATCAAAAAGAGATTGAAAAGAGCTTCTGCTTAACAGATAAAATACAGATGATGAACAGAAACGGTAATACTTACACATTTTTATACGCAGCAATCATGGTTATTCTGGTTGCAGCAGTTCTGGCCTCTGTTTCCATGGCGTTGCAGCCAAGGCAGAAGCGGAACTTCGAAATTGACAAGAAGAAAAATATTTTGGCTTCGGTAAATATCGAAAGTGATGCAACCAACGCGGAAAAAATATACGCCGATAAAATTCTTAACGAATACGTGGTAAACGTAAATGGAGAGCAGGTTGACGGCGATGCTTTTAACACCGACCTTAAAAAAGAACGTGCAAAAGATGCCAGCGAAATGGTACTTCCCATTTTTGAATTTCAAACCGATGAAGGATTGAAATATGTGCTTCCTTTACGCGGTGCCGGACTTTGGGGACCCGTTTGGGGATTTGTTGCGCTGAACGAAGACATGAGTACAATTTATGGTGCCAACTTCGATCACGAAGGCGAAACTCCGGGTTTGGGTGCTGAAATTTCAACCGCCGCTTTTGAATCGGCATTTGTAGGAAAGCAAATTTTCGATGCATCTGGAAAACTGGTTTCAATTTTAGTTGCTAAAATTGGGCAGGTTGCACCCGAGGAACATAAAGTTGATGGAATTTCGGGAGGAACAATCACAAGTAAAGGTTTGGAGAAAATGCTTCTCGACGACTTTACAAGTTATCAGGAATTCTTAAAAAAGAAAAAACAATAAGTAATGAGCGAACCATTATTTTCAAAAAAGAATTTAAAACTGCTGTCGGACCCAATGAACAACAGTAATCCGATTACTGTACAAGTTTTGGGAATTTGTTCGGCACTGGCAGTTACAGCGCAGCTAAAACCATCAATTGTAATGGCTATTTCAGTAACAGCCGTTTTAGCTTTGGCAAACGTAATTATTTCGTTATTAAGAAATACAATACCAAACCGTATCCGAATTATTGTTCAGCTTGTGGTAATTGCAGCTTTGGTAATTCTGGTTGACCAGGTTTTAAAAGCTTACGTTTTTGATGTGAGTCGACAACTTTCGGTATTTGTTGGATTGATTATTACCAACTGTATTATTATGGGTCGGTTGGAAGCTTTTGCTTTGGGTAATCGCCCGTGGCAATCGTTCCTCGATGGTATTGGAAATTCAGCCGGTTACGGAGTTATTTTAATTATTGTAGGTTTCTTCCGCGAATTGTTTGGCTCGGGTACTTTGTTCGGTTACAAAGTAATTCCGGAGAGCTGGTACATTGCCAACGGCGGATTTTACGAAAACAACGGTTTAATGGTACTTTCTCCGATGGCACTTATTGTTGTGGGAATAATTATCTGGGTGCAGCGCAGCAAAAACCGCAAATTAATCGAAAATTAATTTCTAACACAAAAACAGAATTAGAATGGAAAATCTGATTAATATATTTATAAAGTCAATCTTTATCGAAAACATGGTTTTTGCGTACTTCTTCGGAATGTGTTCGTATTTAGCTGTGTCGAAAAAGGTGAGTACAGCCATGGGACTTGGAATTGCCGTTATTTTTGTTTTGGCTATAACAGTTCCTGTAAACTACTTGTTAGAAAATTATGTTTTAAACGAAGGTGCCTTAATTTGGTTGGGCGAAGACTTTGCCAGTGTAGATTTGAGTTTCCTGCGTTTTATCATGTTCATTGCAATAATTGCATCTATGGTGCAATTGGTTGAAATGATAGTTGAAAAATTTGCTCCCGATTTATACAATCAGTTAGGTATTTTTCTTCCTTTAATTGCAGTAAACTGTGCAATTCTTGGGGGATCGCTTTTCCTTCAACAAAAAGATTTTTTGCACGTTGGCGAAGCTACCGTTTATGGGATTGGATCGGGAGTCGGTTGGTTGCTTGCCATTGTTGGTGTTGCAGCTATCAGAGAAAAAATTGAATATTCCAATATACCTGCACCGTTACGTGGACTCGGAATTACATTTATTGTAACCGGTTTAATGGGTTTGGCTTTTATGGGTTTTATGGGAATTAAATTATAAAAACAAAAATCAACTAACAATGATATTGTTATCGACACAAACTACAGTTGTAATTGCCAGTGTAGTAGTATTTTTAGGAGTAATACTTTTATTGGTAACCATTTTACTTTATGCCAAGAAAAAACTGATGCCTTCGGGAATTGTAAAAGTCAGTATAAACGATGGCGATGTTGAAATGGATACCGAACCCGGCGACACACTTTTAACCACACTTGGAAACAACAAAGTTTTACTTCCTTCGGCATGCGGAGGTGGAGGAACATGTGCAATGTGCCGTTGTCAGGTTGATGGTGGTGGCGGTTCTATTTTACCAACCGAAACCGGTTTTTTCACGCGTAAAGAACAAAACGACAACTGGCGTTTAGCGTGCCAGGTGAAGGTGAAAGAGGATATGCAAATTCGAATCCACCAGGAGATTTTGGGTGTTAAAAAATGGGAATGTACAGTTGTTTCAAACGAAAATCAGGCAACATTTATCAAAGAATTTGTTGTTCAACTTCCCGAAGGAGAAACTTTGGATTTCAAATCGGGTGGATACATTCAAATTGATGTGCCTAAAATTGAAGTGGCCTTTAAAGACATGGATATTGAAGAGGAGTACCGCGAAGAATGGGAAAAATTTGGCATGTTCGACTTGGTTATGAAAAATCCGGAACCTACATTCCGTGCTTATTCAATGGCGAATCATCCAGCCGAAGGAAATATTGTAATGCTGAATATTCGTATTGCAACTCCACCATGGGACCGTGCAAATAATGGATTTAAGAAAGTTAATCCTGGTATTTGTTCTTCTTATATCTTCGGATTAAAACCAGGCGATAAGGTAACCGTTTCAGGTCCTTACGGAGAGTTCTTTTTAAAAGACAACGATAACGAAATGATGTTTGTTGGTGGAGGTGCCGGAATGGCTCCAATGCGCTCGCATTTGTTTCACCTTTTCCATACTTTAAAAGAATCGAAGAAAAATATAACGTTCTGGTACGGTGCACGTTCGTGGAAAGAAGTTTTCTATTACGAGCAATTTAAAGCCATTGAAAAGGAATTCCCTAACTTTAAATTCCATCTTGCGCTTTCAGAACCTGAAGAAGGTGATAATTGGACAGGCCCGGTTGGATTTATTCACCAGGTAATTTACGACAACTACTTGAGCCAACACGAAGAACCTGAAGATATAGATTTCTACATGTGTGGACCACCAATGATGAATGACGCCGTTCAGAAAATGCTGTACAATTTAGGTGTACCGGATGAGAATGTTTTGTTTGACGACTTTGGTAGTTAAAGATTAGTATTGAGTATTGAGTATTGAGTATTTAGTAGTAAGTACTTAGTAAAGAAAATATATTGAAACCACTTTCCGTTTTTCGGGAGGTGGTTTTTTTATAATCTTTTTTCGATTTAAATTCTTGCGAAAACAATATTTAACTGAATTGCACATTCTACGAAATAAATTGCATATTCAAAGTGATAATGCACACTTTCAAGTTTCATTTAAAAACATACATTTAGCCAACTAAATTCACCAGAAAATCAATACTGTAACCCGAATTTTTTCAATTTAATTTTATGAAATCAAAACTATTCTTTATTTCTATACTTTTTGTTTCAAATCTTTTTACTCAAAAACAACAAACGAAAATATTCCCTTTTAAATCTGCAATTATCGAATACAAATACGAAGCTTCGTTTGGTGGATCTCATATTAAATACATTGATGATTGGGGATACAAACAGGCAGATTATATCAGAAAAGAATTAAATTTTGGTGGAAATACCGACAAAGAATACGAAACGATTATTCTGATTGGAAACAAAGCATACACAATTAATCATCAGGAAAATGAAGTTGCAATTGGTAGAAACGAAACTTATGCATACTATCAATTAAACGGAGACCGAAGTTGTACTGAAGTTTCTGAGGCATTGATAAAAGCTGAGAGTTACGTTCAAAATGGCACCACAAATTTCATGCGGAAAGAGGGCAAAGTTTGGAAGGCAAATAAAGCCACAAAAATTACATGGGAAGGTTTAGAATTACAATCGGAAATCAATTTTATGACAATGATGGTTATAAAAGCCACAAAGATTGAAATTGACGTTGAAATTCCAGAAAATAAATTCGAAATTCCACAAGGGTTTAAATACGTTTCCTCAGATGTTTATCAGGGATATTCAGGTTTAGATTTGCAATTCGAGAATTCTACTTTAAAAACAAAAAATGGAATAAAAGCATCGTTTGATTCAAGCGATTTAATTGGATGCGATAATTTTGAGTATTTCACACAAGATGGAGAAAAGGTAATTATTGAAGGTGTAAATGATTACAATAAAATTGACAATCGATTAATTAAATCGCAAAAGCAGTTTATGACAAGCAACGAAGTTGTGTTATCGCAGGCTACTACTTTAATTTTCGAAACAACTGAGGGCAACTACGGAAAATTGCAAATCAAAGAAATTACCGGAAATGAATTCGAAGTACGATTCGCAATTTTTAATGCAGACGTTAGTATAAAAATTCATTCTGACGGAACAAACAAATGTGTAGAATCTGATTTTGAAATAATGCTTGATAAAAATAAAAACAAACTAAAAATCACCCCAAAAGATCAGTCAAAATGTTTTGTATTGGGCTGGTAAAAAATCAAAATAAAACAACTAATTAAATAAGATAATTATGAAAAAAATTGCAATTGTATTAGTTACGCTGCTAATTATTTCGGTAAACTTAAATGCACAAGAAAATTCAATTACGGGTAAATGGTTACTCACAAAAGTAGAAGCTGCGGGAAACATTGAGGAAGTATATTCTGAAGTAATTTTTAAAGACGATGGTTACGTGGAAATGGAAGGTAGAGTTTTTGGGAACTGGGTCTACAAGAAAAAAGGAAAAACAGTTACCATTGAATCGGAAATGATAAAGGAGTTTGCCGGTGAACGAAAAATATCAAAACTCAACGAAAATGAAATGGTTTTAAGTGGTTCTGAAATGAAATTATTTTTCAAAAAAATGGACCAAAAAACCATTGAAACAGAAAACAAAAACTCAAAATTAGAAGGATTATGGAAAGTTTCAGTTGAAGACGTGGATAAAATATTGCGCTTCAAATTACCCGATTCTTTTATAAGTCTGGAAAAAATGGATGGAGCAGAATTTACAAGTAAGGGAACATGGATGTATAATTCAAAAGAAAAATCACTTATAGTTATGACTTCGGATGATGAATTACGAGGACTAAACACAGTTGTAAAAATTACCGACACTGAACTTGAATTAGAAAATAAAGGCAATAATATTAATGCAACAAAAGCAGAGCAAAAAGATATTAAAGTTGAAAGACCAACTTTTTCTGATGACGATTTCTACAATGAAAATGGCGATTACAAATACGAGGCAGATTTGGAAAAATTGCCGTGGAAAGATTTTGCAAAACTCATCGAATACTTGTCAAATATAAATAAATTGGTATATGAATTTTCTGCTTTGGTTGAAGAAACAGAGTCTTTTGATACAAAAAAACTTACAGCAAATGTTAGGGGAAGTATGAACGAAGGAATATATATGGATAATATATTTGTAGGTTTCGATACGGCCTCGCTCCCTGAAAATTCGGAAATGCCAGTTGCAATGCACAATTGGAATAATAAACTTTATCCCTTTGAAAGCTATACTTTCAGAGTGCTGGGTGAAGAAGAAATCACTTCTGCGGCAGGTACATTTAATTGCACTGTAATTGAAGCAATAGGCGATGATTATGAAAACTTAAAACTTTGGATGATAAATGACAAACCCGGATTACTTGCAAAAGTTATAAAAGACCAGCCCGGTGATTATGGATTTTATCAAGTATTCGAATTAGTAGAGATTGAGTTAAGAGATTAGTAAAATCAAATAAATAATTTAGAAAGCCAATTTTCAGATGAAAGTTGGTTTTTTTTCTCCATCTTGTTTGTAACGAGGGAGAGTTGGATGTCTATCTAAGTTCAATATATAAAATTATAACTATCTAATTATCTGACTGAATGGGGCTTTGCCCCAAACCCCACTTCATTTCTTTTCCTTGATGAAAAGAAACGAAGCAAAGAAAAATCATGTCAAAATTAACCTTAGCCTTTTTTCATAGCAGCCAATTAGCCCGATTTACGGAATTTTGACGCGCCCGCATAAAGTAACTTGTTAATATTCTTATCGTTATTCGTTTCTTTTGGTCGAACTCACGTTAATTATCAAAGCATTAAAATCTACTTCCTAAAAAGACTCAAATAAAATACTTGTTAATCTTTTATATTTGTTGTAAATTGTCTATCGCAAATTTCTGGAAATGGATGTCGATTTGTACATAGACCAAATAATTCAAACATATAAAAATTCGATTCGATTTAGAATTGGGTTTGCCTTATTAATAATATTTATCGGATTATTAATCATCTTACTTAATGCATTTAATATTCTTACTTTCCCAAACGAAATGAAAAGTTTAGTAAGCGTTTCGGGAACGCTTGTTTCTTCGGTTTGTGCATTTCCTATAAAAGAAATTGTCGATCGTAAAAACAGGATAAAACTTATTAGCGAGTTATCGGAACAACACAAACATTCGACAGGAGCCGACAAAAAAAAGCTCGAAGAATTAATCTGGAAGTTTATTGAAAAAAACGTACTTGGATAATTATGGAAAATAAAAACGAACAAATATTAAGCAAGTTCCAGAATGAGGAAAAAAGGTCGAGAAAACGAATGTTTCTTTATACTTCAATTCCATTAATTATTACAGTCGTTCTTATCGTTATTTCCTATTTATCGGTTGATAATGCCAATACACAAGTGAAAGTTCTGGAAATACAAAAACAAGACCTGGAAGTTACAATCGGCGAACTTAATAATTCGGTAATTTTAAAAACCGACAGTCTTGCAGAAATGAGAAAAGTAATGGAACTGGCAATAAATTACAAAGACAAGCGGCATTCATTTAATTTCTCAATCGATAAAGAGTTGTTTTCGGTTTACCCAAAACAAACCCGATTGTTAAGCGAAATGCGCGAACTGATAGACGATGAAAAGGTTAAATGGCATTTAGGAGGGAATTCGCTGGAAAAAGGATTCGACTCGCCCAGCTTTGCAACTTATATGATAAATAAATTTGCTAAAACAAACATCGAGAACAACGAACGATACAAACTAAAAGAAGTGTTGCCAAATTTAGATTCCTCGCCAGAAGTAGGAGATTTGGTTTTTTACGAACATGGTTACGCCATGTTTTATTTTAAGTACCGCGGAAAACCTTTTGTTGTTGGAATGACACCCATCGGATTAGCGTCACTTACACTCGATTTTGGCCCTAAAATAATTGGGTACGGAAAAGTTGACTATTAATCTGTCATCAATCTTTTTTACTCTGTATACTAAGAAACCAAACCTTTTGATATTCCCGGAGCTAACATTTATGAACCTTTTTCTGTACAAATGATTTATTTTGGTAATATCCATCACTCTAATTTGGATAGCAAATCAGAATTTACAAACTTATTCCAAGTACTCCGCCAGCAAATTTAATTTTACGCGCGATTACAAAAAGCTAATAATTACGAACTTACGCTCACAAAATAGTTAAACACACACCTAAAATAAAATACATTTCGTACCACTATTTAGAGTTGCACATATTTTTTAAAATTTTAATAATCAAACTTACTTTTTGTTAAATTCGTCACTTTCAAAAAAAACATTAATGATTAGTAATTTGAAAGTCAAATATATTTTTATTCTGCTGTTGATTAATTTACTGTCAACTCAAAATATTGCATTTGCACAGGTCGATACTCAGCCACAAATCGATAGTCTCAGCACACTTTTTCACAATGCAACTGAATTAGAAGAAAAGAAGAAACTGTTAAAATCTCTTTCAAATCTTTATGAGAGAAAAGGGAACTGGGAAAAATATGAGGAGATTGTTAAACAGATGCTCCTTTTACAGGAAGAAAAAGAAGACAGTTTCTATCTGGCAGAAACATATAATAAGCTTGGTATCTCAAACTCAATCTTGGGTAAAAATCAGGAAGCAGTAAACTATTTTCAAAAAGCATTGGAGATAAATATCGCCCAGAAAGAACATTTAATTGAAGCAAACAGTTATGAAAATATGGGTGCTGCCTATAAAGATATGGGTGACTATTCAAATGCGGTTGACTGTCTGCTAAAATCTCTGGAAATTCGAAAGGAAAGTAACCATCCGCGCATTTTTAATAATTACATGAAGCTCGCAGTACTGCAACAGTTGCTCGATGATATTCCGAACCAAGATTACTATTTGGGATTGGCAAAGCAGGAATTGCAAAAAAGAGACAGTGTTTCACCCTCCAACTTTGCCATTTTTTATAACGAGCTTGGAAATATTTACAAAACGCGCGAAATGTTTGATAGCTGCATCGTATTTTATAAAAATGTGATTCGCTATTCGGAGCAAATTGGATGGAATCTGGGAATTGCCGAAGGACTTGGTAATTTAGCCGATGTTTATTTTGAAACGGGCGTTTTAGACAGTTCCATTATTTATCATAAACAATCGTTGAAACTTTCTGAAAAAATACTGGATTGTATGGGTGCTTCTGAAGAATACTTGTACATAGCAGAACTTTATCAGGAACTCAATAAAAATGATTCCGTTTTGTTTTATGCCAGCGAAGCTTTGCGAAAAGCGGAAGAGTGCAATTTGCTACGCGAACAAAGTTTGGCTTTAAAATTTATTGCTGATTATCAAAGTTCTCAAAATAAATTTGAGCAGGCTTTTATTTTTTTACAACGCCATTATACGGTAAATGATGCAATTTCTTCGGCCGATATAAAAAACAATATTTCTGAATTAGAAACTAAATATCAGACCAAAGTAAAAGAGCAGCAAATTGATTTGCTAACAACAGAAAACCGGTTAAAAAATCAACGTTTACGTGCCGGAATATTTCTAATTGCAGTATTGATAATTGTAATTTTACTTATTCTTTATATTCTGAACATTCGCAGAAACCAGGCTGAATTGAAACAAAATGATCTTCAACAACAGGTACTTCGTTCGCAAATGAACCCGCATTTTATATTCAATGTTTTGGGTTCAATTCAGAATTTTATGTTGCAAAACGAAAATCGTGAAGCGTCGAAATTCCTTTCACAATTTGCTTCTTTAACACGCGGAACATTAAACAACTCGGTTGCCGAAACCATTTCACTGGCCGACGAAATTAGTATGTTGAAAAATTACGTCGAACTGGAAAAAATGCGTTCTGGAAATAAATTCGATTTCAATATAATTTATTCGAATGATTTGGAAGTTGATCTTATCCGGATTCCACCCATGCTAATTCAACCTTTTGTTGAGAATTCAATAAAACACGGTTTTAAAAATTTAGAACGCGAGGGTTTTTTGAGTTTACATATTTCAGACAAAACCGATTGGGTTGAGTTTATTATTGAAGATAACGGGAATGGAATTCATAAAAACGACGAAATTGCAAAAGAACATCAATCGATGGCGATGAATATTTTTGAAAAACGAAGGAAACTAATTCAACAAAAACACCATAAAAAGTTTACATTTGAGCTGTTGAATTTAAATGATACAAACCCAAAACTTTCCGGAGTAAAAATCACCATTGATATTCCGGTTCTAAACAATGATTAAAGCAGTAATTATAGACGACGAACCAGCCATGCAGGAAGTAAACTCCCGTTTGCTGGCCGATTATTTTCCGGGAATAAAATTAATGGGGAAAGCCGATTCTGTTGAAACCGGAGTGCGTTTAATACAAACTGTAGAACCCGATTTGGTTTTACTCGATATTGAAATTAAAGGAGGTTCGGGTTTTCAAATTCTTCAGCAACTCAGACCGTATAAATTCAAGGTGGTTTTTATTACTGCATTCGATAATTACGCCATTAAAGCCATAAAATTTAGTGCCCACGATTACATTATGAAACCTGTTAACGAAACAGAATTTCAACAAGCCATTCAACGAACTTTAGCCGACATTGAAAAAAATACCGACGACCAGGTTCAGACTGATATTTTAATGGATTCGTTCAGAAAAGAAATCCAAAGTAAAAAGTTGGTTCTTAAAACCATTGATTCTCTTCATATTATCGATATCAGTGATATTTTATTCTGCCAAAGCGACAACAGTTATACTACTTTTTATTTCGAAAATAATGAGCGAATTGTGGTTTCGAAAAGTATAAAAGAGTATGTTGAACTTTTAAAGGATTACAGTTTTTTCAGGCCACATCAATCGTATTTGGTAAATTTAAACCACGTCAAAAAAATAGATAAAACCGATGGTGGGTTTATTATCATGAAAAACAAAAAAGAGATACCAGTTTCGCTTCGTCAGAAAAAACAGTTAATATCCCTCCTGGAACAACTCTAATTTTCTGAAAATTGCCAAACCCCAAATTCATTCCATTTTCAAACTCAATCTTTGCGAATTCAAATTAGCAACTGTTAAAAGTATTTTTCGTGGGTAGATTCGGCAAAAAATTTACTTATGCTAACAAATCGAAAATTGGTATTAAATACCATCGATTCCATTCATTTAATTCAAATAGAAAATATTCTTTTCTGCAAAAGTAATAACAGTTACACCACTTTTTATCTAACCAATCAAGAGCCAATTGTAGTATCGCGAAATATTAAAGAATTTGAAACTGAATTAATCCGGTATCGCTTTTTTCGTACACATCAATCGTATTTGGTAAATCTAATGCACATTTCAAAAATTGATAAATCGGATGGTTTTAAACTAATTCTTTCCGATAATACACGAATTCCAACATCCACACGTAAAAAGAAAACATTGTTACAAATACTTCAAAATAATCAACAATTTCAAAACGAATCCTAACACATTCAAGTTTGTGGAGATTGCCACTTGAGGGTTTAATAAATTCACGCCATTAAACAGACTAACATAATTCACATGAAGATTAAGATTATTTTAAGCTTGCTAATTACGGTACTATTTTACGCAACTTCACTTTCACAAGTTAAAGTTGATGTAGAAACAAAAGTAAAACGCGAAGCCAACCAACGGGCAAATTCTCGCACCGACCAGGCCATTGATAAAGGTTTTGACAAACTGGAAGAAGGAATTGGCAAACTTTTCAAAAAGAAAAATAAAAAGAAGGATAATTCGCAGCAGGAAGAAAAGGTTCAGCAAAATAATGCAAGCGACCAGTCTGCCGATTTAGCAGAAGAGAAACCATCGGCGCCGGATGTTAAATGGGCTAAATACGATTTTGTGCCTGGTGACGAAGTTATTTTTGAAGATACCCCGAGTGCCGATGAAGAAAGTGGCGAATTCCCAAGTAGATGGGATTTATACAAAGGATCTGCTGAAATTGGGGAAATGGATGATGAGCCGGTAATTATTTTTTTGAATGGCGGCGGTTCAATTGTTCCCTACGTAAAAAATGCAACAGAAGATTACTTACCCGAAATTTTTACGATTGAATTTGATGTTTGGTTTGAAAAGGGTAGGTCTCCCAGCAACAGGTATTTTATCCATTTCAGAGACCATAAAAACCAGTGGAATAAAGGATTGGGTGAGAAACTAACTGTTAATCCCACGGGATTAGAGTTTGCAAATACCGATAAACGCTACCCGGGAACCGAAAGTCTTGGCTGGAGCGAAGAACCTACAGGAAAATGGAGACACATTTCCATTGCATATACGAAAGGGAAATTTAAAGCATACATGGATGATACACGCCTAATCAATGTGCCTCATCTCGAAGGAAATCCTTGGGGAATTACCATTCGAGCGTTGGCAGAAAAATTGTATTTAA
Organism: Prolixibacteraceae bacterium; assembly: GCA_018648265.1. GTDB lineage: Bacteria > Bacteroidota > Bacteroidia > Bacteroidales > Prolixibacteraceae > Draconibacterium. The sequence continues at coordinate 5,094 of JABGRN010000046.1, read as the reverse complement.
AAAATATCCGAATCGCAGAAGGCGGTGTAAAATACTACGACCGTGTACTTTCCGATGGAAAAATTATCGTTAACGGCATTCGTTTCGATGTGAATAAATCCACAATTAAACCCGAAAGTAACGGGGCTATTAACGAGATATTCAATTTAATGAATAAACAGTCTGATTTGAATTTCAGTGTTGAAGGACACACGGACAGCGATGGTGATGAAACGCTAAACCAGTCGCTTTCTGAAACTCGTGCAAAAGCCGTTAAGGAACGTTTAATTAGTATGGGCATTTCTTCCAGTCGCTTAAAATCAACAGGTTGGGGCGAAAGCAAACCCATTGGCGAAAACGGAACTGCTGAAGGGAAAGCTAATAACCGAAGAGTAGAATTTGTGAAATTTTAACCAATTAATAATCATCGTTTATAAAATCAATCCTTAATTAATTATTAAAAATTTATTTATGAAAAATTTATTCAAAACGTTTATTGTGGCAATTCTCTTTTTTGCGGTAACTGAAGCGAGTGCACAAATGAGTGCCGGTTTTGGTCTTGTTTACGGAACCAACATTAATAACATTGGTTTTAGTGCAAATGGGAAATACGAGATTAACGAAAAATGGAGTGCTGCACCATCGTTTACCTATTTTCTGAAAAAGAACTCTGTCAACTGGTCGTTGTTGGATTTAGATGCAAATTACCAACTTACAGAAATTGAGAGTTTAGGAAGTTTGTATGCAATTGGTGGATTAAACATGACCTTTTTTAAAATTAAATACGAAGCCGATTTAGGAGAATATGGAGATTTTAGTGACTCATTTACAGGATCGGATGCTGGGGTTAATCTCGGAATTGGATTAAATGTACCAGCCGGCGATTTAGCAATTGCCCCCGAAATAAAATATACACTTGGTGGAGCTAACTTTTTAAGAATTGGTGTTAAAGTTATGTTTGGATTATAATATCACAGCATGAAGGAAAGGAAAGGTCTTGAACTTTTCTATTATCAAACAAAAAATTCCGTATTAATATTAGACACTGTCTTTATATTCTACAATCATTTTGTGGGCGAGTTTGCTGGCTAATTCCTTTCCCTTCAATTTTTCAACAATTTTCAAGGCAAATTTAATTGCCACCCCGGCACCTTTTCCAGTAATAATATTATCAGATTGAATAATATCAGCATCTAAAATTTTGGCGCCCTTAAGATATTTTTCAAATCCAGGATAACATATTGCATTTTTGTTTTCAAGAATTCCAAGATTACCAAAAACCAACGGTGCAGCACAAATAGCACCAAGAGCTTTTCCTTTTTTGTTAAAATTTAAAATTTGCTTATTTAGACCGATATGACTATTTAAGTTTGCAGAACCGGGCATTCCTCCCGGTAGCACAATCATTTCAATTGTTTTGTAATTTACTTCTTCGAAAAGTTGATCGGCCATAATTTTTATGTTGTGCGAACCTGTAACTTCCAGGTTTCCGGTAATGGAAATTGCAACTACGTCCAATTCTGCTCTTCTTAAAACATCAATAATACTAACCGCTTCAATTTCTTCAAAACCTTCTGCAAGAGCAACAGCAACTTTTTTCATTTAGATAAAATTTGTACCAAAATAAAAAAAGATCCTCAAACCGAGAATCTTTTTTATCAATAAAATTGTTGGTGATGGTATTAATTATTCGAATATTCGTGAAGTGATTTTTCTAATTTCTTACGTGTAAAAAAGATGCGGCTTTTTACTGTTCCCAACGGTAAAGCAAGATTTTCGGCAATTTCTTTGTATTTGTAACCGTCGAGAAACATGGTAAACGGAACTTTATATTCGTCACCCAGAGAATTTATACTTTTATGAATTTCTTTTGTACTGTAAAACGAATCGGGCGCAGGATAAACTTTATCTTTCGAAAACATTAAATGAAAGTCGTTGTTCGAACCGTCAAAAGTATTTTTTGTTTTTACATTCCTTCGGTAGTCGTTTATGAATGTGTTTTTCATGATTGTGTAGATCCAGGCTTTAAAATTTGTGTTCTGTCTAAATTTGTCACGATACGTTAAAGCCTTCAAAAATGTTTCCTGCAAAAGGTCGTTGGCCCGTTCCGAATCGGAGGTTAAACTTAAAGCGTAATAATGCAATTTGTCGCTTAATCCGAGCAGTGCGTTGTTAAATTGAATCTGAGTCATGGCGTGTTATTTTTAATTTGTCTAAACAAATATAAGCCGGGAATTAGATTTAAAAAAGAAATAGAGGTCTTTTATTAGTTGATTTTTTCTATGCCACATAAAGAATATTTATAAGCCTGTGAACATTTTTTTTAAATGTTTGTTAATTGGTATTTATTTCATCCTAATTGTTAATTATTTAAGGACATGAAACCAGGTATTTATACTATAATTTTTGCTATTTGTTGCAACTTGTATATTTGTCGTTTAAATTAATATGATGAAGAAATCCAGGGTAAAGTATAAGGCGCAACAGATTTTATCTTTCAAAAAATGGGGAAGAAAAAGCTATTCATTATTTTTAACATTGAATAGAACAGTTAAAATTTCGGTGTTGTTAGTAATTTATTTGCTTTCATCACCCGCTGTTTCGCTGGCAAATATGATAGATACTTCGGATGTTAAAATGCAATTTGATCTGGATGAAATTGAGGTGAACGCAAAAAGGGTACCCGTTACTTTTTCGCAAATAGCAAGGATAATTTCGGTGATTGATACCAAAGAGATTGAGGCTGCCCCGGTTCAAAGTATCGATGAATTATTGGAGTACATCGCAGGAGTTGACGTCAGGCAGAGAGGAACGAAAGGTGTTCAGTCGGATGTAAGTATTCGGGGGGGGAATTTCGATCAAACTTTAATTCTATTAAACGGAGTAAATATTACCGACCCACAAACCGGCCACCATAATTTTAATTTACCTGTTAGTTTAAGCCAAATCGATCGGATCGAGGTTTTGGAAGGGCCAGCAGCCCGTGTTTACGGACCAAATGCTTTTTCAGGTGCAATTAATATAATTACTAAACTACCGGGTTCAAAATCGGTTTCTTTAGCAATTTCGATAGGAAGTTTTAATTATTTTAACACCAACCTTTCGGCTTCGTTTGATACGGGAAAACTGCAACATTTGATCGCCGTTAACCGAAAAAATTCAAAAGGATATGTTGAAAATACCGATTTTGTGATTTCCAATTTGTTCTATTTAAATCAGCTTCAGTTAAAAAAAGGCAAGTTTTTATTTCAATTTGGAGAATCGAAAAAAGATTTCGGTGCAAACAGTTTTTATACACCAAAATACCCAAATCAGTTTGAGCAGACCAAAACATATTTTACATCGGCAAAATGGGAATCAACCTCAAAATTGCATTTTACCCCCGCGGTGTATTGGCGCAGGCACCACGATAAATTTGAGCTTTTCAGGAGTAATCCACCCGATTGGTACAAGACTCATAATTACCATTTAACAAATGTTTTTGGTGCAGGCCTGAATTCGTGGTTTCAATGGAAATTAGGTAAAACTGCTTTTGGCACAGAAATTAGATCTGAAAATATTTTGAGTAACGTTTTAGGTGAAGAATTGGAAAATCCGGTTCAGGTATCGGGCGAAAATGCGGAATTTACAAAGGCAAAATCGCGTACTTCAATTTCTGGTTTTTTTGAACATACTTATTATCGTGAAAATATGATATTCACAATTGGTGTATTGGGCAACAATATTTCGGGGAGTAATTTGGGATGGAATTTTTTCCCCGGCCTTGATGTGAGTTATGATTTTACAATAGTTTTGAAAGTTTTTGCTTCCTACAACACTTCGTTACGAATGCCAACATTTACCGATTTGTATTATTCCGGGCCGTCAAATATTGGAAATAGCGATTTAAAACCAGAGAAATCGTCTTCGGTAGAAGGGGGTTTTAAATTGAAATACGAATTTATTCAGGGGCATTTTGTGGTTTTTTACAGAAAAGGAAAAGATATAATTGACTGGGTAAAAAAATCAAACGACGAATTGTGGCAGCCTCAAAATTTAACCCGATTAAACAGTTTAGGTTCCGAAATTCAGTTTCAGTTAAATCTTAAAAAATATTACGGCAACAAGCTACCCGATAAAATTCAATTCAGTTATTTATATAATAATGTTGAAAAGGAAAACATTGATTTTATTTCAAACTATGTTTTAGATAATTTGAAACACAAGTTTGTTACTTCATTAAATCAAACGATTACCAAAAATGTTTCAATCGATTTAAAATTTGTATATCAAGATAGGGACGGAACATTCACCCGTTTCGAAAATGGAACCTGGGTAGGGGAAGTGGATTACAAACCTTTTGCCTTGTTAGATGGCAAAATTTTGTACCACAATAAAAATTTGTCAATTTACGTTTCGATAAACAACATTTTTAATTACAGTTATTATGACATCGGAAATGTAGTTCAACCTGGCCGATGGGTAAAAAGTGGTATTTCGTACCAAATTAAATTTAATTAAGCTTGTATTTTCAAGGAATTACAAAAATAGTATCTTCGCAAAAAATTAATAGTCATGTTAAAAGGAATATTTGCAATATCAGGTCAGCAAGGGTTATTTAAAATGGTAGCCGAGTCGAAAAACAATATTATTGTTGAGTCGCTTGAAACTAAAAAAAGAATTCCAACATATTCATCATCAAAAGTCTCGGCATTGGAAGACATTGCCATTTACACCGAAACCGGGGATATCCCCTTAAAGGAAATCTTTAAAGCCATTTATGATAAAGAAGAGGGTGCATTGGCAATAAGTCATAAATCATCAGGAAACGAATTAAAAAATTATTTCGAAGAAATAGCTCCTGATTTTGATAAAGACCGTGTTTATGTTTCCGACATAAAAAAAGTGATGCTTTGGTACAATATACTTCATGAAAAAGAGATGTTGGATTTTTCGGACATTGAAGAGAAAGAGGATGAAAAAGAAGGTGGGGAGGATGTTGAAACAACGGAAAATGATGCTGTTGTAAATTAAACAGTTACAATTTCCTTATACCCCGTTTTATTTTAACTGCACAGAAACTTGGCTCACTTCATAATTCGGGTTGGTTTTGTTTTTAAGCATAAATTTTAGCAA
>JABGRN010000045.1:35027-42904 GCA_018648265.1 Prolixibacteraceae bacterium | reverse complement strand
CGTAAAACTTCTCTGACCACGTTCAAAGAACGTGGGTTTTCACATTGAACTAAACTAAATCTGTTAAATTATTGCGAACATAAAAATTGATTTGTAATTTTTGTTTTTAGAACAAAAAAACCCCGCCATTTGGCGAGGTTTTAATATTATCCCTTATAAAAAATATTAATCTAATTGTGGTCCGGCAGCAACCAAAGCTTTACCTTCGTCATTATCGGTATATTTTACAAAATTCTTAATAAACCGGCCAGCCAAATCTTTTGCTTTTTTATCCCATTCTTGAGCATCAGAATATGTATCCCGTGGATCTAAGATTCCGGTATCGACACCTGAAAGCACTGTTGGGATTTCTAAATTAAAAACAGGCAATTGTTTTGTTTCAGCTTTTTCGATTGAGCCATCTAAAATTGCATCAATAATTCCCCGTGTATCCTGGATTGAAATCCGTTTGCCTGTTCCATTCCAACCAGTATTTACCAAATATGCTTCTGCTTTATGTTCTTCCATTTTTCTAACCAATTCCTGTCCATATTTAGTTGGGTGAAGTGAAAGAAAAGCAGCGCCAAAACAGGCCGAAAAAGTAGGCTGTGGTGTTGTTACTCCACGTTCTGTACCTGCCAATTTCGCTGTAAACCCTGATAGGAAATGATACTTGGTTTGTTCAGGTGTCAATTTTGCAACTGGCGGCATTACCCCAAAAGCATCGGCTGTTAAGAAAATAACTTTATTCGCATGTCCGCCTTTAGAAACGGGTTTAATAATATTCTCGATATGATAGATTGGATAAGATACACGCGTATTTGCAGTAACAGAACCATCGCTAAAATCGATCTTTCCATCTTTGTCAACCGTTACGTTTTCAAGAAGTGCATTGCGTTTAATAGCTCCATAAATATCGGGTTCTGCCTCTTTGTCGAGGTTAATTGTTTTAGCATAACAACCACCTTCGAAATTAAAAATTCCGTTATCATCCCAGCCATGTTCATCATCGCCAATTAACATACGTTTTGGATCGGTAGAAAGTGTTGTTTTTCCGGTTCCTGACAGTCCAAAGAAAATAGCAGTGTCGCCATCTTTACCAACATTTGCCGAACAGTGCATTGATGCCATCCCATTCAATGGAAGGTAATAATTCATCATTGCGAAAATACCTTTTTTCATCTCGCCACCATACCAAGAACCACCAACAACATGCATTTTTTCGCTTAAGTTGAAAACGGTAAAATTCTCAGAATGTAAACCATGCTTTTCCCAGTCTTGATTTGTTATTTTAGAACCGTTCAAAGAGACGAAATCCGGCTCACCATAATTTGCTAGTTCTTCTTCTGTTGGACGGATAAACATATTTTTTACAAAGTGCGCTTGCCAGGCAACTTCCATAATAAAACGAACTTTAAGGCGCGAATCTTCATTTGCACCGGAAAATGTATCTACAACAAAAAGTCTTTTTCCAGTAAGTTGTTTTGACACTAACTTTTTCAAATCGTTCCAAACCTCTGGAGTTGTCGGTTTATTATCGTTTGGCGATTCGGGAGAAGTCCACCAAATTGTATCGCTCGTTACATCATCTTTTACAATAAATTTATCCTTTGGCGAACGACCGGTAAAAATACCAGTCATTACATTAACGGCATCGAGTTCTGTAAGCTGGCCCTTTTCAAAACCTTCAAGGCTTGTTTTCATTTCTTCCTCGAAAAGTTGCTCGTATGATGGGTTGTAAACAATTTCCTCTACATTATTAATTCCGTACTTCGACAAATTCAAGTTTTTCATAACTAACTAAATATTAACTTTTTAATAATTCATTTTTTCAAAAATTGATAAACAAAAATAACTTTTTTTTAATTCTACTATCGGGAAAGGTTTTAATTTGCCTTTTTATTGTAGTGAATAAACAATATCTTAACAATTACTTTCCTGTTTATGTTTTCTGGTTATCGAAAAATTCAAAAAAAAGAGTATTTCAGATTTTTAAAAACCGGGAATACTCTTTTCAAACAAGCAATCTTTTAATCAATTACGATCTGGGATGAAACTGATGAATTGTACTTCTTAAATAATCGCTATCTAAATGGGTGTAAATTTCGGTGGTCAAAATTGATTCATGCCCCAACATTTCTTGTACAGCCCTTAAATCGGCGCCTCCATTAATTAAATGTGTTGCAAACGAATGCCTGAAAGTATGTGGACTTATTTTTTTACCAAGATTTATTTTTTCTGCCAGGTTTCTGATAATAGTAAAAATCATTACCCTGCTCAATTTTTTTCCACGACGATTTAAAAATAAAATATTTTCACTCTCCTTATTTACTTTTAATGTTTTTCGATATCCATTTAAATAAATGTTCATTTCATCAACAGCCCTGTTGCCAACCGGGACCAGCCTTTCTTTGCCAGCTTTCCCTTCTACCTTAATATAACCATCATCGAAGAATAAATTTGTCAATTTCAAATTGACCAGTTCAGACACCCTTAAACCACAACTATACAATGTTTCGAGCATTGCCCTGTTCCGCTGGCCTTCTGCTTTTTCGAGATCGATGCCATCAAGCAATGAATCAATTTCTCCCATCGATAAAATATCCGGCAATTTCCTGCCAATTTTCGGCGATTCGAGCAAAGCAGTTGGATCGCTTGTAATTTTTCCTTCAATTAAAAGGTACTTGTAAAACGACTTTATCCCCGAAATTGTCCTGGCTTGTGTTCTAGGGCTCACCCCACGTTCATTCAACCATTCGATAAAACTTTTTAAATGTGCAAGTTTCACTTTATCAGGAGCAACTTTTTCGAATGATTTATCCAAAAAACCTATCAATTTGTTTATGTCGTTAACATATGCCGATACCGAATTCGATGATAATGATTTTTCGAGTTGAAGATAATTCTGGTATCCCTTTTTACTGTCATCCCATTTCATAACATTCAATTTTAATTTTTTTAATCAACAGAATTAAATAAATTTGGTCTTGACAATCCTATTTTATTTAACATTATATATGTTTTTTGTTACGTGCGATTTAGAATAAAGTTACCATAAAAATTATTAAAAACAAATGAAATGAAGATACTGATAATCAATGGTCCCAACTTAAATTTATTGGGTATAAGAGAAAAAAATATTTATGGGTCAGAAAATTTTGAAAAGTATTTTGAAAAATTGAAAGCGGAATTTAAAGAAATTCATTTTGTTTATTTTCAATCGAATATTGAGGGAGAAATCATCGATAAGATTCATGAATTTGGTTTTAGCTTCGACGGGATAATAATTAATGCAGGTGCCTATACACACACTTCGGTGGCAATCAGGGACGCAATTTCAGGGGTAAATTCAACTACGGTGGAAGTGCATATTTCGAATACTTTAACACGCGAAGATTTCAGGCACAAATCAATAATCGGCCCGGTTTGCAAGGGGTGTATTTTAGGATTTGGATTGGGTTCTTACAAACTGGCTGTTAATAGTTTTATCGAGGACAAATAAGCTAATCAATCAACGAAAATCTATAATTTCTACATCTCCATATCTCCCCGGATCGAACATAAAATCGGATTCATTAAATTCAATGTTGGTTTCCAGTTTTTTCAATTCAATGCCATACAAATTACCATCTGTACCGTACAAAATAGCCGATTGGATCATCATACTCGCTTTATCTATTGAAATACTTATTTTTGAAATATCCTGCATCGTATTGTCGGGAAAAAGGTCGATTTGATAAAGAGTTTTATTTCCAACTTTCTTTTCTGAAATAAATTTTGAATTAAATCCTTTTTCATAAATGCTAAAAAGTGAAGAGGGATCCATAAGTTCGCTACTTTCGTCATCGATATCGGAAATAGTCACCTGGTTTCCATCTTTCATATAATTCCAAATTGTTGTACCATCAGAAAAAACCCTCATCCCGACATCTGGTAAATTAACACAGTATTTTTGCCCTTTGAGTTTAATTGAGCCTTCATTTCTTTCGTCAATTTCCATTTCAATATTTTGCATGGTAAACACAAAATCGGCCGATATAGTTTTAAAAGATCGTGTCTTTTCGCTAACCTTATCTAAAATACCCTTTGCTTTTTCATCTTGTTGTGCTGATGCAAAAACTGCTACCAACAAAACTGCACTTATCAATAAAAATCTTCTCATTTTAAATTTTTAGTTAAAACTATTCAACAATTGTTCCAAACTGTACTCGTCCTGAATAAGCACCTGACGGGCTTTGCTGCCTTCACTGGGCCCAACCACCCCGGCTGCTTCCAATTGATCCATTATTCTTCCTGCCCTGTTGTATCCGATTGAAAATTTACGTTGTATCATCGATGTCGATCCTATTTGATTGAGTACGACTACCCGTGCGGCATCATCAAAAATATCATCTTTACTATTTAAATCCACATCTCCCGGGGCTGGTTCATCATCACCTACATATTCCGGTAATAAAAAAGCTGTTGGATACCCCCGTTGTTCCGAAATAAACGAACAAACGCTTTCTACTTCGGGTGTATCGACAAATGCACACTGCACCCTGGTCACGTCGCTACCTGCGGAAATCAACATATCTCCTTTCCCAATTAACTGGTTAGCACCAGGCTGGTCCAAAATAGTCCTCGAATCCATCATCGAAGCTACTTTAAAAGCAATCCGAGTAGGGAAGTTAGCTTTTATAACCCCTGTAATAATAGTTACCGACGGACGTTGTGTGGCTATTATCATGTGTATCCCAACCGCGCGGGCCAACTGCGCAATCCTGGCAATTGGCAATTCAATTTCCTTACCCGCGGTCATAATCAAATCGGCAAATTCATCGATTACAACTACAATATAAGGCATAAACTGATGCCCCTTTTCAGGATTTAAATGCCTGCTAATAAATTTTTTATTGTATTCTTTTACATTTCTCGCATGCGCCTTTTTAAGCAAATCATAACGAGTGTCCATTTCAATGTTAACAGAATTAAGCGTATATTTTACTTTTTTAATATCGGTAATAACAGGTTCTTCCTCATCAGGTAATTTTGCGAGGTAATGTTTTTCGAGGACAGAATACAGGTTTAATTCAACTTTTTTGGGATCGATAAAAACAAACTTCAATTGCGAAGGGTGTTTTTTATATAGCAATGATGTGATAATAACATTTACCCCCACCGATTTCCCCTGGCCGGTTGCCCCTGCTACCAATATATGTGGCATTTTTACCAAATCGAACATAAATGTTTCGTTAGAGATGGTTTTACCCAAAGCGACCGGAAGTTCAGCAGTGGTTTCCTGAAACTTCCTGGAACTCAATATTGAGCGCATCGAAACAATTTCCGGATTTTGATTAGGCACTTCAATGCCAATAGTTCCGCGACCCGGAATAGGCGCAATTATCCTGATTCCCAATGCAGCCAAACTTAAAGCAATATCGTCTTCAAGATTTTTAATTTTTGCAATTCGTATCCCGGGTGCCGGGACAATTTCGTACAAGGTTATGGTTGGGCCAATTGTTGCCCTGATTTTTATAATTTCAATTTTATAATTCCTTAACGTTTCAACAATTTTATTTTTGTTTGAAACCAATTCCTCATTACTTACATCGGAATTTCCAAAATTGTGATCCTCAAGGAGATCGAGCGTTGGAAACTCATAACTTGAGAGATCAAGGGTTGGATCGTAATCTTCAAGTTTATCAATTTGTTTTTTTTCAATTTCCTCTTCCTTAACTTTTGGCTGAACCACTAACTCAAGTTCTGCCAACTCTTCTTCGTTGTTTTCGTTAACATTTTGCTCCGATGGCAAATCAGTAATATTTTCTACTTCTTTATCATCTGAATCCGGATCAAAAATAGCTCTCACAACATCGTCATCATCAATTATTTTTGAAATAGAATTTTTGAAAACTATTTCTTCGTCTTTTTTAGTGGTATCTGGTAAATCTTCCGTTTTTATTTTTTTCCCGAATAATTTTTTCAGAAACACAAAAGCAAACTCAAAGCGAATAACCGTTACTATTAGTGCAGAAATTAAAAGTAATAAAACCAATCCCAACAATCCAATAAGAGAACTTAGCCAACTACTAAGAATAAAACCATATCTGCCGCCCATATAAATAGATGAACCAGCATCGGTTTTTGTAAAAATTAGCCCCAAAGAAACTGATAACCAAACTAATAAAACAAAACTATAAACCAGGTTTTTTCTGTATTTCACCAAATTACGGCCTAAAATTTTAAAACCCGTAATTATCAGGAGATAAATAATGATAAAAGAGGCCATTCCAAATCCCTTGTTAATAATTAATTCCGATAAAAACGCCCCTGATTTTCCTGCTTTATTTTCAACTTTAATTTCGTGGTCAAAAACAAGTTCTGACCATTTTAAATCGAGTTTGCTTTGGTCGGCAGCGCCGTTGAAAAGAAAGGAAATAAAAGCAATTAATAAATAAGCAGAAATTAGCAAAACAAGAATTCCCAAAATAAACCTGAATTTTTCATTTTTAAGAAACGAAGCTCCTCCATTTTTCTTTTTCCTGCGTGAATTTACCGGCTTTTTACGCTTTACCGCCATTTGAAATTTATTTATTTGAATGAAATGCAAATTTAATTAAAAAAACTAATGTAGCCGATGTATATTTCTCCTTAGTAAAAGAATAATAAAAAAACAATTTGACAATAAAAACCACCATAATCAATTAAATTATAACAGATACCCTGGATTGTTTTACAATTTTAAAATTACCATTTATTACCCTGTTTTATAATAACCTAAGTCCGCTTAATAATGATTAATTCACATTTTTTTATTCTAATTGAATATATATGTTTGCCATATTATTTTAACGAAAGAAAATGAAAAAACTTGCCGTTGTAGCTTTAGGGGGTAATGCAATTCTCAGGGGGGACGAAAAAGGAACTATCGAGCAGCAGGAACTAAATGCGACCGAAACGCTTGAAAATTTAGTACACCTTATAAAAGAAGGTTACGAAATTGTAATTACACATGGAAACGGTCCGCAGGTTGGGAATATATTAATGCGGAATGATGCAGGCGAACAATTGTACAACATTTCGCCAATGCCACTTGATATATGTGTTGCCGATTCGCAAGGGGGAATTGGTTACATGATTGAACGGATGATGCGAAATGTGCTTAAAAAACACGGTATCAAAAAAAATGTAATTACCATGGTTACCCTTGTAGAAGTTGACAAAAAAGACCCGGCATTTGATAACCCGTCGAAAAGGATTGGTAAAATATATACTAAAGACGAAGCAGAAAAACTAAACCGCGACAAAGATTGGATTTTTAAATCAACTCCAAAATTTGGTGGCGGATTCCGAAGAGTCGTCCCTTCGCCAATCCCTCTTGAAATAATTAATAAAGAAACTATTGAATTGCTAATGAAAAATGGGAATATTGTTATTGCTGCCGGTGGCGGGGGGATTCCTGTTTATTACGATGAAGAGAAAAATGTCAGGACACTCGATGCAGTTATCGACAAAGACATGGCTTCCAGCTTGTTGGCTACAAACATTAAGGCAGATGAATTATATATTCTTACAGACGTTTCTTTTATTTACAAAGATTTTGGTAAACCAAGCCAGGAAAAACTGGAATTTTTAGATTACAACGATACAATAAGATACCTCGAAATGGGTACTTTTGCCGAAGGGACTATGGAACCCAAAATAAAAGCCTGCCTTAGTTTTATTGATAAGGGTGGTAAAAAAAGTGTAATTACCGAAGCCAAAAAACTGGAAGATAAATCGTATGGTTCAAAAATTACAATGAGATATGATAGTTAACGAGGCCGGATACAGAAAGTATGCAGTCGCAGTATTCAGTCGCAGTATTCAGTCGCAGTGGACAGTCGCAGTGGACAGTCGCAGTGGACAGTCGCAGT
>JABGRN010000045.1:0-34927 GCA_018648265.1 Prolixibacteraceae bacterium | reverse complement strand
AGTATTCAGTCGCAGTGGACAGTCGCAGTGGACAGTCGCAGTGGACAGTCGCAGTATGCAGTCGCTGTGGACAGTCGCAGTATGCAGTCGCTGTGGACAGTCGCAGTATGCAGTAGAAAAAACATAGAAAATATAAGAAAAAAAACAAGGAGTTAATTAGCAAGTAAACAGTAATCAGTAACAAGAATCAAGTTTCCAATAACCGGTAACTTGCACCCAATAACCAGAAACAAATAATTAAAAATATTGCCATGGCATTTAATCTTAAAAATCGGAATTTTCTAAAACTACTCGATTTCTCGCCTAAAGAGATAAATTTTTTACTTGAACTTTCTGAAACCTTGAAAAAGGCAAAATACGCGGGAACTGAACAACATCAGTTAAAAAATAAAAATATCGCCTTAATTTTTGAAAAAGCTTCAACCCGAACTCGATGTGCATTTGAGGTTGCAGCGTATGATCAAGGGGCTAAAGTAACGTATCTTGGACCTTCGGGTTCTCAAATAGGACAAAAAGAATCGATGAAAGATACTGCACGGGTTTTAGGCAGAATGTACGACGGAATTGAATATCGGGGTTTTGGACAAAATATTGTTGAAGAACTTGGAAAGTATGCCGGGGTGCCGGTTTGGAACGGGTTAACAAACGAATTTCACCCAACTCAAATTCTAGCAGATTTTTTAACAATGAAAGAACATTCAGACAAACCACTTTCGCAAATAAAATTTTGTTACCTCGGTGATGCCAGAAATAATATGGGAAATTCGTTAATGGTTGGTGCTGCAAAACTTGGAATGGATTTCAGGGCTGCAGCACCAAAAGTTTATCAGCCAACAATGGAATTACAAAAGGATTGTTTGGCAATTGCAAAAGAAACCGGAGCGAAAATATTAGTTAGCGAAAATATAGAAGAAGCCGTAAAAGACTGTGATTTTCTTTACACCGATGTTTGGGTTTCGATGGGCGAACCCGATGAAGTTTGGGCTGAACGGATTAAAATACTCCTACCCTACCAAATTAATAAAATGGCAATGGATTTAACTGAAAATCAAAATGTAAAATTCTTGCATTGTTTACCAGCTTTCCATAACCGGGAAACAAAGGTTGGTGAAGAAATATACCAAAAATTCGGAATCGAATCGATGGAAGTTACTGACGAGGTTTTTGAAAGTGATGCGTCAGTAGTTTTCGATCAGGCCGAAAATCGTTTACATACAATTAAAGCGGTGATGGTGGCTACTTTGGCTTAAAATTTAATTTCAGTTTCTAAAAAATATTATTTCGTTTAATAAAAAATTATCTCAAAATACCAGTCTATCTTTCACCAATCTATTACTGTATTTTTTCTTGTTATTTGAGTGATTTTATTATTGGGATCAACTATCACGCTTCCACCACTCAAATCCGTATCAACCGCAACGTTAAATTTTATGTTTACCCATTTCGGAATCAAATCCAGTGGTGGTTTCATAGCAGGAACCTGAGCAGTTTTAATAAGCTCACCATTTGCATCTCTCAGTTCCAAAGTTGTTTCCGGCGTGCCAATTGCCCCCTGACTGTAAACGCGAACATTTACCTCTCCCTTTTCGATTTTGATACCGGCACGACTGATTGCCAAATCCGGGCGTTCCCAATAATCTGTTTGAGCCGGTTCTGACAACTCCAGATTAATTATTGTATTTTTACGTGACTCAAAAGTTATGTCTAATTCGCTACTACTTTCCAAATAAACAATTCGTTCTGTTATTTCGGTGTCAATTTGCTGATCATCATTTGTATCCAATCCCTGCCGAACACGCCAAAGCCCGGGTTTAATATCCCAAAGTGTCATGTCTGCTTTTACCGAATTTTGCTCTAAATTATAAGCAATTATATCAATGTTAGTTGAATTAGCTTTGGGTAAAAACAGGGCTAAACTTTCAAAAGTTGCGGGTTGAATAATATTCCAACTCACATAATTCTGCTGATAAATGTGGTTTGCCCGAACCAATGCAACTCCACCCAAACGATGTTCCTGCATTAACGGTTCATCTCGGTTTATCCGGTCTATCCAAGTGCTTCCTTCTGTTTCAATATATAATTTAACTCCCTTTTCCTTAATTTGATTTGTGTAAAAACTAACAATCGAATCTTTATTAAATTCCCGCGTTTTAATATTTTTTTCAGGAATAACTTCAAGGTATTTATTGTCGCCGGTAAATTCGTAAGCCGCCATAAAAACCGGCCATGTTCTGCCTACTCCTGATTTTCCACGGACTTCTCCCGTATTAAAATGTATTTCTGTATAAACATTGCCATCTTCGTCACGATGAGCCAATAAACCATCGGCAATTTCAACTAACATATTAAATAGCGCTGGATTCCCGTTGTACCTGGCAACCAAATAAGCCGTTTGTAAAACCAAGTAAGAATAATTTTGCGACCACTGCCATGGATCTTCTATCGAAAAATCTGTGCCGCTATAATTTCTTGAACGAAAATGACGATGACCGTCCGGGGCAATTTGTGTGACATCCTCCAACATCCTTTTTGCAATCTCCATTCCTCTTGAAAAGTACAGCGGATTTCCATAATCGATCATCATAAGTTGTCCAACTGCCTCAATTCCTTCTTCGCAAGAGTGCAGTTCATCGGCTTTAATAGTAGAAAGTCCGTTTGTAAAAAGCGGCAAACTCCTTTGGCGAAGGCTGGCATCATACGAATCACGATCCTGATCATAGTATGCCTCCAAAAAAATACGTAACGATTCCTGTATTTTTTCCGGTTCGATACCCATAAAAGCTGAACCGACAAACATATTTGTAAAGTCATCATCATCGGAAAGTCCGCCACCAAACTCTCCGTTACTGATCTGACGATTATCGATATAAAAAGTAATTATCTTTTCAACATGGCGCAGATATTCGGTTTGCAAAAATGCCCATTTAGGAATTCCGGCCGGACATTCCCGTATTTCATATTCCGGGCGATCTTTTTTATTTCGGGTAAAAGCGTACAAATAAGCTTTTGCAAGCCAGTGATTTGGATTTGCCTTCAACAGGTCTTTATGGTCTGCAATAAAACGATTGTAAAGATTTAATCTTGGCGATGAAGGATGTTCCTCGACAACATGGCTGTGAAGATCACGGATTTGTGTAAATCTGTCCAACTCATGCTCGGCTATTGTTTCAGCTTTTGATTTATAGACCAGACGAACTTTTGCCCCTTTTAACGTTTCAGCAGAAAAGCTGCTACCGGCACCGGCAATTGTTATATAAAGTGCATGCCCATCTGGCAACAAACGATCGCGGGTATCGAAATACAAAGTGTATGGTTTATCGGGTTTAATCGAAAAACTAAAATCTGCCAAATCGCGCATTGGCCAAAGCGGATCTTTTATTCTGATATTTAATGGGAATACTCCATTGTGAGTAGGTTTAACTGAAAGTGCCGGAAACTCAATTTCCACTCCATCAAGTCCACTCTGTGGTTTATTTGCATACGGAATTAAGCAATGAATAAACGGCATAAAATTAATTTGTTCCGAAGAAATTACCTCCTGATTTTGAGCGGCTTGATTTATTCCGACCATTTTTAGCCTTTCGACAGCCGGGTAATAACGTCCATCAATAAAAGCAACTATATTTTTTAATGACTTATCGAACGATTCGACATTTGCCGGCACGAGGGAAAATGTTTCACTTTCACTGCTTCCGGGAGCAGCGCCTTCGCGAACATAATAAACTCCTAATTCACCAATTGGTTCTTCAATTATGGCATTATCAAAACGGATTTTTCCGCCCTGAACTTCTTCCTTCAAACGATGGTATGATTTTACCTGTTCTTTACTTCGAACTCCAAAAGTCTTGTCGTATTCAAGTTCATTTTCATGTGTTAATTGTCCCCAGGCATTCCCCCACATTTCAACATGGTTCCATGGTTCGTTTGGCAAGTGAAATTTTATGGATTGCCCCGACATGGAATAACAATCCCAATCGGGAAGTACAAAATAGTCGTTACGCCCCGGCAATCGCGACATGTTGTAAACTCCCGGCCAGGTTGTCTCCCGAATTCCATCGTTGGCTTTCCAAGTCCATCGTTTAATATCGAAAGCATCGTGAACACCAATTTTTTTGATAACCGTTTTTGCTGAAGTTAAAAGCGGAGGTGGTTTATTTGGCAGGTTCCAGCCGTGGCGATTCCACCAGGCATCTCGCCAACGGCGGTTATTTATATCTCGGTTATTATTGGGAATTTGTTTTGGGATTTCGCCTTTTGAAAGTCCGGCAATATTGTCATCCGAAAGCATTCGATCGTAAATGCGTAATTCATCGAGATCGCCCCCCCGCATAAAATTATAGGCACTTTGAACCTGGTACGGACTTATAATTCTTGAATGTGGCCCAAACTGATCCAACCCGGTATCGTAAACTTTTCCAACTGTCGATTGTTTTTCTGCCAATTCACCGTTAATATAAAGCCGCACACCTTCTGTTTCATCCCACGAAAATGCAATGTGAGTCCATTCTTCGGAAGAAGGAAACTTATCCAAATAGTACGAAACACGGGTTCGTGACAATCCAACATCTGTAACAAAAGCATCGAAACCTGCACCGTTATAATCAATTCGCAACCAAACCATATCCCAACTGGAATGGTCGGCATAAGCAACCCGAAAAATCGGAAATGGCGTTGGTCCAACGGGATAACGTGAACGCCAAAAAAACGATAAAGTACCTCTTTGCGCAAAAATATTTCCGGGTGCCCAGTACGACATCAACTGGCTGTCATCGGCTTCAAAAGCATTTCCAATTGCACCGTCTGGAATAGTTTTTACTCCTCGTAAAAAATTTGGTTTATCCTGTCCGCCCGCTGCAAAATCAGCTTTAAATTCATTCTCGCCGGAAAGGTAAAACAATAATCCCGGTTCATTAGATATTGTAAGTTTTTCGGCCTGACCAGCCATAAAACCTGCCGGTGGTTCGGGATAAAGTTGACCTAAACTATACTTTTCAGCAAATAAAAAGAGAGCAACCAACACAACAATTTTAGCTGTTTTTAATAGGTTTGTTTGTTGAATTAAAATGTCCAGTAGAAACTGTTTTAGGATAAAAGTTAGTTTATAAATCATAGTTCGATTAATTGACAGGTTTCTGTGGTTGATCAATTTCACTTAAATAATTAATCAACAAATTCATGTTACGAACAAATTCAGATGTTGAAATATATTGTTGATCTGTTGGATCGTTGAAACAGGATGTGTCGGTTTTGTCGCCAACATTTGATGAAGCAAATTCGTTTGTAAGTTCTTTATTTTGTCCATCGCCAATGTACGGATTGCTGATTTTTGCATGTTTAACAAGCCAGCGATTTTTATCATCGAGACCATCAATTATCTCATTCACCATTTTTTCGTCGGGCACTTCCGAAAACAAAAACCGATTCAAATTAAAAAAGCTTTGCGGAGTTCCTTCATGGGTAAAAACTTCTTCTTTTAACGGAGAATTTATGGTAACCTTTTCAGGCGATAACCCAAGTACCCTTTCATATTCATTTTTCAATTCTTCAATATCGATCCTTCCTTTTCCACCATAATGAGCCAATAAATTTTCGTCTGAATAATCGTAATAATAATACCCGTATTTTACATTCGATCCTTTTCGGTGAACAAAAATTGGTTTATCAGTTCCAATCTCAACAAAAGTTGGATGCGTGTAACGCCCGTTTTGTGACATATTTTCTGACAACCGACATTTTTCCAGCCATTTAATCGTTTCCGGAATTCGTGCCAAAAACTTCTGATCGCCAGTGTATTCGTAAAAACGAATTAAAATCATGGCATTGCCAAAAGTCGTCCCCGGCAAAAGTGCTTTTGGTTCGTATGTTCTCGCAGCTGCCGGATTCAGGTTCATATCGTATTGTTGTCCCCAGGCACCATTAGATTGTTGTGCCGTCAAATAAAATTCCATTCCACGGATTATTGGATCGAGGAGGCGATTCTCGCCAAGTGTCTGATAACACTGAATAAGAAAGTTGATATTTTCCCAAATTACATCGTCGTTAAAAGTAAAATACGAAGTATAATCGGGATGACCAGGTTTGCTAAAGTCATATTTCAAAGGATAACGTTGGGGCCAGCCACCAAGCGGATACTGACTTTTAATGATAAAATTAATGGCTTTTTCAAGTGCCGGCTTGTATTTTGGATCTAATTTTTCAAGATATATTCTTAAAAGTAAGCGGGCGGCATCAGCGGTTACATCATCATCAAAAGTATCGTTGCCATAATAATGCTGAAATTCTTCTAACCTCCAGCCGTTTTTCCCGATAGTATTATACCATTCTTTCAACGACCGGTCGCCTGCAAAATCTATCATATAATTCCAGCCACCCTCATCGCTTTGTCCCCAGATTAATGCTGCCGCAGCTTTTTCTGCCGCCTCGTAATAAAATTCGTCTCCGGTAACCCGATATGCATTTAAAAACATGTGGGCAACGCTAACCGTTCCGGGGCTTTGTACCCAAATCATTGTTTTGTAGGCTTCCATTTCGCCCCACCTGCGTGACAAATCGGGCAAATAATACCACACATATCCACCGTTTGTACTTACTTCGTCAACCATGTACTTTGAAGAATTTAGCATTGCCTCCCTTACTTTTTTTCGAACTTTAGTGGGTTGTGCAGTTAAATTTAATTGAAGAAAAATGAGTATTGCAAAGATTAAACAAATGCGAAAGATTTTCATTTAGTTGGTTTTTTTAGGTTTTACAAATTTTTGTAGTCTCACCGGTTTCTTCCCAAAATTGAATATTTCTATTTTACAAAGAATTATCGTTTAAAAATAAGAGATATTTTCTCTTTCCTTCTTTTTCTCAATAACAATTTTTTTATTGCTGATAAAATTATTTGAAGTATTTTGTGTGTCAAAATAAAATAGATGAAAAAAACAAAATTAAATATCGTCTCATCGTTAATTCTTTTTTTGATGGTGAGCATTTCCATAATTCTTGGTTTACAGACAGCTTCTGCCAAAAATAATATTAAATTGAACTACATGGTTTGCTCTTTCACCGGATGGCTTTAAGCCCACCCGGTGAATAAATAATCAGCTTTGGAAAGTTATTCACCCGGTGACGGAAAGTCAACGGGTGAAAGATCTGTTGAATTGAATGACGGGAAGTCAACGGGTGAAGGAAATAGTCCAAATATTAATTCCTTTCAACCCTTAACTACTTTATGTTTTTTTACAAAATCAGGATCTAATTCCACTCCTAAACCCGGGCCGGTTGGAACTTTAACTTTTCCGTTTATGCTTTGAAGTGGCGATGTTTCACATTCATATTCAGTACCAGTGTTAAACCCTTTAAATTCGTGGTGGTGCAGAGCATTTGGAAGTGCCGAAACAAAATGCATCATGTAAAGAAATCCCAGATCGCCGCCCGACATGTGTGGCGTACATTTTTTTCCAAAAGCATTTGCCATAAGTGCCACTTTCATCGACCGGATCATTCCACCAAAATAATTTGTATCGGGTTGAACAATATCAAGCCCGTCGTTGGCAACAAGCCATCGAAAGCCATGAAGACTATATTCCTGCTCGCCACCAGCCACCGGAATTGTAAGTGCATCGGTAACCATTTTTGTCTCTTCGTACCAATCAAAAAGAACAGGTTCTTCAAAAAACTGATAATTATATTCTTCCAATAATCTCCCAACACGAATAGCTTCTTCAACTGAATAAAAACCATTCGAATCGGCGTAAAGAACCATTTTGTCGCCAAATGTTTTCCTGACGAGCGGAATAATTTCTTCTGTTCGTCCGGGAGGTCCAACTGCATTAATATCATCGGTCATATACATTAACCCGCCAACTTTAATTTTAACGGCCTGGGCATTGTATTCCGCAACATCACGTTTTATCAGTTCCATCGACTCCTCGACCGACTTTTCACGATATTCAGTAGCCTGATAAACTTCAACATCGGGATGATAAATATCGCCAATTAATTGACCGATTGACTTCCCTGAAATTTGCCCCATCATATCGAGAATGGCAAATTCAATGGCGGCAAGCGGCGCTCCCAAAGCTAACCCCGATAACCTGAAATTAAGTTTATAGACATAAACTTTTTCTAACAGAAGATCTAGGTCGCGCGCATCTTTATCAATAAAAAAAGGTTGTAACAGGTTCGTAAAAATCGGGTACAACGCACTTAACTGACTACCATGGCCAACCGACATTCCAACCGCACCGTCTTTTGATCGAACCCTGCATAAAAAGCTTCTTCCGAAGCGAAGTAATTCGAGTGTTTCTATTATTACCGGGGAATTAAATAACTCATTTTTAAACACCGGTTGTTGAAGTATTTCGTCGAGCTTTTTGTATTTTCCCTTAATACTTTCTGCAACAGGAGATGAAATTGTCCGTCCATTTGATGATAATGGCATTGTTGCAGCCAGCCCACCGGCAACGGCTGTTGAAATAAATTTACGTCGATTGGTTTTCATAGAAATATATTTAAGTATTGAATTAGTTTCTCAAATTTTAACAGAAATATCTGTTGAACAAAAAATTACACTTTATTAAATTTGATAAAATAAAATCTTTTCCAGGTTTAATAATAAAAATGGTTTAATTTATTAGATTGATAATTTGATTTTTAATTTCAATGCCGTCGTTAAAATACAATATTTATTTCTATGTTTCAAGCCAGAAAAAAATATTTTGTAAGTTTTACATTTTCCACTTTTATAATTAAAATAGGTCATAAAAACTTCGTTAACAAATAAAAAAAATACCGAAAGTATAAGCCAAAATTCCCGAAAATTGTAATAGCTAATAATGCGACTGGGATGGAATTGAATAATATCAAGTATGGGAAAAGGGGTACTTTTTACATTCATCACATTTTTATAATCAGGTTAAAGATTTTTTGTAACTTACTGACCCATATTTAAAAACTAATCAAAATGAAAATAATCTATTTGTTTTTAACACTTTTTCTTGTATCCCCATTTTTTTCAACTTCTCAAACAGGTGAAACAACGCCAATTAAACTTGATAAAATTTCGGATAATCTTTATCAGATTTTTGGCGGCCGCGGAGCAAACGGAGGAATGTACATTGGCGACAATGAAGTATTAATTATCGATTCGAAAATGGATAAAACTTCGGTCGATGGAATTTATGAAGCTGTAAAAAAAATAACAAACAAACCAATCAGCATTTTAGTAAATACTCATAGTGACGGGGATCATATTAACGGCAACCAATATTTCCCGGAATCCGTTACAATAATCGGACACGAAAATTGTCGGAAAGAATTTTTGCTCCCACAACGCGATGGCTCCGCTTCTATTTGGCAAAGTTCCGAAATGCTCCGGTTTGTTCCTAAAGTTACTTTTAACGACAAAATGAGAATTCATCTCGGCAGCAAAACCATAGAATTGTACTATTTTGGTGTTGGGCATACTACAGGCGATATTGTTCTTTATTTCCCAGATGAAAAAACTGCATTTATCGGCGACCAGGTATTTTTTGGCAGGCCGCAACTCATTCACTCCTACAAAGGGGGAAATTCGTTTGAACATGTAAAAACCACGCAAAAAATGTTAGCTGCGGTTAATGCCGAAAAATTTTGTAGCGGCCATGCTGAAATTAAATTCCGAATGGATATGGAAAACCATATTAAAGAAATAACAGCTTTTCAACAAAAAATTAAGACAATGGTTAATAGCGGCAAAACTATGGAAGAAACAAAATCAGCCTTTGAACAAAACGAAGCCCGCCTGGTAGAGTCGGTTTATAATGAAATTAAAGCGATGAAGCAGTAAACATAAAGCTTATCATAAGTTGAAAAATATCGTTTATTAATTAACTGATGTTAGTCAATAATTGGCTAATTTCATAAAAGAAGTTCCAAATAACAAGCACCAAAATCCAAATAAATCCCAAAGATCAATGTTCAAATGTTTGAATTGTTTTGAATATTGGATTTTTAGACATTGTGATATATTTGGATTTTGCTGCTTGACAATTGAAATTTTTATTAGTATTTTGAATTCAGTCTTCACCCTGACAAATCCAACAAGTCCCGTTCTATTACCACTTCACGTCATCATTAGTTAAAACCGTATAATCGGGCAAAGGGTTTGATTCAGAAAACACTTTCATTTTTTCGTAAGGTTCAATTTCAATTCCCTTTTCTGTTAATTCTCCATTTTTATCCTGAATTGCAGAAAGGTTCAGTTTTAAATATTTTGCCAAAAATGGATAAACAAATTTGCGTTTTGAAAATTCATAACCATGTTTATCGTCGGGTAAATGTCCAAATTCAACCTTGTCTTCCACTCCCATTAATTTATAAATATATTGAAGGTGAGGAAACTCAACCGTTGCGGTGTTTTTTGTCCAGTCGTCGCCATTCGAAACCAGCAACATCGGCCGGGGTGCGGCCAAAGCAGCAATCTCAACATTATTTGTTTCGTGGTGGTCACTTTCGTGTACCGGCATTCCACTTTCGCAAATGCAGCCTCCAAAAAAATGCGCCGAAACCATCACAACCGGAACTGAAACTTTATTCCTGTCGTCAATTGCAGCAAGCATAAATGTCTGCGTTCCACCACCCGATGCACCGGTAACTCCAATCCGTTCAGGATCGATATTATCTAACGAAAGAATAAAATCGAGGGCACGCACACTGTTCCAAAGTTGTTGTTTAAACGAAAGCGGATGTTTGTGAATCCATCCAAGTTCTTTCATTTCGCCATAACCAACCATGTCGTATGCAAAAACTATGGCCCCCATTCTTGCAAAACTTGCACACCGGTTTTGCATATCGGCACGGTAACGGCCATAATCTTCAGGACTGCTCCAATGGCCATGCGGGCTTAAAATACCTGCCATTTTTTTATCAGAATTTTCAGGAATGTACAAACTTCCTGTAACAAAAACTCCTGGCAAACTTTCGATTGCCACATTTTTTACTGAATAGCCATCGTATTTTCGTTCATCGGTGTAACGCGGGTTTAAAGGTGTTTTTTGTGGAAGCGGATCAAGATCGGCACCTTTTAAAATTCCTTGTTTAATAATTTCGGCCCGCTTAACCCAGGCTTCCTTTGTTTGATACCCCTTTTTCAATTTAGCCAATTCCTTTTTCCCTTCAACTTCGGTGTAAAAATGGCCTACTCGAAGATTTTGGTCGTCCTGGTTTTGCGATTTAACAGAATAAGTTATTATCAATAAACCGATGAGCAGTAAACTAAATAATTTCATCTCATTATAATTTTAAATTTTTAATGGTATATCTCATTAAGTCAATAATTTCTAACACTATTTATATTTCTTTAAAACCAATTTTTCGATTTCTTCAAGCGATTTGCCTTTTGTTTCAATCAGGCCATATTTGTAAAAAAGCAGACTGAGCGCGGTGGCAACAGTAAAGAACACAAAAACAAAACCTACACCAATTTTAGCCGAAACTAAAGGGAACAGCAAAGTAATCCCGAAATTAAAAAACCAGTGTGAAAACGATCCGATTGCCATTCCACGGGCACGAACACTGTTGGGGAACATTTCGGAAAGGATAACCCAGATAACGGCGCCTTGCGAAAAAGCAAAAAAAGCGATGTAACCAATCAACAGTGCAAGTAATATAAAACCCGATTTATTATCGGTAATAAATGCCCAGCTAAAAAGCCCGAGAAATACCGACATTCCGATTGAACCCACGTACAACAAAAATTTACGGCCAAAACGATCAATAATAGTCATGGCAATAATAGTGAACATCAGGTTTGTAACACCAATCAGGACTGACTGAAAAAGAGCCGATTCTCCCGAAAATCCCGCTTCACGGAAAATATCGGTAGAATAATACATTATTATATTTATTCCTGCAAACTGATTAAACATACCCACGGCAATCCCAATCAAGACTAAACGAAAATACGGTTTCTTAAATAGTTTCACACCCTTATTTGCTTTTTCTTCTTTTAATGAATCTTTTATTGACACCATCAATTCATCAACATTTTCATCAGTATTAACTCTTGCAATTACCGTTCGGGCTTCTACGTCCCTGCCAATTTTAATTAACCAACGTGGGCTCCTGGTAATAAAAAACAATAAAACCCAGAAAATGGCAGAAGGAAAAACACCTGCTAAAAACATCCACCGCCAGCTTCCATTTAAAACACTGTCAATCATATAGTCAGAGAAAAAAGCTAGCAGGATACCGGTTACAATTGCTAATTGGCTGGTTGCTACCAGCCGGCCTCGTATTTTAGGGGGGGCGACTTCAGAAATGTAAGTCGGGGTTAATACCGATGCCCCACCAACAGCAATACCACCAATAAAGCGTGCAAAAATAAAAACCCAAACATTAGTTGCCAAACCAGTCCCAACCATTGAAAAAAGAAACAGGGCTGCCATAATTTTCAGCATGTAACGCCTGCCGTATTTATCGCCTGGTTTGCCAATTAACAAGGCTCCTGCCACACAACCTGCCAGAGCCGTTGCCACCACAAAACCTTTCATAAATTCGCTTAACTGAAAATAATCGGCCACGTAATGAATAGCCCCATTAATTACCGCAGTTTCAAACCCAAACATTAAACCGCCAAGCGCGGCTACAAATGTCACAAAGTAGAGATATCGTTTCATGCTAATTTCAATAAGGTTTAAAAAGAATTCTAAAGATAATATTTCAATTGAATTGTGGCTAAACGAGTGCTTGATTTATTTTATTCGTGTTACTTTTGGTGAAACTAAAAAACCTATAAAATGATTTCCAGAAGAAAAGCGATTAAAAACCTTGGAATATTTTCAGGAAGTACATTATTATTCCCTCAGCAAAGTATTGGCTCACCTGTTTCAGCAAACAACAATAATTTTTCTTACTGTCTGAATACAAGTACAATTTCGGGCCAGAAAATCGGGTTCTTAAAGGAATTTGAAATTACTGCCAGTGCCGGTTACGACGGAATTGAAGTCTGGATCCGTGATATTCAGAAATACATGGAAGAAGGTGGCAATTTGAAAGATCTGAAAAAATATATCGATGATTTAGGTATCAGAGTTGAAAATGCGATTGGATTTGCACAATGGATTGTTGATGACAACAACAAAAGAAATGCCGGTATTGAGCAGTTAAAAAGGGAAATGGATTTGCTTGCACAAATTGGATGTAAACGAATTGCCGCTCCACCAGCGGGTGCAACCAGTAAACCAATTCTCGATTTATTCGATGTGGCCAATCGTTATCGTACTATTTTAGAAATCGGCGATAAAACCGGAGTAACTCCTCAACTCGAAATCTGGGGTTCTTCAGCAAACCTGTACCATATTTCGCAAGCCGTATTTGTTACAACAGCTGCGAACCACCCAAAAGCTTGTATTTTGCCCGATGTATATCACATGTTCCGTGGAGGAAGCGGCTACCAAAGTTTAAAACAGATTGCGGGAAATGCAATTGAAATGTTTCATTTTAACGATTTTGTTGCAGATATTCCCAGAGAACAGCAAAAAGACAGCGACCGCGTTTATCCGGGCGACGGAGCGGCACCGTTTAAACAAATTGTTACCGACCTGTACAATGCAGGGGGTACAAAAATTTTATCACTTGAATTATTCAACCAAAACTACTGGGAAAAAGATGCTTTTGAAGTTGCCAAAACAGGGCTTCAGAAAATGAAAATGGTAGTGTCAGAAGCGTTAAAAACTATTGACCATTAATTTGCTGCCGGACAATTTCCTTAATTTCGTTTTCATGCCTGACTCCACTTCCCGTCCACTGCGGAATACCACTTTTAAAAACAATTAAAGTAGGAATATTTCGAATATTGTATTTTGTGGCAATCACCGGATTTTTATCTACGTTAACTTTTATAATCCTTATTTGCTCTTTAAAATCATCCTTCACCTTTTTCAGAATTGGTGGCACTTGTTTACAAGGGCCACACCAGTCAGCATAAAAATCAACTAAAACCGGCCTTTCTGAATTTATAATGTTTTGAAATCTCCCGTTCACTTTTCCTCCTCTTTTTTCTTTTTTCTTTTTTTCAAAATATCGTCAATAAAATCACTAACAAGGTATCCAATTGCTGCTCCCCACAAAGTACTCCAGTACCAAACTGAATTAATCGGGCAAGTTCCACTTTTGCAACCAACAAACTTCCAATATAAAAAACCACCCAGTGCACCAATTAAAGTAAAAATTATTTGTAGGCGTTTGTTTCTAAAAAAATCCTTCATTGTCTTTTATTTAAATAAAAAAACAACAAAAGTAGAATAAGGTTTTAAACCAACAATCGATATTTGTTATAACGGATAGAGAAAATTGAAAAGGATACTTTATACTATTAAAAAAATTCGAATTTATAATTCTTTCTCAAAATAATAGTTTTATTTTCGTTTCGAATATTAAAAAACATTTTAACCATGAAAAAATTATGCTATCTGCTTGTAATTGGTATTCTTATTAGTTTTGTTTCTTGTAAAACAAACAATAATACTACCGAAGAAAAACTGTCTATTTCGTATGAACAATATCAATTGGGAAATGGT
Organism: Prolixibacteraceae bacterium; assembly: GCA_018648265.1. Lineage (GTDB taxonomy): Bacteria > Bacteroidota > Bacteroidia > Bacteroidales > Prolixibacteraceae > Draconibacterium. Next base: position 20,381 of record JABGRN010000045.1, on the reverse strand, counting down.
CTGGATGTTATTTTGCATCAAGACAAATCAGATCCTATTATTGCAGTTGCTATCCAGTATCACGTGGGTTCAAACCGCGAAGTTCCCGGAAAAACTGGTTTTGCACATCTCTTTGAACACATGATGTTCCAGCAATCGGAGAATGTTGGACAGGATCAATTTTTTGCAAAAATCCAGGGTGCTGGTGGAACACTAAACGGAGGTACTAACAGCGATGGTACTGTATATTACGAGATAGTTCCAAAAAATGCTCTTGAAATGGTGCTTTGGATGGAATCGGACAGAATGGGATATCTTGCAAATACAGTAACTCAATCGGCATTTACCAACCAGCAAAATGTGGTTCAAAACGAAAAACGTCAATCGTACGATAATCGCCCTTACGGATTTAACCAATGGGTTACTGCAACCAATCTTTACCCAAAAGGTCATCCATACAGTTGGACAGTTATTGGTGAAATGGAAGATTTGCTAAATGCAACTGTGGCAGATGTAAAAGAATTTCATGCAAAATTTTATGTACCAAACAATACTACAATAGTGCTTGCAGGCGATTTTGAAATTGAAGATGTTAAACCTTTGCTTGAGAAATATTTTGGAGAAATTCCAGGAGGCGAAAAAATAGTTGATATGGAACCTCAAAATATAAGCCTTTCAGAGACAAAAAAATTATACCACGAGGATAACTTTGCTAAAACACCACAATTATCAATGGTTTGGCCAACCACTGAACAATACAGCAAAGATGCATATGCACTTAGATTTTTATCACAGACTCTTAGCGATGGTAAAAAATCCCCTTTTTACCGCGTAATTGTCAAAAACAAAAAACTTGCGCCGCGCGCCCGGGTTTCAAGCAGGGCAATGGAATTGGCAGGTCAGTTCACCGTTTCAATAAATGCCAATGCAGGAACCAGTCTTGCTGAAGTTGAAGATGCAGTATTTGAAGCATTTAAACTTTTTGAAGAAGAAGGAATAACGGAAAAAGACCTCGAAAAATACAAAGCCGGAATCGAGACTGGTTTTTACAACGGAATCAGTTCTGTTATGGGAAAATCATTTCAGTTAGCACGTTACAACGAATATGCAGGTTCTCCCGATTTTATTGAGCAAGATATTGCAAATATTCAGGCTGTAACCATCAACGATATTACGGCGGTGTACGAAAAATATATCAAAGGCAAACATTACCTTGCCACCAGTTTTGTTCCAAAAGGAAATATTGACTTAATTGCTGAAAACTCAGTTAATGCAGGGATAATCGAAGAAAGCATTACAAATGCAACCCAGGTGGAACAATCTGACGAAACAGAAGAAGAAATTGCAAAAACAGAAAGTAGTTTTGATCGTTCCGTTGAACCGGAAAAAGGTGCAGATCCTGAAATTACTGTTCCCGGAATTTGGACAGACAATACAATCAATGGAATTAAAGTTTACGGAATAGAGCATAATGAATTACCACTCGTTCAGTATTCTGTTGTAATGGATGGCGGGCATATTCTTGTCCCCAAAGAAAAAGCAGGAGTTGCCGGTTTTCTGGCAAGCATGTTAATGGAAGGAACCGCCTCCAAAACCCCCGAAGAATTGGAAGAAGCCATTGATCTGTTGGGGGCCAGCATTTATGTCAGATCAGGAACTGAAAATATGAGCATAAATGTAAATTGCCTCACCCGTAACTATGAAAATACCCTGGCATTGGTAGAGGAAATTTTATTAGAACCACGTTGGGACGAAGAACAGTTTGAACTAATTAAATCGCGCATGCTGAACTCACTGAAACAAAACCAGGCAAGTCCTAATTATTTAGCAAGAAATACATTTAACAAACTCGTTTATGGCGATGGCCATATTTTGGCAGCTCCCACTGGCGGGACAGTTGAGTCTATTGAATCAATAACTATGGATGATTTGAAAACATTTTACGAAAAAACTTTTTCTCCGTCGGTTGCAAAAATGCATGTTGTAGGAAAAATAGGTCAGGAACGGATAATTAATGGTTTGGAAAGTCTTGTCGCAAACTGGGAAGCTTTCGATGTTGAAATTCCGGAGATTGCAATTCCTGAAGCACCCGAAAAATCAACCATTTATTTTGTTGATGTACCAGGAGCAAAACAATCGGTAATTAATATTGGCAACTACGCTGTTCCACGATCTTCAGTAGATTATCATCCGGCAACAGTTATGAACTATAAATTGGGAGGGAGCTTCAACGGAGTTGTAAATATGATTTTGCGCGAAGAAAAAGGATTTACTTACGGTGCACGGACTAACTTTTCGGGAGGCAAAACATACGGAACATTTTCTGCCAGCTCAAGTGTACGTTCAAGCGCCACTGAAGAATCGGTACAGATTTTCAAAAACGAAATTGAAAAATATATCAATGGAATTGCAAAGGAAGATCTGGATTTTACTAAAAATGCACTTATAAAATCAAACGCCCGGAGCTTTGAAACCATTGGAGCATTGCATGGAATGCTAACATCGATAAGTGCTTATAACCTGCCTTTCGATTATGTGAAACAAGAGGAAGAAGTTATTAATTCGATGACATTGGAATCGCACCGTGAACTGGCAAAAAAATTACTTAAACCTGAAAATATGTATTTTGTAGTGGTTGGCGATGCTGAAACGCAAATGTCTGCACTTAAAAATATCGGATTGGGAGATCCGGTTTTGGTTGAAAACTAAACAACAATCTTCACACATATTAAGAAACTATTTAAAAAAGTCCTGTCAAAATAAATGACCGGACTTTTTTTTACCATTTTGACACAAAAAATCATACTTGTGAAATAAACCCAATTGTCATTTTGTTGATTTTACAATCACAAATAACAACGAAAGAGAGCATTACAGAGTTAAAATATTTATCCGCTTTTTATATTCCAATTCACATTTGTCCTAAATAAAGCCAATTAGGCTCCGAAAAGCCGGAGCTGTTATTTTTGTGGTTCTGAAACATAAAAATACTAATTGGCTTTATTTAGGACAGATGTGATATCATTGTTGTTTTTGATTGTTATAAAACATCTTATTAAAGGAAATTATTATTTAACTTACCATTATGAACTTTTGTCATTAAGGGAGACAGGATCAACTCTGCCAAAATTGAATCTTTATGGACCGTTTTTTTAACAGGTTTTTTTTTCCTTTTGCTTTAGCTTTAATATTAGGTGGGTTAATTTATATTTTCTTACGACCGTCGGAAGCTATTTTTTTTAATTGGTTAAAATCAATCGGCTTTTATGAACGTCTTATGCCTTTACGTCTAAATTTTATTCATTTAAGCAAATCGCTTCCAGCCTGGTTTATATATTCACTCCCAAATGGATTATGGGCATTTGCCTATTCATTATTTATAACATGTATTTGGTGGTATAATAAAAACTGGGTAAAAATTATCTGGATAAGCAGTATCCCCCTATTGATACTGGGATTTGAAGTGCTTCAGTTTACCGAAACCATACCCGGAACATTTTGTTGGCAGGATATTTTTTTTGGAGCTTTAGGTCTGACACTTGGAATTATTGTTGGGATTAAACCAAAATATAAACATAATTATGAAAACAAAAGAATTAAAGAACCTTATTCTTAATTGTATCATCTCACTATTAGGATTAGGAGTTATTATTTATTTGGCACTAGGATCTGCGATCGTACCGACTGATATATCACAACTTCCCAAGCTTAAAGTTAATATGGGGCCACTTGAACATTTTCCCGATGGAACTTATGGACGTACCACAACGTTATATTTAGTACTTGAGAAAACTGAACGCGGAAATATGGATGATAAAGGAAGATGGCATGGAAAATATTCTCAGATGTATCGCTCATACATTTCTCAACAAACTATCGAAGTTGGAAATATGGTGCATGGACTTAAGCATGGTACTTTTACGCTTTACAAAGGTACCGAAAGTGACCCACCTACTGAAGTAAGCTATATATGCTACAAAATGGGGAAGGTAATTCCATGCGAAAAAGCCGGTGTGATAAATACTACTGATGAATCAGCATTCCAGATACTTGTGAATAAATACCCATGGTATTTGTTGGATTTAAATTATTATGGATTTAATAATGAATATGTTGAAAAATACCTAGATTCATTGGAAACAGTGATGAATAGTTATGAATTCAATGAAGAAGAATATGGAGGATACTATGGTGATGCCGAGTGGGAACTGGAAGAAACACCTTACGACAGCATCATACAAATGAATTCGGATGTGGCAACTTTACACGGTATGGAACTTACAAAAAATGCAGAATTCAGGCTGGCTGTTATCGACCGGTTTTGGGAAGGGGATCCCGGCACTTTTTATAGCGTAAAAAATAGGTATCCAGGTTATTTAACTCAACTAAATGATTATTTTGAGGTAACTGAGCAGGATTTTGAACAATTCTGCCTGGAATTTGATAGCTTGTTAGCCAGCTATGGAACCCTGGATTTGGAAGATCCTCTTTTTATCGATAGTTTGGATATTCGTATGGCGAGAGTGGCATTTTATTTTCTCCTTGAAGATTCAACTAAATCAGCACAAATTTCATTAGACTTTGCTTCTTTGTATTATAAAAATAAAGAAATAAGAAATGCATTGAATAAAATTAGTCCATCCTTAAAATCTTTATCACTAAATGCAAGTTCACGCGATATTGCTATGGCTGGAGCACTACTTACCTTGATGCATTATTCCCAGGGAGATATTTTAAAAAGGGTTGCTAATGAGGCATACATGCAAAAACGTGGGATTATTAATATCCCAACAATGACCACCGAATATTTAGGAAATGCTTCCTCGACAAGTGTAAGCATTGAAGGGTATATTTTTGAGGATGGTGGATCAGATATAAATGATAGAGGAATTGTCTGGGCGACTTTCTATAATCCCACAACAAATGACAGGGTTAAATCATCAGGAACCGGATTAGGCCAATATTCAGTGGTACTTTCAGAGCTTACACCTGGAACTACTTATTATGCAAGGGCTTATGCCTCAAACAGTTTATATACAAACTACGGCAATTGCGTTAAGTTTACTACAGGTAGTACAGGTTTAATTGAAGCGGAGGGTTTTAGTACTGATTATCTGGTTTATCCAAATCCATGTAACGGGAAATTCAAATTACGGTTTAATTCAAAGGAAGCCTATGATTTAACCTTGATATTAATCAATACAATGGGTCAGGTAATAGAGGAACGAAATATAAAAACAAACTCAATCAACCATACCGAACAGTTTGATGTTTCGCATTTAGGAAAAGGGATTTATCATATCATTATTTCATCAGATAGCACCACAAAAACCAAAAAAATTATAGTTCAGTAGAAAATTAGTAGTTGCTTATTCAAAGGAAAAAAAGATTGTAGGTTTATCCAATTGTGCCGGATATTGATAACTCTATATTAATTAACCTATACCATAATTAAAATTAAATGGCAACTATACTTTTTTCGGGAAAATACTTTATGATTGTTTTCGCAATAAAAATAGGGTAACTCTGAAATTAATTTATAATCTGCTTTGAAATAACAATCTGGTTCGTTCGTACCATGGCCGCGAAGAAGTTTCAACCCAGATTTTTTACAACCAAATTCAACAACTTATTTTTCCATTAGTTTTAGTCATCCTTTCAAACTAATCCGGTAATAGTGACAATTTTTTAAACGTCCTTCTTATGTTTGTGCCCTCTTACGCGAATAAGGGGAGACGGAGGAAACATAGGATATTATTGCCTGAAATAGAATAAAACCACACGGTACTATCATACTATATTAAGGAGAAATTTATCAGAAAAAATTGACTCAATTATCTCTGCCATACAGTTTGTTTTTAATACATTTATAGAATTATATAAAGATTCGATTATGAAATTGTCCAAGTTAATTCCATTTTTCTTTTTCTATCAGATTATATGGTTTTCAACAGATGTCACTGCAAATCAGTCAAATCAGTTCCAACCGGAAAACTTCGGACTATTTAAGGTAAATATTTTACCGGGCTGGAAACTGGATACAGAAAATACAAACGAAACATACCTTACATTCAACCATTATATTAATGGTACTTTAAATTACATGATCCGATTAAAAAAGCAGCCAACTCAATGCCCAACAAAAAAAGAATTTAACAGGCTAATGTACCAAATGTTTGAGGAGCAGCTTGCACGAAAAGATTATGTAGACAAATTTAAACCCAAAAGCGAATATTCTTTATTGGGTCATAAAAATTGTCACATGATGACTTATGTGTCAAAAAAATACAATCATCGTGGATTTATTTTGAATGCTTTTGTTAACAACCAGGCATACACAGTTTATGTATTTGATAAAGTAGCTCAGAAAATAAAAATCAGGCAGGAAGCACTCGATTTTATTGCCGACATTTCGATAATTGATTATCCGGAAATACTTATTGCTCAAAGTCGGGGTGAAGCAACGGTAAAAGTTAAGAGAAAAAATAGTACAGAAAAGGTAGAGGAAAACAAACCCATTGAAACAGAGAAAAAGGAAGAAACAAAACCGGAAAACAAAAATGCTCCAATAGATACAGAAAACAAAAGAAATATTAACCGAAATGGGAATAGAAACAAGAATGACTTTGTTATTCCTCGCATCGATCTTAGCAAGATGACCGACATTCCGCCTTCTAAACCCCTGCCTTTCCTCGAAATTAACACTATCTCGCAAACCGAATGGGATGGTACAGTTTCGGCTGCCATGGAAGGAATGCGCCTTGTTTACGGTCCTCTTTCGAATGAAGAAAATAAAAAATTTGAAAAAGAATGGGCTCCCTTGAGACAAACACCATTTGAAGAAGCTGTTACTTATCTCAATAAATTCAATCCGCTGCTAGGTGAATTTTTAAGCTATCGGAGTAGTATAAACCAAAGTAGTATTTTAATGGAACAAGCCATACAAAATGCCGGTTATGCTGCTGAATACGACGATCAGGAGTTAAGTATTTCTTATATTGATCTGGCCAAAAAATATCAAAATTTATTAATCTCGAGGCAAAAAAGACTTCAGCAAATTACAAACGATTTAGTAGCTCTTGGAAACCCTCCTAACGGGGCAAAAATAATGGCTGAAAGGCAACGAAGGTATAAAGAAGCCTTTAATTTTGATCTGGCTGAATATGCGTTTGAAGGAGAATGGTTAGATGCCGAAGGAAAACGTTTCTTGCTAAAAGTTGCTTGTAAATATGATGATGACAAAGTTCTGGTCTATAGGTTTCCCGTTTCAAATTTAGAAGCAATGGAAGCAAAAGGCTACGATATTAATAAACCCGGAGCACAGAAAGTTGATGACGATGACGTTTTTTTGGGAGTTATACCGGGTGTATTCGATCTGTTAATCGTATTCGAAGAATTAGAACCAAATATTTGGTTATCATGGAATTACTCGGGTGTTGAAGTTGTTTCCACATATCAAATACATGACAATGCAATGATTGCAAATTTTTATCAATTGCCATCAGCACTATCAAACAGGTCAAAAGTAAGCAGTTCTACAAATTCAAAAATTAAAAGCAAGTATTTAGTACCTCCTGTTCCACCTTTTAACGATGAAGCAAAAACCTGGAAGGATTTATTGGAAGTAGTTCCGGAAGATAATTGGGCAGGCAGCAAACATCGTGGATACATGGCTTGGCGGCAAAATGCAGAGGAAGCAATCAATATTGCTTTTCTCGGACCATCAGAAACAACAAAAAGAAAAGAAGAATATGAAGGAAAGAAAGAAGCCCTTCCTAAATGGAGGAGTGACTATGCCAGCCAGCTTCAAAAACTAAACGAAGAATATGCAGATGTACTAAATGGAAATGTTCGACCTAAAGTAAACAAAACAAAAAGCTCAATTCCTAATGAGGAAGAAGTGTTGGGCGAAAATATACTGCCAGATGAAAACCTATTAAATTTTGATGACGATAAAACCCCGAAAGAGAGACAAAAAATTGATACAGAAACCATCAAGTTTCATAATGACAATATTGCAATTATTCAGAAAAATTTAATTAGCGACCAAAAAGAATTGACAAAAGTAACTGACTTAAAAAGCATAAAAAATTTAGAAATGCGAATTTTAAGTGCCCAGTCAAACATCCAATCTGAAAAAGACCGCATTGAAACAATAAAAACAGGAATTATAGTTTATAACCGAACGCCCTGGGATAATTACGCCAAGAGTAATTTTATTCAAAAAATTGCCAAAGATCAACGAAAAATGGAAAACATTAGCCGCGGCATGCGAAAAGCTTATGAAATGGCGGATCGTTTACCCGATGATGAAGCCAGAAAGGTGAGAAAAATTATAAACAAAAAATACACCGGTAAAATAATGGCCGATATGGACGAAGAAGCCGCCGGTGAGGTAATTAATGAAGCAAATGCTATTGGGATAAAGTATTTTCAGGGTAAAATGGATAAAGCGCTGGATGATAATAAAGAGGCCATTGAAGAAGCTGAATGGGCTGAAACATGTCTTTATACTGCCGAAATTGTAAAAACTACAGCCGATTATTCAATGATGGGATTATCGCTTTTTGGTGGCAAACACATAAACTGTGTTTATCAGGGAATAACCGGCTACATTGACGGAGGTCCGAAAGAAGCTTTTTTACGTGTTGCAGGATCGTATAACCAGGCTACAGGGGTTGCTGTTGATGCATTCCGTGGATTTGAAGGAGCAGTAAATGAGGGTGGCGATTTAAGTGATGCCATAGTAGGAGCCACATGGGAAGCTGCCAAAGGAATAATCACCGAAAAAACAATGGAATTTGGTGTCGGGAAAATATCTTCAAAATTTAATCGACCCAATGGTAAAATCGATTCAGATATAAATTCTCGCCCGCAAACTGTAATTGATGCCGACGGAACAAGTCAACGACCAAGGGGAAATACAGATATATCCAAAAACAATATTGATGCGAATAATACTACTCCCAAAATTGAAGAACCAGATTTTAACCGACCGTTAACAAATCAGGAAATTGAGGTTCATCGCCAGCAAGTTGCCGATGGCAGAAATAAAGTAAATTCATACAAAAAAACCTTTGAAAAGTTAGAGAATGCAAGAAAAGCCGATGCCCCACCAAGTGAAATTAAAAAGATACTGATTGAACTGGATGATCGTTCAGCAAAAATTCACTCCTCGCCACAGGCTAAAATAATGATGAAAAATTTACAGAAACAGCCGAAAAATATTGAAATGATAAAGCGCTACAGCAATTCGATGGATCGGGTGCATAAAAGAGTAGAAAAACGATATCAAACTGAAATGCAAAAAAATGGATGGAATGCAGAAGAACTTGAACCCATTCGAAATAAACCCGACCCGGGTGAATTGCAACGAGCACGGGAAATGGAGGCACGCGGAGAAACAGTACCTCCCGAGGCATTACTTGGAAGCAAAACTGTAAACATGGATTATGATGCCGGACGAAAACCAAATTTAGATGACAATGGACGACCGATTCCGCCAATAAAAAATGGAAAATCAGTACCCATTGAAACCTGGCACGCTGAAGCACAAGCAGCATGGGAGATGTCGTACGAGGCAGAAACGGGACAAAGCCCAAGCCACTCGTGGGAAAATATTACACATGGTAAAATGGGAGATGCCAATGCCGATTTACCCGTTCTTGAAAAAAATGGAATACTTAACGCAAACAATGATTGGGCAGGACAAACAGCAGATGTTACACTTAACAAAGCAACTGATTTAAGAAATGCCGGTGATTTTGAAAGAGTAGAGAAATATGTTGAAATTGCTCGCGGGACTTCAAAAGATTGTAACACGAAAATGATGCCCCTCATTGACCAAAAGAGACCTAAAGCCAATACTCCATCGTTTGAAGCATGGCAAAAACATAAAAATTACTGGGTAGAGATAAACAATGTACTTGGTGAAATGGGTAACGGAAGAAAAGATCCATTTACCGCCGACCGCGAAATCAGAAAAATTACAGGTGGAAAAAGCGTTTTGGAAGTTACCAATGATATGCGCAACTTTATGGAGTCGTTAATGGTACTTGGAAAAAACAATTAAACCTTTAAAATGAAGTATTTTTTATTTGCTCTCTTATTTCTTCTTTTAATATCCTGTAATCAAAAGCCAAAAGCAAATGTTAACGAACTTTTTGAAGTTGACAAACAATTCTCGAAAACTGCTGAAAAAATAGGTTTTAACAAAGCTTTTATTGAATTTGCCCACGACAACGCAGTTTTACTTCGCGAGAATAATATGCCGCTGGTTGGCAAAAAAGCCATCATCAAAGTTTTTGAGAAAGCAAATTCAAAAGGAATACAATTCACATGGAGTCCAATAAATGGTGATATTGCACAATCGGGCGAATTAGGATTTACTTACGGAACATATATTTTGAAAAGGGATACAATTGTCGAAAAAGGGACATACGTTTCTATTTGGAAGAAAGATTTGGAGGGGAACTGGAAATACATTCTCGACAGTGGAAACGAAGGAATTGGCAAATAAATTTAAACCTGAAACCTGAAACCTGAAACTTTGAGCATTAAACTAAAGCGAGTAATAGGAAGATGGGATCTCGTTCTGTTAATGATAAACAGTTTGGTAGGATCCGGAATATTTGGTTTGCCGTCGAAAATTTTCAGTCAGGCTGGAATTTATAGTTTACTTGTAATCATTTTTTGTGCCGCCGTAATTTTAGTTCTTGTTTTAAACTTTGCCGAAGTTGCCAGTCGATTTACAAAAACGGGCGGACCATATTTATACACGCTCACCGCCTTTGGTAAATTCCCTGCATTTTTAATGGGCTGGTTAATCTTGATTACCCGGCTTGCTACTTATGCTGCACTTGTTAATATATTTGTAACTTATCTCGGTGTTTTTAATCCAGCCTTTGAAACACAAACAGCCAAAATTACAACCATTTTTATATTGACATTATTTTTCACATTAGTCAACCATTTTGGGGTGAAAGGTTCGACTATTCTGAATAACTCGCTTACAATTGCAAAATTACTACCGCTGTTTGTTTTTATTATTGTTGGTTTGTTTTTTATCAATCCCGATAATTTCAATTTAAATGAATCAACTCCAGCATTATTCGAATTTTCAAATTCAATTTTTTTAATGGTTTTTGCATTTTCAGGTTTCGAAGCAATTATTGTAAATACAGGGGAAATTAAAACTCCACGAAAAAATATTCCCATTGCATTATTATTCACAATCAGTTTTGTAACCGTTTTTTACGTATTGCTACAAATGGTATGTATTGGTACTTTCCCGGGTTTGGCTGAGTCGGAACGGCCAATTGCAGATGCTGCGCTTCAATTTATGGGACCAATTGGCGCTTTGCTAATTTCAGTTGGGGCACTTTTTTCGGTTGGAGGAACAATAAACACGGTAATGTTAATTGGCTCTCGTTTACCATACGCTTTAAGCTCCGAAAACCAACTTCCCGGGTTTCTGTCCTTCGTTCACAAAAAATTCCAAACTCCAACCTGGTCGCTTTTTCTGTTTGCAACATTTGCCTTTTTAGTCTCGGCCACCGGAACATTTATTTATGCAGTTTCAATTAGTGTAATAAGTAAAGTTATGATTCTGGGAATTGTTTGTGCTGCGCTTATCAAACTTCGCCGCGACGATAATAAAAACAAAGCATTTTTCAAACTTCGATATGGAAATTTTCTGGCAGTTCTTGGAATAATAATTAGTGTTGGACTTTTACTAAGTTCAAAATCCAACGAATTCAGAGACACACTAATTACTTTATTTATTGGAGTTTTAGTCTATTTTGGATACCAAATATTTCAGATAAAAAAAGGCAAAAATTGATTGAAATATTACATCTTTTGTTTGTTTAGAATATATTTAAATTGTTTTTGAAACCCGAATGAATTTTAAGCGTTCATTTATTATTCTAAGTCTCAAACGTTAAACCGAAGGGCAAACTTTATTTAAACATTTATCAACCATTTTGTTTATTAAGTCTGAATCCGTAACTTATTTTATGATGAAAAGTTCCCAAAAACAGACCTTAAAAACAAGGCCAGAAGTACTAGGTTTTGGGATAGCCAGAAAATGAATTGATAAATATCGCATAAAAATTCAGCTGCATTCCTTTAAATTATTATTACTACTAGTAATTGAACAACTATTCAATACCAGCAATAAATAGTGCCAAATCCTCAGAATTTTCAAGATGAAGTTTTATACGTAAACGCGAACGAGCTCCTTTAATACTGTTAGGAGCCAGGTTTAAAACCGACGCTGCCTCTTTAATATTAAACCGCAATTTTATTAATGCTGCCAAACGAAGATCGTTCTGAGTAAGCTCCGGGTTTATAGTTTCCAAATTACGAAAAAAGGTTTTATTTACTTGTTCGAAATACAATTTAAAAAGCTCCCAGTCTTTTTCTGATTGTAGATTATGATTGATTTGATTTTTAAATATGTTTAAAAATTGGGGCATTTTTTCAAGTGGTTCTTTTTTTGCATCCTGAATTGACTCGTGTAATCCTTGTAACATTTTATTTTTTTGCATCATCATCAAGGCTTGCGAAGCCATCTGCTTATTTTTAAACTGCAACTCTTCTTCCACTGTTTGTTTTTCAGCATTCAAAAGCTCTTTCTCAAGTTTATTTCTTTTCTTCCGTTGAAAGAGCGCGAAAACAATAAATGTCAACAAAATGATAAGTAATGTAATCCCTGCAAACATGGCTATCATTAAACGCTCATCTGCCTTTTGTTTTATGTTTAGTTGCTGTATCAGTATTTTATTTTTATCGTTTTCGTATTTTTCAACCAATCGGGCTATGTTTGTTTTGGTTTCTTTGGCATCAATCGAATCTTTTAAAATCATATAATTTTCAAAATGTTCAATTGCTTTCGCCAGTTGATTTATCTCTTTTTCAACCTGAAATAACTCAAAATAAGCTTGCATCTGACCACTCAAATCTTCGCTATTATTAGCAAAAGTGAGTGATTCATTAAAAGCATTAACACTTTTTTTGTACTCTTTTTGATTACTATATAATTGTCCTAAACTATGATAGAGTTCGATGAGTGAATTGGGGTCGTACTGTTTTGCCAGCTTAATTCCTTCTTCAAAATAAAATAGTGCCGAGTCTGGTTTATTCAATCTAAAACCATATAAATTCCCTAAGCTTTGATAAAGTATCGGAATTGCATTTATAGTTTCGTTTGCTTTATATTGCTCCAAAGCTTTCTGATAATAAACTAATGCACTGTCGTATTGATTAAATTCTTTGTAACAAATTCCGATGTTACTATACAAAAAACCTTTGTTGTTGTCGAGCTGATTTTTGTCGATAACAGGAATAGCTTTTTTATAATATTCCATCGCCTTTCTATAATCTTCGAGTTTCATATATAGAAATCCTAAATTATTAAAAGCGGTTACCATTCCTTTTAAATTGTTCTGACTTTCGAAAATATCGATGGCATCGAATAGTATTATAATTGATTTTGAATACTGTCCACTTTCTCCATAAACACCCGCTAAGACATTATACGAATGTGCAAGTTCTGTTGTGTCTTTTATCTGTTTCTGGAGTATAATTGCTTGTTGAAGGTATTCTTCAGCATCGAAGTATTTCCCGTTAAAAAAACAGTTTAATCCGATAGATGTGTTAGCAATTGCCTCGTACTTTCTATTCTGAGATTTTACTGCCTCGTTTTTGAGCTGATTCAAATAATAAAAATTACTATCCAAATTGCTATTAATATAATGCTCCGCAAGTTGTTCTAATACACTAAATTTTTCAACTCCGTGTTTTTCATTAAGCAGTATTTTTAAACTATCAACCGGAGATGAACCTGAAAGGTTAAAGCATATAAAAATATAGGATGTAATTAAAATAAAAATTCGAAATTTCATTTTTTGCATGATATCGAGTGCTTATGAACAAATGTAAAAAATCGTTTCGTATAAATGCAAAAGGAGAGAAAATTATTTCAAGTCACTTCTTGAGCCTACTCCGAAAAGTCCGAGTTCATTAATTTTTAGCTCTTTTACCCCTACCCCCTAGAGGGGAACTCGCTGAAAATCAACAAACTATCTAAAGTCCCCTTAGGTGATTTAGGGGTAATACACTTTTCGGAGTGGACTCTTTCTTTAAATTTTCATTCTATTTCAAAATACAATTAAGACAAATAAAATTCAAAAAAAATACAAGGGTGCTACCTTAATGCTACCTGCTTTTTTTGCCCTTTCTTCTTTAATAGTTGAAATTTACAGATACAAATAGAGAACAATGAAAAATAAAGCCGAGGAAATAAATATTATGATTTACGCGGTTAGTAACAAAATTTGCTTTTTGTCTTCATCAATTATCAAACATGGACTTTTGCTATTAAAGAATACGGATGGAGAACTTCTTAAGCAAAAGATTATAACAAACTCTAACTCCGACTTTTTAACAATCAGCTCTGAAACCAAAATAAATAATCGACAATTAAATATATGTATTGTTTCAGACGAAGTTAATTACGAAAAAAGAATGATCTTATAATGAATATGAATGTTTCACCACGAGGCACATTTGGGTTTCTTTTCTGAAAAAACAAATTCAAAGTGCCTCGCAAAATTATTTACAATGAAAAAAATAATCCATTTACCTAATTTATTCCTACTGCTGTTTATTCTATTATTAACAGGCTGTTTTTCATCGCAACAAACCATGAAACTGAACTCCATTGAGTTAACAAATCAACTGCACACAGGCATGACCTACTCAGATGTTGAAGCATTACTTGGAAAACCAAAATCTTCTCGCTCAAGCAACGAGCAATTAATAGTGCGTTGGAATTTACAGGAAATGTGGAAGGGCTACATTCCTTACGACATGATTTTTAATACTTCAGATAAAACACTGATCTCGTGGGCGGAAAACTCAAAAGCCTTTGAGCAGCAACAGACACAATTAAAAGTAGTTGCCGACGAACTTGAGAAAATTGAGCAAGCCAGTGCCGCAAGTAATAACGGTGGTCCATCGGCAAGTTTTGAAAACGACCACGCCTTAATGAAATATTTCCAGGGAGCGTATTACCATTTTAGTTCTTCGTCAGTAGGAACTGGTGGAACAGAGAAAGAGATTTCGCTTTGTCCCAACGGAAATTATTTCTCTTCTTCCGAATCGGGTTATAGCGGAGGTGCTGGAACTTCCGGGGCTTGGGGAACAAATTCGCAGGGTGGCGGTGGCGGAACGTGGAAAATCACAGGTTCTAAAACTTCAGGAACAATTGCTATGACAAGCGGCAGCGGAAAAACTACCACTTATAAATTCTCAACTTGTGGCGACGGCTGTATTTATATAGGTAGCACAAAATATGGTTACAATGGAGACCCTAAATGTCGTTAATGTCTATAAACATAAAACTATTCGAAAAAAACAAATCAAAAAATAAAAACTTATAAATCTGGTATTATGAAAAAATTTAACCTTTCCATCTTTCTCTTTATTGCAACTTTTGCAGTTGCATTTTCTCAAGTCCCAAGTGCGTTTAATTACCAAGCAGTTGTTCGTAACTCATCGGGTGAAATTATCAGCAATCAATCTGTTAGTTTCAAAATAAGCATTTTGGAAGATACAGAATCGGGCACAGTAGTTTATTCCGAAACCCATACTTTATCGACCAACAAATTTGGTCTTGTTAATTTCGAAATTGGTAACGGAGAAAACATAACTGGCACATTCACTCCGGTGGGTTGGGGAGCTTCTTCTCATTTCATTAAAGTTGAGATCGCCCCTGCCGGAGGGACTTCATTTTCGCATCTTGCCACGTCAAAACTGGTTTCAGTTCCGTATGCATTCCATGCGCAAACAGTAGAAAACGATGCTGTTGATGATGCTGATGCCGACCCATCAAACGAAATTCAAACAATAACTTTAACCGGAACACTGCTTGAACTTTCGGATGGTGGCGGCTCTGTAACTTTACCAACCTCTGGTAGTAGCAGCGGCGATAATTGGGGAGCACAAGTCGTTAAAACAAACACAACATTAACAGGAAATGGAACAACTACAAACCCACTCGGTGTTACAGGTGACCTCACCGACGATCAAACACTTTCTGTTTCGGGAGACGATTTAACCATTTCAGATGGGAATACGGTAACTTTGCCTAACAACAGTAAATGGAATACTGGAACTTATGGAATATCGCATACGAATAGCCATGTTGGAATTGGAGCTGATGCAACAGACGGTTCATCTTTAACAGTAATGAATACAATCGGCAACGCTTTATTTGCGGGAAACAATGATGCAATGAATCCACCTCTTCAGGTTTATAATCAAAATGCAAATGGAGCGGCAGCCTATTTTAGGAATAAAATTATAATTAAAGATGGTACTCATGGTGAAGGCAAAGTATTAACTTCAGATACAAATGGAAATACTTCGTGGCAAACACCTGCCGTCAGTAGTTTATGGACACCGAGTGGGGGAAATATCGTATATTCTGAGGGAAGTGTGAATGTGGGTGGAGCAACTCCTGATAGCCGTATTCTGTTACAATCTTCTACTAGTTCCAATTTATACGCTTTAGGTGCCATAAATAATGGAAGTAATCCAACAATTTATGCAATGAATAATGGAACAGGTCCTTCTGCTTGGATTGCAGGAAAAGTAAAAATAACAGACGGTACTGAAAGCAATGGCAAAGTTTTAACCTCGGATGCCGACGGGCTTGCTTCGTGGCAAACACCGGAAGAAAGTCCTTGGTATCACAACACATCTGGCATTCAATACACGGCTGGTCGCGTATTTGTTGGTAGTACAACTACAAATACGGCCAATAAATTAAGTATTAGTACGATGTCTGATTTACACTGCATGTATGCAATTAATTCAGGTAATACTCGAGCTACTTTATATGCAGTTAATTTAGGTACTGGACACGCTGCAGAATTTAGAAATAAAATTAAAATAGTAGATGGAACAGAGGGAGAAGGAAAAGTATTAACCTCAGATGCAGTTGGATTTACTTCGTGGCAAACACCTGCAACCAGCAGCAGTTTATGGACAGAAAGCGGTAGCAATGTTTATCGGAGCTCAGGAAATGTTGGAATTGGAACAACATCTCCAACAGCAGCACTTGAAATTTCATCTTCATCTGCACCATCAATTATTATTAGCTCTTCAACAAACAATGACCCAACTCGCCCAGGCATCCAATTTAAACGGAACAATTCTCATTTTTTCTCAGGCGACGACGTTTCTGACGAAGCATTTGGGTTTTATTCCATATGGGCAAGTATAAGAAATTATGACGCTAAATTACGCGTTCATGGTAATGCTAGCGGAAGTTGGGGAACATACCTTGAACTTACTCACAACGGAACTGACGGCATTATTAAAACCGATGTTGGTGACGTTTATATTTCACCGGCAACGCAAAAAGTAGGAATTAACACCACTTCGCCAACCGAAAGCCTTCATGTAGATGGAAATGCACGGTTTGAAAAAATTGGTTCAGGTGCCTATTTTGGTGTAGTCAACCGTACCTCGGACGGAACACTTACCACTGCCTCCTCCGACATTCGGTTAAAAGAAAACATTGCAACTTTAAATAACAGCTTGGATAAAATAATGCAACTGCGTGGAGTTTCGTTTACATGGAAAACCAACCCTGAATATGGAAAACGCATTGGTTTTATTGCTCAGGAATTTGAACAAGTTATTCCAGAACTTTCGTTTACAAATGAAGTTGACGGATACAAAGGAATAAACTACGCGGAAGTAAGTGTTGTACTTGTTGAAGCTGTGAGAGAGCAGCAGAAAATTATTGAATCCTTGAAAACTGTAAATGACCAACTAAAAGCAGATAATACTGAAATTATTAATCGTCTTGAAAAATTGGAAACATTAATATCGATTTCCGCACAAAAATAAATTTAGAATTATGAAAGTCATCACCTTTTTAACCTTTTTTATTTTTGGGATAAATTATGTTTTTTCTCAGGAAGTTATAGCAACAAGCGGGCAAACAAGTACAAATAGCAGTAACCAAGTTAGCTGGACCATCGGTGAAATTGCCATCGAAACAGTAGAATCGGCATCAAATACTTTAACCCAGGGATTTCATCAAACCAGAATTATTGTAACGGCATTGAATGAACTCACAACTCAGGATATTGAAATAAAGGTGTATCCAAATCCAACACGGGATTTTGTAAATATACATTTTAGCAAAAAAATTGATATCCCGAGCTATTCACTATTCGATTTAAGCGGAAAGCTAATTGAACAGAGAAATATTATATCCAACGAGGCAAAAATAAATATGACTGAGTTTGCCGAAGGTTCGTATATTTTAAAATTAATAAGTAATAAACAGCAACTACTTCAAACATTTAAAATTATTAAACGCTAAAAAAAGTGCGGGCATTGCTCAATGCAACACCCGCACTATCTAAAAATTTTATCTATATTTTAAATATCCTTCATTTTTTCTTAAAAAAATCATTTACCTGCTGCACCACATCCATTGTATGTGTTCCATTTCAAAATTGAATTGGTTTAACCTGCCCACTAAACAAATGAACCGGTTCATCGGAAGGTCTTTGCAAAATTAAAGTTGGTAGATTGCTGGAATCTAATTATTGTAACGGCAATGTAAAAATTATTCTAAGAAAAGGTATTTGTATTGCACAATATCTCACAAAACTTATTCCATAATTACTTCCCAAATATATTTCTACATTACTTATTTTACACACCAAAAATGAATCGATTATGCCATTTCACATCTAATTTTGGCATAGCCCGGAACTGCCTATTAATCGACTAACCAGCAATAAAACATTAATATAAATAAAAGAACTTTTACTATATTTACCATTCAAGAACTAACGAAAAACTTAATCAATAAGATACCGAAGAAATAGTAAACAATCATAAAAATAATAAGATGAACGAAAAATTTAGCTGGCTTACCGGTGGGATTATGCTGGGAGCTGTTTTCCTTGTTGCTGTATGGTTGATTAAACCTGTTGGGGTTTCAACCCAGTTTGTAATAGTTGACGGAATTGTGTGGAACATACTCTCCCCTGAATTAATCACCGAAAGCGACGGTGTAAATCAAAGCTATTCAAGTACAAATGCCTATTTAAACAAAGGTGGTGGCAAATATGCCTCAAATGTTATAAACCCACTCAACTACGGATTTATATTTGTTTTGAGTATGGTTTTAGGTGCTGTTTTATCCGGGATACTATCAAAAAATAAAATTTCCAAAAACGATAAATTCAGCCCAAAGGTTTGGAGGGATAAATTTGGAACATCATCTTTAAAGAGATATATCTATGTTTTTGTTGCTGGATTTCTGGTGCTGTTCGGGGCCCGTCTGGCAGGGGGATGCACAAGCGGGCACATGATGAGCGGAATGATGCAAACCTCGTTAAGTGGTTTTCTGTTTGCCGCTGGTGCATTTGGAACAGCAATCCCAATATCCATTCTTCTTTTTAAATCAAAAAAACAATAATCATGGAAATTATACTTGCAATAATTCTCGGAATTGCCTTTGGTTTTGCTTTAGACAGGGCTCAGGCAAATAATCCCCAGAAAATAATTAATATGCTCCGCCTCAAAGATTTTCACTTGATGAAAGTAATTTTGTTTGCCATTGGGTTTAGCAGCCTGTTTCTTTTCATCCTTTTGGCATTAAATATAATTGATACCGGTCATTTGACTGTAAAACCCTTATACTCAGGCGTTATTATTGGTGGGGCTATTTTGGGCATTGGATTCGCCATTGGCGGTTATTGCCCCGGAACAGGTGTAGTGGCAGCAGCGAGAGGAAGAAAAGACGCTCTCGTTTTTATTCTGGGTGGACTCGCTGGAGCATTTGTTTATATGCTGATTTTTGGTTCCATACAGGAATCTGCCCTGTTTAATAAAATTGCCGGAGGAGCGGTTAGCATTGCAGAGACAAATCCGGAAAAGTTTTCTGCCTTAATTGATAACGTGCCCGCACTTATTATTGCAGGACCAATAGCAGTATTATTTATGGGGATAGCGTTTTTGTTGCCAGGTGTGAAAGAGGAAGCGTAAAATTGTGATTTTATATTTGGTGAAAGCAAGCCCTAATTCTTGCTATACCCGTGGCAGCATATATGTTTTTAAAACTCTTTGAGCTGACTTTTTTGAGTTACATTACCTCTAATTTTTGAATTATGCCAGCAAAAAGAAAAAACAAATGCTGAAACAGCTCTCATCAAAAAAGCAAAAAAAGCTAATCTGAAGAAAATCAATTACAATGTCTCCGGAATTGATCTAGGAACTGAAAAAATGTTCACTTCTATTGTGGACAAAGGTGGGCTCACTTCATAATTCGGGTTGGTTTTGTTTTTAAGCATAAATTTTAGCAA
>JABGRN010000044.1 GCA_018648265.1 Prolixibacteraceae bacterium | reverse complement strand
CCTTACAATGCGCTGTATATCTAAGGTGTCCCAAAAATTAAAACAAGAAAGAAACTCTGCCAGAGTATGATTTTTTTATGCTTCAAAAAATATTTTTTTCAACAGATATTTATGAAAAATTTACAGGATAAAATATTGAAAAACAAAAGGAGTTGCCAATTAGCCATAATAAAATCGCATAAGTCAATTACCGTATTATAGTTTTCCATGTGTGAGTTAATTTAACCTTTCCTAAAGCTATAAAAAACAGAAGATTATTCTCCGGCTTTTAATTTTGCATTAATTCTCTCAGCCACGCATTTTTCGAATGCCTGGCTTAAAGGTCTTCTTACTTTTCAGGAACAAGTGTAACCATAATATGCTCCTTTTTTACAATTCCCCAAAGAATTGGTTTCTCTGAAGATCGATCCCATGCAATTGCTTGTCCGAAAAATCCAACATCATTTTCAGTCCGCATATATTTTAATTTATCCAAATTATCAATTTCCAAAACAAAGGCCTTTTCATGATCATGGCCGGTAGTATATAATAAACCATCGGAGCCCCACGAACCACCCGAACAACTCATATCTCCCCAATTTTCGGTTACTTCCGGTGGAAAAAACCAACTCTTAACTTCAATAAACTTTTTGTTTTTTAATTGATATTTGATTAGTTTGGTTTTTCTATTTTTATCCTTCCCATAAACTGCGTAACACATCCACCACGAACCATCCGAATGTTTGTCGATCCAGGTTAAAGAACCATGTTTACGCGGCATGGGAATTGTTTTTTTGTGTTCGAGCAAATCTTTTTTTACATTCCAAATTTCAACAGTATTATCATTTGGGTCGATGTTGTAGCGTGAATGAGCAACATATAATTTTCCATCAACCACAGTACCGCTGTTCATGTGTTTAAAATGATCAAATGCTTTGGTTTTTGTTTCCGCCTGCCATGTTGCAACTGTTTCGTTTGTTGTTTTTTTGTGCTTGGTAATTTTTGTGTTACTAATTGCGTAATAATAATTCTTATCAACTGCAACTCCCTGATTGGCATCGGAAGAAATTCTTTCTAATACAACATTTTGGGAAACAGTTTTATGATTTTCAATTTTAACCTTGGCCAAATAAATGGCCGTTTTTTCTTCATGAGAAGAATAATAACTGACCCAAAGAATTCCATCGTAATAAACCATTCCTGCATAACTTGTGTCTCCCCCGGACGGGAGTGTAAGTGCCTCGGAAATTTTTCCCGAATGAGGATCAACCCAACAAAGTGAAGTACGCGCCGGATGCCACTCCGGACCATCGTAAAGACGAACTGCTGCAATAAAACGGCCATCGGGAAGTAACAACATATCGGGGCCGCCAATTCGAATACCTAAATCTTTCCAATACCAATTATTGTACGGAGGAAGTGAAACGCCAATCATACCGGTTTTTGATTCCTGATCACGACGCAAAAGACAGTAAGCAGTGTCGTTTTTAAATACAATAGATGTTTCGTTTGGATAGCCATCGATTGACATATTTTCGACCAGTGTTTCAAAATTTCTTCCGTCGGAACTTTTATATAATCTGATTGATTTTTCTTCGCCACAACCATAAGCAATGTTATAAGCAAATTCGTTGTGCCACGTTGTCCGCCAAAGCCAAAAATTTGAGTCGCCAATTTTGTGTTTATCACTCCATGTAAATCCGTCCTTCGAAAACCAGGCAAGCGACTGATGAGTGTGTTTCGATTTGTCATTCAATGCTTCGGCTCCACTCAACATCAATTCACCTTTCGGGGTAACTGTAATTTTTGCATCACGCAAATCTGAATCCGGGGATTTTATTAATGCCGCCGACTCCCATTTTTCACCATCAATAGAAGTAATAACCCTCAAAGCACCATCGGCACTAACATGTTTTTCTCCTTCGCGAAATACACAGAACCAGCGATCCTGAAAACGAATTAAATCGGTAAAAGCATTGTGTGGTGCTTTATCCCAAATCTTTTTTACTTCGATTAGTTTTAAAGAGCCGTCGTTTCCCTGAGCTAACAAATCAAAACTTGTAATAAAACAACTAATGCTTAAAACGCCTGAAATAATCCAAAAACCAATGTTCGACTTTATTTTTTTCATTTAATTCTTTTTCAACTAAAGTAAAAAATATCTTCTGTATCAAAATTATTAAATCTAATTTATTTGGGAAAACTTTGGAAATTAAGATTTTTGCGTTGACCTTTGTTTTGAGTAAACTTTTTAATAAAATCAAAATGAAAAAACCCTTGATTCCAATTTTCAAAGTTTTTCTTTTCATAATCACTTTTACTTCATGTACAATTAATAATTACTATGATTGTTGCAATAATGAAGATGTACAAAACGAAAACTCGGAGAATAATTTTATAGTTATTCAGCCAAATGCAGAAGAAGGCAAAGATGCGTTTATTGAAGATTATCCTTTAAGAGATTATAACAACACCAACTTTGGAACACATGAAGCATTTCAAGCTTCGACCTGGACTGCACAAGGAATTCCGATGATTACAAGGGCAATTATTGATTTTGACTTTACTTTAATCCCTACTCATAAGCAGATTAAATGTGCCAAACTAATTTTATCCCCTGCGGAAAATACTTCGTATGGTACTGGACACTCAAATCGAAGCGGATCAAACGAATTTTTAATTCAGCGCATCACTTCCAAATGGAACGAACAAACAGTAACATGGAACAATCAGCCTGCAATTACAACAAATAGTCAGGTTTTGGTTGCAGGAACCAGTAACACAATGTTAAAATATGAAATTGTTGTCACAAAACTGATTAAAGATATTTTAGAAAATCCATCACAAAGTCACGGATTAATGCTTCGGCTGGTAAATGAAAAATATTATCGCAGAATATTGTTTGCGTCCAGCGATTACGAAGATCCTTCCAAACATCCGAAGTTGGTAATAGAAATTGAATAAACTTTATTCACTCAAATTCCTCAATTCTATAATTTTCGCGATACGATGATTTAATTAGTTGATTTGCTTTTTCATTATCAACAAAACGCTCATCCTCAACATCAAAAAAAAGTTGTTTGTTTCCAACACGATAGGCAATATTTCCAAGATGTATTAAGGTTGCACTCAGATGTCCCTGCTCCACATCCCCGTTTGGTTGCTTGCGCGATCTTATACTTTCAATAAAATTCTTTTGGTGCCATTCGTCAGGAAATATCCCGCCATCCTGTTCTACAATTTCGCCATCGTTTGAAAAAACCTGCCAGCCACCGCCATGACGGCCTAAAAACATTATTCCTTTTGTACCATAAATCTCTGTTCTTGTTGCATTCTGTTTCCAATCGGGGAATTGTGAGTCGTTCATCCGGATTGCGGTCGGGGTCTTTCTCATGTAACTTGTGGCATTTCCACTTTCACAAGTCATTGTATATTCTCCGAAGTCAAAAGTCATTGTTTGAAATTCAGGTGTTTCTCTTTTCGATCCCCAGGCATGGTTTCCTCCCCATCCATAAACTGATTTTGGATGTCCCGGATCGCCTAAAACCATTCTTGCCAAATCCATTACATGACTTGCATCGTCGGCAAGAGTCCCTCCGCTAAAATCCCAAAAATTACCCCAGCCACCACGGCTGGTCATACTATGCACTCCCGGGTTGTACGGACGAAAAGGTGCGTGCCCTAACCATGAATCCCAATCAAGTCCCATTGGAACTTCTTCGTCAGGTTGCACTTGCCATTTACTTCCTTTTAACATATTAAATGATTTAACATGTACCACCTTTCCCAGCTTGCCACTTTTTATATAATCGCATGCTGAAAATCCATAGGGGGCACTCCTGTTTTGAAACCCGATCTGAACAATCCGGTTATACTTTTTAGCAGCTTCAACCATTTTGCGCCCTTCCCAAATATTTGTTGTAGGATTCTTTTCAACATAAACATCTTTCCCCGCCTGGCATGCCCAAACCATTGCCAATGCGTGCCAATGTTCGGGAGTTGAAATCCAGACTGCATCGATATCTTTATCGTCAAAAACCTCTTTCATATTCCGGACATGAGCAGGTTTGTAAGCTAAATTTTTTTCAATTGCGGAAATTGCCCTTGCGGCTTTCACATCGTTAACATCGCACACTGATTTAATCTCAACATTGGAGTTAACTTTACAAGTATTAATAATTGTTG
Organism: Prolixibacteraceae bacterium; assembly: GCA_018648265.1. Lineage (GTDB taxonomy): Bacteria > Bacteroidota > Bacteroidia > Bacteroidales > Prolixibacteraceae > Draconibacterium. Next base: position 39,078 of record JABGRN010000044.1, on the reverse strand, counting down.
GTGTTCCCCTGTCGCCTGATCCAATAATTGCCAGAATAACTTTGTCGTTGGCTCCCCTGGCTGATGCTGGAAGCACGTTAGGAACACCAAATGTCAATCCGGTAGCCCCAATTAAAGTTTTCCCTATAAAATTTCTTCTTTTCATTTTTATTTGGATTTTGAGTGAAGTAAATATTCTACTGAATTCAACATCGTATTTTTAAAACTTTCAACCTCCCAGTCTTCCCAATGCCCCAGCGAAGTATAAATTGCTTTTCCATATTTGTTCTCATTCAACCAAAACACGGGTTCGGCATCCTGATCGGGAATGGTTCCCAACAATAATACCTGTGCATTGTCAGACCGCAGAGGTTTATTTATGTACAACGAGCCGGAACTTACAAAACCTTGCTGATTAACCCCAACTAACAAGGGGTGGTTTTCCATTCCGGGAACGATTGAAACGGAAGTCCCCTCATCTAAATGTCCATAATGATTATGATAATTACCACCTAAAATTTCCTGGTCAAATTCAGGCCAACCAGACAGAAATTCTGACAATTCCCCTTTAGCCGGAACTGTGCCTACATTTTCACGACGAACATTTCCTTTGGTATCGAAAGCATGGCTTGCAGTGCGGATGCCTAAAACAGGTTTCCCCATAGTAACATAGTTTTTAATCAGAGTCATTTTTTCAGGTTCAAGTGCCCTTCTCCGAATATAAAGAACAGCAAGATCGGCATCATTTAAAATTTGAAGATTCTCAATATTATGACGGCCTTCGCCTTTCATTACAGGTTTACCAATGGCAAATTCACAATTTACATTTTTTGCAATTAATAAATCGTGTGCGAACTCGGGTAGTTTTTGATTAGCACGATACTCCCCCTCGGCAACAATAAAAGCTATTACCGGACGAGTATCGTTTTTAAACCTGAATTGTTTTTCGCCGGTAAAATCGGTTGAAACCATGGTCGGGCATACATATTTTTCAATGTATTCGTGCATCAAACTATTTCCTGTAAAGTGTGACACAAATGGCCACGAAGCAGAATCATACATCGTGTCAGTCATATCGCGCATTAATACAACGTTCATACCAAACCTTGACATATTTCGTAATCCAAAAGAGCGTCCAATAACACACATATTTGTATGGACACCTAAAAGAATAACATTCTTAATCTCCTTTTTAATAAAAAAACTACCTGCTTCAACGCCGGAATCTGTAATGATGTCTCCTTCTAATATTTCAATAGTTTCAATTTGTTTTGTCCATGCTTTTCTGGTTTCACATTGTGGTACATCATCGCATCCCCCACCCGAAATTTTAAACGGCCAGTTTTCGTCTGTTTCGTATTCAAGTTTCCCTTCACCCAGCTTTTTTTCGACTCCCTTTAATTTATATTTTTTTCCTGATTTTCGGGCAGGGTGGTCTTCGTAATAATCCATACAATCGCTTGGGGCATGAACAATCTGTACTCCTTTTTCTCTTGCATTAGATACAATATCATTCATTAAAGGAGCCATTTCTGCTACCCTTCCTGAAGCTCCTTTGCACCAGTGGTCATCCCACATATCGCAAATAATAATTGCGGTTTCCATGCTGTTCCATTCCTGAATTTCATTTACAAGCATGAATGCTCCTTCATCTAATTCAGACGGAATTCTTTTTTGAAGTGATACTTTTATTATTTGTTCTTTTTCATTGCTTTTTGCAAAAACCGTAAACCCGGACAAAACAATTAGAAGTATAATCAGTGGACAGTAATTCAAAGTTTTAGGTTTCATAATTTTGAAGTTATAGTTTTGTAAAATATTCATTTAATCCCAGAATTCCGGTGTATGAAATTACAAGTGAAAAAGCCAATGCCGCAAAAAGGGCAATATTCAAAAATAAATTTGCTTTATGCTCGCCCATTAACGATTTCCGGTTGATTAAAATAATGATTCCGCTAATTACTACAGGCAATATAAAAACGGTTGCAACTTGTGTAGCTATTTGCGCCATAATTGGATTCGCTCCGAGAACTGGTACAACCAAACCCACCAAACAAGCAACAGCAGCCAGTAATTTGAATGTTGGGGATTTAAGATCCATTTTCCCCTGCCTGTAATCGCCGATTAATAGAGGCAGCACCATTAATATTGGAAAAATTGATGAAAGTCCTGCACTCATGGCACCAAACATAAATACAACAACTGCAAATTTTCCTGCAACAGGCTCCAGGGCATAAACCATATCCAACACTTTTGTTACAATTTTGCCTTCGTGAAAAAGCGCCCCGGTTGCTGCTATCATAATTGTTGCACTAATTACAAACAGAAAAATTGCCGAAGTCAGGGCATCCCGCCTTTGATCCTTCATGTTAGATTTTTTCCACCCCTTTTCTTTTACAATTAATGGTCGTACGATAAATGTTGGAGCCGACATTGTAGTACCCACAAAAGCAGCAACCATTAAGTTTCCGCCCGGAGGAATACGGGGAATAAAACCGCGTGCAATTTCAGCCGGGGAGGGAAGTACTATAAACATTGACAAAATAAAAGAGATCCCCATTATTGTAACAAATATGACAAGTAGTTTTTCGAAAAATGAATATTTTCCAACCAACAAAAAGGCATACATTATTACGATTAAAGCGATTGCTATTCCTAAAACCGCCCAATAATTACTCTCATTTATTATCGGGAAGAACAGTCTCACAACTTCGTAAATGGCGTTACTTGTAAGTCCCAGAATACCTGACAAAGCGCTCCACTGACCCATAACAACCCCAATTATTGTTATGACAGCCCAGAACTTGCCCCACTTCAATTTATTTTTGAAACTATTGATTGCGGTATTTCCTGTAACAACGGCAAACCGCCCAAACGACTCCATAAGAATCCATGCAAAAAATGCACTTAAAAAAAGGACCCAAAGCAGTTGTAATCCGTATTGGCTTCCCGATTTAATCATAGATGTTACACTACCAGTTCCGATGGTGTAACCAATACAAAATATGCCAGGTCCAACAGAAAGCAAAAGAAGCCATAATCGTTTGAACAGATTTATCCTCATCACAACAAATTTAAATTTTTAACCGTCCGTCCATATCACTTTTATTTTCAGGTTGAAGCGGAAATTTAACCGGTTTATTATCTCGTGTTGAACGGTAAATGGCAGTAAACAGTTCCACTGTTCTGCGACCATCTTCTCCGGTAACAATTGGCTCAGTGTTATTTTGAATAGCTTGTAAAAAATCTTCGATTTGGCGTTCCATGTAATAAACCATGGGGTCGATGCTGTTAAAATGCGCAGAATCTTCTTCAACCCATTTTGCCAACATTTTTTCTTCGCCCGGCACCGACCAAACATCGTTTATTGGAGGTTCAAGAATATTTGACATCCCAGCGATAAACATTGCGCCGCCATCGGTTTGTACTCCTACCGACGCACCGTTTTCGCCATGTACATGCACTTTTCCGTAAATTCCGGGTTTTTCTGAATTACTTACAATTATATTCCCGATTCCACCATTCTTGAATTTTACGATTGCAACGGCCGTATCTTCTACTTCAATGTACGGATGGTTCAGGTTTTTCCACTGTCCGTAAACTTCATCGATTTCGCCCATAAACCAAAGAAGAATATCCAATTGATGAGGAGCCTGATTTACCAAAACTCCACCGCCTTCCATTTTCCAGGTTCCGCGCCATTCGTCGGCATCGTAATAATCTTTGTCGCGCCAACCCAACATATTTATTGTGCCAAAAACCGGTCGTCCAATTTTACCTGCTTCAATGGCATCTTTTACTCGTTTTACAGGTTCGTACCAACGCCGCTGACTAATTACTCCCAGTTTCACCCCGGCATTTTTACATGCAGTAATAATTGAATCTGAATCTTCTAAAGTCGATGCCAGAGGTTTCTCAACCAAAATATGTGCTCCTGCATTTGCTGCTTCCAAAACAGGTTTTAAATGAAATGGATGAGGAGTACATACAATAACCAAATCAATTTTTTCTTGCTGAATAAGTTCTTTGATATCAGAGTAAAATGGGACTTTGTATTGAGCAGAAAAGTCTTCGGCTGTTTTTGTAGTCCGACTCCAAACTCCAGCAAGTTTTGAGTTAGGCAAATTTTCGATTGCTTTGGCGTGAAGGTGGGCTACTTTTCCGCAGCCGAGAATGGCTATGTTGTAAAGAGAGTCGGAAGTTTGTTGATGTGGTTTCATATTGGTTTACAATTTTGCGGTGCATGGTAGCCCTATTTTCAAACCGCAGACGTGGATGCACCTTATTTTTATATGTTTTTGTTAATCCCCCGGTTGAAACCGGGGGTAATATATTTCAACTTTTAGACAATTAATTTTTCTTTAGTATTGTTTTTCTCTGTTTGGCTTCTTAGAAAAGGTCAAGAACAAGGCTTGCGAAATACTGAAAATAAGGATTTTACTCTTGTAAATGACGTTTTTCAGGATACGCGTAACGCAGTTTTTGGCATTTTATAAGAAGTCAATATTTATGGAACTAAAATCACTTTGTTTAGCCCTGATTCTTTGTTGTAAAGGCGATTAAACCAGTCGGCGCCTTCAGAAAGGGGTGCAACGGCGGAAATCATTTTGTCAACGCTGATTTTGCCGGATGACATTAAGTCAAGTACCAATTCGTATTCGCCGTTTATGGCACAACTTCCCAGCAGCGACAATTCGGTGGTAACTACTTTTTGAAGTGGAATCGTAACTTCCGGTTTTAAATTACCGACCAAAATAGCAGTCCCTCCTTTTCGCAAACTGTTGATGCAAAGATTTACAGTTTCGGAAATGCCAACCACTTCGAAACCAAAATCGGCTCCCCGGTTTTTTGTTAATTCAAATACTTTTTCTGACACTCCTTTTTCTGAACTTTTGAATGTGTGTGTCGCCCCAAATTCCTTTGCGAGTTCCAACTTGTTTTCATCCAAATCGACTGCAATTATTGGATTTGCTCCGGCAATTTGTAGCATCTTCACAACAAAAACACCAACCATTCCTACACCAATAACCACTGCACTTTTTCCGGGTTGAATTTTAGACACATTAACTGCATGTGCTGCAACAGCAACCGGTTCAACCATTGCGGCTTGTTCAAAAGAAACATCAACCGGGAGTTTATATAAAATGTGTGCTGGCATGGAAACGTACTCAGCAAAAGCACCGTGCTTTTTATATTCCATTGGTGAAACACCCAACACTTTTCTGTTATCGCTTAAATTATATCGACCTTTTCGCGTGTACCAATCATCAAGATAATAAATGGTTGAATCGAAAGTAACCCTGTCGCCAATTTGCCAACCCTGAACTTCAGAACCAATTTCAGCAATTTCACCGGAAGCTTCGTGCCCCATTATTAAAGGTGTTTTACGCCGTCCGGTACTTCCGTCCATTCCGTGAACATCGCTACCACAAATTCCACAGGCTTTCACTTTAACCAAAACTTCGTGTGGTTCAATTTTCGGTTTTGGGAAATCGCGGTAGTTTAATTCGTTGTATTCGTCAAGAACGAGTGCTTTCATATTTTGTATATTTATTTAATATCTCCGAACTACTCCCCTCCTGTTTTTAGGAGTGGATCAAGGGGAGGTAATTATCTTTTTAATATCATCAAAAATAAAATCAGGATGATCAAACACATGCAGATTTTCATATCTCAAAACTTTATGTCCCAACTCTTGAAATCGCTTATCTCGCAATCGATCTTTGTTTACCTGGTCTTCTGTAAAATGCGGTTCACCATCCAATTCAATTACAATCTTATATTTAGGACAATAAAAATCTACAATATAATTCTCAATACTTGCCTGACGCCTGAATTTTAAACCAAATGCCTGACGATTTTTAAGAATCGACCATAAAGAAGCTTCTGCAGGTGTTAACCTTTTTCGAAGATTGCGCCTGCGTTCTTTAAGGTAATCAAGGTTTTTTATTTGGTTTTCCCGGTTCATATTTTTACCCCTCACTCCGCTAAACGGCGGAGAGCTCCCCTAAAAACAGGGGAGCAGCTAAGCAATGGTTATTTAAAATTTTCAATTTCAAAAGAATAACTTTCTCCCTCTGTTGTTTCTTGAGAAATTAATTTGCCGGCATAACGCAAATTCAATTTATTACCAATAAGTGATTTTACTTCAACCGAAGCCAATTCTCCATTTTCCCAGGAAATATTAATTTCAAAACCTCCTCTTCCTTTTATTCCTGATATTTTTCCTTTGGAAAGTTCAGATGGAAGTGCAGGAAGAATATCCATATAAAAACCGCCGTTTTCATCACGCAAATGCGATTGCAAAAGCATTTCAGTAATTCCAGATGTTGCACCAAAGTTCCCATCAATCTGGAATGGAGGATGTGCATCAAATAAATTATAATACAATCCACCTTTGTCGCGCATGTCAGTTTCTTGTGTAATTGACGGAACCATCAGATTTTTCAACAATAAAAAAGAGTGATCACCATCGAGCAGCCTTGCCCAGAAGTTTATTTTCCATGCTCTCGACCAGCCCGTTCCGCCATCGCCGCGATGCGAAAGAGTTACCTTGCACGCTTCAGCCAAATCGGGAGTTGTTAAAGGATGAATTTCATTTCCTGGATGCAATCCCCATAAATGCGAAACATGACGGTGCTGATTTTTTGGGTCGTCATTGTCGATTAACCACTCTTGTAATTGTCCGTGTTGACCAATCAAATTGGGTGCAATTTTAGCACGCTTTTCTTTTAGCGATCCTACAAAATCTGCATCAACTCCAAGTACTTCAGCAGCTTCAATTGTATTTCCCAAAAGGTTTCGAATAATCTGGTGATCCATTGTTGGCGCCATAACTAATCCCCCGATTTCGGGACTATTACTCGGTCCGCTAACCAGCCATTCCGGATTTATTGGATCGGGAACAAGATAATCTGCAAAAAATATTGAGGCTTCTTTTAAAATTGGATAGGCTCTGTTTTTCAGAAATTCTTTATCGCCGTTAAATTGATAATGCCACCATAAATGTTGACTTAACCACGCCCCGCCAACCGGCCAGATTCCATGATTTGCATTGTTAATTGGTGCAGCCCCTCTCCATAAATCGGTGTTGTGGTGTGTTACCCAACCGTCGAGATTGTAATGTTCCTTGGCTACTTTTTGTCCGGTAACAGCCAAATCCTCCACCATTTGTATTACCGGGTCTGTCAATTCCGAAAGGTTGGTAATTTCGGCTGGCCAGTAATTCATTTCAGTATTTATATTTATGGTGTATTTGCTGTCCCACGACGGCGAAAGTTTATCGTTCCAAATGCCCTGCAAGTTGGCAGGTTGCGTTCCTTCGCGTGAGGATGAAATCAACAAATATCTACCATATTGAAATAAGAGTGAAACGAGGCTGGGATCTTCATCTTGTTTAAATGAAATCAACCTTTCGTTGGTGGGGCGGTTGGATATTTCCGATTTTCCCAAATCTAAATCTACTCGACTGAAAAGTGATTGGTAATCGGCGAGATGTTCAGATTTTAGTGAGTTGTAACTTTTTCCTTCTAAATCATTTAAATAGTTTTTACAGCGATTGGATGGATTCGCACTAATATCGCTATAATCAACAAAACTGGTTGCAGCCACCAAAATAAGCGTTGCACTTTTAGCATTTACTACTTTTATGGTTTTTTCATCCTGAACAAGTCCGCCACCTTCATTAATAATTTTTAACCGGGCTTCGAAAGTTAGTTTGCTTTCAGGATATGGTTTGCCATCGCGCCCCAACTCTTTTGGGTAATTATTGGCTTTCCCAGTGATAATAATTTCATCGCCATCAACAGATACCTCGTAATTTGAATGCGGCGAATTCATTCCGGCGATAAAATTTAGTGCCCCGTTTTTTGACGATTCAACTCTTACTACAACTGCCTGATCAAGTTCCGACGCAAAAACCTCTCGCTTGAATTTCACCTCATCAACTTCGTAAAAAACAGTTGAAACAGCATCTTCTAAATCTAATTTACGTTGAAAGTTTGTGGCATTTTTATGTCCCGGAAAATCGAGTAAAATGTTTCCAAATGGCTGGTAACAGAGTTGCCCAAATGGTTGTGACATAAAACGTTCATTTCCTAATTGGTGCGCCTCATCCTGTTTTCCATCCCAAAGCAATTGTCGGAGTTCATCAAAAACTTCGTGCGCTCCTTCGTTGGCGTAATCGTGAGGTTGACCTGTCCATAAAGTCTCCTCGTTAAACTGAATGGTTTCCTTTTCAGTTCTGCCATAAACCATTGCTCCCAAACGACCATTTCCCACCGGCAGTGCTTCTGTCCAGTTTGTAGCGGGTTTATCGTACCACAAAACTAACGATGGATTAAATTCCTTTTCAAACTCTTCAACACTATTACATGAGACCTGGGGTAATAAAAGTAAGACTAATATAAAAAGAGAAAGGTTTTTCATTCTGTAAGATTTAGGATTTTCTATTTCCCAAACTTACAAATAATAAGGAACCAATTAAAATATGAAATTGAATTATTTGATGTCAAAAGTAAAATTATCTACACTGAAATAGTAAGGGATTTTTATTCCACTGCTATTTAATCCCAACTTTGTCCCATTTCCTGTAATTGCTCCATTTTTAAAACAGAATCCAACTACCAGTTCTCCGTTTGCTTCTTTTAGTTCAAAAATTTCGCATTTAAAAGTTCCATCAGGATTTACCTTGCTTACAAATGCACGATGCCAGTATGGAGATTTGTTTCCCTTTGAAGCATCGGAAATAACAACACTATGTGCAGTTGAGTTTGATTTAAGTTTTCCTTCTACCAGAATTTGTCCCTTACTTTTATTAAAACTGACATTTACATTTTCCATTTGAACTTTAGGAGTAAAATAACTTTCATTTTCATTACCATCAAACAAAGGATGTTTCCATAAAATTGCCGCTGCAGCTTCACTTAAATATACCCGACTGTCGTTTTCGTAAAACTTTTTATAAGCTTTATTTACAGGACCCATTAACGAATTTCCTAAATCGCGTTCTATTCTGGGACCAATGTGCCCGACGCCAAGTGCATGAGTTAATTCGTGTATAAGTGATTTTAGCAATATCTCTTCAGCAATACCAGAAGCAAAGTCAGCATCTATTTCTATCGGAGCTTCAGCATCTACATAATTTGCAAAACAGGTTCCGCCATTTTGTACATTTCCTCCTCCCCGGCTTCCTCTGTTACGTCTGGGATAATTCAAAATCCACCAAACTTGCTTTTCGTCGCTTATTCCGTATTCACTTTTTGCCCTTTCAACAACTTCTTTTCGAATGCCATTTAGCTTTTGATATCCTTCGAAATCGTAATTTTGCTTTCCTTTTACTACTAAAATATTAGGATAACCTTGTTCATCACGTTCAATTTTCAGAGGATTTTTGCAAGAATATCCCCAGTGATTCATCCATTTTGAAAAAAATGATTCTGCATAATCGGCTACTTGTTTATAACGCTCTTTATATTCTTCAGGCAAAGATTTGTCGGCAGGCGTAAAAAGCACCATTCGAATTTTCATTTCATTTGCAGGATTATTCTTTTCTCCAATATCCTCTATTGCTGATACTTGCGCTGAAATAATTATAAGTACAATAGCAAGGCAAAATAATCGTTTTAAGTTTTTCATAATTCATTTTTCTATACTTAGTTAAAAGAATAAGTGTCGTTTTTAAATTGATAACTCTTTACAACTCCCTTTGTAATTCCAAATTTACCGCTTACTCCCGAAATTGCTCCATTATTAAAACAAAACGTAATGATGAGTTTTCCGGAAGATTCACTCAACTCACTTATTTCGCAATTAAAAGTTCCGTCTTCGGCAACATCTCCAGTAAAGGTTTTTCGCCAATATTCCGATTTATCAGCGTTCGATTCGTTAACTGCAATAACACTATGAGCAGAACTCTCTGAGCTTAATTTACCCGAAATTTGTATGGTATTTTTCTCGCTATCGAATGACGCCTGAAAATTGGCAATTTGAACTGAAGGAGTTGTATTAACTTCATTAAAATTTCCTTCAAATAAAGGATGTTTCCACAATATTGCTGCCGATGCTTTAGTAAGGTAAACCCTGTTATCATCCGGGTATTTTCCATGATAAGCATTATTGGTCGGTCCCATTAACGAATTGCCAAAATTGTCATTTGTTAATGGTCCAATATGAGCAATTCCCAAAGCATGTGTCAACTCGTGAATAATTGCTTTCAATTTAAATTCTGCTGCTGCTCCGGTTGCCAGATTAACATCTCCGGGTTTTATTAGTTCACCTGTATTTGAGGTAAAATTGGCAGAAGACGTACCTCCCCGGAAATTGCCACCACCCCGAAAAGCTTGGCTGGGAGGTCCGGGATAACTTATTATACACCAAGTTTGATTCTCTTCTGAGATGCCAAATTGGTCAATGGCTTTTGGAATTACTTCTTTTGATGCATATCCTAACTCATTATATTCACCACTTGCAGCTGTATGTTCCCCTTTTACTCTCCAAAGTATTGGATAACCATCTTCATCCCTTTTAATTTTCAAAGGGTCTTCGCAAGAATATCCCCAATGATTCAACCATTTTTTGAAAAACCATTCGGTATAATTAATTGCTTCTTTCATTCGCTCTTTATAATCAGCTGGTAATTCAATATTAGAAGGGGTAAACATCACTATTTGTAAGCCTGTCCAGGTTTCGTGTTTTTCAGCAGGATCTTCAAGAATCAGATCATTATCAGGAAGGTCAGTATCCTTTGAGCACGAAAATGCAAAGTTCACCACTAAAAATAGAATTATTAATATTCTTTTTTCCATACCTATAAGTATCTTCTAAACATATCAAAAAATATTGTTTTCCCTTCAGAAATAATTCAAAATAGCATCAGCAAAATTTGGAATTGGAGTATGGCCGTAACCAATATTTAAGGGGTTGCAATAAGTTTTTTGATACTCTATTTGCGCATTCGCAAAAAATCCCATCAGTAATAAACTGGACAAAATCAAAATTCTAAACCTAAGTACCATTTTCATTTTTTTGCGAATTTTTTACTCCACATTTGAGATGAATCCGACACTCTTAAAATATACATTCCGCTTTTTAGGGTCGAACAATTTAATGTTAAATTTGTCTCTTTTTGCTGAATAAAATAGTTACTGTGTTTTTGTCCGTCGATACCATAAACATTAATTTGCGCCGGAAAATGGATACCGGGCAGCGACACATTAATTTGGTTTTTTGCCGGATTGGGATATACCAAAAGTTCCCCTTTTTTTTGCGTTTCTATTACCCCCGAAACAACATCCACTTCATACTGAAATCCAAGCTTGTCAAGCCCTGCTTGCACATCGGTATCCTCCATTACATTCTTCCACAAAAGGCCGGTTCTGTGGTTTTCAATCATAATCACAATTGGTCCCTGATCGATTCCAATATATGCCTCCTGCACCCAATCACGACTGTCGTTGAATGCGTCATAAGGTCCGTATTTCCCGAACAATTCGCTTCCACGTTCTTGGTAAAAATATTTCAGTGCTTTTATCGATTCATCCGGAGTATAAGGCATACTTGCCAGGGCAGCGGTCGGGCTAACTGTGCCATTATCGTTGTCCATGGGTTTGTGGGCAGAGTAACCATCTGGATCGTCGCTGGCTGTTAATCCCCAGCATTTTTCGCTATAATTTTCAAAATTCAGCGGATTATCTTTTGCATATTCATAATGAATTTTTGCCGTATTTACATGTTCCTGCCAATAGTCGGCATATTCATCTTTTAAACCGTGTGGATTAATTCCATGATGTGTGTAATGTATCCAAAAAAGAGGGCCGCCCCAGTTACATGCCAGGTTTATTTCGTATCCATAATAACTTCGATTAGGACTAACAATATTTCCATTTTTTGCCCATCCATTGGTGTAAACTTCTTTTGGAATACCGTGTGTTGGAGAAGAAGCTGCCATAATGTATGTTATCAATGCTTCGTTCCAGCCACCAACTTTCATGTTTTTATCGAAATTGGTATTTGGCGACCAATGCCAGTAAAGCACATTTTCTCCAAAATTCCGGTACCAATCCCAATCTATTTCTTCCCAAAGTTGATCCGCCTTTTCGCGAATTTGAATCGACTTAGAATCGCCACCTGAAAAATAATGTTTTAAGGCAATTAAGGCTTGTGCAACAAACGATGTTTCTACTAAATCGCCACCATCGTCGCCTGGCGAAAAAGCTTGCGTTTTTTTTGTATCAGCATTGTACCAATGCGACCAGGCACCGTGATGGCGATCGCATGTTTCCAGAAATTCCAAAATCATAAGTATCCGGTCTTTTACATCTTCACGTGGCCGGTATTCCCGTTCGTGAGCAACAATCATTGCCATTAATCCAAACCCGGTTGCCCCAGAAGCAGCCGTCCTTCCACTCCCGTTTGAGCGTTCGAGTGCCATGCCAGTGTTTTGATGCGCACCTTCCCAAAAATAGCGGAATGAATATTCCTGCACTAAATCCAATAATTCTTCGTCGGAAAAGTCGCGAATTTCAGCTATCCTTTCATTGGCCTCCGATTCTTTGTTCTGAATAACAGAAACAATCTTATAAATTACACTTGTATTTTTACAGTTTTCAGGAACAAAATCCAAATAGAAGTTTTCCGGGGTTTCTTTACGTAATTCAAAAGTTTGCCCATTATTAAACGAGGCGTAAATGCGATAAAGTAAACCAAAAGTTGGTTGAGTCCAGTTTAATTCTGCGTGGCTATCGTATCCTTTTGCTGAAAAATTGGCAACTGGAGGAACAACATCTACACTTTTAAATGCAGTTATTTCATCAATTAAAATTAGCCTCGAACTGTTGTCGTGTTCCGATTGGTTAAAAATTACTGCCTTTGCCTGCGAATAATCCAGTCCTGCATTGTTTTGAAAAATAGAATCGAGAGGGAAAATTACATGAGTCCATTGACCTGCCGGAATATCATTGTTAAAGTTGGATAAAGCATACAAATCTGAGGTTCCTCCTTCGCAATTTAGACCGATTAGTGGCAGCGCCGATTTGGGTAAACCTGTTTCAGAATAAACATAAAAAGACAATGAATCTAATCCGACAACACTTGCAGATTCCCAACCTTTTCGATGAATTCGTACTTTCCAGTTTCCGTTGACAGACGATTTATAAGAAAATTTTAGAGAATTCGCACCTTTAAAAGCGTTTGTTGAACAGGGTACTTTATCGTTCCATTGTGATGGTGAACCTCCCGGAGGATAAGTGTGTTCGAATGTACTTTGTCCTAAATTGTTTACTTCAACAATTCCCTGATCGTAAAAATTGTTGTCGGTACCCTCGTCAAAAAAATATACTTCCTGCGCATAGGTTGTTGTCGAAATAATAACAAATAAGATTATAAAAACTGCAAAGTACCTTTCAAATTTCATTCAATTTACTGTCTAAAGTTCTTTTATCCAAACATTCCGAAACTGAACCAAACTTGACGCACCTTTTAATTTCCCTGTTTTTGCATCTATTCCACCATGATGTTGAAAACCGATTGGCCCTTCAATATTTAATCCGGGATAAAAAGCATTATTAATTACAACAATCCCATTATTTTTTATTGTAATGAACTCTCCTTTAACGGTAATATCAAAGGCATTCCAAAAACCAACCGGATTATCCTGGTTTGAACTGGGTACTGCAGCTGCGCGCGTTTCGGCCGGTAAATCTTTATTATTCCGAACAGACCATAATTCGCCAGAACCAACCGACCAACACCAAAGATTGGTCTGACCAGCTCCTTTTAAAAGAATGCCGGAATCGGAATTTGGTCCAAGTGGCTCAATTATTTTACCTTCCTCATCGCGCAAATATTCGCCACTTGGAAGAATTGTGGGCAGTTTAAAAAGGTGGTCGCCATATCCTTTAAAGCGCCATTCTACGTGTAATGTAAAATCATTGTATTCTTTTTCCGACCAGAGGTTTTTATCTCCTTCAGCTTCAGAACGGGCATCGTAATCTATTACTCCGTTAATTACACTCCAGTGTCCGTTGTCACCATCTGGTGCTTTCCAGCCAGCCAGGTTTTTGCCATTAAACAGTTGTGTAAAACCTTCTTCTTGAAAAATGCATTTTGCCTGCGAGAAACCAGCACTTGAAGAAATAAAAATTATAAAAACACTTGTAATTAAAGATTTCAAATTTTTCATATTGGTAAATTTTATTGATTTAATAACTGAGTCCACTCCGAAAAGTGTATTACCCCTAAACCCCCTAAGGGGACTTTGAAGAGTTCATTGATTTTCAGCGAGTTCCCCTTTAGGGGTTAGGGGTAAAAGAGCTGAAAAATAATGAACTCGGACTTTTCGGAGCAGACTCATAATTTGAATCAAAAATAAAGTAAATATTCTATTTTACCTGTGAATACGAAAATCCCAATTTTTTCAAACCAACCTGCACATCTTCATTTTTCATAAAAAGATTCCATATTAACCCTGTTCGATGGTTTTCAATCATAACCGGAATTGGTCCCTGATCGATGGCCAGATACCGTGGTAAATACCAACCAGTTGTTTGATTGTAAGCATCGTACGGGCCATATTTACCAACTAAAGAATCGGCTTCGGTGTACAAATACTTTAAAAACTGCATGGATTCTGTTGGAGTGTATGGAAATGAAGAAAGGGCTGCCGTTGGTGAAATTACACCCAAATCACGTTCACCGGGACGATGTCCTGCATAACCATTCATTGAATAGCTTGAGGTAAATCCCCATTGCTTTTCGCCGTAACCTTTGTAACCTTTTGGGTTATCTAAAGAATATTTGTAATGAATTGTTGCATGGTTTTTATTCAACTCCCAATAGTCGGCATATTTATCTGTTAACCCTTTAGGATTTAATCCTAAATAAGAATAGTGCGCCCAGAAAAGTGAGCCAATAGGGTCTTCGTCGTGTTCATAAAAATTGAGAATAGTGTTTAATCCGTAGTAAACGGTATCGTTTGCGATTGCTCCGTTAAGTGCCCAACCTTTATGATATACACTTGGATTAATTGGATGGGTTGGTGACGATGCCGCCAAAACGTACATTATCAAACACTCGTTGTAGCCGCCCACAGGGAAATTCATTTCCCAACCAAAATTTGGCGACCAGTGCCAGTATAAAACATCTTCGCCACATTTGGTGTGCCAATCCCATTCTACTTCTTCCCATAGTTTGGTAATGTCTTTTACCAATTGTTGTTCTTCTTCATTTCCACTTCGATAGTATTCGGCAACTGTTAACAGCCCGTGAATCATAAAAGCTGTTTCCACCAAATCGCCACCATCGTCTTTATTACTAAACGGCCTGACCTTCCCGGTTTCCCCATTTAACCAGTGTGGCCAAACTCCATGAAAACGGTCGGCTTTCCCCAGGTAATCAACAATTTTCTGATACCTTTTTAAGGCTTGTTCGCGGGTTATAAATCTACGTTCAATACCAACTAAAATGGCCATTACACCAAAACCCGATCCACCGAGTGTAATTACATTCTGGTCGTTTTGCGGATAAGAGTTGTCTAAATGAATTCGTTCACGCGCCATTCCTGACGTAGGCTCAGCTCCATCCCAGAAGTACTGAAACGTCTGGTACTGAACCAAATCAAGTAGCGAGTCGGTTAAAATCTTTTCTTCATTTTCAGAGATAGGTAATTGTTTCTTGTTGGAGTGGTTACACGCTGTAAAACCCAGCCCAAAAAGAAAAATTGTAATTATTAAGTTATATGTTTTTTGATTCATAAAGACGTTATTTCTTGTATTTCAGAGTGCAAATTTAATAATTTTAAAAAGAAGGAAACTGGAAGTTTTAAATTATTAGTATTTCCATTTTACTTAAAACTAACTCATTTATTATTAGTTATTAAAGACCTAATTTTAAGCCACATATTCACATTATTGTTTTATAAAATTAGGGGGGATTTGTTCAATTTTTTCATCGCGATTTACGTTTGTGCGCCTATCTTAGAATGAATCTTACTTCAAAAGAAATTGCCCCTCTATTGGGAATTTCGGCACGCAGAGTTGAAAATCACCGTTATCGCCTGCATAAAAAAATAAACCTTGAACACGATGGCAGTTTGGTAACTACCATATCCACAATCTAAATAAATCTACAATATTTAAAACTGCGGATTGAATTAATTTTCACCTTGAAGAGCGACACTATTTGTTTCGTAAAGAATTCCAATATTTATTCCACGAAGTTCCTCTCTCGGGGCGCTGAAGTAGTGTAACATCCTGATAAACTATTGTGTCGGCATTTAATCCGTACGGTAAAACCGTCATTTCTTCGCCTCCATTTTCAACAAAAATTGAGTTTCCAATGCAATTCCAATCCTTCCAGGGGCCGTCCACAATTTTACCCACATTACTTACCGATGCTATATTTAATTTGAACTCTTTACAAACCGGGTTAAAAGCTTTAGTCCAGGTGCTTCCATAAGGATCTGTTTTATTATCGTGATCCGCTTTTACTGCCCAACTGCTAGGCAATAAAATTAAGTCGGCACCCAAATACCCCAGCGACCGGGTTAAAACATGATCTTTTGCATTGGCATCTGCACAAATTAAAAGTCCGATTGTGCCAAATTCAGTTTCGCAAACATTTATTCTGTCACCCTGATCATACAAACCGTGGGCAATACTTAACTCATTAATTTTACGATGTTTTAAAACGAGTTCTCCATTTCGGTTTATTAATACCGCTGAATTAAAAGTACGGTCACCATCTTTTTCAATTATTCCTGCACAAACATAAATTTTATTCATTTTTGCAGCTTTCGCAAGAGTTTGAAATGTAGATCCTAACGGAATCGGTTCGGCTTCGGTTTTAGCTTTTGAATGTGTCCATCCCAAATCCATTGCTTCCGGAAGCAAAATAATGTCAGCTTTGTTTTTTGCTGCCTCTTCAATTCTTTCAACAGCCCGATTTAGATTTTTTTGTTTTTCGCCACCTTCAACCAACATTTGAGCCATGGCTAGTTTGAGCTTGCTTTTTTCTTGAGAATAGCCAGTGAGATTAACCATTAGAGTAAAAATTAAAAGATAGTACGGAATAGATTTCATGACTTATATTTAATCCTTTAAAATTAAGAAAATTAATTATTCACGGATTTGATTTTTTCGAATCAAATACTAAGCAAAATTTCTTCGGGTTTACCAGGGAATCACAATCGGCCAAATTTTCATTTAACAAATCAACCCATTTATTTAATAACTTATACCATCATCAAATTTGAAAAGGGCATAACCTTCTGACTCCAAATATCCCGGAACATCAGATTTATTACTTAAAACAAATTGGGTTGAACTCGGAATAGAAAATGGCATTTTGCCGGTTGGATTAAATTTCCCTGTTAAAACATCTAACAAAGCATCGGTGGTAGTACCAAAAGTTGCCAGAATTGTATTCGCATTGCCGGTATCAATTTCGCTAATTACCCACGGATTACTGAAATTAATGACAATCACTGTTGGCTTTTCTGCTTTAATTTTATTGACATATTCTACGTCAATGTTGTTGTTCGATAATTCAATATTTAATTCAGCACCGGTTGAACCAAAAAGACCGCCAGTCTTGGGTATAAGCCAAAGAATATTTACATCTGCCTCATCAGCTGAATTTACGAATTCCACATCCCAGCTATTTTCTTCGGGTGCTACTATATTATGATGATCCACAGAACCTCTTGCAACCATATATTTTTCAAAATATACTTTTGTTTTGGATTTTAGAGGAAGAACTTTATGCTCATTTTTCAATAAAACGATTGACTTCCGAAAAGCCAGATTTGCACTTTCCTGGAATTGTTCGTTACCAACAATAGATTCAGCTTCTACTACATTCACATAAGGATTTTCAAAAATGCCCAATTCAAATTTTTCTTTCAGAAGCCGGGTAACTGATTCATCGATTCTTGTATCAGCAACCAATCCCATTTTAACCGTTTCTAAAAGTTTAGTTGGGTCGGCAATTCCGGAAAAAATATCAACTCCGGCTTCCAGTGCTTTTTGATAACGTTCATGAATAGAGAGATCTTCCGCTCCCCACGGCATCATGTAAATTGGACCGGTATCGGAATTTATTATTCCCTGAAACCCAAGTTCTCCACGAAGTAAGTCGTTAATTATTCCCTTATTATAGGCAAAAGCAATTTCTTCGTGTTCTGAATTTATTGGCTTGGCATAGTATGGCATAATCGCTGAAGTTCCTGCTTCAATAGCAGCAACAAATGGTTTTAAGTGGTAATCAAACATGTCTCCCGGATAATGCTGGTCTTTCCCCCAATCGAAATGTGGGTCTTGTCCGTCAACTTGAGGGCCGCCACCTGGAAAATGTTTTGTGGTTAAAGCCACCGAATGATTTCCAAGTTTTTCCCCTTGAAATCCAAGAGTAATTTCCCTAATCATGTTGGCAGCCAATTCTGCATTTTCACCAAAAGTACCTTCTGTTCTTCCCCATCGTGGTTCTGTCGCCAAATCAGCCATGTATTGATAACCTTTTCGAATTCCAACAGAAACCCACTCTTTTGCGGCGGTTTCGGCAAATTCGCGGGTAAGTTCAAAATCTCGCATGGCAGCCAAACCCAATTCACCAGGCCATTTTGAAAAGACTGTTTCACCCAAACCAAGGCCTGTGGAATTGTCGATACTAACATGGTTGCGCGGATTAGAAGCCAAAATTACCGGAATTCCCAATCGGGTATTTTCGGCGAGTGCCTGCACTTTATTCGACCATTCTGCTATTGTTTTTGCTTCGGTATTGGCACGCAAAATAAAGTGCCGTAAATGTCTTTCGTTAATTCCTTTTGTTGTTCCTGAAACAAACATTGCGTGAGCTGGAAGTGGTTTGCGAGTAAAAAAATTCAGCTTCATAATTGTCTCCTCTTCTGAAAGGTCACTGGTAATTTTGCCTCCCCTTCCTCCGGGAATACCCGTCATTGAACTGCCACCCATGTTAATGGTACTAATAAGCATAAATCCAACTTTTTCTTCCAGCGTCATTTGCGACAACAAATTGCCAACCCGCTCGTCAATCGACAAACGCCAATCTTCATAATTATCAAGCTCACCATTTTTATTCAAATCTTTAAACTGATAATCATCAATATTTAAGATTTCTGCCGAACGAACACCTAGAACGGCTTGTTCGTATTTTTGTTTTTGGGTGCACGAACTAATAGTTAAAACAAAAATTACAATGGGGACTATTTTTAAAAGTTTTAGAATGTTTTTCATTTCAATCAGATTTATAGGTTTAAAAAAAATGAATTTTCAAATTAAACTATACTCGAAAAGATTAATCCCGAAACGAGCACCAAAAATTTGGGCGACTGCTATTGCAACTAATATTAAAACCATTAACACCAATAAAAAGATAACAGATATTTTTCTCCAGTTTTTAACACGCTTTTTAAATAGAAGCCAGATAAACCACATTGTAGAAGCCAGCAATAAAACAATAAATGGTTTTATTAGCCAGCGTAAAAAGGTTATTGCAAAAGAAATGGCCGCACTTTTTTCGTACATCCAAACTACAGAATGAGAATAAGTTTTTTCATTTTTTTGACCGACAGCTTTAACTCTGTTATTTCCTTTTAACAACGAAATATTTTCCCAAACAAGTGTGGCATTTTCTCCGGTTTGTGTGCCAGCAGATTTGCCATTTACAAATAATTCAACATTTTCGAGATTTGAATAAATTTTAACTTTTATTTTATCTTTCTCGCGAATAGCAAACCGTGAGTTGCATATTCGAATTACAGGTTCTTCACTCCAATTTGCCTTGTAAAAATAGAAGACATCCTTTTTCCTTTTGCGATCGTAGCTTACCATTCCCTTGTCATTAATTCCAATAGCATCGCCTTCGCGCCTGAAATGCGAACCAAAATCAAACATATTCCACACAAAACTTCCCCAAACAAAAGGGCGATCGTTTATGGCTTTCCAGTTGCCTTCGTGAACTGTTGCCTGAAATTCTTCGGGATGCCATTCATGGAAAAAGGGAAAGGGTCTTCTAATTTTCTCTTCGTGCTGATTGGTACTGCCACCCGCACCATATTCCGAAACTCCAATTTTATATGCAGGTTCTTCTTTATGGATTCTGTCAAGAAAATCTCCTAATTTATCTGGTTTACTATAGTACCATCCATAGTATTGATTCCAGGCAATCATTTCAGGAATTTTATGAAGCGGGTCAGCACTTCTTGTAACAAACGTTGCTGCAACAGTTGGGCGGCTTGGGTCTTCTTCAATTGCCAACTGGTGAAGGTCGGTAATAATACTTGTTAACGTGGAATCGTATTTCATTCCAATCTCGTTGTACAAGCCCCAAAACAATATTGAAGGGTGATTGTAGTTTTGTCTTATTAATTCCTGTAATTGCTGTTTTGCATTCTTCTGAAATTCTTCGGAATCGTGAAACCCTTGTTGATCGCTTCCAACAAAAGGAATCTCGGCCCAAACAATCATTCCACTTGTGTCAGCCAGGGAATAAAAAAAATCTGAATGTTGGTAATGAGCTAATCTAATTCCATTGGCACCCATTTCTTTAATAAGCTCCATGTCAATCCTATGATGTTTGCTTTTTAATGCAGAAGCCACGCCAGCAAAATCGTTATGACGGCTTACTCCTTTTATTTTTACATGCTCGCCATTCAAATAAAATCCTTTTTCAGCGTCAGTGCTGTAGTATCTTATTCCAAGTGGCTGAGTTACTTCATCGAGAACTTTACCATCTTCTTTAAGTTGTACTACTACAGAATATAAATACGGATTTTCAATTCCATTCCAAAGATGTGGATTTTGAATATTGATTGGAATTACCGTTTGTTTTGTTTCAAAAGCATTTACTAAAAGAGATGAAACACCCGATTGAACAATATTTCCGCTGGCATCTTTAATTGTTGCTTCAATCTCAAAATTTTCATTGTTGGATTTGCCATTTGAAATTTTGCTTATCACTTCAATTTCAGCACTTTCTTTCGAAACATTTTTTTGAACAAGGAACATTCCCGGAGAAGCAAAATCAAGTGGAGTGATACATGCTTTTTCGGTAATTAGTAATTCAACCGGGCGATAAATACCTCCATAAATATTAAAATCACCGCCAAGAGGCAAAACATCTTCCGTTTCAGAATTATCAACTTTTACCTCTAAAATATTTTCTTCATCAAAATTAACAGCATTAGTAATTTCAAATACAAATGCAGAATATCCACCTCGATGTTGCCCAATGTATTTTCCGTTTATCGAAACATCTGCCACAGTTTGAGCACCTTCAAACTTTAAGAATAATCTTTTGTTAAAAAGAGAATTGTCAACAAAATAATTTTTAGTATAAATGCCTTTGCCTTGGTAATACTTATAACCCTGAGCTGCATCATGTGAATTCCATGTGTGTGGCAAATTCACCTTTTTGTTAATCGATTCCTCCCAAATTGAAGAACCTTTAAAATTCCAATCTTTGATTAACGAAATGGTTTGTCTTTGTCCGGCTGCAGGCAAAATTAAACAGACCAATAAAACCGAAACCAATAATTTATGAATTCTTTTCATGAGTATGATTTTTTTGAAACGCAATTATTCTTAGAGTGCTTTTCACTCAAAAATAATATTCAAATATAATGCGAAAAAGAGGAATAAAAGTCCCACCCGATTAGTTGGAACCTATAAAGCTGTGTGTATCTTTTTAATCGAATTCAGGTAATTAATATTGATTCTGATTTTTTATATGAGGTTGGAGTGTGCCCTGTTTCCTCTTTGAAAATCCGGTTAAAAGAAGTTTTCGAATTAAAGCCACATTCAAAAGCAATTCCTAAAACTGAAAAATGGTTGAAATCAGGATTGTTAATCATCTGTTTTACTTCTTCGATGCGAAATTCGTTTATAATCTTGTAAAAATTCTTTTGTTTACCAATATTAAATGTCTGCGATAATTTTTGCCTTGAAATACTTAAATCTTCTGCCATCATTTGCAAACTATATTCCGGATTTAGAAATGGTTTTTTACTTTTCAAATAGCTAAAAACAGTATTATTAAGAACTTCAATTTGTTTTTTATTTAATGCTGAATTTGAATATTTGGCCTCAGTATTACCAATTATTTTTTCTCGATTTTGCTTTTTTGAATTATATATAACAGATTGATTTATTCCGAAAAAGACCATTATAAAAGTGAAAATAGTGAGATTGGTAAAAAGTATTGGGAACTTAATAATATTCGTATCAAACACTTTTTCGAAGGAAGAAACGAACAGTTGAGCCACAAAAAAGAGTAGAAATATGAGAACTACAAAAATCAACCAGTTTAAAGTATTTTTTGATGTATAGTTTGAAAAATAAAACGGTATATTTTTCCTGTGTATTAAAATAAGTTTCACACTGAAAATCCAATAAATAAACGTCGAGATTATTAATAAAATAAAATAGATTTTGTTGTAAATGAATGGTGGATTTTCGGTTAAAATTGAAGAGCTTGACACGGAAACGGCATTAATTGTTGACCGATGAATACTAATTAGTATTAAGGGTATTATATGCCAAAAATGATTCAATTTAAGCTTGAAGTCTTCAATGGTTAGTGAGCTTACATAAAAATATAATAACGGTCCAAACAAAAAAATAAGGGGGAAAATCCCCGGTTTAAAATAATTTACAACCTCGAAGGGAAGTAATTGGGCACCAAGAAAGACTGCGATTATGGAAAGCCAAATGGTTAAAAACGTAAAACATAAATGGCGCGGACGTTTTGAAATAAAAATTAGTATTCCAAAAAGTGCTTGTACAAACCCTATAATTACAATCCACTCAGCCATATAAAAAGGTTAATCGAGCTTTTGACTCACACCCACAAAATAAGTTTAATTAAAAGCAATTACAAATTTACTCCTCTTTTGGCGTCAACCTCAAAACTGTTCCGGGTTTATTCAGTACTACATAAATAACATCGTTTGGTCCGCTCTCTATGAAGAATAGAATAGTGCGCAAAAACAATTACTATTTATGATTTTATGTATAAAAAGTGTTATTCAGCATTTATATTGATTTTAAACGAAGGCTGTTTTGCTTTCATATGAAAACTCGTTAAATTTACTTCTAAAAAAATAAGATAATTTATCGTACATGATTTTTAATATTCAACGATATTCTACACACGATGGCAAGGGCATTAGAACCCTGATTTTTTATAAAGGTTGTCCGCTTCGTTGCCAATGGTGCAGTAACCCTGAAAGTCAGTCTTTCAATTATAGCGTTATATACGACAAAAAAAATTGCAAAAACTTTGGAGATTGTACTAAAGTAAATAAAGCTATAATCAGAATAAACAATAATGGAATTCAGATAAATCGGGAACTTTTGCAAAATCCGGAAAATCTCAGAAATATTTGCGCATCAAAAGCATTAACGGTATCGGGAGAATCTAAAAGCGTTCATGAACTTTTAGCAGAAATAGAAAAAGACACTCTTTTTTACCGGAATGATGGAGGTGTAACACTTTCTGGTGGGGAGCCACTTTCACAGGAAGAAAATATAATTGAATTGTTGAAAGAACTCGAAGTAAGAAACATAAAAGTAAACATTGAAACAACACTTCATGTGAACTGGGAAAAAGTGGAAAGAAGTATTGGATTCATAGAAACTTTTCTGGTAGATTTAAAACATACCGATAAAAATAAGTTCAAAACTTTTACCCATGGCGAAGCGGAACTGGTTATGAAAAATCTTAAAAAACTTACAGATTCCGGTTCACATGTAATTGTTCGCATTCCGGTAATCCCTAGTTTTAATCATTCTGAAAATGAAATGAAACAAATAATTGATTTTGTCTATTCACTAAAAAATGTCAATGAGATTCATTTTCTACCTTACCATACTTTCGGAGTTGAAAAATACAAAATGTTGGGTATGGATTACATTTTCGGGAACCAAGAACAAGTTGAGGATTTAGAAATCACCAAATATATTCAATACGCACAATTAAAAGGATTCGAAACAAAGATTGGAGGTTAAGATGATAATTGAAAAAAAGCAGTCAAAAATAACTGAAAGAATAGCATTTTTACGAGAAAAGGTATTGAACTCAAAACCATCGGTTTGCACCGAAAGGGCAAAGTTTTATACTGAAATATATCGGGGAAATGAGGATAAACCAATAATTATAAAACGGGCACTTGCACTTGAAAAGACTCTGAAAGAGATGACCATTTTCATCGACGAAGGAGAATTAATTGTTGGCAATCAGTCGTCGCAAAATAGGGCAGCTCCCATTTTTCCGGAATATGCCGTTGATTGGTTGCCCCTGGAAATGAATGAACTGGATAAACGGCCGGGAGATGCTTTTTTTATTACAGAAGAATATAAAGAGGAGCTGGTTGAAATTGCAAAATGGTGGAAAGGAAAAGTTTTATGGGATCGTGGCAGAGCTTTAATGTCACAAGAATTGCGCGATTTACAAGATTCAGCAATTATTAAAGCTACCGGCAACCTCACGTCGGGAGATGCACATATTGCAGTTGATTTTTATAAAATATTATCAGTCGGATTGAGTGGTTATTTTGAAGAAATCAATCAGTATCATAAACAAGTAAAAAGATTCGAAAAGGACGGAATAAAAAAAAATCATTTTTATACGGCTCTAACAATTTCCATTAAAGCATTTCAGACTTTTATCCGAAGATACAAAGATTTGGCTCTCTCAATCAGCAAAAAAGAACAGAACAAGTTACGAGAACAGGAACTCCTTTTAATCGCCAACAATTGTGAAGTAATTGCAGAAAAACCGCCTCAAAATTTTTATCAGGCTTTGCAGCTTGTTTATTTTGTGCAGCTTGTACTTCAAATTGAAAGTAACGGCCATTCAGTATCGTTGGGAAGAATGGATCAGTATCTATTCCCCTTTTATCAGAAAGATAAAACTACAGGAAATATTTCTGATGATTTTGTTTCAGAGTTATTGGAAAATACATGGATAAAATTGCTTTCCATAAATAAAATCCGTCCCTGGTCGCACACTCGTTTTTCAGCGGGAGGCCCACTTTACCAGAACGTTACTATTGGCGGACAAACAACAGATAGGCAGGATGCAGTAAATGATTTAAGTTATCTTATTCTCGATTCGGTGGGAAAAATGAAACTCACTCAACCAAATCTGTCTGTAAGATTTCATAAAAATATAAACAATAAATTTATGATAAAGTGCATGCGGATTATAGAAAAAGGATTTGGGATGCCCTCTTTTAATAACGATGAAATTGTGATTCCGGAACTTATTAAACTTGGTGTTGAGCCGGAAGATGCTTATAATTTTTCAGCCATTGGATGTATCGAAATTGCTGTACCCGGGAAATGGGGTTATCGTTGTACTGGTATGAGTTTTCTGAACCTGATGCGGGTTTTTCTGGCTTCGTTGTACAACGGACTCGACAAACAGTCGGGGATAGTATTTCAGGAAGGTATTGGAAATTTTACTGAATTCGATTCTTTTGATGAAGTTTTTAATTCGTGGCAACACCAGATAAAATATTACACACAAAAAACGGTAGAAATAGATACCGCAGTTGATACTGCCCTCGAAGAAAATGTTCCGGATATACTTTGCTCTGCTTTTGTTGATAGTTGTATTCCGCGGGGAAAAACCATAAAGGAGGGCGGATCGAAATACGATTTTATTTCAGGTCTTCAGGTAGGAATTGCGAATTTAGGGAATTCAATGGCCGCCATTAAAAAACTGATTTTCGAAGAAAAAAGAATAACGAAAGAACAGCTCATTGAAGTTATTGAAAACAACTTTGAAGGAAAAGAAGGTGAAAAAATCAGACAATTGTTATTGAATTTTGCACCTAAATATGGAAATGATGATGATTATGTGGATCTCCTTTTAAAAGATGCCTACATGGAATTTATCGACGAACTTGAAAATTATCATACTACACGAAATAACCGCGGACCCATCGGATGCAAATATTATGCTGGAACCTCCAGTATTTCGGCTAACGTTCCCAGCGGGGCTGTTGTTCCGGCAACACCTGATGGAAGAAAAGCATTTACCCCGGTTGCTGAAGGAAGTTCACCATCGTCGGGAACGGATACGTTGGGCCCGACTGCTGTTTTTAAATCTGTATCGAAGTTGCCCACAGATAAGATTATGGGCGGCGTACTCCTGAATCAAAAATTATCTCCTGCTACCATTCAAAAAGATTCTGATAAACAAAAATTGATTTCGATAGTCAGAACTTTTTTCAAAGATTTGAAAGGCTCGCATGTTCAGTACAACATTGTTTCAAAGGAAACATTGCTAGCCGCCAAAAAGAATCCCGAAAATCACAGAGATCTGATTGTAAGGGTGGCCGGATATTCTGCTTTTTTCACTACCTTATCACCCGATACTCAAGATGATATTATTGCAAGAACCGAGCATTCACTAAATTTTTAAATGATGAAAAAATTACTTTGCGGAGTCGATATTGGTGGTACCAAATGTTCCATTGTTCTGGTTAATGTTGAAGGACAAATAATTGACAAAATCCATACTTGTGCGCATGTTGACAGAAACGAAGAAGACCTGGTTAAACTTGTAGCCGAAAACATAAAAGAAATAATCAAAAGAAACGATTTTCAGGAATCAGACCTTTTGGGAATCGGAATGGGTTGTGCCGGTCATATCCGTTTTCGCGATGGTACAATTATTACAACTTCCAACCTGAAAGGTTTTAAAAATTATCCCCTTCGCGATGCTGTCCAATCCTATTTCAAAATACCTGTAGTTTTGGATAATGATGCCAATGCTCAGGCTTTTGGTGAATTTAAATTTGGTGCCGGAAAAGGTTTTAACGACATGGTTTTTCTCACTATTAGCACAGGAATTGGTGCCGGAATTATCATTAATAAAAAACTGTACAGAGGTGTTACAGGAACCGCCGGTGAATTTGGCCACACAATTGTAGAACCAAACAGCGAGCTGACATGTACTTGTGGAAACCGTGGCTGTTTGATGGCATGTGCCTGTGGAATGGCACTTCCCTACCTTTTTGAACAAAAAATAAAGGAAGGTAAAAAAAGCAAACTTAATCTTCCATCAAATTTTAACCTGTCGAAATTAAGTGGTCAACATTTGAAAAAAGGCCTTGAAATAGATGATCCGGTTTCCAAAGAAATTATTTTAGACAGCGGGTATTATGTAGGATTAGGAATTTATAATATTTTTCAAACTTTAAATCCGCCACTTATTGTTTTGGGTGGTGGACTTACGAACTGGGGAGATTTTTATCTTGATAAAATAAAATCGACTTTTTACGAATTAGCCCGCGATATGATTTTCGATCCCATTGAAATAGTAATCTCAAATATTGGTGCCGATGCCGGAGTTATTGGAGCTGCCGCTTTAACATTGGAATAATGATAAATAATCGACAAAATAAAATTCTGGAAATTTTAGAAAAAAACGATCAGACTTCTGTAATTGAGCTCACTGAAAAACTAAATGTTTCATCGGTTACCATCAGGCAGGATTTGAATTTTTTAGCAACTGAGGGTCTTTTGAAACGTGTTCATGGCGGCGCCGTGCTAAAAGATGCGGATGATTTGACCAACAGGCTGGGTGTGAATTATGAAAAAAAACTCAGGATTGCCAAAAAGGTGGCAACTTTTGTAAATGAAGGGGAAACAATTCTTATCGAGTCAGGCTCGGTAAATGTACTTCTGGCACGGGAACTTTTAAAAATTAAAAAGGTTACAATCATTACCACAAATGTTTACATCGCCCGGCAATTCAGAAAAAACGAACAAGCCAATATTATTATTCTGGGTGGTATTTATCAACACGACAGTGAAACTCTGGTGGGAAAAATTACCAAAACCTGCATTGAGCAAATAAATATTGATAAAGCTTTTATTGGAATTGACGGATATGAAACTGACTCTGGATTTACATTGTACGATCTTTTCAGAGCGGAAATTTCAAGTTACATCATTCAAAAAGCAAAGGATGTTTTTATTGTTTCCGATTCAAGCAAGTTTGGTAAAACCGAACTTACAAATATTTGCTACACAGCAGATATTCAACACATTGCTACTAACAATGAACTTGATGTTCATTTTCAAAACGAATTTAATAATGCGGGGGTCGATTTGATTTTAGCTTAATCTATTTATGGTTTCTAGATAAAATTGTAGTTCATAATGGTTGTCCTATCTGTAAAATCAAAACATTTTTGAGGGAAAACATTTTCTACTAATCTGTTTTTGGTGTCAACCTCAAAACCGTTCCAGGTTTATTCAACACAACATAAATAGCACCGTTGGGTCCAGTTGAAACATCTCGAACCCGTCCCTGTCCTTTTACAATTATTTCCTGATGCATTACTCTATTGTTTTCAATATCAAGCAAGCGAACTTCTTCATATTTTAAAGCACCCACCAGCAATTTGTTTTTCCATTTTTTGAATAAGTCCCCGGAATAATAATCCAGTCCACAAACTGCTGTTGAAGGTTTCCAATATAAAATGGGTTGTTCCAACCCGGGTTTATGTGTTAAATCCGTTATAACTGTTCCATTATAATTTAGACCATAAGTAATTACAGGCCAACCATAATTTTTGCCGGCTTTAATTAAATTAAGTTCATCGCCACCCATTGGTCCGTGTTCGGTTACCCAAAGTTGTCCTGTTTTGGGGTGAATTGCCATTCCCTGGATATTCCTGTTTCCCAGCGAAAAAATAGATTTTATGGCAGCCTCTTCATCTATAAATGGATTGGTTTCCGGAATAGATCCATCTTTATTAATACGATGCACTTTCCCATTAGGGCGGGTAAAATCTTGTGCATGTTCGCTGGTTCCACGGTCACCAATTGTAAAATAAAGATACCCTGCCGGATCGAATACTATTCGGCAACCATAATGATGACGGGTTGTTCGGTAAGTTTCGTGAGGTGCTTCAAAAATAATTTCGCTGTCTGTCCATGTATTATTTTTAATTTTTCCACGCTCTAAACGGGTCATTGCAGGAGGACGCTTCCCTTCGATAATGTGCTCTAGTACATGACTATACGCCAAATAAATCCAACCATTTTCATAGTAATCTGGGTCAATTGCAACATCCAACAAACCGCCTTGTCCTTCATTCAAAACTTTTGGAATATTTTTTACCGGCTCTGTTTGTAATTTTCCATTTGTTACAACGCGCAATCTTCCCGGACGCTCTGTAATTAAAGCAGTAGTTGCATCAATAAAATCAATTGCCCACGGAACCTCAAGCCCTTCTGCAAAAATTTCAACATTTACATCGTAGTCTAAAGTTTCCAACATTTTTGCAATTGGAGGTTTTTCAGCACCAACCTTTTTTTCCGATTCACGAATGTATTTCATAATTTCGCGAATCTCAGTATCCTCTAATACTTTCTCATATGACGGCATTCCTAAGTGTGCTATTCCAAATTTTATATTGCGAAACAAGTAGCCGTCTTCAGCACCAAATTGCCAAATACCATCGATTAAACTTGTGGCATTTCCACCCTTTAAATCGGCACCATGGCACTGGGCGCAATTTTGCTGGTAGAGAGCTGCACCGTTTTGTGCATTTGTTTTCAAAAAAGAAACTAAGAAAAGAGTTATAAGAAAAAGATAATTGAATTTGCGAATTTTAGATGTCATTGCTTTAGATTTAGTTTACACAACAATTTAAGGAATTTTGGAAGAATTTGTTCAATCGAAGTAACATTTTATTTCCCTTATTTCACCAAAACTAAAATTTGAACTATTATTAAGGTTTTCAGTTGAATCAGTTATAAGTAATTTCATTTGCCCTTTTAATTCACATATCTATAATTTATACCAAGGCATAGCGCTTCACCCCTAAATATGTACTCTTGCCCCATTTTTTTGGTATTCCAGATAATCATAACAATTTTTGGCAACAATTTAAAACCAACTGAAACTAATCCGGAATATTATGGATGAAATCTATTTCAGTTAAACATTATTTTTTGATAATAAAACAGTACGCTTTATGAAAGTCTTTCCTATTCTTTTACTATTCTCAATATTTTTTTCTACCCTTTTTGCGCAACAAAGTCCTCCCGAAATTAAAAAGAAAGCACTACGGAAAGATGCAATTAATGTGTATATGAATGCGGACAGTTATATGAAAACAGAAGTTCCGTTTATTAATTATGTCAGGGACATACAAGATGCAGATCTGGTTGTACTTGGTACCTTTCAATCTACGGGCTCCGGTGGAGGAGAATACACGTTTTTTGTTGAAGGATATAAAAAGTTTGCTGGAGTAAAAGATACCGTGAGCTTTTATACTTATCCGGATGAAACCGATGAAGCAGTGCGACAAAAGGGCGTACGAACTTTAAAAATGGGATTGATGAGATACATGATAAATACTCCTTTGGCGGAGTTTATCGATATTCAGTTTACGGAACCCATTGCTGAAGAAGTTTCTACCGACAAATGGAACAATTGGGTATTTACGACAAGTTTACGCGGAACTTTACAAGGTCAGCAGTCAGCTGATTCCCGAAGCTTAAATACTTCTTTTAATGCCGGAAGAACAACGGCTGACTGGAAAATTAGCAGCGGACTTTACCACAACACTTCAACAACTGAATACAATTATGGTGATGTAAATGCTAGTGATAAAAAAGAAGAGAGCAGAATTTATGGAGATATAGTAAAAAGTCTCGGCGGCCATTGGGCTCTTGGTGCTTCATCAGATATTTTCAAATCAATTTATTCAAATTACGACATGGGTTTTGTAGTAGGCCCGGCCATAGAATACGATATTTTTCCATATTCAGAATCTACAAGAAGAATTTTTCGGATTTTTTATGTTTTAAATTATGGCCATAACAACTATGCCGATACAACTGTATTTTTAAAAACAAAAGAATCTCTTTGGTCTCAACGCCTCGAAACTTCATACACCTCTTTTCAACAGTGGGGAACCATTAACTTAACGGCAGGATGGAGAAATTATTTACACGATTTTTCCCTGAATCGTTTCTCGCTTGGAGCCTATATTAGCATAAAAGTAGCCAAGGGACTCACATTCGACATGCACGGGGGCTATGCTTTTATTCACGACCAAATTTCATTACGAAAAGGGAGTGCAAGCGTGGAAGATATTCTTTTGAACCGAAAAGAATTATCTACTACTTATTCTTATGGAACAAGTGTTGGATTAACATACCGCTTTGGTTCAATTTATAACAATGTGGTTAACCCAAGACTCGACGTTCTGTTTTAATCGTCAATCTAATTTATAACATTCATTAAAATATTCTACTCTGAAACCAAACCGCTTTGAGTTAAGAACTTGCTCAATTTTTGTTCCTCAAAATAGCTAAGATTATTTGTGTAAGGATAAAAAAATTCTCACTAAAAACTTGGGATATTAAAAAATAACCATATTTTTGCAAGTGATTACTTACATTTGTTATGACTGAGAAGCAAGAAAAAATATTACGGGCAGCTTTGCAATTGTTTGCAAAAGAAGGATACCACGCGACATCAACCAGCAAAGTAGCAAAATTAGCAGGTGTTTCTGAAGGATTAATTTTTAGGCATTTTGGAAACAAAGAGGGACTATTGTATGCCATACTTGCAGTGGGAGAAAATAAGATGAAGACTTTGTTTGTTGATATTGTAATGGAATCGGAGCCAAAACAAGTTATCCGAAAAACAATTGAAATGACCAGTAAAATTGATGTTTCCGACTATGATTTCTGGAAATTGCAATTTAAGTTGAAGTGGGAACTGGAAATCAATAGCGACAAAAAGATGGAGCCATTAAAAATGGCTTTAACAAATGCATTCCAAAAATTAAAATATGAATCACCGAAAATGGAAGCCCAGTTATTAATTCTATTTATCGATGGAATGGGTTCTGCTGTTCTAAAAGGTTCAAGTCTAAATCCAACGGAGATGATTCAGTTCCTTTTAAGAAAATATGAACTTTGAACAAAAAAATTTGTTCACCATTGCAAGTAAGTACTCACGTAAAAATGATTATCAAAAACAATTTAAAATATTAAAATGAAGAATGTAGCATTAATAACCGGCGCCTCGACAGGCATCGGAAAAGAGTTGGCAAATATTCATGCCGAAAAAGGTGGCGACTTAATAATTGTTGCCAGAAGCAAAGATAAACTGGATGGTTTAAAAACAGAACTGGAGAAAAAATATTCAGTAGAAGTGTTGGTAATTGCCAAAGACCTTGGTTTACCGGAAGCACCAAAAGAAATTTACGAAGAAGTTAAAAACGCAGGTATAGAAATAGATTATCTAATTAATAATGCTGGTTTTGGCGGACTGGGAAAATTCCATGAAAGAGAATGGGAACTAGACCTTGCTATGATTAACCTAAATATTATTGCATTAACAGCTTTAACACGATTTTTCTTGCCCGACT
The DNA here is from genome assembly GCA_018648265.1 of Prolixibacteraceae bacterium. Classification (GTDB taxonomy): domain Bacteria; phylum Bacteroidota; class Bacteroidia; order Bacteroidales; family Prolixibacteraceae; genus Draconibacterium. The sequence goes on along the minus strand of JABGRN010000044.1, from coordinate 6,674 downwards.
TTGTAAAAAGAAACGAAGGTAAAATTTTAAACGTTTCGTCAACGGCTAGTTTTATGCCCGGTCCACTGCAAGCGGTTTATTTTGCAACAAAAGCTTATGTTACATTTTTCAGTAATGCCATTGCAGAAGAATTACACGACACAAATGTTACCGTAACCAACCTGATGCCGGGAGCTACAGAAACTGAATTTGGCGCAGTTTCGGGAATGGACAAAACCGATATGTTCAAAAAGACAGTTAGTGCTCGTGGAGTTGCCGAAGATGGCTACAACGGAATGATAAAAGGGAAACTTGATGTTATCTCCGGATTGACTTTTTCGCAGAAACTGATGATGTCAATGATACCCTTTTCACCGAAGAAAATGGTGTTAAAACAAATTCGGCAAATGCAGGAAGTAAAATAAATAGTAATTAGTAGTTAGTATTTAGTCGAAAGATTTGCAATTTCATACAACCATTTAAAACAATGAGACAATTTTTTCCACTCCTTTTTTTTATCGTTTTTATAGGAATTTTGGTTGGAGTAAACATTTATTTATCCCGTCGCTTCAATTTTTATTTTAGCATTGAAAACACCAAAATTCTTTATTTTATATTTCCAGGATTAACTATTTTAATGATTTTTGGAGTACTTCCTTTATCGAACACAACAAATGGCTTCGGAAGCTTTATTTATATGCTGGCTGCAATAACAATGGGTGTTCTACTTTATCTTGTATTATCAGTTTTGTTGGTAAATTTAGTTCAACTATTCACAAATTTTCCACCCAAAACTTACGGAATTTCAGCTATCGTTTTAACAGCTGCAATTTCTTTGGGTGGAATTCTTAATTCATGGAATATTCAGGTCACTCAACAAGAAATTTCAATTAAAGGAATAAGCAGTGAAATTCGTGCAATGCACCTTTCCGATATTCACATTGGACATTTCCGCGGGAAAAATTTTCTTCAACGAATTGTCGATAAAACCAACGAACAAAATGTAGATGTTGTTTTTATTACCGGCGATTTATTTGATGGCAGGATAAATCTGACAATGGAAGAATTAGTCCCACTAACACAATTAAATGCCCCGGTTTATTTTGTGGAAGGAAACCACGATAATTATTCGGGTATACAAACCATAAAGAAATATCTACGCGAAAGTGGTGTTGATGTACTTGAAAACGAAGTCACCCATTTTAGTGAACTGCAAATTATTGGATTAAACCACATGCGGGCCGACAGCGAATCGTTTAATATGCACGTAAACGATAATGGACATACAATAAAAAATGTACTTTCTACCCTTAATATTTTTAAAGAGAAACCAACTGTTTTGCTGCATCACAGTCCCGACGGAATTAAATACGCCAATCAACACGGAGTAGATTTGTATCTGGCGGGTCATACACATGCAGGTCAGCTATTCCCAATTAAATACATTGCCAATCTTCTTTTTGCATACAACAAAGGCTTGCACAATTTTAAAGGAACACAGATTTTTGTGTCGCAAGGAGCAGGAACTTTTGGCCCGCCAATGCGAGTTGGTACCAAAAGTGAAATAGCGCTGCTAAAGTTAAAACCTGAATAATTGACAAAATTTGGATGTGTTTAATTTTTATATGACTTATAAAAATCATAAAAGGAGATTTAACTCTTTGAAAAAAGTTAAAGAAAAGTTAAAATTTTAGTTAGTATTTGCATCTATAGTTTTTATCTCTATGTTTGTAGAGTGTGTTCTAAAAACGTAGAGATGAATTTGTCGAAAACAGAAGAGCAATTGATGCAATATTTGTGGAGCTGTAAAAAAGCTTTCATGAAAGATTTGCTTGATGCTTACCCCAACCCAAAACCCGCAACAACAACGGTTGCAACACTTTTAAAGCGAATGGCCGATAAAGGTTTTGTTGCATATAAACTTTACGGAAAATCGAGAGAATACTATCCGCTTGTAAAAAAGGGCGACTATTTTTCCAATCATTTAAATGGTTTGATTAAGAACTTTTTTAACGATTCAACTTCGCAATTTGCCTCTTTTTTTACTTCTAAAACTAACATGACAACTTCCGAGCTGGAAGAGCTGCGCAAAATTATTGACACTCAAATTAAAAAGCAACAAAAATGATTCTTTATATTTTTAAATCGATTCTCGGGCTGGGTGCATTCCTTATATTTTATATTCTCTTTTTAGAAAAAGAAAAAATGCACTGTTTTAACCGTTTTTATTTAATTGGCAGTGTTGTTTTTTCATTGCTAATTCCGACGCTGAATATTTACGCCGAACACTCACTCGTTGAATTTTTAATTGGCGGAATGAATTCAGAACATATTTCAGAAAATCCATTTAATAGTTCTAATTTAAGCATTGAAAAATACGGCGAATTTTTCTCCTATTTTGTTGGTTTTTACCTTGTAATTAGTAGCATACTATTATTTCGGTTCATTAAAAATATTCGTCAAATTAGTTTAAAAATCAGGAATAATCCGAAAGTAGATTTTAAAAATTCGAAACTGATTTTACTGAAAGAAAAAGTACTTCCGCATACATTTCTAAATTACATTTTTATTACTCAAAACGATTATGAATCAGGTAAAATTGAAGAAGAATTGTTCACTCACGAAATTTCACACGTAAGTCAAAAACACACTTTTGATATTCTGATTCTGGAATTTTTACAAATAATCTTTTGGTTCAATCCGTTTCTGCTTTTATTGAAAAGAGCAGTTCGTTTAAATCACGAATACCTTGCTGATGAAAACACAATTTTTCATCATAAAAACATCAACAAGTATCAGCAATTACTTTTAGCAAATATATCCGTACAGAATCATTCTGTTTTGTCGAGTAACTTAAATTTTGGCTTGACGAGAAAGCGACTAATTATGATGGGAAATACAAAATCCCGAAAAGCTATTTTACTAAAAAAGCTAATTATCCTCCCTGTTTTAATAGCCTTAGTTTTTTTGTTGTCTGATAGAACTTTGTCTTCGAATTATTCAGAAGAACATCAATCAACTAGGATTGAAAATCACGAAAATGAAAAAGGAAAAAATTACACAATAAGAAACGAAGAACATCGCAAAGCAAAAAATAACAAGTAATTAATAAATTATTTCTTAAACAATTAAAAGTGAAAAAATGAAAATCATTTTAAAGTCATTCATCGCAGTATTCTTTTTTTCTGCGGTAATTGCAAGTACAAGTTGCACAGGTCAGAGCAGAGAAAAAAAAGAAAGTGGAGAGAGCCATGAAAGTAGTGAGCGAGGGGAACATTCTCGCGAAAAAGGCGGTGAAGGGGAAGGTGAAGAAGATGGAACCCAGTTTTCTTTAAGCGACAAATACGATGAAGTTAGAAACGGTGCACGATTAATTTTGTCTTTCGACAAAGCAAGCAATTCTTTTAAAGGAACAGTTGAAAACACCACTGAAAAAGAGTTAGACCGTGTTCGTGTAGAAGTTCATTTGTCAAACGGAATTGAGTTAGGACCTACAACCGCTAAAAATTTAAAATCGGGCGAAAAAATGGATGTCACCTTAAAAGGCAGCGAGAAAGAATTTAAAAGCTGGTCGGCACACGCCGAAGTTGGCAACGAAGAACATGGCGAAGGCGGAGAAGAAGGCCACGGTAGTGAAGGGGAAGGAGAACACGGTGTTAAAAGAAAAGAGAGCGGCGAGCACGGTGGCGAAAAAGAGGGAGAACACAAATAGTAAAGGAATCAAAATTGAGCATCTTAAATAATCAGAAAATTCATGAATAAAATTTTACCTCACTTTTTATTTACAATTAAATTTTTAAATCATGAAAAGAGTTATTTTGATGTTCACAATGTTCCTGGCAGTTTCACTTTTTACAGCTTCTTGTGAAGATGAAGAATCTGCAACCCAATTTAGTATTAATGACACTTTTGACGAGGTTCGAAATGGTGTAAGGTTAATACTTTATTTCGATGCGCAAAGCAGTACTTTTGTTGGCTCGATTGAAAACACGACCGACAAAGCAATATCGAAAATTCGTGTTGAAGTACATTTATCAAACGGAACGGAGTTAGGGCCAACAGCTAATACAGATCTTGCTCCCGGCGAAATTAAAAATGTTTCGCTCCCGGCAATCAGTGAAAATTTTGAAACGTGGGGAGCACATGCAGAGGTTGGTTAAATAACCAAAATGAAAAAGATGTCATCTACTAATTAAAGATGACATCTTTTTTTTGTTCAATTTAAAGTAATTTTTTCAAAGGCATTTTACAAAAATTCGCCAATCACCTTTGCCCACAAATCGTATCCTTTTTTGTTCATATGCAAGCCATCTTCGATAAAAATATCGGTGTAAACATTTCCATTTTCATCGAGCATAATATTCCACACATCAGCAAACTCAAGATTCTCTTGTTTCTCGCAGTATTTTTTTAATTTTTTGTTAAGCTTAATGTAATCCTTCTTCAGGTTTTCGCGAGCGATACTCGGTTTTGGCGAAATAAAAACAACTTTTGTTTGCGGCAAATCTCTTTGAATTCTTGCAATTAATCCTTTGGCTTCCTTTAAAATTTTGTTTGGTTTTTTATCGCTGGCAATATCATTATCACCTTCATAAATAAATAAGATTTCCGGAGTTCGTTTTGTTATTAATTCATCGTAAAAATAAATGAGGTCGCTAAATTGTGAACCTCCAAAACCATTGTTAATAATATTATATTCCGGGAAACGTTGTTGAACATCTTTCCACATTCTAACACTTGAACTTCCCGTAAAAATCACCAGTTTTTTATCTGGACTAAAATTGTATTCAGCATTAAATAACTCATCAACCTGATTTTTGAACCGGGTTGGATCCTGGGCATTTGTTGCTAAAGATCCTAGTAATAAGATTCCCAGGACAAACAGTTTAAAAATTATTTTTTGTTTCATTATTTTAAATTTATGGATGAATATCAAAGATAAAAATCTAAGATTGTATTGTATAAATAACTATGAAAATTAATAAATTTTCTCGTCACCCTTTTCTTTAAAAACAAGAACCGCCTAACTGACAACCAGTTAGGCGGTTCTTTTGTACCCGGAGTGGGAATCGAACCCACACTTCCTTGCAGAAACTGGATTTTGAATCCAGCGCGTCTACCAATTCCGCCATCCGGGCTTTCCATTTGTGGAAATTGGTGTGCAAAACTAACTATTTCATATCAATCAACAAAATATTAAACTGAAATTTGCTTTTTACTGTCTATTCTTCCTACCACCCGTCCGTAAACAATTAACGCGATTGCTGATATTAAGGCAATTCCTACAAAGAAATACCATATATAATGAGCATTTGACGCTGCAATTTCCCATTCAGCCTGCGAAGCAAACAAACGGGGATCGGGACAATAACGATCCAACAAAACCCCCGACATAATAAAACCAAAAATAGATGAAAGAAATGAGTGTAAATGGCTAAATCCCAGATATAACCCTTCCTCACCTTTTGGGGCTTGAAAAGAAAAATACTCTAAATATCGAGGAGAAATAAACGTTTCGGCAAAACCCTGGAATGCAATTCCAATAACCATCATAAATGCAACCGGGTGCATCCCTAATATATTTCCCGACACCAAATTTCCTGAAGCCATAAACAAAGCCGAAACAGGCATAATAATCATTCCTACAGTCATACTAAACAATGCGGTTCTTTTTCGCAAAAAATGAGTAACAAAACCAACCGTCAAGAATACAACTAAGGGATTTACATTAGCGTACCACGATGGAGAAGCTCCTTCTCCGGCCAAACGCAACACATATTTTGGCATTGTTGCATACATTTGCGTTTGAACCATCCAAAATCCTGTAATTATTAATATTAATACCAACAAACGAACATTAAAAATGACCCTGATAAATCCGTCAAATATTTCACGGGTAGTTTTACCTTCACCTTGATTTTGATTGCTTCTAAACCATAGAAATACTACAATTAATCCAAGTAAAGTCATGGCCGCAGAGAAATAACTAATCCAAATAAGACCTGTATTTCCCATGGCTTCGCGCAAAGGTTTTACAATAGTCTTGCCCGAAAAAGCCCCTATATTTACCATGGCGTAAAAAATACTATAACCACGTGCCCTGTTCTCTTTGGTGGTTTCTTTGGCAACTGTTCCGGTAATTACCGATTTTATGAATGCCCCACCCAAAACAATAAGTGCCATCACCGGAATTATCGCATATTTTGACGAAGAAGTATCTAAGCCGCTAAATAAAGTAGTATCGCCATACTTAACTAATCCTGCTGATTCCAACACAGTTGGCAAAATCCCCATCCCCGCATAACCCAATGTTAATAAGCCAAATGCTAACATTAACGATTTTCGAAATCCAAGTTTGTCGGCATAACCACCTGCAAATGTAGGCAATAAGTAAAGCATTGCTTGAAAAACACCTGCAATTGCCGCTGCTTCAATATCGCCAAAACCAAGAATCCGGGACAAATAAAGTGTAATTACGATAAACACGCCATAGTATGCTGCACGTTCAAATAATTCTACCGTGTTGGCCACCCAAAATGCCTTGGAGAATTTCCAGCCTTCTTTCTGTTCCATATTATAATTTAAAGAAATTAAGTCAACAAAAATAGCACCTTAATTGGTTTCACAAAATACACCCATTATCAGAGCTGTCCTAAACGTTTTCAAATTTAATTTATCTATCCCATTATATGAGG
>JABGRN010000043.1 GCA_018648265.1 Prolixibacteraceae bacterium | reverse complement strand
ACGGCATTGTCATATTTGTAAAAAGAAAATCTATCTTATATTAGAATAGAGCCTACTTGAATAAGGCCGGTTGTAAACTTCTGCGCCATCCAAATTGTTCTCCTGAAGAATATCATTTGTATATCCTTGAGAAGAAGCGGATACGTTCTCGAAAATATTTTCCTGGAATGTTGCACCAACTACTGCACTTACTGAATGGTCGCCAAAATTGTTTATATAACTTAAGGTATTCTCATTCAACCAGTTTTGGTTTAAACTATAGCCAATAGTTCCTTGACCCGAAACCCCAACACCTTCACGAGTTGACATTGGTAAGTAAGTGTCATTTTTAACGTTTGAAATATTAACGCCACCAGTTACTTTAGCAATTAGGTGAGGTGTAAGCCTTATTTCCATAAAAACATCTCCAAGAAATCCATTTCTTTGGGTTTGACGGAGAACTTCATTAACCGTGGCAAGCGGGTTGTTTATAAGTATTCCATCGTTTACATCTGTATAACCACCATCGTTTAACGGCACGAAAGAATAACCTTCTCCTTCCATAATTGGGAAAATAGGATTGAATTGAGTTGCCCCCCTGATTACAGCGCCACCGTCAACTCTTTGCTGGTTAGAAAAAATTCTGTTGGCAGTTATGTGTGTTCCTGTTTTTAACCAATCATTCATCTGACGACTAAGATTAATCCTTGCAGTAAAACGTTCGTAATCTGTATTTTTAACAATACCTTCTTGTTTAAGATAACCACCAGTTATAGCATAATTGGTTTTTTTATCTCCTCCCGTAAACGCAATATTAAATTCTTGAGTTGGTGCAGTAACAAATATCTCATCTTGCCAATTGGTAGCAAGATTAGGATTTGCTTTAATTTCTGCCAAATCTCCTTCAGAATATATTGCATTCCCTCCATCATTAATAACTGCTTCATTTTGCAACAATGCATAATTGTAGGCATCCATAACATCATATTTTTTAGTCACATTTTGCATACCATAATTTGCTGAAAACGATATTTTGTCGGTTCCAAATGTACCTGATTTAGTTGTAATAAGTACGACACCGTTAGCAGCCCTTGCACCGTAAATTGCAGTTGCAGAAGCATCTTTAAGTATCTCAATACTGGCTATATCGTTAGGATTGATATTGGATATACCACTAATATTATCAGACCCATCTTGTCCGCCTGTGTTTCCACTTCCACCGCCAGCATAAATAGGGAATCCATCAATTACATAAAGAGGTTCGTTGGCACCTTGCAACGATGTTGTACCGCGAATCCTAATTGCTGGAGCCGATCCGGGAACACCAGAAGTACTTATTACCTGGACACCTGCAGCTCTACCTGCCAATCCCTGGTCTATGGATTGCATTTTAACATTTTCGAGATCCTCTGCCTTAACAGTGGAAACTGAACCTGTTAAATCCGATTTTTTTACAACTCCGTAACCAATTGCAACGACCTCATCAATCCCGATTACATCTTCCTTGAGTGTAATTGTAAGAATAGATTGGTCGCCTATTGTTACATCTTCTGACCTCATCCCAATAAAGCTAAAAACAAGGGTTTCGGCATTGTCAGGAATATTTAAAGTAAAACTTCCATCGATGTTTGTAACTGTTCCAATAGTTGTTCCTTTAATAATAATGGAAACACCTGGTAAACTTTCTCCTAGCTCGTTTGTTACTTTTCCCTGAATTGATTTTTGACTTTGTTGCTGTTCTGAACTTGCCGGAGAGTCATTTTTCGCTTTAATAAGAATATTCCGATCAACAATTTCGTATGTTATCAATTCACCATCGAAAAGTTCATCAAGAACAGTTTCAACTTTTTCCCCTTTAAAGTCAACATCTACAATTTTATTGTCATCGAAATAATCCCGATTGTAAAAGAAGTAGAATTCCGATTGTTGTTCGATTGCATCAAAAACATCTGCAATCTGTGCGTTTTTCATCGTTAAGTTCAGCTTTGTGCTTTGCGAATAAACACTTGCCGTTGACGAAAAAACTGATAGTACAATGAGCATAATAGTTATTCTCATAATTAACCACGTTTTTTTAGCATGAGCTGAAAATTTTCTCAGCATCATTAATTTTTTTTTCATAAACTTGTAAGTTTTTAATTAATAAATTGAATTAGCTTGTTAAATAGCTAATGAAAATTTTAAAGGGGGGGATACCGCAAATATTCCCTCTTTTTTTGCATTAGCATAAACCAGTTTAGTTTTTTTGTTTCATACGCAAATTGATTGATTAATAATTTATTTTTTACTTAGTCTCACTTCTTTGTTTTCGATGTGATAATTCAATTCAGCAGTTTTTTTAATTTTCTCCAGTGCATTAATTAAATTGTTATTGTAACTAAACATACCCCGAAATCTAAATTCCCCAATGCTTTTGTCTATTAAATAAAACTTAATATCATAAATTCTTTCCAGTTCTATTATTAAGTCGTTTAGTGTTGCATCTTTAAAAATAATTTTCCCGTTTCTCCACGATGAATATATTTCCGTATCTACTTTAGTAATAATAATTTTATTCTTTTTCGAATTATATACAGCTCTTTCTCCCGGAATTAAATCTAAAGATTGTTGACTGTTTGAAAGGAAACATAGTTCGACACTTCCTTCTTCTAAAACAGTTTCAAATTTATTTGATTCTGGATAGGATTTTACATTGAATTCTGTTCCTGTAACGTTAACACTGCCTAATGGTGTAATTACTTTAAATGGCTTTTGATTATTGCCGGAAACATGAAAATATGCTTCTCCTTCAAGGTTTACTTTCCTAACATCCTTATTGAAATTGTTTGTGCAATAAGTAATTGTAGAACCTGTATTTATCCACACTTCTGTACCATCAGGAAGTACACATTTTGATACGTTTCCTTGTGGTGATGAGATTTCACAAAATTGATTTTCTTCCAGATTATTATTCGGATTCTGAGTGAAATGCCAGCTAATAGCAAACGTTATTGGAATAGCTAAAATTGCTGCAAGTTTATATAGTATGTTTCGTTTTCTGGATTTTTGAATTCGGCTTCGCAAGTCCTTATTTATTTTAGCCTGGATTTTAAATTTGTCCTCTTTAATTTCAGCGTCGGAAAATAGATTTTTACTTTTTGTCCATACATTTAATGTCTGATTATATAAAATCTGATTGGCGTCTGAGGAATCTATCCAACTTTTAAGTTTTTTATTTTCTTCGGGTGTGGTATTTTTCGTAATGGATTTACCGATTAATATTTCGATATCATTTATTGAGTCCGTCATTTGTTTTTAGCTGTAGGATTGAATTGATTTATGAGTCAATTTTTGATTTTTTATAATTCGGATAAGGCCTCCTTCAGAATTTTACACATCCTCTCCTTTTGATTCTCTATTGCCTTAAATCCAACCTCCGGGCTGGCAAATTCGCGAGGGTCTTTTCCTGAGACTCCGATTGGCCACTGTGCCTTGTCTGAAGGCAGATTCTCCATTTGAACCAATTCGGGATGCATTGCCATTAAGAGTGATGTTTCGTTCATTGCAGCATGGTCGGTCATTATGCCATATCCTTCCCCTAACTTGTCGCCCCAGCAATTGAACATTTTTATATCGTATTTCTTTTGCCACTCCACTGACTTGTTACTGACTTTACCTGTAGAGGGTCCATGTCCGTGATAGACAACAATTTTAATTCCGGCTCGCTTTAACTGGACGAGGGTTGCCTCAACCAGTGCAAAAAAGAGTGAATCTGAAATCCAGTACGCACTTCCATCCAATTGCTGCTCAGTACGACCATGTTCGGCAGCACGATAAGTATCCATTCCGTACAATTGTTTTCCATCAACTGTCTTAGAAATATCAGGTCCAAGGAAATACATGGGAAGAACAATTCCACCTACCTCATTTGCGAGCACTTTTAAGAAATATTTCGATTGTAAACCATCGGCTCCAAGCGGTAAATGTTCGCCATGCCATTCAATGGTCCCTAATGGGAGATAAGCGATAGGAGCTTCAGCAATTCTTTCGCGAAATTCTTTTGGTGTTAGTTCTTCATAAAGAACTTTATTACTATTAATTTGTCCCTGTACCATTCCACACATTATCAAAATGATTAATGCAGAAAATAAACTTCTTTTCATATTATTATGTTTGCTACTAAACTATGACGAAAAGAATTGAATTTACCCTGTAAGGAAATTAGATTTTTTTGAAATAAATATTGTAAATAAGTTAATTGATTTCTGATTACTCAGATTTTCTCGCAGCTTTTTTAAAGCAATCCCCATTTGCATTTCAACTGTTTTAACCGAAATATTCAATTTATGTGCTACCTGTTTATATTTTAATCCTTCGATACGGCAAAGGATAAATATCTCGCGGCATTTTTCAGGAAGTTGATTGATTGAAGCATTGATTTTGTTATTAATCTCTGCTTCCTGAATCAAATTCTGAAAAGGAGTTTCTTGTGTGTTTTCAATTATTTCATTAATTTGAATTGTATTCTTATGTTGTCGAATATAATCAATAGATTTATTTCTGACGGCACAGTACATATATGGTTTTATTGATTGAGTAACATTGAGTTTTTTACGCTTTATCCATAAATCAACAAAAACCTGTTGAACTAATGAACGAGCTTTATCCATATCGGCAATATAATCATAACAAAAAAAGCACAACGAAGAATAATACTTTTCAAATAACTCACTAAAAGCGGTTTCATTTCCGGTTTTTATTTTATTAAAAATATTTTGGTCGATTATTTCAGGCATTAAGTTTAATAACTTTTTGTATAAAGGTATTAATTAATTCTTGTTTAATAGATTTTATGAATTGTATAAAAGATGTACCGGGTTTATTAATTGTTAATACACAAGAACATATTATTGGCAGGTTTTTATATGTTTTTATTTGAAAATATATAATTTAATTGCAAGTATAATGTTGGCCTTCCTAATTTATCAAAGCTTTCAATTTAAAGATATTTTAAAGCCTGCGCTAATAAATTTTAATTATTGATTATATTTTACTTGTAATTTTGTATAAGTATTGATACTTATTAAAATTTTTTAAGAATTATTTGTATTTTACGAAAAAGTTTCTTTAACTTGCAATTAATTTGAATTAGGATTGATTATAAATGATTGTATTTAAAAATATAGGAGAAGGAAACCTGTCGGGTAATGAGTTGAAAAAGTACAGGCAGAAAAAGAAAATTTTACAACTTTTATATAAATGCGATTCATTGTCAGGTTCTGTTTTAAGTAAAAGACTTGGTGTGAGTCTTCCTACAGCATTGTCATTGTTAAACGATTTATCTAAATTAAATTTAGTTGAGCAAAGAGGTACCGGTGTTTCGAAAGGCGGAAGGAAACCAACCATGTTTGGATTATCGCACAATTCTATTTATGTAGTTGCATGTGAGCTTGGAAGATATAAGGGAAAGATTACGATATACAATGTACATAACCAACCTGTTACTCCAATATTGTATTTTGAAACAAGCATTGATGATGATAATCTTGTCGAAAAAATTTATACAAATACTCAAAAATTAATTAGGAAAAATAAAATTAGAAAGGAGCTTATTTTTGGTGTTGGACTTAATATGCCTGGTTTGGTAGATGAGGTAAATGGAATTAACCACACCATAAAAAACGAGGAATTTAGAAATATAAAAGAAAGATTGGAAAAAAAGTTTTCAAAACTGGTATATATAAATAATGATGCCCGCATGCAGGCATATGGCGAATATATTTTTGGAGGAGCCAAAGGACATCCAAATGCCATAATTGTAACCTGGAGTTGGGGGATTGGATTAGGCATGATTCTGGATGGAAAGTTATACAATGGTTCAACCGGTTTTGCAGGTGAACTGTCGCATGCGAAATTTGCTGAGGATGGCGATTTGTGTATTTGTGGAAAAAGAGGTTGCCTCGAAACAATTGCCTCGGTTAATGTTTTAATGAAGAATACTAAAGATGGAATAAAAGCTGGGAAAATATCTCAACTAACCGAGAAGTTTAAAAACCGGATAGATAAATTACAACCTACAGATATAATTGCAGCAGCAAAATCGGGCGATGAATTATCAATTTCAGTTTTAAATAAGGTTGGATTAGAACTTGGGAAAGGACTCTCGTTTACTATCCAATTATTAAACCCTGATATTATTGTTTTAGGTGGTATAATTTCTGATGCAAAACAATTTGTTTTAACCCCAATCCAGCAATCGCTGAATAAGTACTGTTTAGAATTAATTAGTTCAAATACAAAAATTGTAATTTCTGAAAATTGGGAACAATCCGGTTTGTTGGGGATTGCTGCAATGTTGTACCAAAAAATATTTAGTGATATGCATAAATAACCGAACATTTATTCTCTAATTAATTATATAAATTAAAATCTATGCGAAAGATTCTATTAATTTTTACAATGTGTTTTGCGTTGCTTAGCAGCGCAAGTGCACAGCAAACAGTAACAGGAACTGTTATTGATGATGAAGGTATTGGAATTCCGGGAGTTTCAATAAGTCAAAAGGGTACCACCAATGGTACAATTACCAATTTAGATGGTGGTTATACTATGCAGGTTCCTTCTGATGCTACAATTGTTTTTTCGTTTGTTGGAATGCAGGCCGTAGAAGAAACTATTAATGGCCGTTCTACAATCGATGTTACAATGGTTGCCAGTCAAATAGGATTGGAAGAGGTTGTTGTAACAGCACTTGGTATTTCTAAAGAGAAAAAATCTTTGGGGTACGCAGTTACCGAAGTTGGTAGCGATGATATTTCTTTGGTGAAAGATCACAACCCGGCGAACTCGCTTGCAGGTAAAGTTGCAGGTGTTGTTGTAACGCAAGGAACCGGTGGCCCGGGTGGAGGTTCTCGTGTAATTATAAGGGGTAATAACTCAATTACCGGAAATAACCAACCATTAATTGTTGTTGATGGTGTGCCAATCGATGCAAGCGGCTCGAATAGTGGAGGTAGTGTTTATAACAGTACTATTTCTGGTGGTGGTATCACCGACATTAACCCCGATGACATTGAATCTATTTCTGTGTTGAAAGGACCAAATGCGGCTGCATTGTATGGTTCGAGAGCTGGTAACGGTGTTTTATTGGTTACAACCAAAAAAGGTACACGTGGAAAAGGTTTGGGAGTAACAGTAAATTCGAACATTACTTTCGATAGCCCAATGATTTTACCCGAGTACCAGAATGAGTATGGACAAGGTAGTCAGGGAAACGTTCCGGGAAATTTAACCGACCTTAAAAATTCGGCAAGTTCGTGGGGACCAAAATTAGATGGAAGCAGCCAGTTGTATTACACAGGCGAAAACAGACCGTATGTTGCGCAGCCCGATAATTTGAACAACTTTTTCGAAACTGGTGCCAAATATGTAAACTCATTTTCGTTAGATGGCGGCGGCGAAGACTATTCGGTTCGTTTTTCATATACAAATAATATGACGGAATCGATGATGCCAAATTCTGATTTAAAAAGCCACAATTTTAACCTCAGAAGTTTAATTGATTTAAGCGACAAATTGAAATTAGATGCAAAAGCAACTTATTTTACTCAATTGTTAAATAATCGTATTTCTCAAGGTTCTGAAGGTGTTTTGTCAACTATAATTGGGATGCCAAGAAATATTGACATTGAAGATCTAAAAGTGTTCCAAAATCCGGAAGAATCGTTAAATTCAATTTCATTTGGATCCTTAGGTTCAAACCCATATTGGATGTTGCAACACGACCGTAACGAAAATACTCGGGAAAGAATTCTTGGATTTGCCAAAGCAACTTACGAATTTAATGAATGGTTGTCTGCATTTGTACGTGTGGGAACAGACGTTGCTACAATTAAATCGGAAAGTGTTAATCAGCCGGGTCATCATTTTTATACCAGCGGCAGGTTAACATTTAGCAACAGCAGAACAGCTGAAACAAATGCTGATTTCTTGTTAATGTTCAAAAAAGATTTAAATGAAGATTTTAATTTGGCAGTAAATGTCGGGGGAAATCATTCGTACCGCACCTACGAAGGAATGAGTATTTATGGCGAAGATTTCAAAATTCCGACCAGAGCAACTGTTGCAAACACAGTGGTTCAAAGACCTTCGTACAGTCCAATGAGCGAAAAGATAATCAATTCGATGTACGGACAATTGTCTTTGTCATATCAGAATTTTATGTATTTAGATGTTACAGGTCGTAATGATTGGTCATCAACTTTGGGTGAAGGGAATCGGTCATATTTTTACCCCTCGGTTACCGGTGCAGTTCTGGTAAACGAATTTCTTGATCCTGAAGAAGATTTGTTTAATCTCCTAAAAGTAAGGGCAAGTTGGGCAAATGTTGGTAACGACACATCACCTTATCAATTGAATTCTTATTATAATCTTGCTTCTGATGGATATTTGGGATTAACTCAACTTTCACGCCCGAGCGTAAAATTCAACGATGAATTAAAACCAGAGAATATTGCTTCATTAGAATTTGGGTTAGAAGGTAGTTTGTTCGATAACAGAATGTTTTTTGATTTCTCATATTACAGCATAAAAACAACCGATCAGATTTACGATGTTCCGGTACCTGCTTCAACAGGTTACAGCACGTTCCGCGAAAATATTGGCGAAATGACCAATAAAGGTTTAGAACTATTGGTAGGTGGTATTCCGGTAAGAACGGATGATTTTAGTTGGGAAGTTTCAGCAAACATGTCGCAAAATAAAAATGAATTGGTTGAACTTACCGAAGAACTGGAAAGCCATGTTTTAAATACTACAAATTCCGGAAATGTTAGAATTCAGGCTACTGTTGGTGGTGGTTATGGCGATATTTACGGAACGGTTTGGAGAACTAACGATGCCGGACAAATTGTTGTTGATGCAAATGGCCGGCCACAATCCTCAACAGATAAAGAGTTGTTAGGAAATGCACAGCCCGATTGGATTGGTGGAGTAACGAATACATTAACTTACAAAAATTTTGCCCTACGTTTTTTAATTGATGCACGAATTGGTGGAGAAATTTATTCTCAAACCAATGCAAGTTTAGTTGGTAGTGGAGCTACTTTTGAATCTCTCGAATTCAGAGATGACGGAATTATTGTTGATGGAGTTGTGCTTCAATCAGACGACACTTATAGCGCAAATACTACAAAAATTAGTGCCCAGGATTACTGGGGAGCCGTTTCAGGAATTGCTTCTGAAAATATTTATAAGCAAACCAACGTCAGGTTGCGCGAATTTGTTCTTTCATATAAAGTGCCAAATTCAATATTGGGAAATACCTTTATTAAGGGCGCGAATGTTGGACTTGTTGGAAGGAATTTATTTTTCCTTTATAAGGAAATAGATCATGTAGATCCGGAAGCGAGTTTGGGAACAGGTAATTCAGGTCAGGGTATTTTATCGAATAACCTACCCACTGCCAGAAGCGTTGGTTTTAATGTGAATATTAAATTTTAAATCTTACGAAAATGAAAAATATATATAAAATATTCATAGTACTGGGAATGGTTTTGTTTTTAACAAACTGTACCGAAAACTTTAATGAAATTAATACGAAACCTGACTCTTTTACTCAGGATGAAGTTAGTGCAAAATATTTCTTAACAAGTCCACAATTTAATTTGTACGCACCAAGCCGCTACCCTTATTGGAGAGCACATTTAATACATGTTGATCGTTATTCAGGGCAAGTATGTTTTGGAATGAATCAAAGTTGGTGGTCTGACGAACTTGGTTACAGCTACAGCAGTGGTTATACAGATGCTGCATGGGGATGGTTAGCCGGCTACATTGGTGGTCTCGATAATTTTATGAAAATGACTGATGTTGGCGGTGAATTTGAAAATCAATATATGTATGCCATCGGCCAGATAATGCGTGGTTTATATTATCAAATGTACACCGATGTTTTTGGGATGATTCCTTATTCGGAAGCCACAAATCCAGATATTGTATTGCCGAAATTCGACGAACAAAAAGTTATTTATCAGGGATTGATTGCTGAACTCGATGCTGCAATGGCAACCATTGGAGAAGCAGTTTCTTCAGGAGCAAATGTTGACGATGTTGGAGCAAACGATCTGTACTGTGGTGGAGATATGCAAAAATGGAAAAAACTTGCAAATTCATTAAAACTGAGATTGGCAATGCGTGCTTATGGCGCACCCGGAGCCGATTTTGCGGCAGGTGCAATTTCACAGGCATTAAGCTCGCCTCTACTTGAAACATCAGCAGATAATGTTATGATGAAAAAAGACGAGGAAATTTCGCAATGGGGAAGTGCTGCTTATGGCGACGTGTGGTATAATTTTGGTGCAGGATCAGACTGGACCATGGGAAAAACATTAATAGATGTTCTCAGAAATAACAATGACCCTCGATTATCAAAATATGCAAAACCTGCAAAAGGTGGAACATATACAATGGAAAAACCTACAGAAGGTGACGAAGTTGAAAAATACGATAAGAGAGTAAATTATATTTTAAGCGTTTTAGACGATGCCGGAGTAGAATATACAACGGAATTAGACGGTGAAAACGTGGTTGTTACAATGCCAGAGAATGTTTACTATGTGGGGCAGCCAACTCGCTTAAACGGAAAGATTAAACCGTTTGTTAAATATGAGTTATTTTCTACGCCATCAGAAGAAGTTATTCAAAGGAAAAATTCAGGTACAATAAGAAGCGAATTGATATTTTCATCTGCAGAAGCATTTTTCTTGAGAGCAGAAGCTGCCGTGCGCGGTTTGGGTTCAGGAAATGCAAACGATTTGTATCAGGAAGGAATACGCCAGGCAATGAAACTCTGGGGTGTTGGAGATGGAGATATTGATACATATTTGGCTAACGAAGCTTTTGCACAACTTACCGGAACGGAAGAGGAACAAATTGAAAAAATAGCAACACAACGTTGGGTTGTTTCTTTTACCGATGGATTTGAAGCGTGGGCTGTTGTTCGCGATATGGGATATCCTTCTGAATTGGCAAATGGAGTGGAAGATATTGATATTTTCGGATTGGGGGATATTAATGGAAATTATCCGCAGAGAATGCGTTTTGGAAACGATGCAGCAAATAAAAACGGAGCTAATTATAATGCAGCTGTATCTTCTCAGGGACCCGATGTTCAGGATACCAAATTATGGTGGGCGAAATAATGCTATTGCGTTAGGTTTCATAGATAAATTTTGGTTTTAAAAATGAACCGTCGGACTTAATGTTCGACGGTTCTTTGTTTTAAATAAAAGGGCCCCTGATTTTTTATGTAAATTAGTTTATCAAAAGAATTGGGCTAAAATATTTATTAATTGATGAATGCAATATTTTGAATCTTTTCAGGGAAAAACTACTTTTAAGAAATTAATTAACTAAACTTTATTAATATGAAAAATCAAATTGTTTTCCTTTTTAGTATGATCCTGTTTTCTTGCCAGACACAACCAACAAAAACCGTTGAGAAATTTGAAGTAAACAGGGGAACAAATGTTGCACACTGGCTTTCGCAAAGTAGAGCAAGAGGCGAAGACCGCGAAAATTTTCTCGTAAAATCAGATATTGAAGCCATTGCTGAAATGGGATTCGACCATGTGCGTTTACCAATCGATGAAGAACAAATGTGGGATGAAAATGGTAATCGGTATAACGATGCTTTTCAGATTATGACAAATTGCATCGATTGGTGTGCTGAAAGTAATTTACGTGTAATTGTCGATTTGCATATTTTACGTTCACATCATTTTAATGCTGAAGAAAAGCCACTTTGGACCGATCTGGCTGAACAGGAAAAGTTTTATGATTTGTGGCGCGATCTTTCAAAAGCACTAATTAAATATCCGAATAGTTTGCTGGCGTACGAATTAATGAACGAAGCAGTTGCAGACGATCCGGAACTTTGGAATAATTTAGTTGCCAACGCATTTTCAGCTATCCGGAAAATAGAACCTGAAAGAACAATTGTAATCGGCTCTAACAAATGGCAGCAGGTTGGTACATTCGATGAATTAAAAGTGCCCGAAAATGATCCAAATATTTTACTAAGCTTTCATTTTTATGAACCTTTTTTGTTAACTCATTTTAATGCAAGTTGGACAAGTTTAAAAGGATATACCGGGCCGGTTCATTATCCGGGAACCATTTTAACTCAAACAGAATTTGACCAATTACCGGAAGAAATGAAAAGCGCAGCTCAAAATTGGATTGACCGGGAATTTGACAAACACTGGATTCTGGAGCAGTGGGAAAAGCCGTTAAGAAAAGCAAAAGAATTAAATTTGCCTTTATATTGTGGTGAATTCGGGATTATAGTTGGCCCGCCAGAAGAGGATTTTCTAAACTGGTATCAGGATATTATTGATTTGTTTGAAGAAACCGGAATTGCTTATGCCAACTGGAATTACAAAAGCGGAAGTTTTGGATTGATTGATAGCGATGGCACCCGGAAGGAAAAGTTGATTCAAATTGTTTCGGGGAAATAAGATTTATTTGATTCTTGAGCGTTCCCCAAATTTTAATACGCACATAGAGTAAATAAAAGAAAGATGTTGAAATGACTTCAGCATGACGTACTAATTAGAATTTTTTAGAACGGCACACTAAACTTGTTTCATGGTCTAAAAAACAAATCTGTCAATTTAAACAAAGAGAGAAACCTGTAACAAATTTCTCTCTTTGTTTTTTAACTGACACAAAATATTAAACATCCAACTGACTTTCAGCTTCTGCAGTTATCCGAACACCGGTTGTTCCACCTTTCGACAATTCAACATCGACCGGAGTATTTGTTTTCCAGGCACCATTTGTAAAATCGGGAACTTCAATCGAGTTAGAACGGTTTGCAACCGACCATTCGCTGAGTGGTGCAATTACACTCCACAGTGCAGCATCATAAACATCCTGATCCAACGCAATTCCATTTCTTAAACAGTCAATTAAACGCCAATCCATTAAAAAATCCATGCCGCCGTGTCCACCAACTTTTTTTGCCATATCACCAACCAGATTCACAATTTTTGGTGTGTATTGTTCTTCCAAAACTTTTAATTCATCAGCATCAAACCAACCATGTCCCTTTGCTATTTTACCTGGAAGTGGCCATTTCTGCGCAATTCCATCGGTTCCACTTACCAAATGGATTCGGGAATAAGGACGGTTGCTGGTAACATCGTGTTGAATCATTATTGATTTTCCATTAATAGTTCTTACCAGTGTTGAATTCATATTGCCCCGATAATTTTTCGTTTCAAATTCTTTGAAAAATTCATTCTCGGCTGCAAGTTCTTTTGCCTGGTTTGCCATTTGAAAATCGTTTGTTGACATTGATGTCAAATAATCCATCCTGTCTCCACGGTTAATATTCAGCACCTGGCAAACTGGTCCCAGCCCGTGAGTTGGATAAAGATTCCCATTTCTGGTTTGGTTTTCTTTTAACCTCCACATGTCGGAATAACCATTTTCCCTGAAATTTGAATTAAGTAAATTATGGTTGTACGCACCTTCAACATGCAGTACTTCGCCAAAAAATCCCTGGCGGGCCATATTTAATGTTAATAGTTCGAAAAAATCGTAACAACAATTCTCCAGCATCATACAATGCTTTTTTGTTCTTTCCGAAGTTTCAACCAATTGCCATGCCTGCTCAACTGTTACAGCCGCCGGAACTTCGGTAGCTGCATGTTTGTCGTTTTCCATGGCAAAAACAGCCATTGGGGTATGTAATTTCCAGGGCGTGCAAATATAAACCAAATCAATGTCGGGATTCTGGCACATTTCCTTCCAGATATCTTCTGTTCCACCATATTCTTTGGCTGGTTCAAATCCATGTTTTGCTAGAATTTTTTGTCCTTTGGCAATTTGCGAAACATCTTTATCGCATAATGCAACAATCTCAACTCCTTCGATATTCGACATTCTTTCGACGGCACCCGGGCCACGATTTCCAAGCCCGATAAAACCGATTCTAACTTTATCAAGTTTTGGGGCAGCGTATCCACACATATTAAATTGTTGTTGGTGCGTTTTTTCTGCTGCTTCTTTTATGCTGGCAAGTGGCATTTCGCTTTTGGTCGTTTCCGGCGAATTACATGACGTTATTCCTCCCGAAAGAACACCGGCTCCGGCAACACCGGCAATCTTGAAAAATTTTCTTCTGTTGGTTTTCATTTTATTTATTTTTGGTTTCGAAAATAATTACATAAAAAGGGAAATAGTTAAAATAGTAATTAAAAAAATAATAATCAATCCTTTTTTCTTTTTGTTGTTTAAGCTGCTATTTTTTCTCTTTTAGTTCATCAAAATATTGAATTTTGTCAATAACAATTTGTATTTTAGATTTTATTATTGTTTTCAATCTCAAAAATTAAAATTGAAAAATTCACTAAACTAAATTAATATGAAAAAATTTTTGATTTTATTAACTTTCATTTTTATCTCAGTACATGTTTTTTCACAGGAAGAAGTTACCAAAGATGGATGGAATTTTGGTGCGCTACCCACAATTACCTATGATACGGATCTTGGATTTCAGTATGGTGCTCTGGTAAATTTGTACGATTATGGAGATGGAAGCGGCTACCCAAATTACAACCACTCGTTGTATTTCGAGGTATCCCGCTTTACAAAAGGTAGCGCTAACAACAGATTTTACTACGATTCTGATCGTTTAATTAAGGGCTTGCAAACTTCGGTTGATATTAGTTATCTTACCGATCAGGCTTACGATTTTTATGGATTTAATGGTTACGACGCAGTTGTAAACCCAGGTTGGATTGACGATGAAGCCGGAGATTATTTAACCCGTATGTATTACAAATACGACCGTAAAATGTTCCGTTTTAAAGTTGATTTACAAGGAGATTTAGGAGAGAAGTTAAAATGGGCAGCCGGAATAAATCTGTTGAATTTTAAGATAGCTCCGGTTAACTTAGATAAATTAAATGATGGTAAAGAGGGTACTGATGTTCTTCCCGATGTTCCGGGATTATTCCAAAAATATCAGGATATGGGAATTGTATCGGCTGAAGAATCTGATGGTGGTTTTGTTCCAACTTTTAAGGCAGGTTTGGTTTTTGATACACGCGACAACCGCCCCAACCCAATGAAAGGAGTTTGGACCGAAGCGGTTATAGTTGCTGCTCCCGAGTTTCTTGGTGGCGAAAGTACGTTTGCAAAATTTAGTTTAACCCACCGTCAATATTTTACTTTAATTCCTAACGACCTTTCACTTGCCTACCGTTTGGCTTATCAAACAACAATTGCAGGCGATGTACCTTTTTATTATCAAAGCCAGGTAATTACATCGGTTATGAAAGGTGCCAGTTCTGAAGGTTTAGGTGGTGCAAAATCGTTGCGTGGAATTCGAAGAAATAGAATTGTAGGCGATGGAATTTTTTACGGTAATATTGAGGCCCGTTGGAAATTTGTTCGTTTTAATTTTATAAACAACAACTTTTATTTGGGATTGAATGGTTTTATGGATTTTGGAAAAGTAACCAAGAAAATAGAGTTAAATACAAATAGTGTTCCCGATTATTTCGATATCGATGCAGAAGGACTGCATCTTTCGTACGGTGCCGGTTTGAGAATTGTAATGAACCAGAATTTTATAATTGCTGTTGATTACGGAATGGCCGCCGATGAACGTGATGGAAGTTCGGGAATGTATATTGGATTGAATTATTTGTTTTAGAATCTAATAAGTTGAAAACAGAAACCCATTAGCGAAAGTTAATGGGTTTTATTTTTAGTTCAAATTTCAACGACAAAAAACCACATCTCAACGAAAAAAATCTTTTGGAATGTGATGATAAATTATATTTGATTACAAATTCAAAAAGAACAAAAAATGAAAGCAAAAAATTTATCAATAATTTTAGTAGTTACACTGTTTCTATCGGGGTGTGTGGTTTATTCTTTTTATCCGTTATATACCGAAAAAGATCTTTTCCCGAACGAAATTTTAACTGGTAACTGGGTGGATGATGAAAATACAGAATGGAATTTTAAACATGCTTTTGTTCAGGGAAAGACACCTAAAGAAATAGATAGTACTTCGTATATTTTGTATTTAAAAGATAAGGATGAAAAGGTATCTGAATTTAATATTCATATTATAAAATTGGGAGGGCATTACTTTTTAGATTTCTATTTAGAGGAATTTATTGACGATGATAATCTTGAGCTTGAAGATCTTCATATTATTCCGGTTCACACTTTTGCCAAATTAACAGTTGAAGAAAATCAATTGCAAATTAACTGGTTCGATCAGGATTGGCTCGAAGACTTAATTGAAGAGAATAAAATAAGGATTCATCACGAAAATAACGACGATTTTATTTTGCTCACTGCCAAACCAAAAGAATTGCAAAAATTTGTCACAAAATACGTAAATTCGGAGGAGGCTTTTAAAGATGGAATGGAGGCTCTTTTAACCCGAAAATAATGGTTCAGAAGTTAAGGATAATATTCGATAGACTGATAAAAGACAGGACTTTACAACACATTTTGTTTTGGTGTTTATCGTTTCTTATTCTAATGAATATTTTAAAAGTATCAGCCGAAATTAAACGGATAGATCTTATTTACACAGCCATTTTTCATATCCCAATTTTTTTAATTGTTTATTTGAATTTACAAGTACTTTTTCCATTGTTTCTCGAAAGGGGCAGATATATTTATTACGGTGCTTCAATTTTGGTTTCAACTGTAATTGGTTCGGTATTTTATATTATTCTTTTTGATAGTTGGATTGATTATATTTTTAGCGGATACTATTTTATTGCATATTATAGTTTCTGGGATATTTCGTTGTACTTTATAATTTTCATTTTTCTTACCAGTTTATTTCGGCTCGCCCGTGGCTGGTTTCGATTGCAGGAAATTGAAAAGGAAAAAACTTTTGCAGAATTAAAAGCATTAAAATCACAAATAAACCCTCATTTCTTATTCAATTCATTAAATAGTATTTATAGTTTGGCTCGAAAAAATTCGGGTGTGGTTCCCGAAAAAATAATTCAATTGAGTGGTTTGATGCGGCATATAATTTATGAATCGGATGTAGAATTAATTTCATTGGAGAAGGAGATTGAAATGATTAAAAATTATATCGAATTACAAAATCTTCGAACCATTGAAAAAGAAAAGTTTGTGTTAAATGTTTTAGGTGAAATAAAAGGAAAAAAAATTGCGCCACTTCTTTTTCTTCCTTTCGTCGAAAACAGTTTTAAACACGGATTAAAAAGTGGAGTAAAAAATGCCTTTGTAAAAATAACGATTGAAAGCACTGGGAATGTTCTAAATTTTGAAATTGAAAATAACAAAGGGATTTCAACCGAAATAAAAGATTTAAAACATTCTGGAATTGGAATTGAGAATGTGAAAAAGAGATTACAATTAATTTATCCAAATCAACATTCATTAAAAATATCGAAAACCCATTTAACTTTTAAAGTACTTTTACAAGTTCAATTAAAATGAATATAAATTGTTTGATAGTAGATGATGAACCTCTTTCGCAAGATGTAATAAAAGATTTTGTGTTGGCGTGCCCTGAATTAAATTTAGTGGGAATTTGCAAAAATGCACTTGAAGCAGGAGAGTTTATCAAAAACGAAAAAATAGATTTATTGTTTCTCGACATAAATATGCCAAAATTGTCGGGTATCGGATTTGTAAAGAGTTTGAAAAATCCACCACTTTTTATTATTGTTTCGGCGTATTCTGAATTTGCGTTAGACGGTTTTGAAATTGACGCAGTGGATTACCTTTTAAAACCTGTTTCTTTCGAACGTTTCCGAACAGCGGTTAATCGTACAATTGAACGTTTTTCAGATAATTCAGAACCCGATTTTACAGCCGGACACATTATGGTTCGGGCAAACAAAAAAAAATACCGCTTAAATTTCGATGAAATTTTATTTCTCGAGGCTCAGGGAGATTATGTGAAATTTATTACAACAGATTTTTCATTGATGGTACATGGAACCATGAAAGATTTTTTGGCTCAGTTACCTTCAAATCAATTTGAACGGGTTCACAAATCGTATGTAATTTCCATATCAAAGGTAATTTATGTTGAAGGGAATTCGGTTAAAATTGGCGAATCGAAAATCCCGGTAAGTTTAAATTACAAAGAATTATTGTTGAAAAAGCTAGGGTGATTTTTTACCATAATTTTAACACCTCTAAAAAATAAACACAAAGGCACAAAATTTAATTTGTGCCTTTGTATTTGTTTTTATAACACTTCTAGAATTTAAATCCTAAAGTAAATAATACATTGTTTTTCACGGTATTAAAAGCTGCCATTTGTGGGGCAGGGTACAAATCCGATTGAGGCGCAGGGTAAAGCAAATCAAACTCATCCATAACAGAATAACGATAAGCTAAATCAATGTAGAATCCTCCACTTCTATAACCCAAACCGGAAGAATAAACCATGAGATTGGCATCAGCATTCGGTTGTGAAACGCCAAAAGCCTGTGAATTATAAGCCGAAGGATATAATTCGTAACCAGCCCGTAAACTTATGGCTTCATTTAGCTTTAATTCTCCACCAACCCTTACATTTCCAACCGATTTATAAGCTTCAGTAATTTCTCCGTTTTCATCAACAAAATTATATCCGTCACCTCCTCTTCTTAAACTGGCACTTCCATAATCAACATATTCATAATCAATACTAATTAAACCTCTTTTTGCAATTACAAAGGCAGCACTCAAAGTAGCTTTTAAAGGTGTTTCTAAGTCGTAATCATATTCCGAAAAAGGTGAAAGTGCATCGTAGTTTTCAGTAACTCCATCATCGTAAGTAACCGACGAATACATCGAAGTTTCGAATACATCATGGAGGTTATAAAAAGTTGGAGTGTGAATAGATGCTCCAAGTCTGATTTCGTTGGTTGGTTTAAAAATAACCCCAAGTTTAACATTGTATCCTGTTCCACTTGTACGCAGGTAGCTATCGAATTGCATTTCGTTGAAATAGGGTACACTGTTGTTTAAATCCCTTTCCAACAGTTCTGTTGATTCTTTGTAATAAATATCCATTATACCAATTGACGCACCGAAATACAATTTGTGGTTGAAATTTAATCCAAGTGCCAGGGAATATTCGTCAATCGAACCTTGCCTTGAAATACTTTTTCGTTGGTTTTGCCCGTATCCGGCATCCTGTAAATCGTGCCAGTATTCATTGTTATTCTCATCGTACAAGAGAATGTCGGTATCCCAGGCTAATTGTTCGTAATAATCACTCCAGTCGTTAGCATTGGCATTGTCGGCAATGTAATCCATAAACGAACCATTAACATTGTCACCCTCAACAACCATTGTACTGTTAAAATCTTTCAGCCGGTTAAACCCAATACCTACATTTACACTGATAATTCCTGTTTCACTACGGTTTTGCGTCTGAATTGTTGAAACGTAACTGATGTTGTTGAACGCAAAATTATATTTGCTGTCACTTCTCATAGAACCTAAGTAGTTTGATTCGACCTGAGTTTGTCCGAACGTTGGTGTCAACGAAAGTTCTCCGGAACGGTACAATCCAATTCCAGCCGGGTTTATACTTACCGAAGTAAAATCACCTCCTAAAGCACCAAAAGCGTTGCCCATTCCTCCCGATCGGGCAGTTCCCTGAATTTGTAAATTTGAGTATCGTAAGGCATCAGCTAAATCCTGAGCCTCAACAAAAAATGGTATAAAAAATAATATTGCGAATAATTTTATTAATCTTTTCATGGCAAAAAAGGTTTTAATGTTTATAATATTTTTTGTGCTCATTAACTATCTTCTGCGCCCTGATGAAGATGAGCTTGAAGAGGATGACCTTGAGCTACCTGAACTACTTGAACTTCCAACGCTTGAACTTCTTGATACGGACGAACCACTACTACTGCGTGAGGTAGAACTGCTACTTCTTGTAGGAGTACTGCTTCGTACACTGCTTGATTTTGTTGACGAAGAAGGTGCCTTGTAAGTCCTTGATGAACTTCCAGTGCTGGAGCTTTTATTATAGGTTGAACTTGATCTGTAAGTTCTGTTATAACTTGAAGTAGTTTGTGGTTTTGAATAACTACTTGTTTTTGATGAACTGGAATTATTTGTAACAACTCGTGGTTTGGTGTAATTAGTTGAAGGTCGGGTATAATTGCTGCTTCTTGTTGTAGTAGTTCCTGGCCGTGTGTAACTTTGGGTGCGGGTTGTGGAATTTGTATTACTTCTAACTGTGTTGGTTGGTCTTGTTTCGTTACCTGAAGAACTGACTGTAGATCTTCTTTTTTCTGTTAATACATTGTTGTTTGTAGTAGCTGATTTTGTAGCTGAAACACTATTCCTACTTCTGGAATCTGCACTACTAACACCTGAACTTGAAGTGCTCCTGCGTGAAGAATTGTCGGTTGATGCACCATTTACTGTACCATCAGCACTTTTGTTTCGCGCCGATGAGTTTCCGGTTGCAATTGCAGTTGAAGTCCTTCTTGTTCCATCGTTACTACGCAAGACATTTGTTCCTGTTGATCTTCTTTTTCCGTATTCATAATTATCAGAATTTACATACCAACTATTATTGTTGTATCCTCCATAGTATCCTCCATAATATCCCCCGCCGTAATATGAATTATAATAAGGGTAACCCCATCCGTATGATGAATAGTATGGTCTGTTCCAGTAACTATAATATGGCGAGTATCCCCATCCCCAATTGCTGTATGGTGAATACCAACTGCCACCCCATCCCATATTCCACGAACTGTACGGAGAATACATGGATGAATATCCATAACTATAATAAGGATCATAGTGCCAACTATCCCAGTAAAAAGGATCGTAAAAATGTGGGTTGTGGAATCGCCTGATTCTGTAAGCGTAATCAAGTTCTTCGCCGTCGTAATAGTTATTAATTACATATTTTACTTCATCATCATTATAATAAACTGTTGTGTCGCTGCCATACATATCCATTTGTTCCATGTTGTACATTTGAGCATCAACATCTTCTTCAGTTCCGTCGAAAATGTAATTATTCATACTGTTCGACCCATCATCATTTTCTTCTATGTGACTGAGGATAAGTCTCTCCCCTGATTTTTCAGAAACAGGTTCTTCTGTAATTACTTCTTCCACGAAAATTGGTGGAGGGACATCGCCTGGGTTAAAGTATATGTCATCGGAATATGAGCTGGTGACATATGACCCGGTTGTACATGCACCAAATAAAAATGCAATTACCGCTAAAAATGTTAATTTTGAATTCATAACTAATCCTCCCTTTATTTAATGTCAATTATAACTACTTTATTCGTAAGCTCAAAATCAAAATTGAACTAAACAAAATCTATACCAAATGGATAAAGTTAACTAAAGAATTAATTTTATATTTAAAAAAGTAAACATAATTGGTGTTTTACTGATAAAATTCCTTTTTACTGTTTTGCTTTACCATGAATTTTTTGTTCTGATGTTTCTTAAATTATATTTATTTTGTCTGGTAGTTTATATTACCAACCCTTTAAATTTGTTACTGTTACAAATATCTCTGTCTTGAAGCGCAATAATTTTTACCTCGCTTGTTTCTGATGATGTTTTTCTAAAAATGCTGCTGGTAAGGTAAAATAAAATTAGCTATTTCCCCTGAATAAGAAACATAAACTGTGCTTATCTTTTTTTGACCATAAACAGATTTTATTTTTTCTCGACGATATAGTTTCAGGCTGCTTTTTGGTTTATTAATGTCAATAATATTTGCTTAATTTGCAAACTCAAAATTAATACGAATTAATTCAATAAAATACCAAATATTTTAAGATGGCTAAAGTTTTAACGTCACGCAGCGAAAACTACTCACAATGGTATCAGGATCTGGTTATTAAAGCAGATCTTGCAGAAAATTCTGCTGTTAGGGGAAGTATGGTAATTAAACCATACGGTTATGCAATCTGGGAGAAAATGCAAGCAGAATTAGATAGAATGTTCAAAGAAACCGGACACGAAAATGCTTATTTCCCATTGTTTATTCCTAAATCATTTTTTAGCAAAGAAGCATCTCATGTTGAAGGATTTGCTAAAGAATGCGCAGTTGTAACTCATTATCGTTTAAAAACCGATGAAGTGAATGGAGGAGTTATGGTTGACCCGGATGCAAAATTGGAAGAAGAATTAATTGTCAGGCCAACATCGGAAACCATAATTTGGAGCACGTATAAAAATTGGATTCAGTCGTACCGTGATTTGCCAATATTAATTAATCAGTGGGCAAATGTTGTACGTTGGGAAATGCGTACCCGATTGTTTCTGCGAACTGCTGAATTTTTGTGGCAGGAAGGCCACACAGCACACGCTACAAAACAAGAAGCAATTGAGGAAACTGAAAAAATTATAAATATCTATGCCGATTTTGCTGAGAATTTTATGGCAATGCCGGTAATTAAAGGATTAAAATCGGAAAGTGAACGTTTTGCAGGAGCCTTGGAAACTTATTCAATTGAAGCATTAATGCAGGATGGGAAAGCACTTCAGTCCGGAACTTCACACTTTTTAGGTCAAAATTTTGCCAAAGCTTTCGACGTGAAATTTGCATCGAAAGAAGGAAAAGAAGAATATGTTTGGGCAACTTCGTGGGGAGTTTCTACACGTTTAATGGGTGCTTTAATTATGGCTCATTCCGACGACAATGGTTTGGTTCTTCCACCAAAATTAGCTCCATTTCAAGTAGTTATAGTTCCTATTTACCGAAACGAAGAACAATTGGACGCTATTTCAGAGAAAGTAAATGAGATTATTTCAAAACTAAAAGCCAGAGGAATTTCTGTGAAATATGATAGCAGCGACAATCGTAAACCAGGTTGGAAATTTGCACAATACGAATTAAAAGGAGTGCCGGTGCGTTTGGCGATTGGACCACGCGACCTTGAAAATGGAACTGTGGAAGTAGCACGTCGCGACACGTTGGAGAAAAGTGTTAAAGAAATTGATGGTATTGATGAATACATTGAAACTCTTTTGGATAAGATTCAAAGTAATATTTATACAAAAGCATTTAATTTTAGAAAAGAAAATACATCGAAAGTAGAAACATACGACGCGTTTAAAATTGCAGTAAAAAAAGGTGGTTTTGTTTTGGCTCATTGGGATGGAACGGCTGAAACGGAAGAGAGAATTAAAAGCGATACCAAAGCGACAATTCGTTGTTTACCGTTGGAATACGAAGAAGAAGAGGGAGTTTGCATTTATTCAGGGAAACCCTCGAAAAGAAGGGTTCTTTTTGCATTAGCTTATTAGCACAAAAAAAATATATGTTTGAAAGCAACTCATTCGGGTTGCTTTTTTTTTATTCCAAATTGGTTTGTGTATTTTTAAATTTTAATTCAATTAGTAATGACAGATAAAGAAGTTAGAGCATCGTTATTAGAGGCATTTGTAATAAAATCGACTACCAAACAAAAAGTATATCAGAACACGAAAAAAACGTTTACCATCTTAAAAAAGGTGCTAAAAAAACTTGAGGAGGATTATCTTTCTATTGTGAGAGAAAAAGTACCATCCGCAGTTTTGCCCGTTTTCAAAGAACGCGGTCCGTTTGAGGTGGAATTCAAAATTGGTGGAGATTTGCTAATTTTTAGTATGCATTCGAATGTGTTTGAGTTTGATGACAAACACCCGGCTTGGAAAACTGCTTATGTTGAAGAAGATTCAATGCGTTCGTATTGTGGGACAATAAATATTTATAATTTTCTGGCCGATTCGTTTAAATACAATCGCAACAACGATTTAGGTTATTTGGTAGCACGTATTTTTGTGAACAAAGACAATCATTTTTTCGTTGAAGGAAAACGCCAGTCGGATGAAACGGTAAAAGATTTTGCAATTGATACAATTTCTCCCGGTTTAGTACGACAGATTGTTGAAACGGCTATTCAGTACAGCATTGAATTCGATTTGCTTGTTCCTCTTTACGACCAGGTAAAAGTAGCAACTGTCGATCAAATGCGGCAAAAAATCAGCCACTCGAAAATGACAACTGGCAAACGTTTAGGATTTGAATTTAACTCGGATGATGTTTGAAGGAAGTAGAAAGATTTTAGTACAAAGTAGTAAGTCAGAAAAAATTAATAATGTACTTCCGCAAATTTTTAATTGAGGGATAAAATAAATGTACACCGAAATATTTAGCCTTTTTTAGTGGTTCAACACAATAAAATTAGTGGTTCAAAATAGAAAACAATAATATGGAAAAAGTAGTTGAAAGATTTATAAAGTACGCCAAACAATACACAACCTCAGATCCGGGAAGCAAGACTTATCCAAGTACTGATCGCCAAATTACATTCATGAAAAAGTTGGTGGATGAACTGGTTGATATAGGTTTGAGTGATGTTGAAATGGACAAGTTTGGATATGTAACTGCAACCATTCCGGCAAAAGGAATTGAAACTAACCAAGTAGTTGGATTTGTTGCACACGTTGATACCAGCCCCGATTTTTCGGGTGAAAATGTCAACCCACAAATTATCGAAAATTACGATGGAACTCCGGTTCAACTTAAAAATGATGTAACAATCGATCCAAAAGAGTTTCCTGAAATTTTAAATTATGTCGGCCAATCAATTATTACTGCCGATGGAACTACTTTGCTCGGTGCCGACGATAAAGCCGGGGTAGCCGAAATTGTAACAGCTGCCGAAATTATTTTGAATTCAAAAAATATACAACACGGAAAAATAAAATTGGCTTTTACACCTGACGAAGAAGTTGGGCATGGAACTGATCATTTTGACGTGAAGAAATTTGGGGCTGATTTTGCTTATACACTAGATGGTGGAGAAATTGGGGAGTTGGAATTTGAAAATTTTAATGCTGCCGGAGCAAAAATTAAAATTCAGGGACGAAGTGTGCACCCCGGTGCATCGAAAAATAAAATGATAAATGCAATGTTGGTAGCGCATAAATTAATTGGAATGCTGCCTCCAACCGAGCGGCCTGAACATACTGAAAAGTACGAAGGTTTTTATCATCTGCTTTCTTTGAAGGGAACTGTGGAAAGTGCCGAATTACAGTATTTAATTCGCGACCACAATTTCAATAAATTCGAAGAGAAAAAGAATTTATTAAAAGAAGTCGTTCAACTTATCAATCTTGAGTTAGGCAAAAATCTGGTTGAATTGGAATTGGAAGATCAGTATTTTAATATGCGTCAAAAGATAGAACCGGTTATGCACGTAGTTGAAATTGCCAAACAGGCAATGGAAAAAGCGGGTGTTGAACCCAAAATAAAAGCGATTCGGGGTGGAACCGATGGTGCCCGACTTTCGTATGATGGATTACCTTGTCCGAATGTTTTCGCGGGTGGCCATAATTTTCATGGGCCATTTGAATTTGTACCAATTCCTTCGATGTTAAAGTCGGTGGAAGTGATTTTAAACATTGCAGAGTTGGTGGGAAAAATGAAACGACCGTGAGAAAAGTTTTCACACATACGAAAAAGATTATAAATGGGAGTTCCATCTGTTACCGAAAAAATAAACAATCATAAACAGATGAAATAAAAATGCTCGATCGATTTTTAAATAATGTAGAAGAAAAGCGACTTTTTGAATCAAATCAGAAAGTTTTGCTGGCGATTAGTGGTGGAATCGACAGCATGGTTCTTTTGCATCTTTTCGAAAAATCGGGTTTCGATTATGGAATTGCACATTGCAATTTTCAGCTTCGTGGTAATGAGTCCGATTTAGACGAAGAATTTGTTAGAAAACAAGTTTTGATTCACGGTGTTCCCGCATTTTTTGAAAAATTTGATACCGAAGAATATGCAAAATTAAGTGGTATTTCAATTGAAATGGCAGCCCGCGAATTGAGGTACGATTTTTTTGAAAAAATACGCATCGAAAATAATTTTGATTTTATTGTAACCGCACATCATCAAGACGATCTGATTGAAACTTTCTTTTTAAACTTGTCGCGAAAAACCGGAATAAAAGGATTAACGGGTATTAAGGTAAAATCTAGGAAAATTATTCGCCCACTTTTATTTGCCGATCGTGTAGAAATTGAAAATTATGCTTCTCTGAATTACATCGATTTCAGGGAAGATTCTAGTAATAACGAAGTCGTTTTTCAGCGTAACTTTTTACGCCATAAAATACTCCCGCTTTTTTCGGAACTGAATCCTGCATTCAAAAAAAATATTTTGGCAAGTATTGAAAATCTGAAAGATGCTGAAAAAGTGTATTCCGGTTTTTTAAGTTCAGAAAAAGCTGGTGTAATCGTAAAAAATAAAAACGAAACTGAGATTAAAATCCAGGCACTTATAAAATCGTCTTTCCCAAAAATATTGCTGCTCGAAATTCTTTCAGAATTCAATTTTAATGCAACTGTTGTTGACGAAATTTTCAAAAGTCTTTCCACAGAATCGGGAAAACAGTTTTTTTCTAAAACACACCGATTGGTGAAAGATAGAAATAGCCTTTTTGTTTCGACAATAAAAGAAAATGGCGATAAAATTTATTACATCGAAAAAGATGATATAGAATTATTTGAACCGCTCGATATTTCAATTGAAAAATTCCCATCCGAAAACTTTCAAATTGTAAAAGAACCTTCGGTTGCTTGTCTCGATTTAGACCAAATCGAATTTCCTTTACTTATTAGAAAATGGCAACAAGGTGATTATTTTCAGCCACTTGGAATGACCGGTTTTAAAAAAATAAGCGATTTCTTTATCGATCAAAAAATCCCTATTCACGAAAAAGAAAACACCTGGATTTTATGCAGCGGAAAAAAGATTGTCTGGATAATGGGGCATCGAATTGACAATCGGTTTAAAATCAACGATCAAACAAACAATATCCTGAAAATTGAAATAAAGTAGTGTCTTTTCGAATTTCTAATTTATCTCACTTTAAACAGAAACAGAAACAGAAACTGTGACTGGGACTGTCAACTGCGACTGCAACTGTCAACTGCAACTGTCAACTTTCTTCTACTCCCTCGAATGCAATGCTATTCGGTTCCCCTCGCTATCAATAAATAATGCCATATAACCATGCTCCGGCGAAATCTGTGTTTTTCCCTGAAGTACTTTTCCGCCTGCACCTTCAACTCTTGACAATTCGTTGGCTAAATCTCCCGAATGAGCAGTAAAATAAACCAAAACACCATCGCCCGAAGTTTTGTATCCGTCAGGGAAATAAACAAGTGATCCACCAGATCCCAATCCTTCTGGAGCGTATGGAAACCACGCCATATCTAAAGGTCCCATTTGGTTTCTATCGAGTTTTATGTCCAATACTTTTTCGTAAAAATCAATGGCTCTTTCCATGTTTTCAACCGGAATTTCGAACCAACCTACCATATTATTTTGCATAGCTAATTTGTGTTTATATAGTTAGGTAACAAAATAAAACCCCTTTTGGTTCTTAAAAATCAAAACGTCAATTTAATTTCCTTCAGTAAATCGAGAAAAGTAGTAACTAATAATTTAAAAAATCGGCACATATTTTATTGGTGTACCAAAAATCACTTGTTTCCTTTAAAAGTCGGGCTAACTCGGTTTTTAATTCAACACCATTTTTAATTTCTTCAATCGGAACTTTTGTTAATTGATTTGGGTCGTTAATATTGTCGTAACCAAATACCTCCGATACATTATTATCTTTTTGAACGACTACCAAAGTTTGCTTTCCGGTGTAAATCCCCCTCGAATTAAAATCAATGTACAAAGCCGATTTTGGTTTTTTAACGGTCGTCATTTCCGGATTTGTAATAATTTCAGAATAGTTTTTTCCCTGAACTTCTTGCGGAATTTTAGCTTCAATTCCAACCAACCCCAAAATTGTTGGCATTACATCGGGTACACTCAATATTAAATCTTCAACCCGGTGTTTTAATTTGTCACCCCATTTAATAATAAAAGGAATATTAAATGCTTCAGTTTCAGGATATGGTTTCCCTTGGTGCCCATGGCTTCCGAGCATTTCTCCGTGGTCTGATGAAAACACGATGATGGTATTTTCTGTGAGATTTAATTCATCGAGTTTGTCCAATACTTTGCCAATAAAATGGTCAACAGCACTAACATTAGCGAAATAATAGGGTGCATGTTTCCCGGCCGAAAAATCTGCATTTTTATGAGTCAAAAGATTATCAAGTTCTACTTTTCCGTTATTTGTGTATTGCGGATAAAATTCCATGTAGGTGCTTTTTTCTGTCCACGGATTATGTGGAGGATTTAGCGACCAAATCATAAAAAATGGTTTGTTTGGATCTCTTTGTCCGTGAGTATTTGAAATATAATCGACAATTTTTTCAGCTTCGATTTCCGACGAAAATCTTCTAGGCATATATAATTCTCCTTCCTTTTTGCCTTCAATTGCTATAGGATCGTTTGAAAAAGTGCGTGGATTAAAATGCTCATCTTTTAAAGTTTGGAAAAAATAATCGATTCCATGCCGATCTGGTCCGGGTGGAACATAAGTGTCGTATTTGTTTAGCAGGTGCCCGCCAGGAGGTTCGGTTGTACCTTCGTAATTTCCATTTTCATCAAAAAGTGGTTCGGTTTTTTGCCAATGGCATTTTCCAAAATACGAAATATTATAACCGGCTGCTGCAAATACATCGGTTATACAAACAGCATCGGATTTAAGCTGGGTTTCGCGGTCTGCTCTGCAATTGGTGGTAAGGCCATTATTGTCGGGGTACATTCCTGTTAGTAACATTCCACGATAGGGGCTGCACAAGGGGAAATTACTCACTGCCCGGCTAAATACAACTCCACCATTTGCCAGCTTGTCTATTGCCGGGGTTGAAACCGGATCTGGTTTTCCCTGAATATATTTTGCGTTATCGTCTTGCGACCAAAATCCGAGGCTGTAACTTCTAAATTGGTCGGGAAATATGTAAATAACATTTGGTAATTTCTCTTTAGCTTTTTGTGTTGAATCACACCCAGCTGCAATTATCACTAATAATAAGAGTGCTATTTTATACATTTTATACCATTGATTATTCATAACAAAAGTATTTAATTTGAATGGATTAATATTAGAAATAATAGAATTCAGATATAGTTTGCTACGTGAAAAACAGTTTGTTTCGCATTTGAAGGTAAATGGAGACAAAGTTAAGGGATTAACATTTTGGATGACTGCAAATCCCCAAACATGGGCATGAGACTGGGTAAATGTGCACTTGAAAAAAGGAAAAAATACCAACGAAATTGCACCCGAAGGTTTAATTCAATTTGACCATTTAAATATTATTGAATTAAAATAATTGCGTTGTTACAAAAACAAAACTGTAATACTATGCATCAAAATCTATATCAATAAACAAAAATTTTTTTACGAATTATTTTTTGCATTTTACTTTTTACAGAGGCTATTTTGTCCAGGTAATAATGAAGGAAGAAATGGTAACTATGCCAACTTTCAAGATTCTTCCGCCGGAAAAAGCTCCCGTATTTATCACAAGCAACAACTATTAGCTTGCATCGTGTTACATATATCCTAATGCTTTAAACGATGTAATTTCAACCGAAAAAACAAATCAAAAATGGAAATTTCTAATCCTCGAAAACGAGTTTATAAAACTTGGAATCCCACCCAAAATCGCTGTTTACATGTTTTTGAAGTACGAAGTTTTAGACTAATATCATTTAATTATTTCATTCAAAAAATAAATAATTTATTTTGCAATTGTCATCGAGTAAGGAAAGGAATCTGTTGAAGCCCCCCTTTTTTTATTTGGTTTTTCAGACATCGAAAAGCTAATTTTTCCACCATTCTGAATCGTCGAATGTTTGATAAAATTTTTATCATAAGTAATTCCATTGAGCTGAATTTTATCCACAAAAACATTTTCTTTTGAATTGTTTTCTGAGTGAATAACAAACTCATTTCCATTTTCCAATTGAAGCGAAATTTTGTCGAATAGGGGAGCGCCAAAAACATACTCGTCGGTTCCGGGGCAAACCGGATAAAAACCCATGGCACTAAAAACATACCACGCCGAAGTTTGTCCGTTGTCTTCGTCGCCACAATAACCATCGGGCTGCGAGGAGTACATTTTGTTTAAAACCTCCCGAACCCGTTTTTGTGCTTTCCAGGGCTGGCTTGTGTAATTATACAGATAAATCATGTGCTGAATTGGTTGGTTTCCATGAGCATAATTTCCCATTCCGGCAATTTGCATCTCACGAATTTCATGAATTACTGCCCCGTAATATGATTCATCAAAAATTGGAGGAACAACAAATATTGAATCAAGCATTCCAATAAATTGTTTATCGCCACCCATTAATTTTTTTAGTCCTTCAATATCCTGAAAAACACTCCAGGTGTAGTGCCAGCTATTTCCTTCGGTAAATGCATCTCCCCATTTATATGGGCTAAAGGGCGACTGAAATTCTCCGTTTTCATTTTTACCACGCATTAAATTTACTTCGGGATCGAAAACATTTTTATAGTTCCGTGCCCGTTTTTTGAATAGATCGATTTCCTGTTGTGGTTTATCTAATTCCTCTGCCAGTTTCCAAACGCAATAATCAGCATAAGCATATTCTAATGTTCTGGCAGTATTTTCCCTGATTCCAATATCGTATGGAACGTAACCCAATTCATTGTATTCTTTTGCTCCCAACCGACCTACAGAAGTAACATTCTGATTATAACTATTGGTATTTTTTATGATTGCTTCATATAATGTTTCAATGTCGTAATCACGAATTCCTTTTAAATATGAATCGGCAATTAGAGATGCCGAATTGGAGCCAATCATACAACTGCGGTGACCAGGGCTTGCCCATTCCGGCAACCAGCCACTTTCTTTGTAAGTGTTCACCAATCCCTTCATTATTTTTGCATTTAAATCTGGATACATCAATGTAAAAAATGGGAAAACAGCGCGGAAAGTATCCCAAAAACCATTGTCGGTAAACATGTAGCCGGGAAGAACTTCGCCATTATAAGGACTGTAATGAACGATTTCGTTGTTTTTATCAAATTCATAAAATTTCCGGGGGAATAACAGTGTGCGGTAAAGACTTGAATAGAAAGTTTTGCGTTGTTCTTCTGTTCCACCTTCCACTTTAATTTTTGCCAATTCTTTCTCCCAAATGGCTTCTCCTTCATTATGAATTTCATCAAATACCTTTTCACCAACTTCTCGTTTTAAGTTTAATTCAGCTTGTTCCAAACTAATAAATGATGAAGCTACTTTAACATTAACCTTTTCTCCCTTTTTTGTTTTGAATCCTATTACACCTCCTACATGAAAACCTTCTGCGTTTTTTGAATCTGACAATTCATTTTCTGCCCATGTTTTGGTTTCTTCAAAATCTTTGTCAAAAACGGCAACAAAATGGTTGCGAAAATTAGCAGGTACACCACCACTGTTATTCTGGCAATAACCAATTATTTTACGTTCTTCGGGAATAATTTTCACCATCGATCCACCATCAAATCCATCTATCAATAAATATGAATTATTATTTTCGGGAAAAGTAAACCGGAAAATAGCGGCTCGATCGGTTGGAGTTACTTCGGCAGTTACATCATAATCGGCTAAATAAACCTTGTAATAATGTGGCTTTGCAGTTTCTGCTTTGTGCGAAAACCACGAAGCACGTTCATCTTCATCAATCTTTAAATCGCCGGTTACGGCCATTAATGAAAAGGCTGCATAATCGTTAATCCACGGACTGGGTTGGTGAGTTTGTTTAATACCCCTAATTTTGTAGGCATCGTAAGTATACCCCCAGCCATTTCCCATTTTTCCGGTTTGGGGTGTCCAAAAATTCATTCCCCACGGACGTGCAATTGCAGGGTATGTATTCCCGTTAGACAACTTATGCTCCGAGTCGGTTCCTATTAAAGGGTTAACTAAATCGGTTAATCTCTCAGAATTATCTGATTTAATATTGTTTATTTTGGTTGTGCAGGCAGCAAAAACTAATAGGATGAAAATGACGGCTGAATATTTCATGCAATGCTATTTTGATAAAGTTGAAAATGATAAATGGATTTTATATGAATTAATCCAGTAGTAACCTTTTTTCTATTATAAGAAATGAAATATAGAAGGGAAAAACGTCACATAAATTGATGTTTTTCCCTTCTGTAATCTTCTAAAATTTAATATAGACGTTCTAAAAAAAATTACAACTCTTTAATTTTGATGTTACGGAACCAGACTGGATAACCGTGGTCTTGCAATCCAATTAAACCTTCTTTGTCAATTCCTTCCGTCCATCCCGGGAATCTTTTGAATTTGCTGTTTTGTACTCTTTCGTCCCAATCCGCAGTCCAATGAGTATAAGATACTACTTCTGTCCCATTCATTGAAACAGTTACTTCTCCATCTTTTACCTTAATTAAGCACGTGTTCCATTCTCCGGCAGGATTTATTGTTTTTGGGTCGGCGGCAATCATATCGTAAAGCGAACCTGCCAAATGACTATCTATTTTATTGTCGGTTGCATCAACATTGTCGAGTACTTGAATTTCGGGAGCCGCGTAATAAATCGGTTTTCCAGGAACTTCACGAACATAATAAAAGATTCCTGAATTCGCCATTTTACTTGCTTTCCAATCGATAGAAAATTCGAAGTTTGCGAATTTCTTTCCAGGATAAAGAATGTCTCCTCCTGCACCCTGCCCAGGTCTTTTACCTTCTCCCAAAACAACTTTCATTGCATCGTCTTCAATTACCCAGTTTGCTGGCATAGCAGTTCCGTTGCATTGGCGCCAACCATCGAAGTTTTTACCGTTAAACATTAAAGTCCAACCTGCTTTTTTCTCTGCTTTCGAAAGTTTATTTACTTTTTGTGCAAACGAAGGAAGTGCAAACAATAATGCTGCAACTAATGATAAAGTCAAAAAAATATTTCTTTTCATAATTTGAGTTTTAAGACACCTGAATTGGTGCATTTGAAAATAGTTGATTAAATTAATTTTTGTTGATAAAGATAATTATTTGAGATTGCCAAACCTAACAAATCGACAAATTTGAAATATAAATAGGGTATGTCTTTAAAGCCAAAATTTAAAAACTAAAAATTATAATTGATAAGCCTAAAATCTTTGGAGCAACTCTGACTGACTGCACCAAGATTTAAGTTGAAGGGCTTCAACAAAATATATCAAGTTATGTTTTCTTAAGAAATAATAACAGGGCCTATTAATCCTGTGCTAAGTGGTTTGTTATCTTTTATTTTGTTATTGTTTGCCCAAAGTTTTGCCATCGGATTTTCTTCCATGGTAAACGAATTGCAGTAATTCCAAAGCAATGTTGTTACCTTAATTTCCAAATTGTTTGTGCCAACGTTTTTTGTGCCTGATATATCGAAAGTTTTTTCGCCCCACCATTTAACACCAAGATTTTTACCATTTAAAGTTACCTCGGCAGTTTCTGCAACTTTTCCCAAACTAAGTGTTGTCTGACTATTTAATTCCACTGTTTTTTGGTAAACAATAGTTCCGCCAAAAGTATTTGTTCCGGTTATTTTTGATAAATCGCCTAAAACAGGAATTTCTTTTTTGAAAGATTCCCCTTCAACAGGGAAAAATTCTGCGTGCCATTTTTCATTAAGATTTATTTCTTTGGAAGGAATAGATTTTTTAATTTTTAGAATTTCACCTTGTTGCACTGAAAAGACCAGAAGTAAAGATTCTAACGGTTCCAGGTGAATAGAAATATTTTTCTTGTTTATTGAGAAAAGGGATTTTTTTCCGGTTTCGGCATTCCATCTCCACGGATACAGTTTCTCGTTTTCGAATTCTGCATCAAAAGAAATAGATTTACTACGGTTTTGATTAGAAAAGAAAAATACCGGTTTTCCCTCGTTTTCAGCCTGATATAAATACAAACGTTCATCGGGAATTGAAATTTTTACACCTGGTTTTATATTTTGTTTTGAAAGTAGTTCTTTTGTCCACTCTGTCAGTTTTTCCAAATTTCCTTTTTGTGGCGCATCAACAACAATTACATTTTTAGAAAATTGACTAAATAACACAGCCATTTTTTCTTTTACAATAAAATTTCCTTTAAATTTCATCCCCGGACTTTTCGACGGGATTTTATCAATAAAAATTATTTTACCACCTGAATTTGCATACTCCGACAATGAATCGATAAATTCAGGAAAGATTGATTCCATTCCACATATTATAACTGTTTGGTAACTCATTGGGCCATAATTAATTTGCCCATTTTCATAATCCGCCTCCGAAAATATTCTTGGGTTTAAATAATCGGAACAATAACCGTTGTGATTCATGGATTGCCATAAACTGTGTAAATACCAGGGTTCTTTCAGGAATGGATTTCGATCGAGCCCGCTTTCGCTCCATCGATCTGCGGTTGGACCAATTATTGCAACCTGGCTCACCGCCTGGCTATTTTGAAAAACAGCACTTAAACGCGCTGCATAATCCGACCATAATTTTAAGTATGGAAACCAGGGATTTTTTTCACTAAAATAGGTTCCATAACGCATCCAGCCCGGGAATCCGGCTTCGGGTGGACTGTAGTTCCAACCATGCAAAACAAGGTGGTTAATCCCGGCAACTACATTAATATCGGTTGCCTGTTTTATGTATTCAAGAGAGGCAGAAAAAACCCCGGAAGTATTTGTCATCGCCTCGCAAGAAGCGATTTTTAATCCGCGTAAATGTACAGCCGACGAAGTGTATTTATCCCAAATTGCGTAGCGAATCTGGTCGAGTTGAGTTTCTGTCCAACCACCATTAAACAACCATTGATCTCCTTCGGGAATATCTGGTATCATATTCCCATCTAATAAATCAGTGGGTACCCACGGATGACCATAGGCTTGATAACGGCTTTTTACCCCAACCTTTTGGCACCACATATGAAATGGTTTAATAAATCGGTCCATAAAAAGCTCAGAAAGTGTGGAATAGTAGTCGTACCTTGCTCGTAATAAGGTGTCGGAAAAATCACCTTCAGCATTTAAATTGTTATTAAGGATTAAGGGTAGAAATTCCCAAATGTCGTAAGCGTTCCTGTTTTTAAATTCCTCACGGAAATCGCTGGTCCAGTTGGCACCGCTTAATTCTATACTATCGCAAAACATCGAACGAATACTGCTTCCAAGGTTGTCGCCAAGAAATGGTTTTAACCCGTCGGAAGTCCGGTTTAAATACTTCTCAACTGCTTTTTTATTAAAATGATCAAGAACAGGGCCGTCTCCACCTGGTGCACCGTGCATTACATCGCGGAATTTGTTGCGCCAACTAATTACTGAAATTTCAAATTCACCTGAAGGAATGGAAACAGTTCCATTTTGAATTTCATTAGTAATTGCTTTAACTTCATTAAAATTTTTTATTGGAACTGGAATAAGTTGTGCATGAGTAATAACTGCTCCTTCATTTAAATTTTTATTATTGAAACTATAAATCGTTGGTCCGTTAATTTTTTCTGTATAAATATCGTGTCCCTGAATTGTTTCCGAATCATCTAAAAATTTCCCTCCAAAAGGCCAGCCGGTCCCGATTATCAAATCCGAAATCATTCCAAGTTCTTTTCCTTTGTTAATGGCAGTATTAAGAATTTCAATCCATTCGTTGCTGAGCCATTCCAGTTCTTTACCTATCGGATTTTTTACAGCTGGATTTAGGGCAATTGGATTAATTTCTACTCCTCCGGCACCTGCACTTTTCATAATTTTCAACTCGCGGATTACTTCTTTTTTAGTAAGCAGATTCCCATTCCACCACCATCGGTAAAAAGGTTTTGCTTCGGCTGGTGGATTTGAAAACAGATGGAAAAGGTCCTCGTCTGTTATTTTTTGATTACAGGCGTTAATTCCCCAAAGTGTTGATGTAATTGCAATATAAGATGCTCCTGTTCCGATGATTTTTAAAAAGTCGCGCCGATTTGATCTTGATTCCATTTGAACTTCGATTTAATTTTTTCGAAAGTAAAAGATAAGAATAAAGAAATTACCAATGAGAAAAAAGTACAAAAAAAAGCCGGAAAAATTCCGGCTTTAATTATTGTGTAAAATTATTTTTGACTAACAAATGTCATCTACCCCGTCAGCTTTTTCCCTGAACCAGCAAAGTGGATGAGAAGTTGGCCTTTCAAGTGGCATACCATAAATTCTGTCGTTGGTTAACGAAGCTAAAACTCCTAATGCCCTGGAAACGCCAAACATTACGGTATAGAAGGAATATTCTTTAATTCCGTAGTGATAAAGCAATGATCCGCTGTAAGCATCAACATTTGGCCATGGATTTTTAATTTTTCCTATTGTTGATAAAATCGGTGGAACAACGCGGTACAACTGATTCACAAGATTGACCATTTTATCGTCTTTAATATATTTATTGGCAAATTCCTGCTGTGCTTCAAATCTTGGGTCGGTTTTACGTAAAACAGCATGTCCGTATCCCGGGATAACACGGCCTTGCTCAAGAGTTTGTTTAATATATGCGGCAACTTGTTCGTCGCTTGGAGCTTCTGTGTCAAGTTCTTCCATCATTTCAAACATCCAGTGCATTACATCCTGGTTGGCAAATCCGTGTAATGGACCAGCTAAACCTGTCATAGCTGCGGCATAAGAATAATATGGATTGCTAAGTGCGGAACCTACCAAATGTGCTGTGTGAGCAGAAACATTACCACCTTCATGGTCGGCATGGATTAACATGTACATTCGGAATAAACGTCTCATATCTTCTGAGTCAAACCCCATCATGTGTGCCAGGTTTCCAGCCCAGTCGAGGTGCGGATTAGCACTAATATGTTCTTCGTTATGAAAATTACGGCGATAAATATAAGCTGCAATTCGCGGTAATTTGGCAATTAGATTCATTACATCTTCGTAGGTCGAATCCCAATAATATTTTTTATTTACACCAGCACGATATGCTTTTTGAAAAATTGATTCGGTTGACATAGACACAATTGCAGCTGTAAACTGTGTCATTGGTTTCGAGTTTTTTGGTAATGCATCAATTACATCATAAACGTGTTGCGGAACGTGTGCCCTTGTTGCAAAATCTCTCGATAGGTTTTGAACATCCTCTAAAGTTGGAATTTCACCAATTAGCATTAAATAAAAAAGACCTTCTGGAAGTGGCTCGTCATCAGGAGAAAGTTTTGGGAGTTTTTCCTGTAATTCAGGAATTGAATAACCTTTAAAACGAATTCCTTCTGCAGGATCAAGTTTTGATGTGT
This sequence comes from Prolixibacteraceae bacterium, assembly GCA_018648265.1. Taxonomy (GTDB): domain Bacteria; phylum Bacteroidota; class Bacteroidia; order Bacteroidales; family Prolixibacteraceae; genus Draconibacterium. Next base: position 6,132 of record JABGRN010000043.1, on the reverse strand, counting down.
CGGTAACCAAAAGCGGAATACCTTTCATTCCTGTTAATACTTGTCCCAGAGTTACCTGGGCAATAACTTTGTCGCCATGGTCTTTTTTAATCCGTTGAAACTCTTTTGAACATTTGCTTGCTTTTTCAAAAAATCTGTACTTAATGTATTCCATATTATAATTTTTTATTTAATTTTTTTTATTGTCTATGTTGAATATCGGTTTGCCAATATAATAAAATAATTGGTTATCGATTGAAAACCTGTTAATTAAGTTTCGCTTTAAGATTTTCGTCTAATGCTTCAAGAAAACCTTGTGTTGTTAGATAATTTTCCTCTTTTAATTCTTTTCCATGAATAATTAGAGCAAGGTCTTTGGTCATTTTTCCGCTCTCAACTGTTTCGATACATACTTGTTCAAGTGTGTTTGCAAAATCAATTAGTTCCTGGTGATTATCCAGTTTTCCACGAAATGCTAAACCACGAGTCCATGCAAAAATAGATGCAATTGGGTTCGTTGATGTTGGATTTCCATTTTGGTGTTGACGGAAATGACGAGTCACTGTTCCGTGCGCAGCTTCAGCTTCCATCGTTTTCCCATCAGGTGTAACAAGAGTTGAAGTCATTAAACCAAGTGAGCCGAATCCTTGAGCAACGGTGTCACTTTGAACGTCACCATCGTAGTTTTTACAAGCCCAAACATAGCCACCTTCCCATTTCATGGCTGCTGCAACCATGTCGTCAATTAACCGGTGTTCGTAAGTAATTCCAAGTTCTTCGAATTTCTCTTTGTAATCGGCATCAAAAATTTCCTGGAAAATATCTTTAAATCTACCGTCGTATCTTTTTAGAATTGTATTTTTTGTTGACATGTACAAAGGCCATTTTTTGTCGATGGCTTGTTGCATGCACGAGTGTGCAAATCCTCGAATAGACTCGTCGGTGTTGTACATTGCCATGGCAATTCCATCGCCTTCAAAATCGTAAACATTGTGTGTTGTAGGTTCACTTCCATCTTCAGGAGTAAAACTTATTGTTAGTTTACCTTTTCCTTTTGCAAGAAAATCGGTTGCACGGTATTGGTCACCAAAAGCGTGACGACCAATACAAATTGGTTTTGTCCAGCCAGGTACCAAACGAGGTATATTATTAATTAAAATAGGTTCGCGAAAAACAGTTCCACCTAAAATGTTACGAATAGTTCCATTCGGTGATTTCCACATTTCTTTTAACCCGAATTCTTCAACGCGAGCTTCGTCTGGAGTAATGGTTGCACATTTTACACCTACTCCATATTTTTTTATGGCATTTGCCGAATCAATTGTAATTTGATCATCGGTTGCATCACGACTCTCCATTCCCAAATCGTAATATTTTAGATCGATATCTAAATATGGGAGGATTAATTTTTGTTTAATGAAATCCCATATTACTCTGGTCATTTCATCACCATCGAGTTCTACAACCGGATTTTGAACTTTAATTTTCTGCATGTTTTCTTGAATTACTAATTATTTTGTTTCTTGATTAAATTTAATGCTGAACCGTTTCTAAACCAATCTATTTGCTGCTCATTATAAGTATGGTTAACAGTAATAGTGTCTTTTGTTTTATCTGCATGAACGATTTCAATAGTTAACGGTTTGCCAGGTGCAAATTCAACTAAATCAATAAAGTTGAATGTATCATCTTCCTGAATTAAATCGTAGTCGTTTTCGTTGGCAAAAGTCAAACCAAGCATTCCCTGTTTTTTAAGGTTGGTTTCGTGAATTCGTGCAAACGATTTTACGATTACTGCCTTAACTCCCAAATGGCGTGGTTCCATTGCAGCATGTTCGCGAGATGAGCCTTCTCCATAATTCTGGTCGCCAATAACAACTGTTGGAATTCCAGCCGCTTTGTATTCTCTTTGAACTGCCGGAACTTCGTTGTATTCGCCGGTTAATTGGTTTTTAACTTTGTTCGATTCGCTATTAAATGCATTAACCGCACCAATTAACATGTTATTCGAAATATTATCTAAATGCCCGCGGAAACGCAACCATGGACCAGCCATTGAAATGTGGTCGGTTGTGCATTTTCCAAGTGCTTTAATTAGCAATTTTGCTCCGGTAATATTTTTATTATTCCAAGATTCAAATTCGTATAATAACTGTAATCTTTTTGAATCTGAATCAACAGAAATCTCAACACCTGAACCATCTTCAGCCGGTGCCTGAAATCCTGCATCTTCAACTGCAAATCCTTTTGAAGGTAATTCTTCTCCTGAAGGAGCATCTAATTTTACTTGTTCTCCGTTCGCATTTGTTAAGGTGTCGGTTATTGGGTTAAAATCCAATCGACCGGCAATTGCCAAAGCTGTAACTATTTCCGGCGAAGCTACAAAAGCGTGGGTATTTGGATTGCCATCTGCACGTTTCGAAAAGTTTCGGTTAAACGAATGTACAATAGTATTTTTCTCTTGTTTGTCAGCTCCCTCTCGTGCCCACTGTCCGATACAAGGACCACATGCATTCGCAAAAACTTTACCTCCCATTTTTTCAAATGTTCCGATAAAACCATCCCGTTCAATGGTGTAACGTACTTGTTCGGAACCTGGAGTAATTGAATATTCTGCATTTGTATTTAGTCCTTTTTCAACTGCTTGATTTGCAATTGAAGCGGCTCTGGAAATATCTTCGTACGATGAGTTTGTACAACTTCCTATTAATCCAACCGAGACTTCAAGTGGCCATCCATTTTCTTTTGCAACTTCTCCAATTTTTGAAATAGGTGTTGCACGGTCTGGCGTAAATGGTCCGTTAATGTGTGGTTCTAATTCCGATAAATTAATTTCTATTACCTGGTCATAATAAATGTCCGGGTTTTCGTAAACTTCAGGATCGGCCTCTAAATCTGCTTTTACCATATTTGCAAGTTCGGCAACTTCTTTTCTGCCAGTTGCTGCGAGGTATCTTTCAATACTTTTGTCGTAAGCAAACATACTAGTTGTTGCGCCTACTTCTGCACCCATGTTACAAATAGTTCCTTTTCCGGTGGCTGACAATGACTTTGCTCCTTCGCCAAAATATTCGACAATTGCACCGGTTCCACCTTTAACGGTTAAAATACCTGCAACTTTCAGAATAACATCTTTGGCAGCAGCCCAACCACTTAATTTCCCGGTAAGTTTTACTCCAATTAATTTTGGCATTTTAAGTTCCCATGCCATTCCTGCCATCACATCGACGGCATCAGCACCGCCAACTCCAATTGCAACCATTCCAAGCCCACCAGCATTAACGGTGTGCGAGTCGGTTCCAATCATCATCCCTCCCGGAAATGCATAGTTTTCTAAAACAACCTGATGAATAATTCCAGCACCGGGTTTCCAAAAACCAATTCCATATTTGTTCGATACAGATTCTAAAAAATCGTAAACCTCTTTGTTTGCATTTTTTGCAACACCAAGGTCGGTTTTTCCTTCAACTTGTGCCTGAATAAGGTGGTCGCAATGAACTGTTGAAGGAACTGCTGTAGCTTTTTTTCCTGAATTAATAAACTGTAATAAAGCCATTTGAGCCGTTGCATCTTGCATTGCTACCCGGTCGGGAGCAAAGTCAACATATGCATTTCCACGTTCAAATTTTTTAAGATTTTGTGATTCGAACAAATGCGAATAAAGAATTTTTTCGGCGTAAGTTAGAGGGCGTTTTAGTTCATTCTTAACTTTTTTAACCTTGGATGGTAATTCAGTATAAATTTTTTTAATCAAGTTTAAATCGAACATATGTTGTATAATTTACTTAAATGACTACTAAATGGAATTGTCATTAAATTTGATAGAATAATCGATAAATTTATAAAATCACAAAGGTAATTTTTTTTCTTGAAAAAGGATAAATATATAGATAATTGAATATGATAATGAACCAGTTGAACCTAATATAGAATGAATTTAAAAAAGACCTATTTTAAGACAATGTTTTAAAAAATCTATGTTTGCGATTTGGGTTACAAAATTTTGCAGTTTTTCTGTACAAAAAACAAATTTATTAATTTTTGGCCTATTTAAATTTTAGGAAATCTGCTATTCTTTTTAAGAACTGATTTTTCAAATAAATAATTCATTCAACGACCCAAAATAATCTTCGTCCCAACCTTCTGAAATGTTCTCATAAGCTTCGTCGGGAATGTTGCTGTGATGAAGTTCAACACTGGTGCCTTTTTTGTGCGGGTGTAAAATTATGGTTACTATAGATTCTTCTTTTTGCCCTTCAAAAAACCACTGCTGTACAATTTTTTTATTCTCCTCGAACTCTAAATTTATACCCGAAATACTGCCTTCCCAAAGAGAAAATTTCGAATCCGGAACTGTTTCCATTTCAGCATCTTCGCCGGTCCATATTTCAATTATAGTTTTGTTTGTCAGTGCGTTGTACACATCTCGGGGATTAGTGTTTATGGTATAATAACGTTTAATATTTTTCATATATATTGATTTAATTTTTCCAAATGTATGGTAAATATTGAGATTTTTACATCTGTTTTATTCATTTTTTGTTAAACAAATTGTAAATATAAAAACTGGTTGATAGAAATAATTACGTTTCAATGTGTGTTATTTCAATATATTATTAATGTAAGTTTAGCAAAAATTATGAAAGCGATAAAAAGTATAATTTTCGAATTCTTTTTTTGATTGGTAAACCATTGTTTGCACAAAAAATAATTACAGACCAGCCAGACCAAACTGAAAGTTCATCGACAATTTCGAAGGGAAATTTTCAAATCGAAAGCGGGCTCTTTTTGGGGTTTAAAAAAAATGGTACTTCATCTAAGAGGCAGTTTCTGGCACCAACAAATCTTTTACGTTTTGCTTAACAAATAGGATAGAGTTTGGGATTGTTACTCAGTTTGAGGCTAATAATAATCTTCAATATTCCATACTTCCTTTATCTTTGCAAAAACTTTTTTTATGATTCGTTTTTTTGAGAATTATTCTTTAAAAAAATACAATTCTTTTGGTGTTGATGCAATGGCAAAATTCTTTTTCGAATTTACCGAGTTGAAAGATTTGATGATTTTTTTACGATCGGACAAAAGTGACAAGGAGGAAAAACTTCTGGTTGTTGGCGATGGGAGCAATATTTTATTCCTCACCGATTTTGATGGCCAGGTAATTCACCCCAATATTCCGGGGATTGATATAGTAAGAGAAGACCGGCAAAATGTTTGGGTGGAAGTGGGAGCCGGCGAAAAATGGGACGAATTTGTGAGTTACTGTGTCGATTATCGGTTGGGTGGAATCGAGAACTTGTCGCTAATTCCAGGAACTGTTGGTGCGGCTCCTGTACAAAATATTGGTGCTTATGGCCAGGAAGTTTGTACTGTTATTGAGAAAATAAAAGGCTACGATTTGGAGAAAAAAGAAGTAATGGAATTTTCAGCCGATGAGTGCCTTTTTTCCTATCGAAGTAGTATTTTTAAACACTACTTAAAAAACCGGTTTATTATTTCTTCAGTAGTTTTTAGGCTTGATAAATTTCCTGAATTTAATTTGAAATATGGAATATTGGAGGAAAAAGTAAAAGAAAAAGGCGAAAAAAACCTTCAAAATATTAGACAGGCAGTTATTGAAATCCGGTCGGCGAAACTCCCCGATGTTAAAAATTTAGGTAATGCCGGCAGCTTTTTTAAAAACCCTGAAATTGATATTGAAATTTCTGAAAAGCTTAAAATAAAATACAATGAACTGGCTGCTTACCCGGCAAAAAATGGTACGGTAAAACTGGCAGCAGGCTGGTTAATCGAAAACGCCGGATGGAAAGGTTATCGCGAAGGTGATGCCGGGGTACACGAAAAACAAGCATTGGTTTTGGTTAATTATGGCAATGCAAGCGGTCAAGAAATTTTTGAGCTTTCAGAAAAAATTAAACAATCGGTTTTTGAAAAATTTGGAGTTGAGTTAGAAAGGGAAGTGAATTGTATTTGATTATTGTTTTTTGTCATTTCGGGAGTTCATCTGATTTTATCTTGTATAATGAGATGATAACAGGGAGATGCTAAATCCGTCAATTGTCAGATAGTATGACGTCCTAAAAAGAATTGTTTTTTTTGAACGTCACCCTGAAGCACGGAATATATGTATAATTCATAATAGAATGACATAAT
>JABGRN010000139.1 GCA_018648265.1 Prolixibacteraceae bacterium | reverse complement strand
AGGTGCATCAGTGAGACAAATTATTTATCTCACTGACCATCTACCCGATTGTAAAAAAATCGTTTGGAAAACTGTTTGACCATTTTAATTAGATATATTTATAGGAAATTAAATTCTTGCAAAATGGATTTGTCAGAAACCCTGTTCTGGAATGTTGACACACAAAAAGATTTTGTTAAACCAAATGGGAAACTTTACGTTCAAGATGCCGAAAAACTATTGCCAAAGTGGGGAAAGTTGACACAATTGGCTAAAGAATACTTAATCAGGGTGGTAAACTCTGCCGATTATCATTTTTATAATTCTGCTGAATTAGATTCATCACCAGACTTTATAAACACATTTCCAGAACATTGTATGGCCGGAACAAAAGGTGCAGAATTTGTTAAAGAAACCCGACCTGAAGATCCCTCTATTTTCGACTGGAATAAAGAATATTTAATAAGCCCCGAATTTCTCGATCGGGAAATATACCGGAATTTTATTATCAGAAAAGATATTTTTGACGTTTTTGCAGGAAACCCGTGGACAGATAAAATAATAAAAATTATATGTCCCAAAATAGTTCTGGTTTATGGTGTAACAACCAATGTATGTGTCGATTTTGCCGTTAAAGGGCTTGTTAAAAGGGTTGATAAAGTGTATGTTATTGAAGATGCCATAAAAGAATTACCAAATATAGCTTTGCCTTTTAAAGAATGGAAGAAACTTGGGGTTAATATTATTCAACTTGAAGAAGTAGAAAAAATGCTAAATTAATTACCTGCTTGTTTTTTTTCTGACCAAAATCTTTCCTCCAGTAGATTACTTCGTTTAATCGTATTCTTTATCCACTGAAGTTTAATTTCATTTTTTTCATTCTCTTTTAAACTCCAATTTATATCCGGTTGTTCTCTCAACAAGGTTGTTAATTGGTGAAGTACTATCGCAGCGGAGACGGAGATATTAAAACTTTCTGTAAATCCGTGCATTGGAATTTTTAGGAATTCATCGGCTTCGTTCATTATAGTTTCTGAAATTCCAGGCAATTCGGAACCAAATACCAGCGCGGTTTTCCCTTTTGTTAAATCAAAATCAGTCAACGATTGGTCGTTTTTATGTGGCGTGGTTGCAACAATTCGGTAGCCTTTTTTTTTCAAAGCCCGAATTGCCGATAAACTGTTATTGTCAGCTTGGTTATATTTATTAATGGTCAACCACTTAGAAGCCCCTAAAGCAACTTCTTTGCTTATTTTAAATGAATTACGATTCTCGATAATATGAATATTTTGAATCCCAAAACAATCACAGGTACGTAAAACTGCACTGGCATTTTGCGATTGAAAAATATCTTCTAAAACTACAGTGATGTAATTGGTTCTTTTTTCCAAAACCTGGTCGAATAGTTTTAATCTCGGTTGAGTTAAAAAAGTGGATAAATATTCAAGTAATTCATTTTGCATAAAACGGATTTTTTAGCGTAAAAAAAGGGAAGCGACATGCTCCCCTTATTTTTTTTAAATTTTTCAGTTACTTAACAGCATCTGACAATTCAGAACCAGCTTTAAATTTAACAACTTTTTTAGCTGGAATTGTAATTTCTTTACCCGTTTGCGGATTTCTACCAGTTCTTTCGCCACGTTCAGTTACTGAAAAAGAACCAAAACCAATAAGGGCAACCCTGTCACCCCCCTTTAAAGAATCGGAAGTTGCCTCTACAAACGCATCAAGAGCTTTTTTAGCGTCAGCTTTTGTTAGGCCAGCTCCTTCGGCCATTGCATCAATTAATTGTGCTTTGTTCATAAGATAAAAATTTTAAAAAATAATTAATTTATTGAAAACGAGTTAATTAAATCCAGCTCACTAATAAAAACATTTAAAAAAAAATAATTTAATTTAGTTTTTTATTCCTAAAAAACCAGTAAAATCAATGGTTTTAGAGAACTTTATTACAATAAGCTAAATTCTGAAATAACTTTCAAAAAAACAACCCAAATCCTCATTTTTTTTCATCAATAAAGCAATTTTCGATTAAAAGGTTTTTGCAGGTTCAAAAAAAATTCTACTTTTGTCGCGCTCGGAGAGATGGCAGAGTGGTCGAATGCGGCGGTCTTGAAAACCGTTGTACCGTGAGGTACCGGGGGTTCGAATCCCTCTCTCTCCGCATATAAATCCATTAGGTTTTCCTGGTGGATTTTTTTCAAATCTTTTTGTTGGTAACTTTTCAATACATACTTGTAATTCGTGTTGAATTGGCCAATGTAAAAAGTATAGGTTATTTAGAATGAATTATTATATTTGCAAGCGCAAAATAAAAACGGGTGTAGCTCAGTTGGCAGAGCACTGGTCTCCAAAACCAGGTGTCGGGAGTTCGAGTCTCTCCTCCCGTGCTGATTCAAATCATCATTATTTAAGGGGTTTCATTAGATTGAGACTCCTTTGTTTTTTTAACTTGAACATAAAATTTTCCACATTTTGTTTTCTGATACTGAAACCCTGAGTAAAAATATCACAACTTCAAAAAACCATTCTTAAAACAAAATTGTTATCACTGCAAGAACTTCAGAAATGGCTTGTTGACAATAATAGAAATGACCAAAACTGATACAATAAACTGTGGGTAAAGATAAAAGGGTTTTGGCTTTCAATTAACGGTCAACTTGCTACAAGCTTCATTTGTAATGAGTGCATAAGTAGCAAACGAAGCTAGCCAGTGTGCCCCGGCATATTCGCCCGAATCCATTTTTTCGTAACTATAATTGAAATGCTCTTTAGCAAGGCTATTCATTTTTTTGTTGTTAAGAGCTTTTCCTAATTCAAAAAGGCCCCAGGCGCGGCTAAAATTTAACCCGTCTAAATGTGTCAGTTTCCCATCGCTGCGATCTGTTACAACGACAACTTGTAAAAAATCTGACGGTTTTTTTGCAAATTTAGGAAGGAATTTTTTAAACCATTTCTGAAATTCATTTTCTGAAAGAACTTTTTGCATTAACGATGCTTCCTGTAAACATGGCGAAAGAAAATCGAAACCTCCTGGCTCCCAGGTTAATGGGCAGTCGAAGTCTGACGAATAATATTCTTTTGCTTTCTCTTTAATTTTAGCGGCCAAAACAGGGTCGTATTTTATTGCATAATCGTAGGCAAACGACATTCCAAAGGCAATGTTACTATGTTCGCCAATCCTAATAGGATAAATAAGTTTGTCGAGAAAATCAGTGAATTTTGTTGAAATCAAAGCAACAAGTGGCTTAAGGTTTTGGTGCAAATACATCGATTCTGGAGAATCCCAATCCTGGAGCGCCTCGTCAAGTTTTAATAACCATGCCCAACCGTAAGTACGCTCATAATTTTTGTTGTGTTCGTCATCGAAATATTCAATCTCTTTTAAAATATTTTTTTTGGTGATATTTTTTTTAAGTTTTAGCAAGATTTCATCTTTGTACTTAAAATCAGGAAATTCTTTTAAAATTGCAACCAATGTCCAATGTCCGTGTACCGATGAATGCCAGTCAAAACAACCATAAAACGCAGGATGCAGAGAGCGGGGAGGGGAGAGGTAACTCTCGTCTCCCAGAACTTGCCCCAGTTTATTTGGATACTCCTGATCAATACAATCAAAAGCAAAATGGTATAAATATTCAGCTTTTTTTTCGTCGAAGCTTAACAAGGCCGCAAAATCTTTTTCCTGAGTGTTTCCGGTAAGCAAAAATATTGCAAAAATAAATGTTAGTAACGATTTAAATTTCATTTTCGTTTCAGTTTAAACAGTGTCAAAGTCAATCAATGTTTTAATGTTTCAGTTTTTTTCCTTAAAAACTTTAACATAATCGATATAATATTTTTGCGGAAAAATATTGTTGTCAATTCCTTGTTGGCCACCCCATCCACCGCCAATTGCAAGGTTAATAATTAAATAGTGGGGTTTGTCGAATGGCCATGTTTCGTATCCTGAATTTTCGTTTTCAAAAACAAAATAGCGTATTTCATCCATAAAAAATTCGATTCTGTTTTCGTACCATTCAATAGTGTAAACATGAAAAATATCGTAGGGTTTTTCTATGGTTACTTTGTTTCCTTTGTTGGTTCCCAAAACATGGTTGTACGCTTTGGTATGCACATTGCCATGAACAACATCGGGATCGAACCCTACATTTTCCATGATGTCGATTTCGCCACAATCAGGCCAATTTGTACCATTTCTGATGCTGTTTCCCAACATCCAGATTGCCGGCCAGGTGCCAATCCCGGTGGGTAATTTTGCACGAACTTCAACCTTGCCATAAAGTATTTCTTTGTTACCATATGTGTGCAAGCTGGCCGATGTTATTTCTTTACCCTCCCAATTATCTTTATGCGCTTCAATTATTAAATTTCCATCTTCAACACGGGCGTTTTCTACACGTTCTTTTGTGTAATATTGAGCTTCGTCGTTTCTGATGTAACCTTCTTCGTATCTCCAAATATTACCATCGGGTAAACCACTTTTATCGAAGTTATCTTCCCAAACCAATTCCCACTCTACTTTTTCAATTTCCACAATCACCTTTCCTATCTCAGGCGTATCGTCAGTTTTACTGCATGCTGTAAACGCAATAAAACAAGCTACACAAAAAAATAAATATTTCATATGTTTATAATTGTTTATTTTATTAAGGTATCATTTGGAATTCGCTTATAATCATCATCCTTTGTACAATAAATTTTACATGCTCGTTTCATCTCTATGTAATTATTTTATTTTTAAAAGTTATTCAATGGAACTCGCCTTATAATTATTCTCCTGTGCCGCCTGTCGACGGATGCTCGTTTCATTTAAACCTTTTAATTTTTTTTCAAAGATAGCCAGCTCTTTTAATTGATAGTGAAATTTCTTTTAAAACTTAAGGATTCAGCCAATATTAATTTTTGTAATGTTATTTTTAGCGCTAAATAAAATAAATGGGAATAACAATAAATCAAAATACGAAGGGTTTAATTTTCGATTTAGACGGGACTTTGTCCGATTCGCTCCCGGTCCATGTAGCAACCTGGAATAAAGTAGGTGAGGAATACGGTTTCGATTTCGATCCACAAATTGTATATGAAATGACAGGCAGGCCAACAATCGAATTTGCCCGGCGTGTTGTTTCTCAATTTAATCTTGCAGTTAGCCCCGAAGAAATTGTTGGTTTAAAACAACAGGCATTTTGGGAATCTACCGATTTGTTAAAACCAGTGGATCAAGTTGTTGCCCTGGTAAAAAAATATTTTGGAAAATTACCGCTTGCTGTTGGCACCGGGGCAAGCCGAAAAAGTGCTGAAATTCAATTAGAAATTTTAAATTTAAGGCATTATTTCGATGCAATTGTTTCGGCTGACGATGTAGCTAAACACAAACCCGACCCAGACACTTTTCTAAAATGTGCACAGTTAATTGGGGTTGAGCCTCAATTCTGCCAGGTTTTCGAAGATGGCGATTTAGGGATTGCCGCAGCCGAAAAAGCAGGGATGATGGTTACTGATGTTCGGCCTTTTATTAATTATGGCGAATGGATACTTTCTTAATTTCGTTTGAAACAGTTTTGCCACTTTTCCTTGTAATTTTTGCAGGGCTATTATTTTCACGCACTAAAGTTTCATCTGAAAATTGGGTGGAGATACTAAATAAATATGCACTTTGGATTGGATTTCCGGCTTTGGTAATTTTTTCGTTAATGCAGCTTGATTTAGATGGGAAATCTTACACATCTTTAATACTGCTGAATACTATTTTTATTTTTGCCAGCATGTTTTTGGCATTTCCCGTTTCAAAGTTTTTTGGTTTATCGGTAAACATGAAACGATCACTGTTCCTTATCCTGCCATTTGGAAATGTTTCGTACCTGGGTATCCCAATTCTTTACAGTGCTTTTGGTAATGAAGTACTTCCGATTGCTGCAATAATTTCTGCCGTTTATGTTTTCTGGTTACTGACCCTTGCCATTCTTTTAATCGAAATATATGGCGAAGATAAAATTAACCTGAAAAAACTTTTTTTAAGCCTGGTCCAAAATCCACTGTTATTATCGGTATTTATTGGATTAGCAATTGTAGCTTTTAAAATACAAGTCCCTGGTTTTGTAGAAAAAACTATTCAACTTTTTGCTGAGTCTGTTACCGCTGTCGTATTATTTTCTTTAGGGATATTTTTGGGAATGCAAAAAACAGGTAAGCTAAAAGAGTGGATACAGGTTGCAATCCTGTCGGTTGTTACAATGTTTATTTTACCACTGGTTTTTTACATGATAGTACTTTTTCTCCCATACGAGATAAACAATTTAAAGGCAATAATAATCGATGCTGCCATGCCACTTGGCGTAACACCGTATGTTTTGGCAATTCAGTATAAATTAAAAACAACACTTGTTGCGCGTGTTGTAGTTTTTGGTACAATTCTTTCGATGTTTATTATTCCGTTATGGATGGTTATTCTAGGATGAAGTTGAGAAATTAATATGAGGCGGTAGTTATGCTTAATGATTACTTTGTTTTTAAAGGGCATCTCTAAAAACTCATTTCTTTCAAAAAATGAAGATAATGAATAATA
>JABGRN010000042.1 GCA_018648265.1 Prolixibacteraceae bacterium | reverse complement strand
TTATTAAAAATTATCATTTAACTTGTTGTCTAAATATTGGGGTGTATTATAAAAAGAATGGTGTCACGACTTGGGCACGAGGTAATAGAAGCAGGGGGCGGAGCATTAGGTTTAGAAAAAATTGGCGAAACAAACCCCGATTGTATAATTTGCGATCTTTTAATGCCAGAGGTTAGTGGATTTATGGTGTTGGAAGAATTACAAAAAAAAGGCAATACTATCCCTGTAATTATTTTAACTGCCGATATTCAGGATTCCGTGCGCGAAACCTGCTTGTCGCTTGGGGCTAGAGTTGTACTTAACAAACCCCCAAAAGATGTGATTTTGGGAGAAGCAATCAATAATTATTTAAATCTATAATTTAATTTATACCTATGGGGTTTTCAGATGATCAAATCAAACTTTTAAGGGAAATCATCAACGGTGGTGTTGTTAGGGCGGGTGATATACTCAACGAAATGGTTGATTCAAAAATCAAACTCGAAATCCCAAAACTTAATATTTTTGAGGGGAAATCAATTTCAAACACCAAAGAATTAAAAGAGAGTGGTATTAGTTCAATTGTTCGTTTAGACTTTTCGGGTTCCATCGAAGGTTCATCGTTGCTTGTATTCCCTTATCAAAGTGCCATGAAATTTGTGTCCGGACTTACAGGGGAAGATGCTGGTTCCGAGGGATTTGGCATGCTTTTAGAAGAAGCCGTTACCGAAATTGGCAACATCGTTTTGAATAATGTTATGGGATCAATTACCAATGCAATTAACTGCACGGTAAATTACGAAGTGCCAATTTTTAAAAATGAGGAAATTTCAGAAATTTTAAAAATGGAAATTGCTAATTTTAAAACATCGATATTAAAGGCAGAAACAAAGTTTTATATCGAAGAAATCCAGGTAGAAGGTGAGATATTCGTATTTTTAAATTATGAGGCAACAAATGAAATCCTGCTCATCCAAACATCAAAATAATAAAATGTAAAATGAAGGTGCTGGAGAAGACAATTTAAATATAAAAATAATGGAACTAACTGATATGCAAATCGATGCACTTACCGAAATCATTAATATTGGTGTAGGCAAGGCAGCGGGCGTTTTAAACGAAATGGTTGAATCGCCCATAAACCTCAATGTTCCATATATTAAGATTTTGTCGCGCGAAGATATGAAAACCGAAGTGAAACGATTTGGGATAGAGAACTTATCTGCCGTAAAAATGAACTTTAAAGGTTCGCTCGATGGCACTTCAGCTTTAGTTTTTCCTACAAAAAGTGCCTCCGATTTAGTCTCCATGCTTGTTGGCGAAGAAATTGAATCGGATGATTTGGATACGGTCAGGTCGGGGACCCTGGCCGAGATTGGCAATATTGTTTTAAATGGGGTAGTTGGTTCCATCGGAAATTTGCTGCAAAGGCAATTAGATTATTCTGTTCCAAATTATGTAGAAGCAAGCATGGACAGGCTTGTTTTTTCTAGCCAATCGGATGCTAATTTTGCCCTTCTTCTTGCAAATACGCGGTTCAATATCGAAAAATTAAATATAAGTGGGGACATTTTCCTGGTTTTCGAACTTGCATCTTTTGATATATTAATGGGAGCTATAGATGAGTTGATGGGTTAAAAACAAATTATTTTGGAAGAACATAAAAAAATAGAAGAAAGGTTTGAGGCATTAAACCAGGTTCCTATCGGAATGTTTGTGCTCAGGGAAGACTTTGTTATTTTGTTTTGGAACCAATGTATTGCAGACTGGTCGGGGATATCGCAGGAGGCCATTGTTGGGGATGTTATTTTTGATAAATTCCCCGATTTAAACAAACCAAAATATACAAGCCGGATAAAAATGATTTTTGAAGGCGGGGCCCCCACAATTTTATCGTCGCAGTTGCACCGCTATATTATACCTTGCTTATTACCCGACGAAAGCTATCGTTTTCAACATACTACAGTTACATCGATTCCGGCAAACGATGGAAAAACCAACTATGCACTGTTTGCCATTGAAGATGTAACCGACCTGACCAAAAGAATCAGGGAATCTCAGAATTTGCATAAAATGGCTTTGGAAGAAGTGGCAACAAGAAAAAAGGCAGAGAACGAATTAAATGCCGCAGTTAAAGAACTTCTTTCGTTTTCATATACCGTATCGCACGATTTAAAAACCCCATTAAGGGGAATATTGGGTTATACTCACGAATTAAATAAAAAACACAGGGAAAATTTAAGCGAGCGTGGAAAATTTTGTACCGATCAAATTAAGAATGCTGCTCAAAACCTGAATGGGCTTATCGACGAATTACTTAAATACTCGAGGGTAGGTGGGCAGCAAGTGAGTTTTACAAACATTTCAATGCGCAAGATAATCGATACATTAATATCAGAACGAAATCAACTTATTGAAGAAAAAGGGGTTATTATAGAAACAGATATTTCATTCGATAATATAATTACCTGGGGGACAGGAGTTATACTTATGCTTTCGAATATTATCGACAACGCCATTAAATATAGCAGCAATGAGAATCCTCCTATTATAAAAGTTATTGGAGTTGAACATGCCGGGCATTACTCTCTAACAGTTATCGACAATGGAATTGGTTTTAACATGAAATACCAAAATAAAATGTACGGGCTGTTTAACCGGCTTGTTGGCGATCATGAATTTGAAGGTACCGGGGCCGGGCTTGCCATTGTTAAAAAAATACTCGATAAATTGGGTGGCAAAATATGGGCAGAATCTGAACTTGGGAAGGGGGCAAGTTTTTTTGTAGAAATACCTAAAACAGAAATTCCAATAATTGATAAAAAAGGAGAATCAAACTAGTGCTTCATAATTAGTGAAAATAAAAATATGATTTCAACCGAAAAAAAATTGCAACTAATCAAACATCCAACCAGGCCAATATTGTTGATAGAAGATAATTATATGGATGTAGATCTTACTACCCAGGCATTTATCGACAACGGGGTAACAAACCCGGTAATTGTTTGCCGCGATGGGGAAGAGGCTTTAAGTTTTATAAATTCACACAAAAGCGTAGAAAACATCGATTTTCCACAATTGGTTTTACTCGATCTCCGATTGCCAAAAGTCGATGGTTTGGATATTCTTGCCGAGGCACGAAAAATCCCGGCATGGAAAAAAATACCTTTCGTAATTATGACAACTTCGCAAGAAATTAGCGATATGAATTCTGCCTACGATTTAGGGGCAAATTCTTATGTTGTAAAACCTATCGACTTTGATTCCTTTGCCGATGTAATTAAAAATATTCAGGTGTACTGGTTGTTTACAAATGTTTCTCCTATTTCGGAAATGAAAATGTAATAGCGAATTTAATTACGATTTTTGTAATGAAAAAGATCAGATTATTATATGTTGAAGATTCACCCTTCGATTCTGATTTGGTAAAAGTTCATTTCGAAGAAAATGCCCCCGATTTTATAATTGATATTGTTGACACAGGAGAAAAATGTTTTATAAAGCTAAAAGAAAATGACTACGATATTTTATTGTTAGACAATAAATTACCCGATATAAACGGAATTAATATTTTAAAACAACTTGTTAACAACGGGGTGTCATTTCCTATTGTGTTGTTAACAACCGAAGGCGATGACGATGTTTATATTAATGCGCTCAGGTTAGGTGCCTCCGATTATATTGAAAAAACACAAGATTATATTGAAAACCTCGACACCGATTTAAGGATAATTTATGACTCATCGGTTTATAAAAAAGACTTAGATGCTGAAGTTTCGCTGTCATCAATTAAAGTACTTTACGTTGAGCATAGCGAAACTGACATTGATCTTGCAATCAGGTTTTTCGAAGAAAATGCCCCCGAAATAAAAATACTGGTTTCGGAAGACACAGAGAAGGCTTTGGATTTAATTAGGCAACGAAAAGATATCGACCTGGTTTTAAGCGACATGAACATGCTTACAATTGATGGTTTAGAATTTTTCAAGAATGCTATTTCGAAGAACATTAAATTACCTTTTGTTTTTATTACCGGAAATATGGATGAACAAAAGGCAGTTGATGTTATAAAATTAGGTGCGTACGATTATGTGCTTAAACAAGAGGGTTATTTAAAAAAGCTACCCGAAATAATAAAACGTGCAGTAGGTGAATTTCGCGAAGATGAAAAGAGATTGTTCCTAAATTCGCAATTGAACAGGTTAGCCGTTTCCTTAGAGCAAAAAGTAAAAAACCGCACCATTACCTTGATGTCGGAAATTGAAGAAAGGAGGGCGAAAGAAAAACAACTTAAAGAAAGCCTTGAATTTAACCAGTCCCTACTCAGTATTATTCCTTTCGGGATCAGCATCGTCGATCAACAGGGCAATATCTTATTTTTCAATAAACAAATGGAGCTGCTTATGGGTAAAAAGGCAGTGGGTAAAAAGTGTTGGGAAATCTACTGCGACAATAATCAGCAGTGTAAATATTGCCCCTTATCGAACCCTATCGAAATTGGGAAAACAAATGTGTTGGAAACAGCAGGTTTATTAGGTGGGCGAAAAATTGAAATTACCCACACCGGAATGATGTTCCGCGGACAGAAAGCCATTATGGAAGTGTTTCATGATATTACTGAACGCAAACGTGTGGAAGAAGATTTAATAAGTACCCTCGATAAAGCCAACGAAGCAAATCGCTTAAAATCTGTTTTCCTTGCTAATATGAGCCACGAAATACGCACCCCAATGAATGGTATTATTGGTTTTTCGGATTTGCTTAAAGAAACCGGGCTTAGGCGCGAAGAGCAAAATTCTTATATAAATATTATTGAAAAAAGTGGGGAACGAATGCTCGAAACCATCAACGATATTATAGATGTTTCAAAAATAGAAGCCGGGCAGATAAATGTTTCCCTCTCGTTGGTAAATATCAAGGAACAAATCGAAGAGGTTTATAATTTTTTTAAACCCGAAACACAGAAAAAAGGGCTTCAGTTTATTGTCAATATTGATTTAGCCCCTCACGAAACTATTATTAAATCGGATCGTGAAAAAATTTATGGCGTTCTTTCAAACCTTATAACAAATGCAATTAAATATACACCCGATGGGAGCATAGAAATAAGATGTTCTAAAAAGGGCGACAACATTGAACTTAGTGTAAAAGATACAGGAATGGGCATTCCCGCCGATAAACAAAAAACGATTTTTGAACGTTTTGCCCAGCCTGAAATTAAAGACAGGGAAGCTTACGAAGGTTGGGGCCTTGGTTTGTTTATAACAAAAGCCTATTTAGATTTACTTGGTGGTAAAATATGGATGGAATCTGATGAAGGACGGGGATCGCAATTTTATTTTTTAATCCCGGCTAATCGCGAAAAAGTTAAATCGATCATAAAAAAAACCGAAAAGAAACCATTAACCCAAATTATGAATATATCGAAAAAACTAAAAGTCCTAATTGCCGAAGACGATCAATCTGCTGATTATTATCTCAGCATTTTAATGGAGGAATTAAACTTCGAAATTTTTCATGCAAAAACAGGATTGGAAGCATTAGAAACCTGCCGAAAAATGGACGGCCTCGATTTAATACTAATGGATATTAAAATGCCCGTAATGGATGGGTACAATACCACAAAACAGATAAGGAAATTTAATAATGAAGTGGTTATTGTTGCACAAACAGCATACGCATTAATCGGCGACAGGGAAAAAGCTATTGAAGCAGGTTGCGATGATTATATTTCGAAACCATTAAACAAAGTTGAACTGTTTGAAATTATTGCAAAACATTTTAACAATAGTTAGCAAAACAAGGAGTGGTAATATTACCACAAGTAGAATAATACCATTAGCAAGCTCAATTAGTATCAGTAAAATCAATCGATAGAAAAAAATAAAAGCATGAAAAAAATAAGACTTTTATATGTTGAAGATTCACATTTCGACAGAGATTTGGTGAAAGTGCATTTTGAAGAAAATGCACCCGATTTTAAACTCGAAATTGTTGAAACCGGGGAGCAGTGTTTCGAAAAACTAAAAACAAACGAATACGATATCCTGTTGTTAGACAATGTACTGCCCGACATTAATGGAATCGACATACTAAAAAAACTTGTGAACAAGCAAGTTAATTACCCCATTGTAATATTAACAGTTGAAGGTGATGAAAATGCTTTGTTAGATGCACTCAGATTAGGTGCCTCAGATTATATCCAAAAAACCCAGGATTATCTTTCTAACCTCGATAAAGATTTAAGGGTTATTTACAACTCTTATAATTATCAAAAAGATATTGAAATAAAAACTGTAACATCAAAAATTAAAATTCTCTACGTCGAGCATAACAAATTCGATATTGCATTAACCCAGGATTATTTCAGCGAATACGTCCCTGGAATTGAGATAGAATTAACGGAAAGTACCGAAGAGGCACTTATAATTCTTAGGACGAGGAAAGATATCGATCTTGTATTATGCGATATGAATATGCCTTTTATCGATGGCCTGGCATTTTTTAAAGAAACCAGGTTAATACGAATCGACCTCCCATTTGTTTTTATAACCGGTGAAATAAATGAAGAAAAGGCGGTTCCTGTTTTGAAACTGGGTGCCTACGACTATGTTTTAAAGCGTGACAATTATTTGCAAAAACTCCCTGCCATTATTAAGAATGCGGTTATTAAATTCCGGCTTTCTAAGAGGGAAAAAATGCTAAGTGCAAAATTGAATAAATTAACCGATTCTTTAGAAAAAAAGGTACAGACAAGAACCCTGACTTTAGTAAAAGAAGTTGAAGAACGTAAGGCAAAAGAGAAAGCACTACAGAAAAGCGAAAAATTGTTGCAACAAAGTGAAAGGAGGCTAAAAGAAGCGCAACGCCTTGCAAAATTAGGAAATTGGGAATTAGATTTGAGCACAAATTTACTTTTTTGGTCCGAGGAAATTTATTCGATTTTTGAGTTGGATTCAAAGTCGTTTAAGCCTTCGTATGAGTTTTTTCTCGATATGATCCATCCCGACGACCGTGAGAATGTTGACAAAACCTTTTTACAATCGGTAAAAAATAAAACTGCTTACAAAGTTACACACCGAATAATAACAAAGAGCGGAACCTTAAAATATTTATATGAACATTGCGAAACTTTTTATGATGATTCGGGCAAAGCGATTAAATCGGTAGGTTCGGTGCAGGATGTCACTGAGCAAAAGAATTACGAAAACAAATTAAAGTCAGCCCTTCACAAAGCAACCGAATCGGACCGTTTGAAATCGGCATTTTTGGCCACAATGTCGCATGAATTACGAACGCCACTAAATGCCATTATTGGTTTTTCAGAATTTTTAGATGAAAGTTGCACTCACAAAGAAACTAAAAAATTTGGTGAAGTAATTAATACCAGCGGTCATCGTCTGTTAAATATTGTTGAAGATCTTTTAGATATCACCCTAATTGAGGCGGGTGTAGTAAATATCTTAAGGGAAGTAATATCGTTGCCTTCATTTCTAAATGACATTCACCGTTTAATAATAACCGAACAACAAATAGCCGATAAAGATAAGCTCGAAATAAATCTGAAGATCCCTGCTGAATTTAGTGGATTGGACTTTTACTCCGATCAATCGAAACTAAAACAAATAATATTAAACCTTGTTAAAAACGCATTGAAGTTTACAATTGAAGGGTACATTAATTATGGATTTACCGTAGATGAAATCGACAATAAAACAATGCTTAAATTTTATGTCGAGGACAGCGGTATCGGAATCCCCGAAGAAAAACGAGAATTTATTTTCGATTCCTTCAGGCAGGCCGACGATTCGCATACAAGAGAATATGGCGGGGTTGGAATAGGCCTGTCGATATCAAAAAAAATCACAGAACTTCTTGGCGGTAAAATATGGTTTGAAACTGAAGTCGCAAAAGGGACTACTTTCTTTTTTACAATCCCTTTAAAAGAAGTTAATGAAATTAGCGGAAAAGATACTAATGGGGAAGCAGGGGAAAGTAAGCTTGCAAAAAAAATAGTCCTTGTTGTTGAAGACGATGAAGCAAGTTACAAATTTCTTGATGTAATGCTTTCGAAATTGGGGATGAATATAATTTGGGCTAAAAATGCAGCCGGGGCAATTAAATCTTGTAACGAAAATACTGATATCAGTTTGGTATTAATGGATGTCAACTTGCCGGAAATGAATGGGTTTGATGCAACAAGAGAAATTAAAAAATCCCGCCCCGATTTACCGGTAATTGCTCAAACTGCTTACGCCTTGACTGGCGACAGGGAAAAATCGATTGCTGCAGGATGCCACGATTATATTACAAAACCAATAAATCAAAACCTTCTGATTGAATTAATTAAAAAAACAATTTAACCCCTGGAAATTAATATCATCCAATGTCGTGTAGTTAGTAAAATCAGACTTCGACTACGCTACCAATGACAGATGTATTATTTAGACCCTGAATCCGTCAGCTGACGGACAGGGTGCCGTTCTTAACTTACTTTTGTACTAAATGTTTAGTCGTCATGCTGTCCGTCAGCTGACGGATTCAGCATCTCTGTCATTATCTCATTATGCCTGATAAAATTAGGTGAACTCTCGCAATGACGGACATTTTGGCTTTTTGGAGTAGGCTCAATATTCAAATTTTAACTATTCCTTATTATGTTTAAAGCAATTTATAATTTTGATATTGATTTTTGTGATTTAATTGTAATTTGGTAATTGTCATTTGTCATTTTCTGCAAAAAAACACAGCTTGCCCCGTTTTATCGGGGAATATTAGAAATAAGTTACTAACTATTAACCTAAATGAGAATAAAAGATACTATCGAAAAAGTACCCGGTGGAATGATGGTTATACCATTAATTATGGGTGCTTTGATAAATACAATTTACCCGCAGATATTGGAGATCGGCGGGTTTACAACCGCAATTGCCAGGGGGTCTAATGCAATTCTTGGTGTGTTCCTGTTTTGTATGGGGGCAAGTATGGAATTTAAAACTGCACCAAAAGCATTAAAAGTAGGTTTGGTACAAACTCTTTCGAAATTGCTTGTTGGAGTCGTATTAGGATTGCTGGTTTCTAAACTTTTTGGTGACAACGGTTTTTTGGGTTTGTCTTCTTTAGCAGTTATTGCAGCTTTAACAAATACAAACGGCGGTTTATATACAGCTTTAACTGCTGAATTCGGCAATAAATCGGAAGTTGGTGCAATAGCAATAATTTCAATTAATGATGGCCCTTTTCTAACTATGATTGCACTTGGAACTGCAGGAATTGCAACCATACCATTTATGGCACTTTTAGGAGTTGTTCTACCCATTGCTTTAGGAATGATTCTTGGAAACCTGGATCCTAAAATGCGCAAATTCCTTGCAGGTGCCGGCGCGGCAATGATTCCGTTTTTTGCTTTTTCGCTGGGATGTGGTATTAATATGGAAATGATTTATAAAGCCGGCCTCCCTGGAATTATATTGGGATTGGTAACTGTACTTATTGGTGGTTTTATTAATATTTCTGCCGATAAAGCTTCTGGCGGAACGGGAGTTGCCGGAGCTGCTAATTCAAGTACTGCGGGTAATGCAGTTGCAACGCCCGCTGCCGTTGCTTTGGTTGATCCTTCGTTGAGTGCAATTGCTGCAATTGCTGCCCCACAAGTGGCGGCTTCTACAATTACTACTGCTTTATTAGTGCCGGTGCTAACAACAATAATGGCCAAACGAAATAAAAACGGGAACTTCAAAAGAATAATAAATTAAACGAAGTTATTACCACAAAATAGAATAGTTATGAAAGAATCAATTCACAAATATGCGAAAATTGGCCTAATACATTTTATGGCCTACCCTTCAACAATTAAAGGCGAAGGGCCAATTGAGGAAACTATCCGAAAAATAGCAGTTGACGACTATTTTGATGCCATCGAAATAACCTGGATTAAAGATGCGGAAACGCGCAAACGGGTAAAGAAAATGTTAGATTCTTCATATTTAACTGTTGCCTATGGTGCGCAGCCCCGCTTGTTAACAACGGGGCAAAACATTAACGATTTAGATGAAACGAAACGCTGGATAGCAGTTGCGAATCTAAAAAGCGGAATTGACGAAGCTTACGAAATGGGAGCCGTTGGTTTGGGGTTTTTAAGTGGAAAATATAAGGAAGACCAAAAAGAAGAGGCTTATCAAGCCCTGGTTAAATCAACTAAAGAAATTTGCACTTATGCAAAAGCAAAAGGTAATCTAAAAATTGCCCACGAGGTTTTCGATTACGATATTGATAAGTGTGCACTTATTGGGCCAGTTGACCTGGCTAAAAGGTATGCCAAAGAAATATATGCTGAATTTGACAATTTTGGATTAATGGTAGATCTCAGCCATTTGCCAATTTTGCATGAATCTGCGCGTCAGTCACTTATCCCGGTTAAGGATTACATAATACATGCCCACATGGGAAATTGTATGATGAAAGATAAAAACGACCCTGCGTATGGAGATGCACATCCACGTTTTGCTTATCCGGGTGGGGAAAACGATGTTGAAGAATTGCTTGAATATTTAAAGGTTCTTTTTGAAATAGGATATTTGAACCCCAATAACCGACGGATTTTAAGTTTCGAAGTTAAACCTGTTGGTGATGAAGACCCTGATATTGTGATTGCCAATGCAAAACGGGTATTAAACCTGGCTTGGGCTATGTTGGAAATCTAAATTTAAAAAATGAAATAACCACAATAGGCACATAGAAAACATAAGTCCTATTGTGCCCTACTGTGCCTATGTGGTTCAAAAAAAAAGACAACCATAAAAAACAATTTAAAAAATGAAATAACCACAATAGGCACATAGAAAACAATAGTCCCTATTGTGCCCTACTGTGACTATTGTGGTTCAAAAAAACAAGGGAAGGAACATCAACACAAAACGAGCGGGATTTTATTAAAAGTATTTAAATTCGTATTTTACAATCTGAAATAAACCCATAAACCATGAAGTATATATTTCACTTTTTTCTTTTGGGATTGATATTAACATCGTCAGTTTCCTTTGCACAGGTTCCTCCCGAAATTGAGGATTCCTGGACAATCGGAATCAATAAATTGCCTTCCAGGACTGTAATTTGGCCATCGCCAACTGTTAGCGAAGCAAAGGTTTCAGGTTACGAAAATGCGGCCTGGGTAAAATCATTAAATGGTGACTGGCAATTTAACTGGTCGCCCGATCCCGATTCACGCCCAATTGACTTTTATAAATTGAATTATAATCGAGCCGATTGGAAAACAATTCCGGTTCCGTCAACAATCGAACGGCAAGGTTTCGGTGTTCCGCTTTATGTAAATATTATTTATCCGTTTAAAGTAGATCCACCAAATGTTATGGGCGTACCCGATTCCAGTTTTACAAATTTTAATCAGCGTAATCCGGTTGGTTCTTATACCCGCACTTTTACCGTTCCCGACGATTGGTTAAATCAACAAATTATTGTTCATTTTGCCGGAATTAGCTCGGCTGCATTTATTTGGGTGAATGGTAAAAAGGTTGGCTATTCTCAGGGTTCACGATTACCTGCTGAATTTGATATTACGGATTTTATAAAAAAAGGAGAAAATTTACTGGCTGTTGAAGTTTATAAATATTGCGATGGTTCGTACCTTGAAGATCAGGATTTCTGGCGATTAACCGGAATTTACAGAGATGTTTTTATCCGTACAGTTCCAAAAGTTTCTTTCTGGGATGTTTATGCCGAGCCAGAAGTTGATCTAAAAAATAATCAGGGAAAAATAACCGTACATTATTCGGCTGTTAATTTTACTGAATTTTCAGCAAGCGATCATTCAGTTTCAGTATCTGTTCTTTCCCCCGAAGGCAAAATTATAACGCATGAAAAGTCGTTTGAAATAGATGCAATTTCAAAGGGTTTCAATTCTGAAATTGTTTTGCCGGAAATTGAAACAGGGGAAATTGAATTGTGGTTTCATGAAAAACCAGTTAGATACAAAGTTCAGCTTGTATTAAAAAATAAAGATGAAATTGTTGAAGTATATCATTTACCTGTTGCATTTCGGAAAATTGAAGTCGCAGGAAATCAAATTCTTTTCAATGGCAAACCTTTAAAAATACGGGGTGTAAATCGTCATGAATTTGAACCAAATCAAGGATATGTTGTGTCGAAAGGGCAAATGATTGAAGAGCTAAAATTGATGAAACAAGGCAACGTAAATTTTGTGCGCACGTCGCATTATCCAAACGATCCGCGTTGGTATGAGTTGTGTGACCAATTTGGAATGATGGTTTTAGATGAAGCCAACGTAGAATCGCACGGATTGAGTTATCACAAAAGGATTTTGCCGGGCGATGAACCAGAATGGATGTTTCAATGTGTTGATCGTATGAAAAGAATGGTAATTCGCGACAGGCAGTTTTCCAGCGTTTTAATGTGGTCGTTTGGCAACGAGGCCGGGTTTGGTGACACATACCTGGAGATGAGGAAAACAACCCTTGCCAATGATCCTGAAAAGCGGTTGATTCAGTATGCAGATATGAATTTGGCAGGTGATGTTGACAGCCAGACCTATCCCACAATTAGTTGGCTAAAACAACATTTAAACGGAAAGGCTACCAGAAAAGGGGAGCGCGGGCAAATTTCACACGAACACCAACACGGAAAATATCCGTCTGGCAAACCATTT
Source organism: Prolixibacteraceae bacterium (assembly GCA_018648265.1). Lineage (GTDB taxonomy): Bacteria > Bacteroidota > Bacteroidia > Bacteroidales > Prolixibacteraceae > Draconibacterium. The sequence continues at coordinate 30,802 of JABGRN010000042.1, read as the reverse complement.
ATTATGAACGAATATTGCCATGCAATGGGAAATAGTTTGGGAAATATTAGCGATTATTGGGAAGTTATTTACGCAAACGATTTACTTTCAGGGGGTTTTATTTGGGATTGGATTGATCAGGCAATGTACAAAAAGCCATCGGATGCAAATAGTGGTTTCGTTTATGGTGGCGATTTTGACGATTACCCAAACGACGGAAATTTTTGTGTTAATGGAATTATTGGCGCCGATTTAATACCACATCCGCATTACAACGAAATGCGTAAAGTTTATCAACCAGTATATTTTAAACTGATTAAAACACAACCATTTACCATCGAAATTGTTAATCACAATTTGGCTATAAATACAAATGAATATGAGCTTAGTTATCAGGTAATGGAGAATGGAAAAGTTACTTATGAGAAAACATTGTCACCAGTAAATCTGGCTCCTCAAAAAAGGCGTCAACTGCTTATTGAAGATTTAGGTTTTGATGAAAATAAGGAAACGTTTATCACATTTGCTTTGAAGTTAAAAACAACTTGTGACTGGGCTGATAAAAACCATGTTGTTGCCTGGGAACAATTTAAAATTCCTAACCAAATTTTTGAAGTAATTCAGGAACCTGCTTTTGAGGAAATTGTTCTAAAGGAAAATATAAACAATTACAATATTTCCGGTGAAAATTTTGAAGCGACAATTGACAAATCAAAGGGGCTGATTTCGGAGCTGACTTATAACAACGAAACTATTATTTCGGATAATATAAATTTTAATTTCTGGCGCGCTTTAACCGATAACGATGAAGGTTGGAAAGTGGATAAAAAGATGGGGGTTTGGAAAGATGAAGCCAAAAATTTCACAATAAACAGCATTGAAGCAAATACTACTGAAAAAGGTGAAATAACTATTTCAAGTGATTTTGTTTTTAATGGAACAGAAACCGTTGCCCGGTTGGAACATACTTTTTATGCTGATGGAAAAATTAAATTTGATGTTAAAATAAATATACCTGAGGAAGCTCCAAATGTGCCACGAATAGGATTACAATTCGAAATACATAAAAGTTTATCAGATATAAAATGGTACGGTCGCGGGCCGCATGAAAATTATTTCGACAGAAAGACTTCGGCTGCAATTGGAGTTTACACTACAACGGTAAACGATTGGATTACTCCTTATGTCAGGCCGCAGGAAAACGGAAACCGATGCGATATTCGCTGGATAAATTTTGGAAACAATGAGGCTGGTATTCAGTTTTCAGCAGATTCAGAAAGTCCGCTTTCGGTAAGTGCATGGCCATATTCACAAAATATGCTGGAAAATAAAAATCATAATTTTGAACTGGAAAAGCAGAATAAAATTGTGGTAAACATCGACCATAAACAAATGGGTGTTGGCGGCGATAATTCGTGGGGGCAAACCGTCATGAAAAAATATCAGATAAAACCCGGGAATTACAGTTATAGTTTTGTTCTACAAGCAATAAATAAACATTCAACCAAATATTAAATTTTTAAACTATGAAAACACTTTTTGTTTCTCTATTTGTACTTCTGCTTGCAGCATCATGCACAGATAAAAAAGAATCTTTATTTAATGGGGAAAACCTAGATGGTTGGACGATTTTTGTAGATGATCCTTCAATTAATCCTAACGAATATTTTTATGTAAACGATGGAATGATTGAAACCGTGGGAGTTCCGGTTGGTTATTTGAGAACTGTAAAAGAATATTCAAATTATAAATTACACATCGAATGGCGATATCCTGAAGAACCTACAAATAGTGGTATTTTTATACATACAACAGGACCTGATTTGATTTGGGTAAGTCATTACCAGGGACAGTTGAAACACGAGAATGCCGGTGATATTATCATTCACGGAATTAGCAACAGTGCAACAATCCGTGATACGGTTTACACATCCTCAGCAGATGAGAAACCTCTAATTTCTAAAATGCATCCTACAAACGAAAAACCTGCAGGAGAATGGAATAGTTACGATATTACATGCAAAGGAAGAACCATTGAATTAAGGGTAAATGGCAAGTTGCAAAATGTGGCCACAAATTGCTCGGTTACAAAAGGTGGAATTGGATTGCAAGCCGAGGGATCAAAAATCCAATTCCGAAATTTGTGGATTGAACCGATAAATTAGCCAGGTTTGAATGTTTAACATTGAATGATTAGAGTATCAATTAAAATAAACTTATCGTGAAAAAAATTTTCTTATTTATTACCTTGGTATTTGCATTTGGGTTTTATCTAAAATCTCAGGCCGAAACTTTTCCTGAAAATGCAATTAAAAAGGACTTAAAAACCGCAGAAAAAATCTTTATTAATCATGCCGATGATTGTTTAGATTTATTTGAGCAGGCGGCTCAAAAAGAATCAATCACCGGAGTTGCAATAATTGCATTTATTCCCGGAGATGCCACTGAGTCGTGGATTTCAAAAATGAAAGTGGTAGGAAGGCTTGCCGACAATGAAGCGAACCTACTTGCAATAGCCTATGCAAAAGCATCAGAAATGGCGGTTACGTTAAAAAATAGTGGGAACAGTGCAAGAAAATCCATAAACGGGGAATTGGGTTACATGGGTGGCGTAATTGCAAAAATTGATGGCGGGTATTTAGTTGGCGCTTTTTCAGGAGGAAGCGGACAACAAGATGTTGACGTGTCTGAATTGGGTTTGGAATGGCTGGCAGAAAAGTTTAAGAAGTGATTGTTCGGAAAAAATAGGCAATTTTTGAGGTGAAGTACCAAATAGCAAAATTGTTATGAAGTTGACTATTTTTTAAGATTCACCCCCCAAAGCCTGGATAAGTGCTTTTATGTAACCAAAAGCAAAAGCCTGGCCCTGAAGTGTACTTGCCGGATCATTATGGCTGGGGGTGTGATCGGGCATTACTATTCCATCGTAAGCAACATCCCGAAGTGATTTTATAATTTCAGCGTAATTTAAATCTCCATTATCCGGATAAACTTCCATAAAATTATTCCAACCACCTTTTATATTACGAAGGTGAATATTAAATATTTGCTGGCGTTCCCCAACCCATTTTATAATGGGGAGTATTTCAGTTTTTGGATTTTTCAAACCTTCGGCAACCGAGCCAAGACAAAGGTTAAATCCGTGCGACGGACTATCGTATAATTTTGCGAAACGTTTTATTCCCTTAAAAACATCAGGGCTGTTCCAACGTGTAATGCCACGAAATCCAACCGGGACTGGTGGGTCGGCAATGTGATTGGCAAGTTTAATATTATATTCCTCGGCAACAGGAATAAGCCGGTCCAGGAGATAGGTAATCCTTTCATATACTTCATCAATAGATACTTCTCCCGCAATTGTGTTTGGCTTGTTTTGTTTTATTGCTTCTTCATAATTCCATGTTTTATATGAAGCGTTTCCACGGGTCGGGTCCAATGTGTTTCCTGTTCTGAGAATTACATGAATTGTAGTGTTGTAGTTCAATATTTTAACTCCCGTTTTGTGTGCAACCCATATCATTTGCTGCAGCATTTCTATTTCCCGGTCTCTTTCCGGACTTTTACCAAGCATAATATTTGGCATACTAATGCGTTCGATTCCCACTGATGTTAGTGGAAGATGATAGGCATCTAAACTAATACCGTATTTTTCACAAGCTTCCCTTTTTTTCAAAGAATCATTCAAATCCCAACCCACACCATTAATTGTTTTTGGCGCTCCACCATCGAAATTAAAAACCCCGTGCCGTGCCAGGTATTCAAGGTTTTTCCTCCCGGTTCCTCCTTGTTGGCTTCCAACTTTCATCAACATTGGTTTTTTTGACACTGATTTTTTTCCTATTCTTTCTTCAGTCTGTGTGGTTGCTGTCACAGATCCAAAGTTTCCAATTACTGCTGTTGCACCTAATCCACCTTTTATTATTGACGAAAGTGCTTTGCGCCGGTTAATATTTTTTAACTGTTTCATTTTTACAATTTATATCTAAATCGGATGTCAAATTACAAAAAATCCAAATATCAATTTTCAATATTTGTAATGAATTATTTGAGATTTATTAATGAATTTAAACTATGTTTTTTGAACAATATTTACTCTTTGTAAACTATTTAGTGTTTCTAATAAAACTATTTATTATTCAAGTGTTTTTTAGAAAATGTCAAGAACAAGGCTTGCGAAATCTTGAAAATCAAGGAGTTTACTTTCGTAAATGACTGTTTTCAAGATGAGCATAACGCTGTTATTGGCGTTTTCTAAGAGACACTATTTAAGGGAAATTATTCCAGCCAGGTTACCACTTCCCGTAACGACTCTACCGGATTCGGGTCAAGCGGCCAATACTCAAGGCCAACATAACCTTGAAAGTTTGTCTGTTTAATGGCTGCAAATATCTCCGGGTAATTAATTTCGCCAAGTTGTAATTCGTTCCGTCCCGGATTTCCAGCCGAATGAAAATGACCAATCTTGTCAATATTAGAAATTATATTACTGATAAGATTCCCCTCACTTATTTGTTGATGGTAAATATCGAAGACCACTTTTACGTATGGGCTGCCAACTTCTTCAATAATATCAAATGCATCTATACTTCGGATTAAAAAATAACCGGCATGATCGATTAATTCGTTAAGGGGTTCTATTACAAGTGTTATCCCGGCAGATTTAAGAATTGGTGCCGCTTCTTTTAATCCATCTATCAGCGATTGCCGTTGTTCGTTTCTGGGTATTCCTTTTCGAAAATCCCCAACTTGTGAAATAAGGATAGATGTTCCTAATCGTTTTGCTGCAACAATTGAGGCGGACAGTCCTTGCAAATATTTCCTGCGAAGTGATGGATCGACTAGTGAAATAAATTTTGTACAGCAGGCAGATATTTTAAGCTCATTTGCCTTTTGTGCCTTTTGCAATGCATCCAGATCTTTGTCCCACCATCCCCAAAATTCGATGGCAGGGATATTTGCCAATTTTACTGCTTCGCAAGCTTCGTCAAATGACTTGCCTTCAAATACGGCATCGATGCAAACGGAGGGTTTTAGTTTTTTGGTCATTATTTAGTTTTATAAAGTGAACTTTAAGATTAAAAAATGTCTTAATGTCGGTGAAATTTAACAATTATAATTCACTAATTTTTATCCTGAAATATTTGTTCTTAAAATTAATGCCCGGCAAATCAAATTATGTGTGGGTAATTTATCAGAATTTAAAAAGGGATTACATAGGTAAACACATATCAAAACGATTTGAAATTAAATATTTGCCCGATGCAATTAAATTTTTAGAAAGTATTAAAACAAACGTAGCGGAAAAACTTATTTACTATATTTCGAAAACACGAGTAATAAACGACACCGGTATATTTAAAAAATTAAAGAACAGTTATATTTGGGAATTCCGGGCGGAATACAATAATAACGAATATCGGCTTTTTGCCTTTTGGGATAAACAGCAAAACACATTTATAGCTTGCACACACGGAATAAAAAAGAAAACACAAAAAACTCCAAAAAAGGAAATTGAAAAAGCAGAACAATTAAGAATAAAATATTTTGAAAGATGAAAACAACATCGCATGAAGACGTCTTAAACCGTTTTATAGGCAAGCAAAGAACACCCAACAGAATGGAGTTCGAAGACGAATTAAAAGCCGATATACTTGCATCTCAGTTTAAAGAGTTACGTAAAAAGAAACATCTTACACAATCGGAACTGGCAGAAAAAACAGGCATGGAAAAAGGGCAAATATCGAAAATTGAAAACGGCAAATTTAACCTTACTTTGGCAACCATAAATAAAATTGCCCTGGCATTGGGTGCGAGGGTTAATTTCGACCTGCAACCTATGTAATTTGTTTGTATTGGCAACCTCTAAAATTGTGTTAAAATGGCAAAAAATAATCTTTCTGAATCCGAAGAACTTTATAAATGACAAACGAATACCGTTAAAGTATTCGCTATCAATTAATTGCAATTTAGAAGTGTGGAGCTGGCGGGAGTCGAACCCGCGTCCAAACGAGGAAGTTACAAGCTTTCTACATGTTTAGCCATGATTTAATTTTCGAGTAAGCACCGGATCGAGGCCACCAATGTTTACCTTATCTCTTTTATTTTCGCAAGAGTGTCAGAGCACCACTTATACTAGCTTCGATTTACTTGCACCGCAAATTCGGACCGCTTCAAAGCATTAGCATCCGGGCGATGTCCCGTCCCAATGCCTGGCATCGGGATAAAGTGTAACCTACTTGATTCGGTTACGCAGCAAGAGCGTAGTTATTTTCGCCAATTATAAATGTGATTATTATTTTTTACAGGTCAACAATCAAAACCCGGCATGCTTACTCATCTCTTCTACCCGCTGTCAAAACCAGTCAGCCCCAATAAAAGTGTGGCAAAAGTATAAAATTTATGTAATTAAATTTCAAAATGCAATTATCAAATCTCAAATAAACCACAAAATTCAATTTAAAAATCTCAAACAATATAAAAAATCAGTTTCGTTAAAGTTACTTTGTTTGTTTAAAAATTGGAATATTATTATTTGGAATTTATTTGAACTTTGGGTTTAGTTGCTTGGTATTTTAATTTTTTCAGAGTTTTTTTGCAAATTCCTTGAGCCAAACTTTTAGCGATTCGCCAATCTCCGGATCTTTTAGTCCAAATTCAATGTTGGTTTTTAAAAAGCCCATTTTATTTCCAATATCGTACCTTTTTCCTTTGAATTTCATGCCAAACATTGGATGATATTTTACCATCTCGCGCATGGCATCGGTTAGTTGGATTTCATCGTTTTTCCCGGGAAGTGTTTTTTCCAGGAAATCAAATATTTCGGGGGTAAAAATATAACGGCTGGCAACTGCTAAATTCGATGGGGCTTCTTCTATAGATGGTTTTTCAATCCAGTCTGATGCTTTATAAACATTCTTTGCAATTGCTTTGCCGTCAATAATTCCGTATCGGTGTACCAATTCTGGTTTTACCTCTTCCAGGGCAATTACCGAACTTTTATGTTGTTCGTAAACATCAATCAATTGCTTTGTAATCGGACCATCGTTGCTTCGAACTACAGTGTCTCCCAAGAGGATAACAAAGGGTTCGTTTCCGACATGATATTTTGCATGTAATATAGCATCGCCCAGTCCATTCATCTCTTTTTGCCAAATAAAATGAATATTTGCCATATTCGAAATGGAACGAATTTTATCGAGCATCTTTAAATTCTGTTTTTTTAGAAGTGACTCTTCTAAAATTGGGCTTCTGTCGAAATGTTCTTCGATAGCTCTTTTACCTTTTCCGATAATCATTAAAATATCGGTAATGCCGCTTGCAACGGCTTCTTCTACAACGTATTGTATGACTGGGGTGTCTATAATCGGAATCATCTCTTTTGGCTGCGATTTAGTGGCAGGTAAAAAACGTGTGCCATAACCAGCCGCAGGAATAACTGCTTTTCTTATCATCTTTAATTATTAACTATATTGGGTTTTATTACCTCTATTTCGTGGTTGTTCATTAAATCTTTTAGTTTGCTATACATCGATTCGTTATCGTAGGTGCCAATTATTGCTCCTCCCGAGCCAGTGAATTTTGCACTTGCACCAACCGATCTGGCTAGATCAACCATCTCAATATTTCCGCTTGAAATGCAAATGAGTTCTTTTCTAAGATCAAAATTTTCGTCAATCAGCTTGTGCATATTTTTGCGGTCATTTTCTTGAAGGGCTTTTTTAAATTCTTCCGTTATTTCACTCCATCGGTTCATTGCCTGAAGTACTTTTTCTTCGCCAATATTAAACCGTGCTTTTAAATTATTATGAAGAACTTCTGTTCCTTCCGAAAGATTTTTCCGAAATGCAATATAAAAGAGTGGAAAGTTATCTGTTTGCAATACACTGTAATTTCCATATCCCTGTTTTTTCATGATTTTTTTATCAAAATTCATAAAAACAGGCTTTTCAAACGCTTGTGCCACCCGGTCTTGTAATCCGCCAGAAATGCCTAATTCATCATTTTCAACAGAAAGCACAAGGTTTGCAAAAATTGCCGGAGCAATATAAATCTCATAAAACAAACAAAGGCCTTTTAAACAGGCAGAAAGAATTGCGCTCGAACCGGCAAGTCCTAATCTTAATGGAATATCGGAAGTGTATTGTATTGTGAAGTTTTTAGATGCTAAAGAAATATTATTATTTATACAATATTGATAAAAAACTTTAATCATTCCCTTAATTAACCTCATTCCTCCATAATAACCGGCAAAATTGATATCTTCCACTAAGCCCGTCATATTTTTAAAGGTGGTGCCATCCAAACGCTGCGGTTTAATTTCCAGTTCAGGTGTTTGATAAATCTTTACTTTGGCAATAAAGTTGGAAAAAACAAATGCAATGGTTTTTCCAAAATAACCATCCGATGGATTTCCGATAACTGCTGCCCGGGGGTATGAACTGGTTTCAATAATCATAATTCGAAAATTAAAGTTGCAAAGTTAAGCATTCCATTTTTTAATGGCTTCAAAATTTATTTCATTTTCTATATTTTTAGCCTGAGGTGTATAAATAAATTTCAATTCTTTGCTAAAATATTCGTTAATTTTTCCACGGACCATTTTCATTGTTGTATTCAACAGCCCATTTCCCTGGGTAAACGACTCAGGTAAAATCACGGTGCTTGCAGGTAACCATCTTTCAGGAAACATTCCTCCGAATTTACCTCCTTTTTTATATTCACCGACTTCTTTTAATAGAATATTTAGAGATTCTTTGTCCCCTTCAATAGTTCCTTTTTCTATTCCGCGCTTTTTAAGTTCACGGTTTATTGCATCAATATCGGGAACTAACATTCCGACAGTGTATGGGTTTTGATTATTGTATAACATGGCTTGCTGAATAAACGGGGATTGATCGACCATGGCTTCTTCAATTCCTTCGGGACTGTATTTTTCACCGTCATTCCCAATTAAAAGACTTTTAAATCTCCCAAGTACATAAAGGAAACCGTCTTTGTCGGTAAAACCCATGTCTCCGGTATGTAACCAACCATCTTTAATTGTTTCGGCTGTTGCGGTTGGGTTATTCCAATACCCTAGCATTACATTGTCGCCCTTTACCACAATCTCGCCTTTTTGACCTTGTGGAAGTTCTTTCCCATCATTGTCAAGAATTTTTAAATCGAGATATTTTACAAGTTTGCCCGATGAACCAAATTTAATATCGATTGGTGTGTTTGACGAGATTACAGGAGAAGCTTCGGTGAGCCCATAACCTTGGCAAACGGGCATTCCAATAGCAAAAAAGAAGCGCTGTAATTCCACATCGAGCAAAGCACCGCCCCCAATAAAAAATTCAATTTTTCCACCAAAACCATCACGGATTTTTTTGAAAAGAATTTTATCGAAAATCCACAAAAGAGGCTTTAAAAATATTTTTAGACCCTTTCCTTTGTCGAAACCTGAACCATTATATTTATAAGCAACTTTTAAGGCAAACTGAAATATTTTGTACAGAGTTTCCCCTTTTTTTCTAATTCCGTTTTCAATGTTTTTTCTGAATGCCTTTGAGTAAGCAGGCACGCTCATCATTAACGAGGGTTGAATCTCTTTAATATTTTTAGGAATATTTTTCAATGTTTCCAGCGGTGTTTTCCCTATTTCAACCGAAGCTACACTTGCGCCTTTGTACATAAAAACATACAAACATGCTGTGTGGGCAAATGCATGGTCCCATGGTAAAATAGCGAGGGTTTTCCAATGGGTTTGAAACTCCATTAAAGTGTTGGACTGGACAACGTTTACGGCATAGTTCAAGTGGGATAACATAATCCCTTTAGGATCGGCTGTGGTACCCGAAGTATATGAAATATTTGCCAGATCGTTTGGCTGGATATTTTCCCATATTGCTTCGTATTTTTCAGCATTGGTTTTTAAATTTTTCTCCCCATTTTTTAAGATTTTTTGATAATCAAAATCGTTTTCACCCAAATTTTCTTTTCCATCAATATATATTACTTTTTTAAGTTCGGGCAGTTCATTTCTAATGGCCTCAATTCTTGGGGCATGTTGTTTCGAAACAAAAATATATGAACTGCCACTGTGGTTTAAACGAAAAGCCAACTCGTTGTTTTCAAGCCGAATTGAAAGCGGGACGTTAATCCCTCCGGCATAAAGCATGCCCAGTTCGCTAATAATCCAATCGTTTCTCCCATCGGCAACTAAACCGGCCCGGTCTCCTTTTTTAAAACCCATTTCAACCAAACCGGCAGCAAGTTTTATAACTTGTTCGCGTGTTTCCTTATACGTTGTCCCCTGATATTTTCCATTCTTCTTTTCCCATAAATAAATATTGTCGGGGTAATTGGCTACTGTTGTTTCAAAAAGTTCGATTATCGTTTTCATAATAATTTGATTGGATTTTTTTAGTTTAACCAAAAGTAAGAAATTTTAATATAACCTGAATTATTCATGAGTTTTTCGTTATGAGAATTCAAAATGCACAGAATAAAGGGAAGCACAGAGTTGAGCCTCGCAGAAATAGCCTCAGCTATTTTGAGAATCGAGAATCGAGCATTCTCTTTATTCAAAGCAGTTTGATTTCGGAATAGATAAATTTATGAATAGTTCAGGATAAAAAGATGTTAGTCTTTATACCGAAAAAAATGCCTTGAAAACGGTCATTTTGATAGTTTGGTTTTATTCGGTAATAAATTTGTAAATCGTTTTTTCCTTGTATTTTTCACCGGGTTTTAACAATGTTGTCGGAAAGGCTGGTTGATTTACCGAATCGGGATAATGTTGGGTTTCGAGAGCAACGCCTGAGAAACTTCCAAATTTCTTTTTGCCATCAATAACTAATTCCGGGTTCCAATATCCCGTGTAAAGTTGCATTCCTGGTTGGGTAGTGAAAATTTCAATTTTGCGTCCACTTTTATTTTCTTTCAGGCATCCGGCATATTTTAATTCTCCCGATTCGTTATCAAGTACAAAATTATCGTCGAAACCAGTTGGTAAACCAGCCATATCTTTTTTAAAAGTTTTAAATGAACTAAAATCGAAAGCTGTTCTCTCAACCGGAATTATTTTTCCTGTTGGGATTTGCCCGACCATTTCAGTCATTTTTGTGGCTGTTAATTGCAGCTCGTGGTTTAATATATTTTCTTTGCCAGCGGTGAGATTAAAATAGGAGTGGTTGGTTAAATTTACCACTGTTGTTTTGTCTGTTTCAGCAAAATATTCAATGCCCAAATTGCTTTCAGGGTCAAGAGTGTAAATGCAGGTGACTTTTAAATTTCCCGGATAGTTTTCTTCAAGGTCCGGGCTTAAATAAGTAAGTTTAATTCCTACTTTACCTTCTTCCTGAAATGTTTCTACATCCCATAATTTTTTGTCGAACCCGGTCAACCCGCCGTGCAAATGGTTTGGACCATTGTTAATTGCCATGTTGTAAATTTGACCTTCAACTTCCAGATTTCCTTTTGCAATGCGGTTTCCAAACCTGCCAATAATTGCCCCAAAATAAGGATAACTTCCCAAATATTCATCGTTGATATAATTTTCCAGTTTTTCAAATCCACAAACAACATTCTCAATTACACCATTTTTATCGGGCATTTCAATGCAAGTTATTATTGCACCATAATTGGTAATTTTAATTTTCAAATTATTGTTCGAGAGTGAAAAAAGTTTCACTTCCCTTCCGTCAGTTAATTTCCCGAAATTAGTTGATTCAATTTTCATTATAATTTAGTTTTTACGAATTCAATACAAAAGTAAAAAGATCGGGTAAATATCCGGGGTTTTATCTAATTGACGGGTGTTAAGAATTGTGTTATTGTTTTTATTTAATTGGATTTTAAGAAATTAAATTGATCATGTTTTTATTCAGTCAAATGTTTTGCTTCTAAAAATTTTACTATGTAAATAAGCAAAAATGCTAAAATGGAACTATCCAGCCGATAGGTACAGGTAGTGTTGTATAGCATGTTTATTTTAAAGAGATTCGTATATTTTTGTGAAAACCTAATAATTTAAATGCCGAAAAAGATTATTCATATTGATACTAATTCATCCACGCCTAAATACCGGCAAATAATAAATTCTATTTATCATTCAATTGAACGCAAAGCACTGAAAAAGGGAGATAAAATCCCTTCGATTAATCAGATTTGTGCTGAATTTAGTTTAAGTCGGGATACAGTGATGTTTGCTTTTAATGAGTTAAAGGCGAAAGGAATAGTTTTAAGCCAACCCGGGAAAGGATATTATATCGAGAAAACGGATATTTTTTTTGAAGAGAAAATTTTTATTTTATTTGATGAATTGAATGCCTTTAAAGAAGATTTGTATAATTCGCTTGTTAATACATTAAAAGGAAAAGCAAATATTGAAATTTATTTCCATCATTTTAATTACAAAGTTTTCAAAAACCTGATTTTAGATAGCATAGGTAAATATACTTCGTACATTATCATGCCGGCAACTTTTGACAATATAAATCATATAATTTCAAAACTACCGGATGACAAAGTTTATATTTTAGACCGTTTTAAAGCAGATTTGGCAAGTTATCCGGTAGTTTATCAGCATTTTGAACTTGATTTTTACGATGCTTTAAAAGAAGGTATTAACCTGATAAAAAAGTATCGAAGGTTGGTTTTTGTAAATCCGGGAGGTAAAGAACCTACGGAAAGGATTATTGGTTTCGAACGGTTTTGTGACGAATTTGGGTTTAATTATGAAGTAGTTAAATCGATTTCTGAAATTCGCCCCGGTTTATACGACGCCTTTTTTCTTATTTCAGATCGCGATTTAGTAGAAATAGTTAAATTGGCTAATATTTATAACTATAAATTAGGAACTAAATTTGGAATCGTTTCTTTTAACGATACAATGTTAAAGGAAGTTGTGGAGGGTGGTATAACAACTATTTCAACCGATTTTGTGGAAATGGGAAAAACTTTGGCAAACATGGTTTTAAATAAAAAAACAGGTAAGGTTCGAAATCCATCGAAATTAATTGTCAGGAGTAGTTTATAACAGCAAAAATGTTTTGTAACATCATTTCAGGGAATTTGAACGTAAATATAAAATTTATATTTGTTCCTACCAGTACCTACCAGTTGGAATGGTAATTGGCATTTTTTTTAAGTCGGAACAAATCTAAATTGCCTAAAAAATAGTAGTAATATTAAACGACATCAATAAAAAATTATGACAAAAATTAAAAGTTTAATTGAGAAAATTAAAAACGGAAATAATCCTTTGTTTCAGGAATTATATGGGACAGATCCGGCGGTATTAAAAGAACAGTCTTCAAGATATGGAGATCTGATGGAAAATTTTGAAGAAACTTTTGGAACAGATAATGTTCAGCTATTTAGCTCCCCCGGACGCACAGAAATTGGCGGTAATCATACTGATCATAATTTTGGGCGGGTACTTGCAGGTGCAGTCGATCTGGATAATATTGCTGTTGCTGCCAGGAATGGTACAAATACAATTCGGATTAAATCTGCCGGTTACCCTGAATTCCAGGTTGAACTTTCTGATTTCAAACCAAATGAAGCTGAAAATTATACTGCTACATCGTTGGTAAAAGGTATTGCGGCTAAAATGAAACAGAACGGATACAAAATTGGTGGTTTCGATGCCTGCATAGACGGACGTGTGCCTAAAGGTTCCGGTTTAAGCTCTTCGGCTTCGTTTGAAGTATTGGTTGGCACTATTATTAACGAACTTTTTAATGATGGTAAAATGTCGGCTGTTGAAAATGCAATTATTGGTCAGTGGAGCGAAAATAACTACTTTGGGAAACCGTGCGGTTTAATGGATCAAACGGCTTGTTCAGTGGGGGGATTAATTACCATCGATTTTAAAGATCCTGCCAATCCTATTGTAAAAGAAGTTGATTTTGATTTTGTTTCAACGGGATTTTCGTTGGTTATTACCGATGTAGGCGGAGGCCACGATGATGCCGCTTCACAAGCTGAATATGCATCTTTGCCTACTGAAATGAAATCGGTAGCAGCGGTACTGGGCGCAAAAGTTTTAAGGGAAGTTACACTAAAACAGATTGTAGAAGAAATACCAGCTATTCGTCAAAAAACTGGTGATAGGGCAATCTTACGTGCATATCATTTCCAGGGAGATAATCAACGTGTGGTTGACCAGGTTGCAGCACTCGAAAGCAACGATTTCAATGATTTCCTGAAAATGGTTGTTGAATCGGGATACAGTTCATACATGTACAACCAAAATATTTTTGATGTAGTTCATAAAGACGAGCAGGTAGTTTCTTTGGCATTGGCTCTTAGTGAAATGGTATTAAAAGGCTCGGGTGCTTGGCGTGTTCATGGAGGTGGTTTTGGTGGTACAATCCAGGCATTTGTTCCTCAGGAGAAACTGGACGAGTATGTTAACACACTTGAACATGTTTATGGAAAAGGGACTTGCCATAAATTGTTTATCAGGGCAAAAGGGGCTTTTAAACTTGATTTATAAGAGCTAAAATTAGCGAACTTGTTTAAAGCTTAATTTTATGTTTTAGTGAAGCAATTGGTGCTTTTTTTGAACAGTTTTATAAAAACTATGGAGTATATATTCAGCAAATAAGTTTTATATGTTGATTGTGAAAACAATGGAAGAAAAAAATACTTCTAAAAGTTCGGTATTAAATTCGATATTTTAACTTTGAGGTCGAAATATTTAACTTGTCGGATTTTTTTGGGATAAGTTTATTTAATTCGCTATCAAAATTATGACTAATAGAATTAAGATGACTATTAATATTTGTACCTTCCAAACTGGCGTTAATATTAGCATTATAAAAAATCTAAATACTTACTAATATCAATTTTTAAAAAGAAAATTATTATGACAACAACAAAACAAAATTACACGGTGCCTATTATTATGATGATCCTACTGTTTGGTATGATCGCATTTGTAACCAATCTGGCTGCACCAATGGGTGTAGTACTAAAAGATCAGTTTGGTGTATCGAACTTCCAAGGATTGTTGGGTAATGCCGCTAACTTTATTGCTTATGCCGTTATGGGTATCCCCGGTGGTATTTTGTTGCAACGCATTGGTTATAAAAAAACGGCTCTACTTGCCATTGCAGTTGGCTTTGTGGGAGTTGGCATACAATATCTTTCGGGGTATGCAAGTGAAACAACCGCATTTACTGTTTATTTGTTAGGTGCATTTGTTGCTGGTTTCTCAATGACTTTGTTAAACACAGTGGTTAATCCTATGCTTAACACTTTAGGTGGTGGCGGTAATAAAGGTAACCAGCTTATACAGGTTGGTGGTTCATTCAATTCAGTAATGGCAACCTTTACTCCTGCATTTGTTGGTATTTTAATTGGAGAAGCAGCTAGTGCTAAAATTACCGATGTATTTCCGGTAATGTATATTGCAATGGGAATTTTTGCAACTATTTTCGTTGTCATGTCCATGGTAAAAATACCAGAACCTGGTATAGAACATGCATCAGAACCTATGAGAAACCTTATGTCTGGTGTCTTGAAATATTCACATTTTGTAATGGGTGCAGTTGCGATATTTGTTTATGTTGGTGTTGAAGTTGGTGTAGCTGGCGTGCTTAACCTTTGGCTTTCTGATATTCCTGAAGTAGGTAAAACAATTGCAGGAAGTGTTGCCGGAACTTATTGGGCATTAATGTTAGTAGGGCGATTAACTGGTGCAGCATTGGGTAGTAAAATTTCAAGTAAAGCTATGCTTACCTTTGCTTCTTTATTGGGTCTTGTATTAGTTTTGGCAGCAATCTTATTACCAACAACAATGCAGGTCGGTCTTCCTGTTTTGCAAAGATCAGCAGTAGGTGCACTTTCTTTTGGGTTGGCAAATGTACCGATCAATGCCATGTTGTTGGTGTTGGTAGGGCTTTCAACTTCTATTATGTGGGGTAGTATTTTCAACCTTGCTGTCGAGGGGTTAGGAAAATATTTGGCTGCTGCGTCTGGTATTTTTATGACCATGGTTGTTGGTGGTGGTCTTCTACCATTAGTTCAAGGTATGGTTGCCGATATGACATCTTATCTCACAAGTTATTGGGTAATTGTGATTGCTTTGGGATATTTACTTTTCTATGCTGTTATTGGTAGTAACGTTAAAAAACGTGCCGACGGAGTTACAATTTAATAAGATTCTAAGACTAATATAGTCAGAGTTTAGAATAAGTCAATTCGGGATTATAAAAGCCATTCGTTTAGCAGCGGGTGGCTTTTTTTAGTTTAAAGTAGATTGTTTGTGTTGAAAAATATTTCATAGTATTACGAAATGGTAAAAAACTGAGAATTATTTTTTATGATCTTCAATGATTTTAATTTTGGGAGTAAAATTTCAAAAATAAGCATTATTTTCAGGGTCAAATTAAACCGAATTTTAACCATTACAAAATATAATTATGGCTTCACTCGATTGGATTGTACTCGGACTATTTGTTTTAGCCCTTGTTGGAATTGTTATTTGGGTCATTCGTAAAAAGGACAAAAATACTACCGATTATTTTCTGGCGGGTCGCGACGCAACCTGGATTGCAATTGGAGCATCTATTTTTGCATCGAATATTGGATCTGAACATTTGGTAGGATTAGCCGGTGCAGGTGCAGAAAGTGGGATGGCAATGGCACACTGGGAAATGCACGGCTGGATGATTTTGATGCTGGGTTGGTTGTTTGTTCCGTTTTATTCTCGAAGTAAAGTATTTACAATGCCTGAGTTTTTGGAACGCAGATACAATTCACAGGCCAGATCATTCCTTTCAATTATATCTTTGGTAAGTTATATTTTAACGAAAGTTGCAGTTACCGTTTATGCCGGAGGTGTTGTATTTAAAGATGTTTTTGATATTGATTTTATAACATTTTGGGGATATAATATAGATTTCTTTTGGGTTAGTGCAATAGGTTTAGTTGTACTTACAGGACTTTATACAACTTTTGGAGGTATGAAAGCTGTGCTTTATACCTCCGTTTTGCAAACTCCAATCCTTTTAATAGGTTCTATTGCAGTACTTGTTCTGGGACTTATAAAAATCGGGGGCTGGAACGAAATGATGGAAATTTGCAGGGCAAATGTAACAGTTCATGGCGATTCGATGACCAGTTTAATGCGCTCGCCTAAAGATATAGATTTCCCATGGACTGGGGTGATTCTCGGTTCGGCAATCATCGGTTTCTGGTATTGGTGTACCGACCAGTTTATTGTACAGCGTGTACTTTCAGGCCGAGATATGAAACAAGCTCGCCGGGGAACAATATTTGGTGCTTATTTGAAACTTACTCCCGTTTTCATTTTCTTAATCCCCGGAATGATTGCTTACGCATTAAACCAGAAAGGACTATTATCGCTTTCAAGTAACGATGCTGCTTTTTCAACTATGGTAAAAGAGTTACTTCCAATAGGTTTTAAGGGAGTGGTTATTGGTGGTATTTTAGCTGCGTTGATGAGTTCGCTGGCTTCATTATTCAACTCGTCGGCAATGTTGTTTACCATCGATTTTTATCAAAAATATAAACCAAATAAATCTGAAAAACATTATGTAACAGTTGGCCGAATAGCAACAGTAGTAATTGTTATGCTGGGAATTGCCTGGATTCCCGTAATGAAAGGGCTGGGAAAAGTATTGTATGAATATTTGCAAGATGTACAATCGCTTTTAGCTCCCGGGATTGCGGCTGTATTCCTTCTTGGGGTGGTCTCAAAACGAACAACACCGGCCGCAGGTATTTGGGGATTGGTTATTGGTTTTACTTTAGGAATGACCCGTTTAGGGCTGAATGTTTTCTCGGGTTCAGTTGGCGAAGATTCGTTACTGTATTCCATTTTCCTTTCGCATAACTGGTTGCATTATGAGATTTACCTGTTTTTTGTTGTAATTGCATCGATGGTGGTAATTAGTTATTTTACCAAAAAGAAAGACCCGGCACTAATTGCAGGCCTTACAATGGGTTCTGCTTCGGCGGCTCAACGAGCTGAAACCCGCGAGTCGTACAATTACTGGGATATAATTAATTCAGTAATAATAATTACAATCATATTGGTTTTCTACGCTTATTTCTGGTAATATTTATTTTGAAATAGATTAAAAGAATAGCTGCAAATTATGCAGCTATTCTTTTGTTTTTATTCAATGAAATAATCTTTAATACGTTTGATAACTTACAAATTAATAGTTTTTGAAATGATGCATTTATTCCTGTATCGTGTTATATAAACAGCGCTTACAGTTATGCTTTTTGAACTGTTAGAAACTACTATCTCGCCTAATCCGTTTTTTACCTGCATTCCTTTTAAACCTTCAGGTAAATATTTTCCTTCAACCAAATTACCGATATAAAAATCAACCTTTTTGGAATTATTAGCTAAACGGGCTGAAATATAATAACCATCAGCGATCCTGCTTTTTGTTAATATTAAGTCGGGTAGTTTAACCGGTTTCCCAGACTCATAGAACTCTTTCATCCCAATTGAGGGTAGTCCGTTTTTGTATTCGTATTCAGCCTGAAGTTTGCCGTTTTCATGATAGCGTTTGCAAATTCCGTTAAGCTCGTTATTTACGTATGGTTGTTCTTTCCAAACCGCGGGTTTGATGTCAGAATGCGAAGGGTAATAAGTAAACGCCGTGCCTTCCCTTTTTCCATAAACATAAGGAATTTGGGAATACAGACTTCCATGAAGATAAAATCGATTTTGAATTCCATGCCTCATTTTCGTGCCTTTGAATACAGGAATTTCGTATTCTACCACATTAGGATTGTTTTTGTACGGTTCTTTAATTACTTGAATACTATCATTCGACGATTCATTATTTTCAGATGTAGTATTTTGAGGTTTATTAATGCAAGAGGTTAAAATAATAATGAAAAATAAAATAAATTTATACGATTTCATCTTGTTTCTTAATTTTGGTTATATGTTGGTAATACGTAATGATTAAAAAGCGATAACTAAACATTGTATTATTTACGAAATAATAAATAATTTTCATCTTCATTATTTGTAACTACTCAGGTAGTCCAGATTTAGATAATATATTAAATGTCAATCATATATACATTTCTCGCAAAGAGTGCAAAATTCTTACGCAAAGTACGCAAAGCGCATATTGTGAACTCTTTGCGACTTTAGCGTTCTTTTTGTTTTGCGTCCTTTGCGTGGAATAGGATTATCTAATTATTTTAATATCATTAAATTAAATACCTGAGTAGTTACCATTATTGCTTTAAAGCCGCCTTCGTAAAAATATATTCAGGAATTTTTTGGTTGAATTTAATATCGTTAATAATAAACTCGGTACCGTCGCCCTGTTTTAACATGTCTTTATAAACCATTTTTGTAGGAAACCAACGACCTTCTATTTTCTTAATATTCGATAAAGTTGTTTGTTTAAGTAATTGCCCGCTTTTTGCAAACAGCTCTTCTTTCATTGGTACAAAATAATCAGCATCAACCCACAATTTTCGCGAATGGTACGAAACGTTTTCAACCTTTGCTGTTAACTCGAGAACATGTGTTTTTCTACCCTCAATTTCTTCTGCCCCGATAACTGTTGAAGAATAAACATCTTTAAGTTTTCGATCATCCATCATATCTTCGTACGAAAGATCTGAACCCATTACCGATTGACGCAACATGTGTCCCGAAATCTGAATGGTGCGATCGGTTGACGGCGAATAAATCCACAATTGATTTTCTAATTTCAGCATTTTTGTCCCTGCCTCACGTGCCGGCGACAAGTATTCTGTAAACGATTGTTTATCTCCAACCGAATACGAAATTGAAGTCATTGTCCGACTGTTTCTTTTTCCGTGAATTATCATCGACGACTCTATGATTCGGTTTTCAGCCGACATGTTTTTATCTACTTTATCAAGAATTTCATCGGCGGTTTGAGCAAAGCCAATAGTGGTAAAAAACAGGATTGAGATTAATATGCTTATGTTTTTTTTCATGATTATTAGTTTCTTATATAACATTTCAAAATCTGTACCATTGAATTTTATACTTCCAATTCTTTAAATAATTGTGCTGTTTTGCGTTTGTATATCGCAAATCCGGCAAGTGCATTTCCTAAAACTACTGCAAATAAACCCGGAATAAAACCAATAAAAAAGTGTGCTGGTTTTACTAAAGTTCTAAATACCTGTGGAAACATCATGGTTGTATTTTCCATAATATTGCTAAAATCAATGCCCGTTTCCTGGACGTAATACGAAAGACTTATTCCAAGTATGGTTCCGATAACTGAACCAAGTAATCCAATTAAAATGGCCTCATAAATAATTGTTTTAAAAATGTGCTTTTTTTCTTCACCCAAAGCCAAGCGGATCCCGTATTCGGAATACCTTCGTAAACCTCCCAGTAATCCGGTATTCCATAATACAATAGACATTGCGATAATAAAAAATGTAATCATAACACCACTCATCGAATCGGCCAACATAAGATATTCGTCAAGCCCGGCATCCTCTTCGAGTTTAAACATCTGAGGAGAAAATTCATCATTTACATTACTATATTTTTCGTTGAATGAAGCCGAAATTAAACCTGCTTTTTCAGTATCATATAATCCATCTTTGAAATAACCTAAAACTTCGCTGGCAGCATCTTCCATATCGAGAATCATTTGTGCATCGGTAATATCAATAATAATTGCCCCACGATCGAGCATTGCCGGCCCAAAACGAATTGTGCCGCTAACAATAAAATTATGAAACATCATACTACCATTCATTGTGGAGCCAAAAAGCGTTACTTCATCGCCAATGTTCACACTAAACCGTTCGGCAAAATCATCACTAATAATTGCTTCTCCCGATTTTGTTGGAATTACACCTTTTACTACAGAATTGCCGATGTTCATTCGTTCTATTTCCTGCGATTCTGGAGAGAATAAATCAACTGCCCGTCCTGCTGCAGGACCTTGCGCCCTGGTTTCACCATTTTCGTCGGGTACATCAATTAAACCTCCAAAATGGGTTCTTGACACCCACTCCATTTCCGAATATTCTAAATTCAGTTTAGTTTTTAGTTCACCAACTTCCATTAAAGCCAGATCGTTTGGTACCTGATCTTTGTTTTCAGCGTAAACCCGTGTCATTATTTTAACATGCCCCGAAGTAAATTTTGCATTAATGTCGATTATATCGCCAAAAACACCGGTGAAATAGCCACTCAAAAACACGGTCAGAAGTACACCAATTGAGACGATAATTACCGGTAATAAACTTCGGCTTCTGTCTCTTAATATTCCTTTAAATAAAAATTTAATCATTGTAGTTTTCCTTTAAGTGCGTCGGTTGGTTTCATTTTAGAAATTTTTCTTGCCGGTAAATAACTTACAATTGTTGCCGAAATAACAACAAGAAGAAGCGACATAATAATCAGTTGGACACTGTAATACGGGTAGATTGTTTCTGAAATAGTAATTCCCATGTCGGGTGTGCCGAATGTAATTCCTACTTTATCGAGATAAATAAACAATGGAATTCCATAAGCTGCTCCAACAATTGCGGCCAAAATACTATGCGCCCCACCTTCAACTGTAAAAATACCAACTACCTGAAACCGGGTCATTCCCATTGCAATGTAAGTTCCAATTTCTTTTTGACGTCGGAAAATTGAAAGTACCTGTGTGTCGAAAATGGCAAGCAAAGCCAAAACCAACAATACTATTTGCATAATTGAAGCGCCACCTTTTTTAGCGGATATTAAAGCGTGGAAATCTTTCAAAAGAAAATCCAGATCTTTGAATGCCCAATTTTCTAATTCACCTCCTTCAAAATCTTTGCTGGTTACTAATAATGTAGCCTCGTTTGGCATGTTTGTCATTTCTTGCAAAACATCTAACGACACATAAATTTGTCCGTTATCAACCGGTGGAACATTGCATTTGAAAATTGCTGCAATTTGAATTTCACGGGCATCATAAGTTCCATTTTTATCCCGCCAGCGAACGAGCATATTATCTCCCTCTTTTAACTTGGTCGCTTCTGCCATTCGTTTACCGATAATTGCAAAAGTGCCTTTTTCTGTTGTTTCCAGTCCGGCACTTGGGATTTTTGAAATAGTTTGTTTCGGGTCGATTCCCTTTAAAACAACGCTGCGCATTCTACCTTGCGGATACGCGGTTGCTTCTGAAATAAGTATCGGTGTTAGTTTATTTTCATTTACAAGTTTCTGAATTTTTTCAGATAAAGGTGCATGAGCATCCTGGATTGTAAACGGGTCGAGTTCGTCATATTCGGGATGCCAGAATTGACCTTCACCAATTTCCCATTCTTTAGTATCTTTTATGCCTTGCCTGTTCCATCCGTCCAGTAATCCATTGTAAAAGATGATCAGCACAAATGCAAACGAGAGTATTGATACGTTGAGCCAGGTTCTTAATCCTGCTCCCAACAAATTTTTAAATGCTAATTTTAATGCTAACATTACTTTAATTTTAAAGTTTCCAGTTCAAAGTTTCAGGTTGCTAGTTTCAGAATGATTGATTTGCACATCATTATCCACTTGCCCGTCTTTTAGCGAAATAATCCTTTTCATGTATTTCATTACTTTCTCATCGTGAGTTGCAAAAATGAAAGTAGTTTTTAGTTCTTCGTTAAGTTTTTCCATAGTCTGAAGAATATGGTGCGAATTTTTTGAATCGAGGTTTGCCGTCGGTTCATCGGCAAGTACAATTTGTGGCTTTTTTACCATCGACCGTGCAATTGCAACCCGCTGGCATTCGCCACCCGAAAGCATGTTAGGTTTCGATTTTATTTTATCGGTTAAACCAACCCATTCCAATGCTTGCATAACTGCTTTTTTGCGTTCGGTTCCATTCATGTTTTGTAAAAGAAGTGCAAATTCTACATTTTCGTAAACTGTATAAACCGGCAACAAATTATACGTTTGAAAAATAAAACCGATATGTTGGTTTCTTAGTTTTGCCGATTGTTTATGCGTTAATTCAGCAATCGATTTTTCCAAAACAACCGCACTCCCTTCGCTTGGTGTATCAAGTGATCCGATAATATTAAGCAGTGTTGTTTTTCCCGATCCGCTTGGGCCAACTAAACCTGTAAATTCCCCCTCTCCAAAAGTTAGATTTACATCATTTAAAGCAGTAAAAAAGCCTTTTCCTACCGGAAACTTTTTTACAAGATTGTTGATTTCGATTATTGCCATGTTTTTATTTTTAATGAATTTCTATTTAAAAGGATGTTTTTATTGTTACTCTCATTGTTTCATTTAGTCTTCTTTTATCTTGTGTCTTGTAGCTTGATTCTTGTGTCTATTTACTGTTTTCAATGATTAAATACGAACATTACCTGAATTCCTTTCCCTCCATATAAATTCTGATCGGTGGTTTGTGTTGGAATTTGAAAAACTTCCGGATTCCAATATCCCATAAAAAACAGTGAAATTTTGTCGAATTGTTTTTGCCAGTTTATAAAATTGTACGATTTATTATTTGTCCAGTCGTAATAAACAATTGCACTCAGATTGTCGAACATTCCAATCGGGTAGGAGAGGTTTAATAAAGAAAATGAAGTCGTGTTTTTAAACGAAAATGCCTTTTCACCGTACGATGCAAAAAGTTGCTCATAAATCACATATATTCCATTCCCGATTCCAAAAGTATAATCTGCTCCAATATTCAGTATTTGCTGGTTTGTAAACATATCCAGATCTGCTTTATTGGAAATCCACGAACCTTCTACCCACCAGCCAACTACCATATCGAAACGGGCATCAAAACCGATCCTGTTTTCAGGGATTTCATTAAATGGAGGAATGTTTTCATCTAAATCAAAAGTCGTGGCTTTTCGGTGGTGAAATGAAATTGCTGCTTCACCTTTTGGAACTGGCGTTTGAAATCTGCCGCCTAATTCAGGTTTGTTTTTTGTTGTTTCTGCAAATTCCCAGCCTTTGGGATTTTTGTTTCCATATAATCCCCAAACCCATAAATTGGCATTGTTAAGAAAATAGTAGCGTGTTAGAACTCCCCAAACTCCATCGGTTAAACGAAGCGGATCGCGTGGATCCAATTGGTCGAACCACATTAAAGGGCGAAGAATGGAAGCCGAACCAAAATTTATTTTTTGGAGACCTGCGCGAATTTCGAATTGTTTTGATGAATAACGTGCCCACGCCCTGTAATTTTTAATCTTTCCCGATAAATCCGATTCCGAAAACGGTTTCAAACCTGCATTACCAAAAAAGTTGGCCGAGTATTCAAAATCGATTAAACGGTTGGTTGGTAATTCAATTGAATAATTTAATTGCGGAAGGTATCGTCCACCAAGCCAAAGTGGCAACTCATTGTCTCCATTAAAATGTGCTACCGATGAGAACTGACCTTTAAACTGAAGTTGTGTTTGTTCGGTCGGTTCGATATTTTGTCCATATATTTTATGGCTGAAAAGGGTTATAAAAATTAATATGAAGTTTAGCTTATTCATTGCCGGTTACAATTCCGTAAAATAAAAGGTTCATAGACTCCAAAACAAAATCCTGAGGCTGATTGTATTGTGCAATCAGATTTTTATCTTCCATCAGTTTAAATATTTGTGCAGAATAAGCCAGAATAAAATCAATCTTTACCTCTTTTCTTATGAATCCTTTTTTTTGCGAATCTTTGTAAAAATCAATAATTATCCCCATTGAATTCATCTGTTTTTCTTCCATGTACTCTTTTAAACCGGTTTCAGGATTGGTATAAATGTCGTTCATAAATTCCATGCTGAAATTATCCATCCCTTCAATTTTCATTAAAAACAGTTGTTTTAATTTTTCTGAAAATGGAATTTTGCTGGCTAATATCTGATTCAATTTGGTTATCGATTCTTCAATTAAGTTGTCCAAAATCGTTTTAACTAACTCAATTTTATTGGGAAAGAATTTATAAAAGGTCATTTTGCTAACTCCGGCGTCTTTGCAAATTTCCTCGATAGAAACTCGTTTAATACCGTGTTTCCAAAACAGATCGTGTGCTGTTTTAAGTATGTCGTTGCGTTTCGAACTTGAAATATTATTCATAACATTAAGTGGACTTCAAGAATGTAAATATACGAAAAATACAAATAAATACAAAAAACGTAAGTTATTGTTCAGATAGTTTTATTCAGAACATTTATAAATATAGTTTGCATTTGCCAATTTTTCTGATGTAGAATATTTTCAAGAACATTTTTTTATTAGTTTTAGATTAATCAAAAACCAAATAAATTAAAAATGAAAAATCTTGTCTTTTTGCTGTTTCTAATTATTCTTTTTTCAGGCATTAAAGCTCAAAACATGTCGCCGATACTTGGTGTTGGAGATGAGCGCCCGGAAGTGTTTGCATTTGTAAATGCCACAATTGTTGTTGATGAATTAACCACTC
The DNA here is from genome assembly GCA_018648265.1 of Prolixibacteraceae bacterium. Lineage (GTDB taxonomy): Bacteria > Bacteroidota > Bacteroidia > Bacteroidales > Prolixibacteraceae > Draconibacterium. The sequence continues at coordinate 5,438 of JABGRN010000042.1, read as the reverse complement.
TAAAAAATGCGGATTTAGTAATTGAAAAAGGTAACATTATTTCTCTTGGAAATAATGTTACAATTCCGGAAAATGCCGTTGTTGAAAATTTAAATGGGAAGTATATTTATCCTTCATTTATTGATCTGTACAGCGAATATGGAATTGATTCGAAACCTGTTAGCCGTTCCGGTTCATTTTTCACACGTCCTCCACAATGGGATTCAAAAACAGATGGTCCTTACTATTGGAATGATGCAATTAAACCTTATGTTGACGCAGTGGATGGATTTCATGTAAATAACAAAGATGCAGGAGATTTAAGAAATATTGGGTTTGGGGCAGTAGTTACACAAAAGCACGATGGAATTTTGCGTGGTACCTCAGCATTGGTTTCTCTTAAAAATGATGATGAAGAGGATGTTGTGATTGTAGGAAAAGTTGCAACAGGTTTTTCTATTGACAAAGGAAGTTCGGAAATGAACTATCCGAACTCGGGAATGGGTGCAATTGCTTTATTGAGGCAGACAATGTACGATGCCACCTGGTATAAAAATAACACTGATAAGTCATTTTATGATGAATCATTAGAAGCTATTAATAATTCAAAAGAATTACCGTTAATTTTTCAGAATCGTAATAAATTAGAATTAATCCGATTGGCGGAAATCGGAAAAGAGTTCGGCCTCACATTCATAATGAAAGGAAATGGAGATGAATATCAATTGGCAAAAGAGATCACTAATTCCGGATTACCCCTTGTTATTCCAATTAATTTTCCTGCTGCACCCGATGTGGAAGATGTTTATGAATCGGTTTTAGTTCCATACGAAGATTTAAAACATTGGGAGCTGGCACCAACAAATCCTTCTGTTTTAGAAAAGGAAGGGGTTGAAATTGCGTTTACAGCCGATGGGTTAAAAGACAAAAAGCAATTCAGGAAAAACATATTAAAGGCAGTAAAACATGGCTTGACTAAAGAAACAGCTTTGAAAGCACTTACTAAAACTCCTGCAAATTTACTTGGTGTTCTCGATAAAATAGGAACTTTGGAAGTTGGGAAAATTGCAAATTTTCTAATCACATCGGGCGACTATTTTGAGGCCGATTGTACAGTTTTCGAAAACTGGGTACAAGGAGAAAAATATGTTTTAAAAGAAAAAGACCAGTCCGAACTCGCGGGGAAATATTCACTTGTTTTTAATAATGGCAAAAAGTATTCAACAGAAATTTCGGGAAAATCGGGGATATTTTCTTTAACATTGAACTCGGGTAATAAAAATGAGATAAAAGGGAAGATCAAGGTTTCTGAGAATCTGGTCGCTATTTCTTTTTCAGAAAAAGGAAAATGGACAAGGCTTTCAGGATGGGTAAACGAAAGGAAGTTTACCGGAACTGGTATATTATCAGGTAACGAAAAAATTACCTGGAGCATGAATCAGGAAGGAAAAGTTAAAGAAAACAGTAAGGCAAAGCTTAAAGACGAAAAAGTTATTGAAATTGGCCAAGTTATTTATCCGTTTGTGGCTTATGGAAATGAAGTTCAGCCAAAATTTCAGAATATTATTATTAAAAATGCTACTGTTTGGACATTGGAAAATGAAGGTGTTTTGGAAAATTCTGATGTGTTGATAAAGGATGGTAAGGTAGCACAAATTGGACAAGGATTGAATGCAGAAGATGCAACTGAAATTGATGGAACCGGGATGCATTTGTCGCCGGGAATTATTGATGAACACTCACACATAGGATTAAACGGAACCAACGAAGCAACTCATGCTGTTACCTCTGAAGTTCGGATGCGAGATGTTTTAAATCCCGAAGACGTAAGTTTTTATCGTCAACTTTCGGGCGGAGTAACGTGTGCCCAGTTGTTGCATGGCTCGGCTAATCCAATTGGTGGCCAGTCAGTAATTGTAAAATTTCGTTGGGGTACGTCAGGCGAAAAAATGGTAGTAAAAAATCAGGTAGGATTTTTAAAACATGCATTGGGAGAGAATGTAAAACAATCGAGGCTGCCGGCTGGTATTGCCAATCGTTTTCCACAATCCAGAATGGGAGTGGAGCAATCTATTCGCGATGCCTACTTAAGAGCAGTTGAATACAAAGAAAAGTTGGATGCAGGAAAACGGGTCAGGAAAGATTTACAATTAGATGCAATTGTAGATGTCTTAAATAAGAAAAGTTTTATGGGAATTCACGCTTATGTGCAAAGCGAAACCAACATGATAATTAAACTGGCTCAGGAATTTGGTGTAAAGCCTCACACTTTAATTCACAATACCGAAGGATACAAAGTCGCCGACCAGATGAAAGAATCGGGGGCAGCAGGAAGTTTGTTTGCCGATTGGTGGGGATTTAAATATGAGGTTTACGATGCAATTCCGTACAATGCAGCTATTTTAACCAAACATGATGTACTTTCCTGCATTCATTCGGATAATGCGGAATTGGCGCGCAGATTAAATCAGGAAGCTGCCAAAGCTGTAAAATACGGTGGCCTTTCAGAAGTAGAAGCCTTGAAACTGGTTACGCTGAACCCAGCCAAAATTCTTCATTTAGACGATAGAATGGGAAGTATTAAAGTGGGTAAAGATGCTGACCTGGTTCTTTGGACAGACAATCCACTTTCAATTTATGCAAAAGCAGCAAAAACTTTTGTCGATGGAATTGTATATTATGACATGGAAAAAGACAAAGAAAAATTCCTTGAGATTGAAAAGGAGAGGTCAAGAATAATCGATAAAATTCTTGCTGGAGGTGGTGCAGCAAAAACCGGAACTGAAGAAAAAAAACCGGCGGTCCGTGTGAATGAACAATTTGTTTATGGCGATGATGATTATAGCGAATACACCAAAGAATAACCTTTAAATAGTTTAAAATGAATAATTTATTTAAAAATATAATAATTGCAATACTAACACTGACGTTGAATGTTGCTACTGCCCAAGTTCCTTCCCCTTCAAAAAAACAGGAAAAAGGAATAGTATTAATTGGAGGGACTGCACACCTGGGAACGGGAGAAGTTATTGAAAATTCGGCTATTGCTTTTGAGGAAGGGGTAATTAAATATGTTGGGAAAAGTTCGGAAATAGACACTGATTATTCGGGTTTTGAAAAAATCGATGTTTCCGGCAAACAGGTTTATCCCGGATTAATTTTAATGGCTTCGCAAGTTGGTTTGGTTGAAATAGGTGCCGTTCGGGCAACACAAGATGGCTCAGAAACCGGAACACTAAATCCATCAGTTCGTTCTTTAATTGCCTACAACACCGACTCTGAAGTAATTCCTGTTTTACGATCAAACGGAGTTGCTTTAGCTCAAATTCGTCCTGGTGGTGGAACAATTTCAGGTTCATCATCGGTAGTAAATTTCGATGCCTGGAACTGGGAAGATGCGGCTGTTAAAACCGACGAAGGAATTTGGATGAACTGGCCACAAATGTATTCGTACAGCGGACGCGGAAATAACCGCAAAATGGAAAAGAGTAAAACTTATAATGAAAATGTGCAAAAACTAAAAAGTTTATTTGCCGAGGCAAAAGTCTATAAAGGCGAACCTGTTAATTTAAAGTTGAAAGCCTTAAAAGGACTATTTGATGGAAGTCAAACATTTTATATTACAACTAACGTTTCAAAAGCGATAATAGAGAGCATAAGTTTTGCAAAAAAGGCAGGTGTACAAAAAGTGGTTCTTGCAGGCGCCGATGAAGATGCTTTGTTACTTTCGCAGTTTTTGAAAGAAAACAATGTTTCTGTAATCCTCGCCCATGTTCACCGTACTCCAAAAAGAAAAGACAGTTTTACAAGAGCACCCTATGAACTGGCTGCAAAATTTAAAGAAGCTGGAATAAACGCTGCCATTACTTATTCAGGAGGAACGGGAAGTATGAACCTGCCATTTGTTGCCGGGCATTGTGTTGCTTTTGGTTTATCGAAAGAAGAGGCCTTACAATGTGTAACCCTGAATCCGGCTAAAATTCTTGGAATTGAAAACCGGGCTGGTAGTATTGAAGTTGGAAAAAATGCACATATTGTTGTTTCCGATGGCGATTTGTTAGATATCAGAACAAATAAAGTTATCTATTCGTTTATTTCGGGAAGACAGATAATTCTGGACAATAAACACAAGAGGCTTTACCGGAAATTTTCTAATAAATATGGGCATGAAATAATTGAATAAAATTTCTATGTACGACATTATTGGCGATGTTCACGGACATGCCTCATTACTGAAAAAGCTTTTGCTTAAAATGGGGTATGTTAAAACAAACGGGAGTTTTTACCATTCTCACCGCAAAGCAATTTTTGTTGGGGATTTTATAAACCGTGGTCCCGAAATCCGAAAATCTGTTCGTATTATCCGGTCGATGGTTGAAAGCGGAAATGCCTTTGCAATTTTGGGAAACCATGAAATAAATGCCATCATTTATTATTTGAAAGATAAGAATGGTTTGCCATTGGTTAATAATTCAAATAAGAATTTCCTGTCGTTAATAAAAACGTTAAAGGAATTTACCAACTTTCCCGAGGAGTGGAAAAGCCATAGAAACTGGTTCCGCACGTTACCACTTTTTCTTGAATTAGAGAATATCAGGGTTGTTCATGCTTGTTGGTCAGAAGAGGCTGTTCAGTTTTTTAGGGAGCAGGTTCCATCAGGAAAAATTAAGAAAAAGGTTTTTAGAAAAGTGTACAAAAAACCTAACTCAGAAATTGCAAAAAATATTTGGTTGTTGACAAAAGGAGTTAATTTTAGGATGCCCGGGGATTTAAAAATTATCAATAACAAGGGTGTTGCACCCCGTGCGTTTCGAATGAAATGGTGGGAACAGCCCTTTGGAAAAACATTTGAAGAATTGTCGTTTGAGAGTAAATATATTCTTCCCGATTACACAATTCCGAAACAAATTATCCCACAATGTTTTACATGCGCTGAATCGGAACCAATTTTATTTTTTGGGCATTATTGTCGTTTCAACGGGCCTCATATTATTAAATCAAATATATGTTGTGTCGATTCGTGTGTTAACGGGAGTAAAATACTAACTGCGTACCGTTGGGAAGGAGAAAAAGTACTTAACGAGCAAAATTTGATCCAGGTTAAAAAATAATTTGCAGATTAAATCATTGAAATTCAGTGTGTTGTGACAAAAGAAAAAAAATCATTTTTTGTATTGCAGAAAATAAAAGAAAGTATATATTTGCATCACCTTTAGAAATGCAAAAAGCATTGGATTGAAGGTAATTATTTTAAAAAGGTGGCGTAGTTCAGTTGGTTAGAATATCGGCCTGTCACGCCGAGGGTCGCGAGTTCGAGTCTCGTCGTCACCGCAAAAAGCATCCGTTAATTGACGGGTGCTTTTTTATTTTTAAAAATTAAAAAATTGAGCATCAATAGAATTGGAATTAAGGGCATCTCTAAAAACTCCTTCGCATCAAAATTTTCAGAGTTTTTCAGA
>JABGRN010000041.1:34935-44138 GCA_018648265.1 Prolixibacteraceae bacterium | reverse complement strand
GTTGCTAAAATTTATGCTTAAAAACAAAACCAACCCGAATTATGAAGTGAGCCCTGATAATGTCATCAATGTCAGATTATGAAAGCTTTCAAAAGTTAATACCCGTTTATTAATAAATAACTAATTTACTAAAGTTAAGTATTTCAAAAAACTGCTTTAAAGCATATGAATGAAAAAATGAAGGATAGTTTTTAAGAGCCTAACCCAGATAAACTGGAAAAAACAAATCTCAAAAAACAAAATCCAAACAATTTTACAATTTTAGAAACATCAAATTCCAAACAGACAATTCTGATATTGTATTTTGGAATTTGATAATTGTAGTTTGTAATTTTCTGCCAAATAAAATACGAATATCAGAATTAAGATACTAAGATTTAGCCGGGCTTTTTTTGCAACCAACAGGTTTTTGCAACTATTTTATTTTTTTATCAACAAGTTAGCGTAATTTTATTTTGCAGTTTTAAGTTAAGCGTTAATTTTACTTTCAAAATAAATGTTGAAAATGTCAGAACGGTTAAAAGAGCAGGTTTTTCAAGCAAACCTCGATTTGGTGAAACATGGCCTGGTAATATTTACCTGGGGAAATGTAAGTGGCATCGACCGTGAAAAAGGATTGGTTGTTATAAAACCCAGTGGTATTTCGTACGAAAAAATGAAACCCGCCGACATGGTTGTACTAAATTTGTATGGCCAGGTTGTTGAAGGAAATTTGAAACCATCAAGCGATGCACAAACACATCTGGTACTTTATCGCCAGTTTGAAAATATTGGCGGTGTTGTACACACACATTCTGAATGGGCTACCAGTTGGGCGCAGGCCGGAAAAGGAATCCCTGCCATTGGAACTACACATGCCGATTATTTCAATGGCGAAATCCCATGCACACGTAAATTGACTTTTGATGAAATTGAAGGCGATTACGAACTTGAAACCGGAAAAGTAATTGTTGAACGGTTTAGGGAACTTGACCCAAATCAAATTCCCGGAGTTCTTGTAAACAACCACGGCCCATTTACCTGGGGGACAAATGCTGAAAATGCAGTTCATAATTCTATTGTACTGGAAGAAGTGGCTAAAATGACTTTCCGTTCACTTCTATTAAATCCCGAAACAACCATGTCCCCAACTTTGCTCAATAAACATTTCCTGCGAAAACATGGAAAAAACTCTTACTACGGTCAATAAGCAGGGATTAATTATTAGATAAATAACTAGTAAACAATAAAAATAATGAGTAATAAATATACAATTGGTTTAGATTACGGTACCGATTCGGTACGGTCATTAATTGTTAATGTTGAAAATGGCGAGGAAGTTTCGAGCGTAGTTTATAATTATCCCCGCTGGCAAAAAGGAATGTACTGTGATGCTCCAAAAAATCAATTCCGCCAGCACCCAAAAGATTATTTGGAAGGATTGGAATACACCATCATTGAGGCCTTAAAACAAGCTCCAAAAGGTGTGGCAGAAAATGTGGTTGGAATTTCGGTTGATACAACCGGTTCAACACCAATTGCTGTAGATGAAAAAGGCACACCACTTTCGTTAACACCGGGTTTTGAGGAAAATCCGAATGCCATGTTTGTTTTGTGGAAAGATCATACTTCGGTAAAAGAAGCCGAAGAAATTAACAAACTTTCTAAAAAGTGGGAAGTAGATTTCACAAAATTTGAAGGAGGTATTTATTCATCTGAATGGTTTTGGGCAAAATTATTACATGTAATCCGCAAAGATGCCGGCGTTTTTCGTGCTGCCTATTCCTGGGTTGAACATTGCGATTGGATACCAGCAATTTTAACTGGGGATACAAATCCAAAAACATTAAAACGAAGTCGTTGCGCTGCCGGACATAAAGCAATGTGGCACGAAGCTTTTAATGGTTTACCCTCTGAAGAGTTTTTAGTTGCACTCGATCCCATGCTCTCTGGTTTGCGCGATCGTTTGTTTAAAGAAACATTTACCTGCGATATCCAGGCCGGAAAACTAACTCCTGAATGGGCCAAAAAATTAGGGCTTTCAACAGAAGTAGTAATTGGCGTAGGTGCTTTCGACGCACATTTAGGAGCAGTAGGCGCAGAAATTGAACCTTATTACGTTTCGAAAGTAATGGGTACATCAACATGCGATATGCTTATTGCACCAATGGAAGAAGTCGGCGACAAATTAGTAAGCGGAATTTGTGGACAGGTGGACGGATCTATAGTTCCGGGGATGTTAGGCCTGGAAGCCGGGCAATCGGCATTTGGTGATATTTATGCCTGGTTTAAAAATGTATTGGAATGGCCATTAAAAAATATCCTTTCTGAGTCTGATCTTATTAATGAAGAAACAAAGCAGAAATTAATGGAAGAGACATCAGATAAAATAATTGCCAAACTGAGCGAAGAGGCAGCAAAAATACCGATTGCAGAAAGTGGTATCGTTGCCCTCGACTGGATGAACGGGAGGCGTACACCAGATGCAAACCAGGCGTTAAAAGGGGCAATTTCAGGTCTGAGTTTAGGATCGGATGCACCCCGTATTTTTCGTGCTTTGGTTGAAGCAACAGCCTTTGGTTCGAAAGCAATAAACGACCGTTTTATTTCTGAGGGTGTCCGGATTGACGGTGTAATTGCACTGGGAGGTGTTGCTAAAAAATCGCCCTTAGTAATGCAAATTGTAGCCGATGTTTTGAATATGCCAATAAAAGTTGCCCGCTCGGAACAAGCTTGCGCACTTGGTTCTGCAATGGCTGCCGCGGTTGCTGCCGGGGTTTATCGCGATACAGCCGAAGCACAGAAAAAAATGGGTGGCGGTATTGAAACAGAATATCTCCCAATTCCTGAGAATGTAGAAAAATATAAAATCCTTTATGAGCAATACAAAAAATTTGGAAAATTTGTGGAATTCAATTTTAATTAATTGTATAGACACACTCCTGCGCAATCAATAATTTGAATTCCCTTGTAACACAAATAAAAAAATGGCCAGCCAATGGCAGACACTTCCTCCAATTACCATCAAATGCCAAATAAGGTGGGAGAATTTAAGTTTATCCATCTTGAAAAAAATAATTCCAAATGTGTAAAATAGTCCACCTGCAAAAATTAAAATAATGCTAATTGTTGTCAAGTTTTTAAACAATGGGATAAGAAACAACAAAAGCAACCACCCCATTAATACGTACGAAATTATTACAAATATATTCACCCCTTTTTCAAATTTATTAGGAATAAAAGCTTTTACCAGGATGCCAGAAATTGCAAGGCCCCATTCAATCCCAAACATTACCCAGCCCCAATCGTGCCTGATAATCGAAATCGCTAAAGGCGTATATGTGCCAGCAATAAGAAGGTAAATGGCAATTTGATCGAAATTATGAAAAAAATCTTTTGCTTTACCACTTGTAAGAGAATGGTTCATGGTTGAAGAAAAGTAGAGCAAAATAAGTGTTGAACTAAAAATTGAAGTGCTAACAACCAACCAATTATCACCTCTTAAAACAGCAAAAATAATAATGATAGATGTGGCTGCAATGGCCATAAAAAGAGCAATCCCGTGCGAAATAGCATTAGCTAATTCCTGGGCTTTTGAAAATCGTGGTTTTGAGTCCATAAAAATGAGATTTAAAATGGAAACGGATCTTTTCAGGTTTTATTCCATTATCAATAACAAAAAGTGGCCATCGGAAAAAAACCTGATGACCACTTTTTTATAAGGGCATCTCTGAAAACCCTGAAAACCCTTCGGGAACGAAGATAATAAACAATCTGACTGCGTTACAATTTTTTGAAATAGCTACGGCTATTCTAAAAAATTATGCCTTGCATATTATTTATTATCTTCATTTTTTGAAAGAAATGAGTTTTTAGAGATGCCCTTGAGCTAAAAATGAAATCATTCCTCCGAAAAGCAATACAAAGAGTTAAAACCTTTTAGAATAAGGTCGTTACCAACAATAACGGGTGACGAATGAAAATTGTCATCTAACTCAATCGATTCAAGGACTTCAAATGTTTCACCTGCTTTAATCACCAAAACAATATTTTTTGCGGCAATGTACAGCCGATCTTTCACGGCAGTTGGCGAAGAAAAAAGAGTGCTTATCCCTTCCAGTTTCTGGTTAGAATAATTCACTTTCCCATCTTTTGCATCAAGACAGGTTAAATATCCATTGTTTGCACGAAGAAAATATAGCTTCCCGTCCATCAGGACCGGATTTGGTGTGTAAGGTGTATTTTCGTCATATTTCCAAACAATTGCATCGGTTTCGGTAATGTCTCCTTTGGCTTTGCCCAAATCAATTGCCTGTAAAGCACTTCCCCTGAAACCACTCATTACAAATAACATCCCGTCTTCGTATATCGGGTTGGGAATCACATTCCTGGTTAACCCGGTACTTGTCCAAATTAATTCACCTGTCTCAAAATCATTACTTCTAATATTTGTTGTTGCACTTGTTATTACCTGTGTTCTCCCATTTATTTCAACAACAAATGGCGACGACCAGGAAGTTCTTTCGTCTCGTTCCAATTTCCATATATCTTTGCCTGTATTTTTGTCTAGGGCATACAATATCGATTCTCCTTCATGGTCCCAAAGAATAAATAATTTGTCTTTGTAAAGGAAAGGTGAGCTTCCTTCCCCAAAACTCATGTGTTTTTTCATCTGGCCAAAATCGCGTTGCCATTTAATATTCCCATCAAAATCGAGACAATAAATTCCACGCGATCCAAAATAAGCGTAAATTAATTCCCCGTCGGTGGCAGGCGAATTAGAAGCCCAGCTACCTAAATCGTGTGTACTTTCTAAGGGCATTTCCTTTGCAACGGTCCTTTCCCACATAATTTCACCGGTTTCCTTATTCACAGATATTACTTTATATTCGTGAATTAAATCTGTTACTGTACCCGACATTCTTCTTTCTCCTTCGCTTCGAGTGTCATCAGCAATTTTTTCCGGTTTTTCATCGGTAGCCACTGCGGTTTGAATAATAATCTGCTTACCCCAAACAATTGGGGTCGCATGTCCTTTGCCAGGGATCTGGGTTTTCCATTTTAGATTTTTTGTTTCGCTAAAAGATGTTGGCGGATTTCCTTTAAGTGCTGCTCCCGTTCCAAGTGGGCCGCGCCATTGCAACCAGTTTTCCGACTCTTTTTCCTGAGAGATACCAGAAAAATTTAAAGTAATAAAAAATACCAGGGCAATTAAAAGTTTAAAGGTTGATTTGATTTTCATGATAAATAATATTTAGTAGTTGAAATATTAAGACTGAAATGTTAGGCCATGGTTTAATTCAATTGAAACGAATTAAATTAGAAAATAAATAATTAAAGGCTTCTGGATAATTATGCTTTGGCTTTGTTTTTCCCTTCCGAAATTTTCCTGATTTTAATATTTAAGTAAGCAAACAAAATTGTCATCAACGGGCTGATTATATTAAAAAAAGCATAAGGGGCATAAGCCCAGGTATCAACACCAAGAACCCGCGATTGGGTTGCACCGCAAGTATTCCAGGGAATCAATACCGAAGTCATTGTCCCACTATCTTCCAAAGTGCGGCTTAAAACTTCCGGTTTTAAACCTTTCTCCTCATAGTTTTTTCGGTACATTCTACCAGGTACAACAATAGCAATATATTGATCGGAAGCTGTAACATTAAAAAACAGGCAGGTTCCAACTGTCGATGCAACCAAACTTCCCGTACTTTTTGCATATTTTACAATAGGCTGGGTAATTCGTTTCAACAAACCAGCAGATTCCATAATCCCTCCAAAAACCATGGCCGAAAGAATCAACCAAATTGTATCCAGCATTCCCCGCATTCCCGAAGTGCTGAGCAATTCATTAACTTTCGGGTCGGAAGTGGTTAATGAAACATCTCCAAACATCGATTGCATTACCGAAATGTAAGAGGCTTTGGCATAATTATCAGCAACACCTGCAACATCTTTAATTATTTCGGGTTGAAAAATAACGGCAAAAATTGCCCCTAGCAGAGTTCCTGCAAAAAGTGCAGGAAGAGGTGGCACCTTCATTATTATAATTATTAGAAGTAATACCGGGACTAAAAACAGTAATGGGTTGGTATTAAAAGTCCCTTCAATAGAATTTTGCACACTTTCAACATCAACAACTGCCCCTGAAAAATCGTACCTGAAACCGATGATCAAAAAAATAATTAAAGTCAATGTTATCGATGGAACTGTTGTAAAAGCCATGTACCTGATGTGGGTAAACAAATCGGTGCCTGCCATTGCCGGCGCAAGGTTAGTGGTGTCGCTTAAAGGCGACATTTTATCGCCAAAATAAGCCCCACTAATAATAGCACCAGCAACAACGGCTTCGTTGATGCCAATTGCTTTTCCAATACCAAGTAATGCCACTCCAATAGTTGCAATAGTTGACCACGAACTTCCGGTTGCAACGCTAACAATTGCGCCAACTACAACCGCTGTAATCAAAAATAATTTGGGATTAATAATATCTAAACCATAATAAATCATTGCCGGCACAACACCGCTAATCATCCAGGTTCCGGCTAAGGATCCAATCAATAATAAAATTAATATCGAAGGCATTGCCGAGCCAATTGTTGAAACAATTTTTTCTTTTATATTACTCCAGTTTAATCCCAATCGGTGTGCAATTATCCCTGCTACGGATGCGGCCAGAAGTAATGCAATTTGATTAGATCCGGCTAAAGTATCTTCAAAAAGAAAAACATTAAGGGTTAATAATGCAATCAAAATAATTATCGGTAAAAGTGCTCCAGGCAGGCTCGCTTCACGTTTCATGCAAATAGTTTTCGATTATCATAAAAAACAGCAAACTAATACTTTTAATTTTAAAACTTAAATAATCTGAAATAAATTTATTAAAACGTATCAAATAAAAGTTCAATATGTAAGTAATAATTTATTGTTTATATCTTCGTTTTATATTTAATTGAATAAGAATCGTATGAAAGGATTTTATCTGAAAATCGCAACATTAATTCTAATGTTATGTTCGATAGCTTTTGGGGCAATCGCCCAGAGAAGTAATGGTATTACCATCGAAGGAAAAATCAATGTTCAGGAAGGATCGGTATCAGGAGCCGTAATTCAAATGTTTCAGGACGGGCGAAGATTAGATAATTATGGTGTTGGAGCTGATGGGCGTTACAAAGTAGAGTTAAATTACAATCATAAATTTGAATTAATTTTTACATTAAATGGTAATTTTTCGCAGAAGATTGCAATTGTAACTGAAGTACGCCCAAACGTTTTGTGGGCCAATCCGATTTTCCCCCCTGTCCCAATTGATATTAATCTTTTTACCGAAATTCAAGGCATTGACAAATCCTTTTCTGAAAATACTGTTCTTAAAATTTATTACAACGACAATGTTGACAATTTTATTTCTGAAGTGTATTATAACGATGCACAAATAAAAAGTTTAATCGACCAGGCCATTTTGCAATCACAAATAATTGAAAAAGAAGCCGATCATTTGTCAAAGCTAACCCGTGCCGAATTGGCTGAGTTAAGAAAAGAATATGATAAATTGCTTGAAGAAGCAGGAGAAGAATATAGCAATGAAGAGTTTCTGGCAGCGTTGGATGGTTACAAAGCAGCAAACAAAATTTTTCCCGATGAACAGTTTCCAAAAGACAGGATCGCCGAAATTAATGATTTGCTGGGCTTAATGTTAGTTGCCGGAGAAATGGAAACCGCGTTGTTAGAACGGTTTAATACACTTATTATTAATGCAGATTTACTTTTTGATCAGGAAAAATATTTTGATGCCCGAAATCTATATAACAGGGCGCTTTCAATCGATCCAAACAACGATCATGCGAGGCAACGGATTATAATAATTAACGATCTATTAAATAAACAACAAACCGAACTGCAATACCAGGATTTAATAGTTCAGGCTGATAATGCATTTAATGAAATACTTTACGAAGCTGCTTTGCAAATATATGTGGAAGCATCGCAGTTAAAACCTGAAGAGAATTATCCTAAATCGAAAATCGATGAGATAAACAATTTGTTATCTCAGCAGGCAAAAAACACCGAAAATCAGGAAAGTTATAAGCAGGCCATTTTTCAGGCAGAATTGAATTTCGAAAAACAATTTTACGATAAATCAATTGCATCGTACGAAAATGCCTTGGTTTATAAACCGGGAGATCCTTTGGCAGAACAGAAAATTATCGAGATTAAAGATTTAATGAAGGCGTTTGCCGATAAATCGTTATTCGACAGATTGATTAAGGCTGCTGATAAATCGTATAACAGAAAATTATATGCTGAAGCTTTGGTAGATTATGAAAAGTCGCTTGAATTATTACCAGATGAAATTCATCCTAAAGAGCGGATTGACTTGATCAATCAAATATTTAATGCTGAAGCTACATTTTTAGAATCGATTAAGCAAGCCGACCAGGCATTCACTGAACAAAAATATTTGGAGTCAAAAAACTTGTACACTCAGGCACTGGAAATTCAATCAAACGATAAACATGCTTTAGATAGAATTAAAGAAATTGAAGGGATATTCGACTTGCAGGGAATCGATCAACAATACAACAATTTAATAGCACAAGCCGATCAATTATTTTCTGAAAATAATTATGAAATTGCAAAAAACAGTTACAACGATGCCCTGGCAATAAAATCGAAAGAACAATATCCAAAAGATAAAATTGCTGAAATTAATTCAATCTTACAAAGTATAGCCAAAACAAATCAAGAGTATCAAAGAGCAATTGAAAAGGCGGATGGTTTGTATCAAAGGGAAGAATATTCAGAAGCAAAACCTGTTTACCTTGAAGCAAGTCGGATAAAACCAACGGAAACATATCCCCCTGAAATGATAAATAAAATTGATGCATTTATTCAGGATCAGGCGAGGATTTTAGCCGAACAACAGGCAAACGAAGAGGCCAGATTAGCAGCGATGGGAATTGAAAAAGACAGGAACTATCAGCAAACAATTGATGAAGCCGACCGCTTAATTAATGAAAATGAGCTTGTAGCTGCCATTGGAAAATTCCGTGATGCCTTAGATATTAAGCCCCAGGAACAGTACCCGATTATGCGGATTGAAGAAATCCGTGGCATGATTTCGAGCCAACAAGATGCCCAAAAAGCTTACGAAGAAGCGGTGGCAAACGGCGACCGTGAATTCCGCCGCGAAAGTTTCGATTTGGCAAAAACTGCCTACAACG
>JABGRN010000041.1:25445-34835 GCA_018648265.1 Prolixibacteraceae bacterium | reverse complement strand
CCGAACAAGCAGAAAGGGAAAGGCTGGCGGCACTCGAAGCAGAAAAAGAACGCCGTTACAACGAGGCAATTACAAATGCCGATAATTTGTTTGGCCAAAATGAATATGAAAACGCACGGACAGAATACCGCGCTGCTTTGAACGTTAAACCTGACGAAACTTATCCACAGCAAAAAATCGATGAAATTGCAACACTGCTGGCACAACTTTCAGCAGCCCAAAAAGCTTACGAAGAAGCGGTTGCAAACGGCGACCGCGAATTCCGCCGCGAAAGTTTCGATTTGGCCAAAACTGCCTACAACGAGGCAACACTTGCAAAACCCGCGGAAACCTACCCCGGTGAAATGATAGCACAAATCGACTCGATTACCGACACCCGTGCAAGGTTGGCAGCCGAAGCCGAACAAGCAGAAAGGGAAAGGCTGGCAGCACTCGAAGCAGAAAAAGAAAGCCGTTACAACGAGGCAATTACAAACGCCGATAATTTGTTTGGCCAAAATGAATATGAAAACGCACGAACAGAATACCGAGCTGCTTTGAACATAAAACAGGACGAAACTTATCCACAGCAAAAAATCGATGAAATTGCAACACTGCTGGCACAACTTTCAGCAGCCCAAAAAGCTTACGAAGAAGCGGTTGCAAACGGCGACCGCGAATTCCGCCGCGAAAGTTTCGATTTGGCCAAAACTGCCTACAACGAGGCAACACTTGCAAAACCCGCGGAAACCTACCCCGGTGAAATGATAGCACAAATCGACTCGATTACCGACACCCGTGCAAGGTTGGCAGCCGAAGCCGAACAAGCAGAAAGGGAAAGGCTGGCGGCACTCGAAGCAGAAAAAGAACGCCGATACAACGAAGCAATTACAAATGCCGATAATTTGTTTGGCCAAAATGAATATGAAAGCGCACGAACAGAATACCGAGCTGCTTTGAACATAAAACAGGACGAAACTTATCCACAGCAAAAAATCGATGAAATTGCAACACTGCTGGCACAACTTTCAGCAGCCCAAAAAGCTTACGAAGAAGCGGTTGCAAATGGCGACCGTGAATTCCGCCGCGAAAGTTTCGATTTGGCAAAAACTGCCTACAACGAGGCAACACTTGCAAAACCCGCGGAAACCTACCCCGGTGAAATGATAGCACAAATCGACTCGATTACCGACACCCGTGCAAGGTTGGCAGCCGAAGCCGAACAAGCAGAAAGGGAAAGGCTGGCGGCACTCGAAGCAGAAAAAGAACGCCGTTACAACGAGGCAATTACAAATGCCGATAATTTGTTTGGCCAAAATGAATATGAAAACGCACGGACAGAATACCGCGCTGCTTTGAACGTTAAACCTGACGAAACTTATCCACAGCAAAAAATCGATGAAATTGCAACACTGCTGGCACAACTTTCAGCAGCCCAAAAAGCTTACGAAGAAGCGGTTGCAAACGGCGACCGCGAATTCCGCCGCGAAAGTTTCGATTTGGCCAAAACTGCCTACAACGAGGCAACACTTGCAAAACCCGCGGAAACCTACCCCGGTGAAATGATAGCACAAATCGACTCGATTACCGACACCCGTGCAAGGTTGGCAGCCGAAGCCGAACAAGCAGAAAGGGAAAGGCTGGCGGCACTCGAAGCAGAAAAAGAACGCCGATACAACGAGGCAATTACAAATGCCGACAATTCATTTGACCAAAATGAATATGAAAACGCACGCACAGAATACCGTGCTGCTTTGAACATAAAACAGGACGAAACTTATCCCAAAAATCAAATTATTAAAATCGATGATATTCTCCAGAAAGAGAGAGAACGAATATTGGCAGAACAAAGCAATGTTGCCGTTGTACAAGCAGTTGAAACTCAAACTAATCAAGCAAACGCTGTATTCGGGGAACAAGATATTAGTAGTGAGGCTGGTTTAGCCGGATTATATAACGAGTACATTGAAACAGCCGATGCGCTATTTGTAGAAAAACAGTACAATGTTTCGCGTGCCTGGTATTATACCGCCTGGGATGTTAAACCGGAAGAGACTTATCCCTTCCTACAAATTGAAGAAATTAACCGGTTGATAGGTAGTTTGCTTTTAAGCCAACGCGATCGTAATTATCAACAATTTGTTGATTTAGCAGATTCAACTTTCCGCGAAAATCAATTGGCTGTTGCACGTGGCTGGTATAATCGAGCCCTTTCAGAAAAGGCTGATGAAATTTATCCGAAAAATCAACTTCAGGAGATTCAGAAAAAAATTGCTGAAAGGTTAGCCGGGCAATCGGGTGCACAATTTGATAGTCATGTTGAAAAAGCTGCAAGTGCATTTGCGGGAAGAAACTTTAACGTATCCCGTTTCTGGTATAAAAAAGCATTGGAACTTCGCCCGAATGATTTAAATGTCAAAAATCGTTTAAGGGAAATTGAGGAGGCCTTAAAATAAAATCAATTAAATAAATAGGCCTTCAAGATTTTTTAAATCTTGAAGGCCTAAAAAAATTAAGAGTTTAAATTTTAATCTTCATTTAAATTTCCCAAGTAAATGCATCCCGTATCATTTCCAGGCTTTTCGGAACAGCTTCCAGTGGATCGGCCTGACCTTCAAATTCAATAGAAACATAACCCCGATAATTTACATTACGAAAAATTTCTGCAACGCGGTTATAATCAATATCTAAAGTGTACCATTTTCCTTCTCCGTAATAAGTTTTTGCCTGAACAAGAAAAGTTTTTGGTGCCATCATTTTCAATTGTTCATATTGGTTTTCCAAAAAATTCCCGGTGTCGGATGTGATTTGCAACCAGGGTGAATCCACGGCATTTACAATTCGCAAAACCCCTTCAGCAGTCCTGCCTAAGCCCCAATGGTTTTCGAGCCCTAAAACCACACCGCATTTTTCGGCTGTTGGAATACATTGTTCAATCGCATCGATAACCCATTTGAAACCTTCTTCATCGGTGAATCCTTCTAAAACAGGTTCAATTCCTTTGTTGGCCATTAAATCGTCGAACGATTTGGTAGTTCCCCATCTGCCAGTATTTAAACGCATCGTTGGGATTCCGAGTTGGTAAGCAAGTTCTATTTGATGGATGGTTTTTTTGATTTCAGAATCACGTTTTTCTTTATCAGGAAAAACAAATCCCTGGTGAGTTGAAAATCCCATAATATCCAAACCTGCATGAAAAGCCTGCCTTTTCAATTTTTGCAAATAGCTGTTTTCTTCCGACTGCAATTGGTAAAGCAAAAATTCGATACCGTCGAATCCCATTTCTGCAGCCTTTTCAATACAATCTTCAATGGGCGAATTTTCTTTCGGACCATTAAATTGCCAGAAAGAATAAGTTGATACGCCTATTTTATTTCTTCTGGTTTTTTTCTTTTCGGTTTGAATCTCTTTTTGAGGTTGTGCACACGAAAATGCCAAACCTGTACCTGCAGCTGCAATGGCCGATTTTTGAATAAATGAACGACGGGATGATTTCATAAATTAATTTTTATGTTAATAATTTCAAAGTTATATTAAAACATTAAAAATAAATGCCAGCTTAATATAAAATTTTATTAAACCTGAAATATTAAGACACTATTTAACCGTTTATTTCGATGAAGTATTTTTACGTATCAGAATACAATTAAGGGCATCTCTAAAAACTCATTTCTTTCAAAAAATGAAGATAATGAATAATATGCAAGGCATAATTTTTTAGAATAGCCGTAGCTATTTCAAAAAATTATAACGCAGTCAGATTGTTTATTATCTTCGTTCCCGAAGGGTTTTCAGAGTTTTCCATATCCTGCTTCAAATTTTATTACATTATCCCGATAGTGTTTCAAAAATTTGAATTGTCTCTGAAAAACTCTGGAAATTTTGATGCGAAGGAGTTTTTAGAGATGCCCTTAATCCTTTTTAATCAATTTCATTAAATAATTTTTGATACATTTTAAAAGTGCCAAATCCAATTTTTCTGAATAAATACGGATAATATCTTTTAATTGTGAATCTAAAATTACCCCTGTTTTTGCTGCATCAAAAAGCCTGCAATTACTATTGTTCCTTATTTCTCCAATCAACTTTTCAAATTCATCGTTGCTAATAAGTTTCGGTATCGAAATATATCCTTTGTTTTCTTCAATTTTGTCAAAATATATTCCATTGTCAGCTTCTTCTAAAACAAAACATTTATTAGTCCTAACAAGAGCTTCATTTGTTAATTGAACTCTTTTGATAAATTCAACCCCCTGATTTACAAAACATTTTTGCAAATATTGAATGTTTTCATAATCCGGGATATTCTTTAGCCGGATAGCAGGATATTGATGAGTTTGAAAATCCAAAACCGATGATGCAACATTTATATTTTTCATTTTGCAGGAATCTATATTTTGAGAAAACCGCAAAACTTCTTCCAGGGTATAAAAGTGTGCCGTAAACAAAAATAGTGAATTGGGTTTGGGCTTTTCCGGAATATTTCCGTAATAATTGGAATAAGGTGAATCTGCTTCGGCAACGCACGTGTTTTCCAGTAAATCAATTTTCAGACGACCAATAGATTCCTTTTTAACAACCGATCCACAAACCCTGATTAAATTATCTGTTTTCATGATATTTATTTTTAGTTATTGATTAACCGGCTAAGTTGATCTAACAATTTCAAATAATATTATATCTACAAGTTACGGGATATTTTTATCAAAAACATATTTTTTTACAGGCAAAATTAGCTTTGTATTTTAGATTTTTTACATTAATAAAATACATAAATCTGCTTATTTTGACTTTAACCAGTCAACCGAAAAAGAAACCCATTTTATTGTTTTCCCGGGTACAGTGTCTTTGCGATGAAAACTGTAAGCAGTGTGGACCGTTCCATCTTCGCCTTCAATAACAGCAGGGTAGTGGCTGCTTGTTGCTTTCTCACCACGTAAATCATTTTCAATATTTTTTTGCCATTTCCATGTTTTTCCATCATCGTCAGAAAGTGCAGCGGTTAAATTGTGCCTGCCTTCTTCTGTATCATTAAAAACTAATAACCAGTTACCATTTTTTAGTGTAACCATATCGAACCCGGCACCCGAGTTTGGTAATTCTGTGTCGCGGGCAATACTCCATGTTAATCCATTGTCATTCGATTCGGTGTATTGAATTCGTTTTGGGGCAGGACCGTTATCTCTCAAATAGGCTACAAGCGTCCCATCTTTTTTTATTGCAATTGTAGGTTGAATACCTATTCCGCCAATAACCGGATTACTAAATTGCCAGTTTGCGCCCCAATCGTCGGTAATTGCAAAAAGGGAGCATGACAAGCCATCGGAATAAAATGGTACAATTAATCTTTTATTATTCAAAATGAACGGTTTATTTTTGGTTTGCCAACCTAATCTTCGCGAAACAGGGTAACCCAATTGTGTGTTAATCGTTTCCCCGTTTTTTTCAATCCTACCGCTCCTTGTATAATTTTCACCTTTTGCCAGGCTGTCAATCCTATTTTTAAAATCAATCCATCTAACGGCGTACCTTTCTTTCATGTCAGGGTTTAAAGGAAATATTACATTTTCTAAATATTTTTCATATTCATCGAACTGATTTTTTATTCCATTCACAAATTTATCGTTTGGCAAAATGCCACGCTCGGTTTTATTGCCGGGTTTAACATGCAATACTTCCTGCCACTCCCAAACCGGGGCGCCATCTCCCTGAAAGTCTGAACTAATTCTATATTTGGGCAACGACGATTCCCACTGGTTTGCAAGCACGGTGTACCACATCAACCAAAGTTTTCCCCGACTATCAATAAAAAGCATTGGATTAATGTCTGGAAATTCAGGAACATCAGCCATCACAAAAGGAGAGGACCATTCAGTATTACCTTTTTTTAACCTCGAACCCATAATTGCAACATCATCTGCCCAACGTTCGCCAGATCCCTGAAACCATGCAGAAAGCAAATCGCCATTTGGTAATTCAACAACGGTGGGTCCGTGTACATGCAACTCCTGGTACGGGAAAACTATTGATTCAATTTTGTTTTGCGCAGTTATGGAAAAAGTAAGTACGATTATTAGAGTGATTAAAAATAGTTTCATTCTTAAAAATATTAAAAGTTAATAAGTTAAAATATTGTGGCTGGTAAATTTGCATTCCACTAATTCAATTTAACCAACACTGGTAAATTTACAATTTTCCGTTGGAATGGCTAATACTGACTTCAGGATTCAAACACGGTTCGCGTTTAATTTAAAATGAATAAATGTTTAATTTACTTTAAAAGTTTTAAAGATTTAGGTATCATTACCGAACTAAATCAATAGGTCTATTATCTGAATAATAACAATTTAAAATATTTCTATGAAAAAAATTATTGCTTTAATGATACTGACATTTGTAGTGTTTACAGTTTTTGCACAAACAGAAGAAGAAGAAAAAGGATTGGAGGCAATTACAGAATCTTCGGTTAAAGGACAATTGGAGTTCCTGGCATCCGACTGGACAGAAGGCCGCGCAGTTGGAACAAAAGGCGCTTACATTGCTGCCGATTATATTACTTCGATGTTTAAAGTTTACGGGATTGAACCCTTTGGCGACGATGTCAGGACGCGTCCCTCGCGTAGTGAAATGATGGCTGGGGTACGCCCGACAATTTCGAAAAGTTTCTATCAAAATTTTAGTTTGCTGGAATATACTCCCGGAGAAGAGCAATCTTTTTCGGTAATTTCAAGTGGGGTTGGCAGCGAGAATGCAGTAAATTTTGGATTTAAAACAGATTTTAATGTTCGTACCGGTACAGTTGGCCAAACTGCACAGGCTCCATTGGTTTTTGTGGGCTATGGTTTTTCCGATGAAGATGAAGGATACGATGATTTGAAAAAAATAGATTTGAAAGGAAAAATCGCAGTCGTTCTTCAGGGATTTCCGGGTCACAAAGATACGTCATCAGTTGCATATAAAAAATTTGCCCCTAAAGGCAGGAGTGCACAATATTATTTGGAGCGAAATAAAATAAACCAACTGGAAAAGTCTGGCGCACTGGCAATAATACAAGTTAACCCAAATGCAGATCCTTCTTTAGGTTGGTCGCAGAATCAGATTTATCCGACAAAAGGAAGATATTATGAAGCTGATACACCACTTAGTTCATACTACGATTACCGGATGACAATGCCTGGCGATACATTAACTGCAAATATTCCTACATTCACAGTAACACCTCGGGTTGCAAACGAGATAATTTCGGGAACAGGGATTGACTTTGGAGAATTCGAAAAAATGGTAACGGAGAAATTGCAACCTGCTTCCAGGGCTCTTTCAGGAAAATCGATAGCTTTTAAAACAACTGTAAATTCAAAAATAGTAAAAGCACGAAATGTTGTTGGAATGATTGAAGGGGAGAAAAAAGATGAATTTATTGTAGTGGGCGCCCACTACGACCATTTGGGTAAATTCGATGGCTGGATTTGGAACGGTGCCGATGATAATGCTTCGGGTACAGTGGGTGTGATGACCATCGCTAAAGCTTTTAAAGCCACAGGTAAAAAACCTGAGAAATCAGTAATTTTTGCCGCCTGGACTGGCGAAGAAAAAGGATTGTGGGGATCAAAATATTTTGTTCAAGAGGCAAAAAAGAAAGATATGAATGTTGTTTTAAATCTCAACTACGACATGATTGCCCGCGATGTAGAAAGTGACACCTTGAAAAATAAAGCTTCGATGGTTTACACAAAAGCAAATTCTGGTATTGAAGAAATTACTAAAAAAAATATAGAAGATTTCGATATTAACCTCGATTTGCAGTACCGTTCATCCGACCGGCCGGGTGGCGGAAGCGACCATGCCCCTTTTGCTCAAGCTAATATTCCGGTGTTTTATTTTATGGCTGCTATGAACCGCGATTATTACCATCAGCCAGGGGATGAATTAAGCACGATAAATTGGAATAAAATGATCGATATTATTCGCATCGGCTTTTTGAATACATGGGAATTTGCAAACAGCGATGATTATTTAAAAACTAAAGTTAAGGTTGAAGAAAAAGTGCTTACCCCGGAACCGTAGTTTCTGACTTAAAAGTATAATTTCAAACAAATAATAAAAAATCAACTGTTAATAACTAAAATACAAATAATTACAACGTCCGAAATTGCAATATTTAAAACTGTTTCGAACATTTCGAATATTGCTATTTGTGATTTATTTGTGATTTGAGTTTTGTTATTTGGTGCTTCATTTCAAGAATTAATAACTTTTTGGGCAGACTGTTTAATAGTTTAAAACTTTGGGCGTATCAAAAACTCGAAGGTTTAAAAAATAAATATTCAAACTAATATTTCTGTAAAATGAAAAAACTATTCTTTTCCTTTATTGGCGTTTTATTTTTTATGAGTGCAATTTCTCAGGAACTTCCTTTTCGCTTGGAAGAACTAACCGCCCCCGATTTTATTAAAGCCGTTGAGAAAAGTTCAAAAACTTGTATTATTCCGATTGGGGTAATGGAAAAACATGGCGCACAATTACCCCTAGGGACCGATGTATATTTGTCGCGGGAATACGCTTTGCGGGCAGCGGATCAGGAATATGCAGTTGTTTTTCCGATGTATTATTTTAGTCAGATAAACGAAGCTCGCCATCAGCCGGGGACAATTGCATACAGTCCTGAGTTGATTTGGAAAATTTTGCAGGAAACATTGGATGAATTGAACCGGAATGGTTTTGAAAAAATAATTTTAGTGAATGGGCACGGCGGAAACAATGCATTTTTAAATTTTTTTGGAATGGCCCAGTTATCTGAACAACGGAATTATTCTTTGTATTGGTTCCGTCCTGAAGGAAATGCCGGGTTGAAGAAAAAAGCGGAAGAATTAACTCAGCCGGACAAATACGATTCTCATGCCGGAAACAGTGAAACTTCGATGATGGCAGCAGCCCAACCTGATTTGACGCTTAAAGAAAGGGCAGGTCAGCAGTCGGGTGTAGATTTAGAAAGAATGAAACACCTGGATTATATTTATAGTGGAATTTGGTGGTACGCCAGTTTCCCAAATCATTATGGTGGCGATGGTTCAAAAGCAAATGCTGAAGCAGGTGAATTGCTTATCGGGAATACTGTAAATCAATTGGTTGAAATGATAAAAACGGTAAAAGCAGATACTATTGTGCCGGAGCTTCAAAATCAGTTTTTTAAAGAAGCGGAAAATCCATTGAAAACAAAACAGTGATTAAGTTTTCAGTGTTCAGTCTCAGTGTTCAGTCTCAGTGATCAGTCTCAGTGATCAGTCTCAGTGATCAGTCTCAGTGATCAGTCTCAGTGTTCAGTCTCAGTGTTCAGTCTCAGTGTTCAGTCTCAGTGTTCAGTCTCAGTGTTCAGTCTCAGTGTTCAGTCTCAGTGTTCAGTCTCAGTGTTCA
>JABGRN010000041.1:0-25345 GCA_018648265.1 Prolixibacteraceae bacterium | reverse complement strand
AGTGTTCAGTCTCAGTGTTCAGTCTCAGTGTTCAGTCTCAGTGTTCAGTCTCAGTAATCAGTAATCAGAAGTTAGTAAAACGACCTGTGACAATCAATAATTTAGTGACCAGGCCTCAAATCATTTAAAAAAACTTCGGTAATTTATTGTTTCTTTGTGTTCATAATTAGCTGTAATGGAAAAGAAGCGAGTGAACGTAATTACCATGGGTTGTTCGAAAAACCTGGTGGATTCCGAGGTTTTATTAAATCAACTTGAAAGAGGAAAATTTGAAGTTGTTCACGATTCAAACGAAACAGGTTTCGATGCTGTTTTTGTAAATACCTGTGGATTTATTCACGATGCCAAACAGGAATCTATAGATATGATCCTGGATTATGCCGAAGCCAAAAAACGTGGGGATATTAACAAGCTTTTTGTGATGGGCTGCCTTTCGGAGCGGTATCAAAAAGATTTGGAAACAGAGATACCAGAAGTAGATAAATATTTTGGCAAGTTTGATATGAAAGCGATGGTTGATGAGTTGAAAGTGACTTATCAGCCCGAATATATTTACGAACGGAAAATTACAACACCCTCGCATTTTGCTTATTTGAAAATTTCGGAGGGGTGCAACCGATCCTGTTCCTTTTGTGCCATCCCGAAAATGACAGGAAGGCATAAATCCAGAACTATTGAAAGTTTAGTAAAAGAAACTCGTTATCTCGCTAAAAAAGGGGTAAAAGAGTTGCTCGTAATTGCGCAGGATTTATCGTACTACGGAATTGATATTTATGGTAAAACCCAATTGGCGGAATTAATAAATCAAGTTTCGGAAGTAGATGGAATTGAATGGATTAGATTGCATTATTTGTACCCGACTAAATTTCCGATAGATATTTTGCCTGTTATGCGTGAAAACGTAAAAGTCTGCAATTATCTCGATATGCCTCTGCAACACATTGCCAACCCGGTTTTAAAACGAATGATGAGGCATGTCACCCGCGAAGAAACTGAAACTTTAATCAAAAAAATAAAACAAGAAGTTCCAGGAGTAGTAATACGTACAACAATGTTGGTTGGGTTCCCGGGAGAAACTGATGCAGATGTTGAAGAACTGAAACAATTTATTCGGGACATGAAATTTGAACGATTGGGCGTTTTTCCTTATTCCCAGGAAGAAGGTACTTATGCAGGTGATAAATTTGCGGATGATTTGTCGGAGAAGATAAAACAAAATCGTGCCAATGAAATTATGGAAATCCAGCAACAAATTTCAGCAGAATTAAATCAGCAAAAAATAGGGGAAACCTTTAAAGTTATAATCGATAAAAAAGAAGGTGAATTTTTTATTGGTCGTACCGAATTCGATTCGCCTGAAGTTGATGGAGAAGTTTTGATTACTTCAGAAAAAGGATTAAAAATTGGCGATTTTGTTGAAGTAAAAATTACTGGTGCTGAAGATTATGATTTATATGCAGAAGCGATAATCTAATTGAAGTCTGTATTTAATCCTAAATTCAAAATATAATAGAAAAAATCATCTTTTCTGAGATGGTGGCTTTACATTGCCCCTAAAAGTGGCTATTAATCATTTCTGCATTTTAATACCGAATACCGATTTTAGAATACCGAAGTTTTCGGATTAAATTACAAATCAGCATTCGTTAATCGATGTTCATCATTCAATTTAAGTTAACAAATACAGGCAAAACTAAAAGAACACACCATTTGCAAAACAGGTGGTTTTTTAAGGAGAAATAAATATTTTATATTTTGCTTGAAAACAACTAATTTCAAGGAGTTTTAACAAATTGAAATGCCATGTATAAATCAATCCTTTTTTTTATTTTTTTGTTTCCTATTGCACTATTTGGTCAAAATCTCAAAAGTACTGAAGTCAGGTTTGGGGCTGCTAAAGTTAATATTACTCCCGAAGTTCCAATTCCAATGAGTGGTTACTCAAACCGGGAAAAACCTTTTACAGAGGTACACGACGATTTGTTTGCCAGCGCACTTTGTTTTTCAAATATCAACACGAAAGTGTTAATTATTACAGCCGATGTAATTTCGTTTAACAATATTTTAGCCAGTGAAATAAAACAAAAGATTGAGGATAAAACGGGAATTCCGGGTGAAAATATTTTTCTTACTGCAGCCCATAATCACGGAGGGCCGGTTATTAAAGCGTACGAAAAAGATGTTTCTGAAGAGGTTGAAAAGTATGTTGATATATTACAAGATAAGTTAGTTGAAATAGCCGCGCAAGCTGCCAGTCAAACAGTACCGGTACAAATAGGATATGGTTCGGGTTCTTGCAGCTTGAACATTAACCGCCGTGCAAAATTTTCGGATGGAAGTGTTTGGCTAGGGCGAAATCAGGATGGGCCTTGCGACCACGAGGTAAGTGTTTTAAAAATTGAAAATGAAAATGGAAAACTACTTTCGCTTTTTGTTAACTGGCCATGCCACGGTACAGCAAGTGGACAAGACAATCTTGAAATAACCGGTGACTGGCCAGGACTTGCTGCCAGATATTTAAACAAAAAACTTGGCGAGGATGTAATTATTGCTGTCACAGCAGGTGCTTCAGGTGACATTAATCCAATTTACGGACCAAATAATAATTTCCGTGAAATTGAAGCTGTTGGAACCCAATTAGGCGCTGAAGTATTTAGAACTTTATCGGAAATTGAAACTTCCCCGGTATATTCAATTGATATTACAAATAAAACATTAACTCTTCCCGGCAAAAAAAGTGGTAAAGGTCGATATTCAAAAGATATTATTGAAAAAGGTCCGGATGTGGATGTGAACCTGTCTGTTTGCAAAATTGGCAATTATGTATTATCAGGGATTTCGGGTGAAGTGATGACCGAAATTGGAATGAATATAAAAGCAGCATCCGATTACTCACGGACAATGGTAATAACGCATTGCAACGGAACAAGCGGTTATATTTGTACCGATGCTGCGTATCCGGAAGGGGGTTATGAAGTTAATGTTACGCGGCTATGGCCAGGCTCTGAAAAAGAGATTACCCAAAATGTGGTGGAAATGATAAATACCTTGAATTAATTTGGATTGATAAGGTCTTTCTATCTGGGTTCATCATAATTTTACAAAGCAGTTTGATTTCGGAATAGATAAATTCATGAATAGTTCAGGTTGACTCTGAATTCAAAATAAAAAAGTAAAAATCTCTTTTTGATAAAAACCAAAATACAAACCTCTCCGTCAGCGGCTTTGGTCAACTTTATGAATTTTCTCTATTTAATTTTTACCCTGGTATTTTTGGTATAAATCGGGTCGTAATTTTTTTGTACGTTCAATCGATTGTTGCAATTTCCAATCATCAACCAGTTTGTCGTTTCCGCCAAGTAATATTTCAGGAACTCTCAATCCTTTATATTCTGCAGGCCGGGTGTAAACAGGTGGGCTTAGCAGGTTGTCCTGAAACGAGTCGGTAAGGGCCGAGGTTTCATCTGAAAGAACTCCAGGTAAAAGGCGGACAATGCTATCTGTAATTATTGCAGCAGCTAATTCCCCCCCGGTTAAAACATAATCGCCAACCGATATTTCTTTTGTAATAAAATGGTCACGAACACGTTGGTCAACACCTTTGTAATGCCCACACAGTAAAATAATGTTTTTTTTCATCGAAAGTGTATTTGCCTCTTTTTGGTTAAAAAGGTTTCCATCGGGCGAGGTATAAATAATTTCATCGTATTCTCTTTCTTTTGTTAACGATTTAATCGCTTTTTCAATGGGTTGAATAGTCATTACCATTCCAGCGCCTTTGCTAAAAGGGTAATCATCCACTCTTTTGTGTTTATCTTCCGAGAAATCACGTAAATTATGTATTATAATTTCAGCGAGGCCCTTCTCTTTTGCACGTTTTATTATTGAATGGTTAAGAGGGCCATCTAAAATTTCGGGAAGTACAGTAATTATATCAATTCTCATTAATCTGTTTTGGCACAAAGGTAAATATATTTTAGAATAGCTTAATGTTGCTTATTTTGAACATTTTATTTTTATTTTGAGTCATCAAATTTGGTTTAAATAACTATCTTACAACACATAGATTTTGTAAAATTACATTTTTTTAAAAAGGAATTAACTTACTAATATTTACAGAAATGAACGTAAAAAAAGCTTCATGGGGTAAACTCTTTCCCGTATTCCTGTCTTTTATCGTGATGGGATTTGTTGACATTATTGGAGTTGCAACAGGGTACATTAAACAAGATTTTGAATTGACCGATTTTACAGTCCAGTTTTTACCAATGATGGTATTATTGTGGTTTTTTGTCCTCTCTGTCCCGGCAGGTATTTTACAGGATAAATATGGTAAACGAAACATGTTGAACATTGGCATGATTGTTCAGGCAATTGGATTGGGCCTGCCGTTTATTCATTACTCATTTGCGATGATGTTTGCTTCTTTTATTTTACTCGGTATTGGGAATACGATAATCCAGGTTTCTGCAAACCCCTTGTTACAGGATGTTTCCCCGGCAGAAAAACTGGCAAGTTATATGAGTACCTCGCAATTTGTTAAGGCAATGGTATCGTTTGCCGGGCCACTTATTGCGACGTTCCTTGCAACAAGGTTTGGCAACTGGAGACTTGTTTTTGCCGTTTATGGCATCACTTCAGTTTTTGCGGCTATTTGGCTTTCGATGACTCCTATTGTTGAATCAAAACCTGACCGTAAAACTGCAACATTTGCATCTTGTTTTGGCTTGTTAAAAAACCGGTTTGTAGCATTTATGGCACTGGCAATATTCCTGATTGTGGGTGCTGAGGTAGCAATGAACACAAATATTGCTAATATCCTTATCGCAAAATATGGATTAACATTAGAGAAAGCTGTTATTGGAATAAGCGTATTTTTTGCCGGAGAAACAATTGCGCGCTTGCTTGGTGCAATTATACTAAATTGGATTAAACCGCGTTTTTTCCTACTGCTTACTTCTATTTTATCTCTCATTGGCGTTGTTGGGGTATTTTATTCGCCGGGCAGCACAATTGCTTTTACAACTATATTTATTACCGGATTGGGTATTGGAAATATGTTTCCAATCATTTTTTCACTTGCTTTGGAAAAAATGCCCGAACGGGCTAACGAAATATCTGGGTTACTAATTATGGCGGTATCGGGAGGTGCGGTAATTCCACTTGTAATGGGATTTGTAAGCACTACTTTTGGGCCCCTTGCAAGTATATCGGTAATAGGTGTTTGTATGCTTTATATTTTTTGGGTTTCCTTTTTTGTGCGGAAAGGTTAAAATATATCCTGAATTTTTCATGAGTTTTTCGTATGAGAATTCAATGCAGTTTGATTTCAGAATAGTTAAATTTATGAATAGTTCAGGCTAAATTGGTTAATAAATTTTTTAAGACAATTTTTCAATAATATTCAAGTCATGAAATATATCGGAAAATTGAAATTAATGTGAGTGCGGTTTTTTTTGCCTTGTTTTTTTAAGACGAGAAAAAATCAGGTGGTGTTGAAAATGAACACATTAACATTTAAAGAATGAAAAGGATTTGAAATATAATTATTCATCATTTCAGATTTCTTTAGAAAATTAGTAACCATAAATTTATTAAAATGAATACTTTTAAAAGAGCTGCTTTTGTTTTTCTCCTTGCTACTTTTTTTAATTTTTCGTTAAACGGAAACGGATATAAACGTTTGAAGTACAACAATCCAGGATTAGAGGTTGATTTGCATGTTGGACTTTGGGCGTGGCCAATTCCGGTTGATTACGACAAAGATGGAGATATGGATTTATTGGTTAGCTGTCCCGATGTGCCTTACGCTGGCATTTATTTTTTTGAAAATCCGGATGGCTCAACATTTCCAACTTTTAAGCCTCCGGTGCGGCTAACTGATAAAATTAAATACCTTTCAGCATGTTATGTAAATAACGAAATTCGATTATTAACTCCGGGTGAAGAGGTTTATATTGCTGAAGGTGATTTTGCCAAAAGAAAGAAAATTTATCATTCAGATAGAATGACAGATGAATTTGAGAAGGTTCGTGCCAATCAATGGAAATACGTTGATTACGAAGGGGATGGTGATTTAGATTTGTTGGTTGGCCACGGTGTTTGGGACGATTATGGTTGGGATAATGCTTTTAACGAAAAAGGGGAGTGGACAAACGGCCCACTGCACGGATACACTTATATTGTGGTAAATGAAGGGAGTAACGACAAACCCAAATACGCAGAACCTGAAAAAATAATGGCGGGTGATTCTCCTGCAGATGTTTACGGAATGCCTTCGCCGTGCATGGAAGATTTTGACGGCGATGGTGACCTCGACCTCATTTGTGGCGAATTTCTCGATTCGTTTACCTGGTTTGAAAATGTTGGTAGTAGAGAAAAACCTCGTTTTGCTGAAGGCCAAAAGTTGGTTTCCAATGGCGAAATAATTCGAATGGATTTAGAAATGATGGTGCTTACCAGTGTTGATTGGGATAAAGATGGTGATGTTGATTTAGTTGTTGGTCAGGAAGACGGTCGGATTTCTTTTATGGAAAATACTGGAAATGCCAAAAATAATATGCCAGTTTTTAATATGCCAAAATTTTTTAAACAAGAAGCCGACGATTTGATTTTTGGAGCATTGGCAACACCCTGGAGTGTTGATTGGGACAACGATGGCGATGAAGACCTGATTAGTGGAAACACTGCGGGTTACATCGGTTTTATTGAAAATTTGGACGGCGGAAATCCTCCGCGTTGGGCAGAGCCGGTTTATCTTGATATTGATGGTGAGCCAATTCGAATAATGGCCGGTTACAATGGTTCCATTCAAGGGCCTTGCGAGGCGAAATGGGGTTACACAACCTTGTCGGTGGGAGACTGGGATGCCGATGGATTAAAGGATATTGTGGTGAACAGCATTACGGGAACTGTAGTTTGGTATAAAAATATTGGGAGTAAAGGAAATCCAAAATTAGCACCCTCTCAAAATATTGAAGTTGCCTGGAAAGTTGCTCCTCCAAAACCGGAATGGCGTTGGAGAAATCCCGGAGAAACTGAAATGTCGGCGCCATGGCGAACAACGCCAGTTATAAAGGACATTGATAAAGATGGAGTTACTGATTTGGTAATTCTCGACCACGAAGGTTATCTCTCCTTTTTTAAAGGGGAAATGCATAACGGAAGAAAAATTGTTTTGCAAGGAGAACGAATTTTTAAATCGGATAATGGAGTGGTTTACGACCAAAATCAGGAAAGTGCCAAAGGAAAATCGGAAGCATTAATGCTTAATCCCGCAATTGCAGGTAGCAGCGGACGACGAAAAATTTGCTTTGCCGATTGGAATAACGATGGAAAAGAGGATTTAATTTTGAATAGTAAACCAAATATCAGATGGTTGGAAAATATAGCTAAATATTCTAATGATTATGTTTTTGGAGGAAACAAAAAAATTGGAAAACTTGAGCTTGCTGGACACACAACCAGCCCGACAACAGTTGACTGGAACGGCGATGGGATTATAGATTTATTGGTTGGTGCCGAAGACGGTTGCTTTTATTATCTTGAAAATCCACGTTCGAAAAAGTAAATATTCAATCTTGAAAATTATATTTAAGAGTCCACTCCGAAAAATAAAAAATAAGGAAAAGCCACAAAAACACGAAATCACTAAAATCCACAAAAGACTGAAAGTCAAATTAATCTGTTTTAGTGAAATTTAGTGTTTTTGAGATTTAGTGGCTAAAATGACTTCTCGGAGTAGACTCATTTAAAATGAATACAAATATGAAACACATATTAATTGCAATACTGCTGTTAATCTCTTTCTCAGGGATTTCACAAAAGAAAAATGCTTACAATTCAATCGTAAAACAGGAGTTTGTTTTTACTCCTCAGTCGGAACATTCACACGGCAGCAGTATTGTCGCAC
The DNA here is from genome assembly GCA_018648265.1 of Prolixibacteraceae bacterium. Classification (GTDB taxonomy): domain Bacteria; phylum Bacteroidota; class Bacteroidia; order Bacteroidales; family Prolixibacteraceae; genus Draconibacterium. The sequence goes on along the minus strand of JABGRN010000041.1, from coordinate 17,433 downwards.
TTCCCAACGGTGACTTTTTGGTTGCATGGTTTCAGGGGAGCGGAGAAAGAACTGCCGACGATGTTAGAATTATGGGAGCCCGTTTGGAAAAGGGGAAAACAGAGTGGAGCAAACCTTTTTTAATGGCTGACACTCCCGGATTACCTGATTGTAATCCTGTTCTGTTTATTAATAATAATAAACTTTTTTTAGTTTGGATTGCTGTTCAGGGAAATCGTTGGGAAGGTTCGATATTACGGACACGAACAACAACTAACCTCAATAATTCCGGATCTCCGGTTTGGGAATGGCAGGACAATATTTTAATTAAACCCGGCGAAGAGTTCCCAGAAGAAGTTGAAAAAAAATTTAATGAAATGCCAGAACTTAATCATGGTTGGGCTGAATATGCACCTCTTTACGATGACATGATAAAGGAGGCTAGCAAGAATCAGGTTTTACGAAGCATTGGCTGGATGACACGAATCAAACCGTTATTTTTAAGCAGTGGTCGTATTATTTTACCGCTTTATTCCGATGGTTATAATCTTTCCATTTGTGCGATTTCTGATGATGACGGGGAATCCTGGAAACCTTCAAAACCTATTGTTGGCAGAGGCCCGATTCAGCCCGCGCTTGCTGTTCGTAAAAATGGCGATATTGTTGCTTACATGCGCGATAGTGGCGATGCTCCGGCACGTGTTCATAAAAGTATTTCGAAAGACAATGGCGAAAGTTGGAGTTATACGGTAAAAACTGATATTCTTAACGAAGCCAGTGTTGAGCTTTTAGTATTAAACGATGGACGATGGGCATTCTTTGGAAACGATTTAAATGATGGCAGATACAGACTGGTTTTAATGTTGTCGGACGATGAAGGGGAAACCTGGAAGTGGAAAGAATACATTGAAAACGACAATAAACAAGGTGGTGGAAGTTACTCCTATCCAAGCCTGATACAAACCGAAGATGGATTGCTTCATATTACCTATTCATCGCGTACCAGCGAAACAGAAAAATCAATAAAACATATAGTTGTTAATACTGATAAAATCAGGTAGATAATGTTCCGATTGACCTAGGATTGCTCTTGGAATCTGTATTTTATATGGAAGTATCTAATTTGATAATTCCCAAAAAACAGTTCTTTAGGAGATAAAATTATTTGAATTAACCATATCCCAATAATGACTCTGACTTTTCAACTTTTTCGCTAAAAAAGGCCGAGCGGACAACTTTGAAAATTACAAATTTTCTGCTGATCCTGTTTTCGCACACTTCAAAATCACAAATTTTAGAGTATTGATATTTAATAGATTAGGGTCAAAATGTTTCTATATTTGGGTGCCTCGGCTTAATTTTGAGCATGTTTATTCGGAAAAAGAAATGCAAGTGGCAGTATCAGGGTATGTTAGAATCGTTTAAACAACGTTTTAAGCTGGACAAACCCATAATTGTAGCAGATTCAGGTTTGTTATCAAAAAACAATATCGAATCTTTGATAGCCAAACAATATACTTTTATCCTGGGGGCAAGGATTAAAAATGAGGCTTATGCAGTCGTTTCTCAAATAGAAAAATTAAACTTGAAAAACGGAGAAACAACTGAGATTTCTAAAGGTGAACGGCTTCGTTTAATAATTAGTTTCCCGGACAAACGGGCAACCAAAGATAAATTCAATAGGGAAATGGGACTAAAAAGACTGGAAAAGAAAATTAATGCTGGAATACAGGAAAAAGGAGACGATACAGCCTCTTTTTCCACATTTAAACCAACTCAGGTTGTTTATGGTGTTTTTTCAGCTGAGCAGATTCAACATTAGTTTCACCTTCCTATACAAAATACCCAACGATGTTTAGTTACCTAATTATAATTTTTTTAGTGATTAATAATATTTATGATAAATGTAAGGTATTGATATTCAGTAATTTATTTTGTAACTTACATGCAAAACCAAAAAATTAACTGTCATGAAAAAAATTACATTTATCAGTTTGGTACTATTTCTTTTCACATTTACAGTACAATCTCAAAAGATTTATTCTGTCGAAAATCTTGAGCAAGCTTCTCAGGAGGAATTGGATATATATCTTGAAAAGGCACTAAAGAATAAAAAAACTGGGAAAACATTAACCAATGTAGGTCTCATAACATTAGGAGCCGATGCTTTATTTGTGACTGGTATCATAGTGGCAGATAAAGCTGATATGGGAACAGCACTTCTAGCCGGGCTTACCATGTATGCAGCACTTGGTACTATAGCTGTGGGAATACCAATGAAAATAACAGGTAAAAAAAGAGTTGAAAGAATTAACACGATAAAGAATACTGCTAGTAATGGTATCAAGATTGATTTGAAGCCAAGTGCACAATATAATCTTGCAAGCCAAAATTACCAGCCTGAATTAACACTTAGAATTAGATTCTAAGTTCTAAAAAAACCGTTAAATAAATTAAAACTTTTGTTATGAAAATTAAAAGATTAGCTGCTCTTTCAATCATAATGAGCCTATCCATAACATGTATTTCTCAGAATAGTCTTGATATCTTATACCTTTCCGGTCGGTATGGATTTCCACAATCCTATGAGAATACGTACAATGGAGAAGCATCTGAATTTGGGACTTCTTTAAGTCTTACGGTACCCGTACCTATTTCCCAAAATACAATTTGGTATAATAGTCTGAATCACTTCTATTTCAGTGTTGATGGAGATCCGAACATTCCGGTAACCGAAATTAATCCAATTACCCTAAATGGTTTTATACTACGAACTGGTCTTTACCAGAAATTTGGTGATGGTAAAGGGATTCAATTACTTTTTGCACCAAGGTTTATGACTGACTTTAAAAATGCTGACGGTAATTGTTTTCAACTGGGAGGTGTTTTTATGTACGAAAATGTATTTAGTAAACAACTTACCATGAGTTTTGGGGCAATGTTCAATCAGGAATTGTTTGGTCCATATGTTGTTCCAATCGTAAATTTAAGTTGGCAACTATCCGAAAAGTGGTATATAAAAGGGCTGCTACCGGTTACACTCAAAATAAACTACCTCGTAAATGAAAACCTGACAATCGGCTTTAGTCATTTTGGGCTGGTAACTTCCTATTATCTTGGCGATGAAAAATTTAAAGGTGATTATATTGAACGACAATGTATCGATCTGTCATTATTTGCAAGGCAGAAACTTTTTGGCAATTTCTATTTGGAGGGAAAAGCGGGCAGAACATTTGGTCGGGGATATAAGCAATTTGCAGGTGATCAGAAAGTAGATTTCAGTCTTCCTCTAATAGGATTTGGAGATGAAAGGATTGTAAAAAACGTTGCCTTTAAAGATGGATTTTTTATCGATATGGGTATAGTCTATAATATTAAATTACCGGAATAATAGTAGTTTTCACCTTTTTGGGAATGCAAAATAAAAAGGAGACAATACAGCCTCTTTTTCCTCATTTAACCAACTAAAGTTGTTAATGGTGTTTTTTCTGCCGATCAGATTCACCAACAGATTCAACTACCGTACAAATACACAGTAGCGGATTAGTTAATTAAGGTATTGTATAACTTTTTTATTCTTTTAATTTAAGAAAATTTAGTGTAATAGTAGCAGCAACTAAAGTCATACTGGTGACAAATTCTAACAAATGATAAACTATTCGATTTCCTGAAGGGCAAACTGTTCCGGGCATTTACCAGTCACATCATTGTACAGCGTATTTATTTGTTGCATTACCGTTTTAAAATCGTCGGTATCATAAATTACACCTTTTACTCCCATTGTTTTTTCCTTGTAATCGAGATACGCAACTACAATTGGGACCTTAGCTTTTGAAGCCATGTAATAAAACCCCTTGTTCCATTTTGTGACCCTTTTAATCCAACCTTCTGGCGAGACTACAATATGCAATTCATCGGCATCGTTAAACAAATCAACAACCTGATAAATTGCATTTTTATTTTTTACACCTCTAACAGGAATAGAACCGAATTTTTTCATTACCAGGTTCATAGGAAAAAAGAAAAGTTCTTTTTTCGAAAGGAACTTATATTTAACGCCCAACTCAGTAAATCCCAGCTTTCCATAAATAGCATCGATATGTGCCGTGTGTGGTGCAAAAATTGTTACCGATTTTTTTATATTCGGAAAATCACCTTTTATTTTCCATCCTAATTTCCCCAAAATTTTCCCAGAGAATGTTTTCATCTGCCCGATAATTATTTTTATTAATTTTTAAAATAACTGAAATTTTTAGTGGTAAAATTAACAGACAATTTTAATATTTGAACATATTTGATAAATATTCTATTTTCTTTAAATTCCTGCGTAAAATGGCTGAAATATAAAACCCCGATCCTTTCCGACCGGGGCTAATTTTTTTATTAAAATAGAAGCTAAAATATTTATTCCTCCTCCTGTTCTTTTGCGTATGCTTTTAATAATTCATCCTGTACATCCGAAGGAACTTTTTCGTACTCACCATAAGCAATATTAAATACACCGCGTCCCCCGGTAACAGAACTAAGAGATGTTGTGTATTTATTCATTTCTTTTAAAGGAACTTTTGCAGTGATTTTTTCCATACCTTTTTCCGATCCCATTCCCATAATCATTGCCCGTCGTCCCTGCAGGTCGCTCATTACATCACCCATTCTGTCTGAAGGAACCCAAACATTAAGGTCATAAATTGGTTCAAGGATTTTTGCCCCTGCATTTTTAAATGCCATGCTAAAAGCATTCCGGCCCGCCAGTTTAAACGAAATTTCGTTTGAGTCAACCGGGTGCATTTTACCATCGTAAATATAAACGCGGATATCTCGGGCATATGAACCGGTAAGTGGTCCTTCTTCCATTTTTTCCATAATACCTTTAAGTATTGCCGGAAGGAAACGGGCATCGATTGAACCACCAACAATGCTGTTTATAAAAATTAACTTTCCTCCCCAGGGAAGTGTATGTTCCTGAATATCACGAAGTGCAAGTTTTTGTTCTTTTTCGCCAAACTTGAACATTTTTTTTGGTTCAGAGCCTTCTGTGTATGGTTCGATAATCATGTGAACTTCGCCAAATTGCCCGGCACCCCCCGATTGTTTTTTGTGCCTATAATCAGCCTGTGCCGATTTAGTAATAGTTTCGCGGTAAGGAATTTTTGGCTGAAGGTAATTAACCTCAATTTTGTGAATAACGTCGAAATACCATTTTAAAATATTTAAATGATATTCTCCTTGTCCGTGAACCAGCAATTGTTTTAATTCTTTCGAATATTCAATAACAAAAGTGGGATCTTCGTATTTAATTTTATTTAAAATTTCGCCTACTTTTTCATCATCCGAATCATTCTCGGCTTTCATTGCAACAGTGTGCCTCGAAGTAGGGAAAACAATGGGTTCAAACTTTGTGTCCGCTTCTTTGGTAGTTAAAGTTTGGTTGTATTTAGTATCTTTTAATTTAACCGTACAACCAAGATCACCGGCAACTAATTCATCAACCTTTTCGCGGGTTTTTCCAGCCGAAACAAAAACCTGCGACAATCGTTCTTTATTCCCAGTTGACGAGTTTATTAAGTCAAGCCCTTCGTGAATTTTACCTGACATTACTTTAAAATAAGTAATTTCACCAACGTGCGATTCAATGGCAGTTTTAAAAACAAACAAGCTGGGAGAATCCGATTCATCCATTTTAACTTCTTTGCCACTTTCAATTGGGCACATCTTTTTTTCGTTTGGGCCAGGGGCAATATTTGCAATAAATTCCAATAAACGGCCAACGCCAATATTTTTTTTGGCTCCTGTACAAAATACAGGGAAAAGATCGCGTTCCAACATTCCAAGTTTCATTCCCTGGCGCATTTCGTCTTCTGTCAGGCTACCTTTGTCGAAATACAATTCCATCAGGGCTTCTTCGTTTTCTGCGGCCATTTCAACCAGCTCGTTGTGCAGTTCTTCCGCCTTTTCCATTTCTGAATCAGGGATATCGAGAATTTCTGGTTCTCCACCATCAGGGCCGTATTTGTACATTTTCATCTTCAATACATCAATAATTGAAGAGAAAGTTGGGCCGGAATCTACTGGGTATTGTACAACGGTAACTTTTTTCCCAAAAGAAGTTTTACACTGATCTAAAGCAGCTTCGAAATTGGAATTGTCGTGGTCTAACTGATTAAAAACAAATACTAACGGGGTGTTAGCTGCTTCAGCATGTCGTCCGGCACTATCGGTGCCAGCTTCAACACCATTGGTTGCATTAATCATTAATGCCCCAAGTGCAGAAATATAAAGCGACGAAACTACTCCACCACAAAGATCGTCCATTCCTGGGGTATCGAGAATATTTATTTTTTTCCCGTTAAATTCTGTATATAAGAGGGTCGGGAAAACCGAGTTGCCATAATCCTGTTCAATTTGGTTATGGTCAGAAACCGTGTTTTTAGCGGTAACTTCACCTCTACGATTAATAACTCCACCCTCGAAAAGCATTGCTTCTGCAAGGGTGGTTTTCCCACTGCCGGCATTACCTATTAAGGCAATGTTGCGAATCTCGTCGGTCTTATAAACTTTCATTATATATATTATTATTGAATTATTTTTAGCCTCTTTCGAACAAAAAGTTTTGAAAAGGTGACCAAAATTAGCAATAATTTATTAACAATCAAGAGGGCGAAATACAGGTTAAAATGTTCTTCACGCACCTAAATCTGAACTGTGGTCTTTAAGTATTTGTTTATAAATAGTTTAGCCTTAAAAAATTTGATGAAAAAATAAACTTAATAGATTATAAATTAGCTGGTTAACTAAATGTTTCGGGAACTATGGAATTAATTATTTTTACTTTTGGTTCACAAAAAACAAAACTCAATTTGTGCCTATCCGAACAGCCGCACAGGTTTGTATTTTGGTACTTGGTACTTCAGGATTTTTAGTATTTGCTTTAAATTCAGATTCTTAAAACATTCGCTAATTACCGCATTGTTTCAAAGTTTGGCCGGATTTAAAATTACCGGGTTTTATTTCTATTTTTGGCATTCTTTAGTAAAAATATGTTCAGAAAAATTATTTTAATAGGTGTATTTATTTTTGCATTTGTTTATGCTAATGCGCAAACAAAATTTGTTTTAAGCGGAAGTATAAAAGATGCGGATACTGGCGAAGATTTAATTGGTGCTTCGGTAATTGTAGAAAATTTGCAAAATACAGGTTCTGTTTCCAACAATTATGGTTTTTATTCATTAACACTTCCAGGGGATAATTTTACAATCCGTTTTCAGTTTGTAGGATACGAACCACAGTTTATTAAAATTAGTTTAAATGAAAATATTAAGCTGGACGTGGAATTGAGCGAGAAAAGTTATGAAATTGGTAACGTTGTTGTTACCGGTGAGCGTGCAGATAGAAATATTTCGTCGGTTGAAATGGGCAATGTAAAAATGTCGCCAAAACAAATCGAAAGTATTCCGGTAATTTTTGGGGAACGCGATATTTTAAAAACAATACAGTTAACGCCGGGAGTAAAATCGGCTGGCGAAGGTAATTCAGGATTTTATGTTCGCGGTGGTGGAATTGATCAAAACCTGATTTTGCTCGATGAAGCTCCTGTTTACAATGCTTCTCATTTGTTGGGGTTTTTTTCGGTTTTTAATTCTGAAGCTATAAAAGGTGCCAACCTGATGAAAGGTTCAATTCCGGCAGAGTTTGGGGGGCGGGCTTCTTCGGTTTTCGATATAAAAATGAAAGAGGGAAACCTGAAAAATTTTGGTGTTACAGGAAATGTGGGCTTGATTTCATCGAACCTCGCCGTTGAAGGGCCACTGGTAAAAGACAAAAGCTCGTTTATAATTAGTGGCCGCCGAACTTATGCCGACATGTTCCTCGTTTTTGCAAAAGACGAGGATTTAAAAAAATCACAACTTTATTTCTACGATTTAAACCTCAAAACCAATTATAAAATAAACGACAACAACCGTATTTTTCTTTCTGGTTATTTTGGCCGCGATAATTTTGGTTTTTCCGATCAATTTGGTTTCGACTGGGGAAGTGTTACCGGAACCCTCCGTTGGAACCATAATTTTAGCGAAAAATTGTTCTCAAATACTTCATTGATTTTTAGCAATTATTCGTATGAAATAAATATCCAGGGTGACCTTGAAATTGCAATTCGTTCCGAAATTCACGACTGGAACCTGAAACAGGATTTTACATATTATGCTAATGCAAAGAACACCTTGAAATATGGAGGTAACATTATTTATCACAATATTTTACCAGGCGAAATTTCTGTTCCCGAAAGTTCGGCCTTTACGCCCGAAGAGATTTCAAGGCGCAGGGCCATTGAATGGGCTGCATACATTTCAAACAGTCAAAATATTTCGGAAAAAATAAAATTGTACTACGGTTTGCGTTTGGCATTTTTTAGTAATACCGGTCCGGGTGAATTTTACGAATTTAACGAAAATGGCGAGTTGACGAATACAATTGAAAAAGAGGATTTTGGGTTTGTTAAAACTCAGGGTGGAGTAGAACCGCGTCTTGGGATTAATTATATTTTAAATAAAAAAAGTTCAGTAAAAGCTTCTTTCAACCGAATCCACCAGTTTTTGCATTTATTGTCGAATTCTACAACAACAACACCTACCGATTTGTGGTTACCAAGCAGTAATAATGTAAAACCCCAGATTTCGGATCAGCTTTCCTTAGGTTATTTTCGGAATTTTAAAGACAATGAATTTGAGTCGTCGGTTGAAATATATTATAAAGATTTGAAAAATCAGATTGACTATAAAAATGGCGCAGAACTGGTTTTTAACTCCACTGTTGAAGCAGAGTTGGTTTTTGGGCGAGGTTGGGCTTATGGAGCTGAGTTCTTATTCAAAAGAAATTACGGCCGGTTAAATGGATGGTTGAGTTACACGTGGTCGAAAACAATGCGGCAGTTCGACGAGATTAGTAACGGAAACCCATTCCCGGCAAGGCACGACCGAATCCACGATGTATCGGTGGTTGGTATCTTCGATATTAGCAAAAAACTGAAATTTTCGGCTACCTGGGTTTATTACACCGGAAATGCAGTTACTTTCCCCAGCGGGAAATACGAAATTGGAGGGACAATCCTGGGGTACTATACCGAGCGAAATGGTTATCGGATGCCAGATTACCACAGGCTGGATTTTGGCATTACCTGGCAACGGAAAAAAACCGAAAAATTTGAGTCGAGCTGGAATTTTTCGGTTTACAATGCCTACGCACGCGAAAATGCATATTATATTGAATTCAGGCAAAACGAAGAAAATCCTGATGTAACCGAAGCAGTGCAGTTTGCATTATTTAAAGCAATCCCTTCGGTGAGCTACAAGTTTAAATTTTGATTCGAAAATGTATTAATTAATGAGGCGGAAATAAATTAAAGAAAAAATTACTGAATGATTAAATGGCTTATTGCCGAGAGTTTTTTTGTTAAAATGACTAAAATAAAATACATATCCATACTTGTAACCTTTCTGCTTTTTTCATGCGAAAAAGTAATCGACGTTAATTTGAACGAAGCTAATCCGGTTATTGTAATCGAAGGGAATTTGACCAAAACCCCGGTATCGGTTGAAGTGAAAATTTCGAGAACCGGAAGTTATTTTGGATCTGCGCCTGTTACAAAAATCTCGAATGCGAGTGTACTACTCGAAGATGATTTGGGTGCCCGGTTTATTTTAGATGAACTTGAAAAGGGGTTATACAAATCGCGTAATGTTCATCCCCAAATCGATAAAAATTACAAATTATCTGTTGAAGTTGAAGGAAAGATCTACGAAGCTTTTTCAAAACTGAACCCACCGGTTACAATCGATTCGTTAACTTCTGCTTTTTCCGAAGGTTTTGCATTTTTGGATGCTGGCTACTATGTGACAATTTATTTTGAGGATCCGGCTGAAGTAAAAAACTATTATCAGCTTAAAATTTATAAAAACGGGAAACTAAAAAACGATTTTGATAATTTGATTATTTTCGATGATAATTTGTTTGACGGGCAAAAATTAGAGATCCAACCACGAAATATACTATTTATACCGGGCGATACGGCAACAATTGAATTGAACTCGTTGGATAAAAATGCTTACGAATATTTTAAAACATTTCAGGAAGTTATTTCAACCAATCCGGGTTCGGCCGCACCTGCAAATCCAAATTCAAATTTTACCAATGGGGCGCTGGGGTATTTTTCTGCTTATTCTACTGGTGTAAAATCTATTGAAATTAAAGATATTGCAGAATAAATAGTTAACTCTCATTTTCCTGAAACTACTAAATTTTTGTAAAATGAAATCTAATAAAAACTGTTGCCGAATTTTCCCAATTGTTTTGATTCTTATTTCCACGGTTCTCGCACTTGCTATCTGGTATTTCGATGAGGGCGTGTATCAATTTACATTTCTAACTGATAAAAATGAAATTATAAATTTTCTGGGTACAGTTTTGTTTATCGCAATTTTACCAATTGGGATATTTTACTTCGCCACCGAAAAAGAAAAATATCAATCGAAAGCAAAAGGGTTGTCATTATTAGGTTTTTTACCTGCATTGTTTTTTTTGTTGTTTCTGGTTTTTTAAAATCATAATTTTATTGTTGAATTTAATTTGTCCATTGTATTGAGTAAAATCAAAAATCATTTTTTAAAGTTTCAATTTTAAGCGATTAATTAAAAAATTTACAAATTAGTAGTTATACCAATTGTTAGTCTCTATTTCCATAAGAGCGAAGTAATTCAAATCCTTTTTTATTCATATTATTTTTTTGATTTCCAGAGATCGATTTATCCAGGGTATCGATTTAGGTTCAGAATTTGTTACTCTGTGTTTTGAATTACAATTAGTTTAAAGGGTAGGAAATTTTTAAAATTATTTTCGTACATACTTATCTGGAATCAAAAAGGCTGGTTTTAAAATCAGCATTCTTTACCTTTTTTTTCAGCAACTAATAAGGCAATTCCAACACTCAACTACGGTAATTTTAATGTATTGAAAAATCGTTAAAAATTGAAAACATGAATACATTATTAATTATCGCGTCAGTAGCTGCATTAATTGGTTTGGCAATTTCATTAGTGATTTTTTATAAGTTGGTTTTTACCAAAAATTTTAATCTGTTAGAAAATGAAGAGCCTATTAATTAGCTCTGCGACAATATTATAAAACTAATATAAACGACTTGATTAAAAAATAAAAAAATGGAAAAGGAAACTACAATCAATTTTGTTCATGCAATCCAAAGCCTTATTTCGCCGGTAGAATTTAAGGTTATCAGAAATGAACTACAAGCACTCCCCGACTATCATAGAGAAGCTTTTTGGAATGTAATTGTTGCTGGTTATTCTGTTGATTTAGCTTTTAAAAATTGCAGGAATCTTTATGAATTTGTAAAGACCGATAAAATCGATTATGCAGTTGTTTTGCAAATGGTACGTTATATTAACAAAGGGGTAAATAAGGGAATATATACAAAGGAAATTACCATGCAAGAATTGAATTAACTCTCTAACCTTCCACTCTTTTCTTTAAAGCCTTGTTCATTGAATTTAACATTCGTACAGCCTGTTCATTTAATTTCTTCCAAAACAGAGATACCAAAAGCCCTTTGTAAATTTCTCGCTGAGTAAAAAGTGTGCCTTCCTCTAAATCTTCCAGTTCAATAATTCTTTCGGCCGAAAACATGAATTTAGCCATCATAATTCCAATAAAACTTAATCGTTTTTCCTCTTCAAATTCGGTGACAACAGATTTATAACTTTTCCCATCGTTACCATTTTTACCGGCCATTGTAATAAACAATTCGGAGCCTGTTTCAAGCTTACCTTCAATTTTATTTACAACAGGGTTCCAATCTGACCAAGCCGGTAAATTTGTAAGAGTTTCCCAAACCTTATTTGGTTTCGACAAAATTTGTATTTCTGTCCTTATTTCCCGCATGTTACAAATATTTAAATTTCAACAAACACAATACGTAAAAATCAACAATAGACTCAAAAATATGTTCAGGCTTTGAATTTCAAGATTTGTATAAATCAGGCATCCAACAAATAATAAAACATAGATTGTTAATGAATTAAGAGGGCCAGGTAAAATTACTCAAAGTATTTTGTATCTTGAAACAAAAATGCTTTATACCGATTTGACAACAATATGTCGCAAACTTTCACTTTGTTCAGTCTGCTTCTTAGTTGTATTATCGGCATTAACTCCCGAAATAGATTCAGGCTATTGTAACTTCAAAATTTGCTATGCGGCATTTTGAAGAACAATTGATATTAATTGTCGGTTCGTTTCGTTCAGGTACAAAATTGCTCGTTCGCTAAATAAAAGAAACCATGAAGAAGCTAATAATTTTATCGTTGTTAATCGTCCCGATTATTCTCGAATCATGTTCTGTAAAAAAGGATGTAAATATTTCTTATGATTTAAATTCAACAATAGTTTCTTACGGTGTATCACGACTTTCTAATCATTTAGAAACTGCCGGTATTTCGCTTAAAAAATTAGATGCAAACGACCACCAGCAAACCGGTATTTTTATTTTAACTCCAAACAATCTGCTAAAAGAACCTCAGCAAACGGTTCTTTCGAAACATATTTCGAACATTTTATCCGATGGATATAAAATTATTTTGGAAGGTGAAAATATTTATGTTCTCGGTAAAACCGACAAAGGCTGTCTTTATGGAATTATGGATTTGATTGAACAAATCGGTTTTTCAAACGATTTCACACAGATTGAAGAGCGTCATGTTAATCCGGCGTCCTCGTTTCGAGCCATTAAATTCAATTTGCCGTGGTCGCCATACCGACCGGGGCCTGCAACCGAACTTCATACAGAAACATGCAAAGATTTAAATTTTTGGGAAACATTTCTCGATATGATGGTAGAAAACAGGTTCAACGCCATTACACTTTGGAATACCCACAATTTTCCATTTATGATTAGGGCAAATAATTATCCAGAAGCCACTCCATTTGACGACGATGAATTAAATGAATGGAAAACATTTTGGAAAAAGCTGTTTAAAATGGCTAAAGATCGGGGGATTGAAACTTACCTCGTAAACTGGAATATAGTTGTTTCTCCCGAATTTGCAGAAAATTATGGTGCCAAAGTTCACAACGATCGATCGGAGTTGGTAAAGAAATATACAAAAGAATCAATTACACAATTAATAAATGAATATGAAAACCTTACCGGCCTGGGTGTTACACTTGCCGACTGGATGGGGAACTGGGGCGACGTTAAAATGACACCCACCGAACGGGAAGACTGGATTGAAGAAACTTTTGTAGAAGGGATGAAAAATGCAGACCGGAAAATAAAGTTTATTCACCGGGCAGTGCTCGCAGGCGATCCCAAAGAAATGAGACGCGTAATAGATAATGCCGACCTGCCCGAAAAAACGATTGTAGAAGTGAAGTTTAATTGGTCGCACGGACATTCAACACCAAACCTTTCATTAACACATTCGAATAATGAAGGAACAATTATGCGTGATTTTTGGGAGCCAAAACCTGAAAATTATTTTATAGCCTGGATGGTCAGAAACGAAGATTTTTTTGTTTTACGTTGGGGAAATCCTGAGTTTATCAGGGCACATATAAACACCAATAATTTTGAATATGTTGATGGATATTTTGTCGGATCTGAAGGATATATTCCGGCAAAAGATTATTCGCATAAAAATACTCCAACAAAAACATGGAATTATGCATTCGAAAAACAATGGTTATTTTACCATTTATGGGGACGCCTCATTTATAATCCCCTCGAAACAAACGAAACACTTACAAAAGCTATTAAAAGAAGGTATAAAAATATTGATGGAACAAACTTATTAAAAGCATATTCGTTTGCGTCGAATGTACCGTTGTACTTCGCATCTTTTTATAAAGGCACCTGGGATTTTACTTTGTACAGCGAAGGATTTTTAGCACCCTGGCAAAATGGTTTCGACGATAAAAAATCGCCGTTTATTTCGATCGAAGAATTGATAAAACATAAAACTTTAGATTCGAAATACCTAAATATAAGCGAGTACTGCCGGCAAATAAACGATGATTTACAAATAGCCGATGAATTAATTACACCGCTGGAACTTGCACTGTTAATCGACGAAGATTGCAACAATTCGATGACTATTATTAATACATTACGAACACCAGAAAATAATTTAACATTGAATTCGGAGTTGGATGATTTGGAAACCTGGTGTCATCTTGGTTTTTATTTTGCAAATAAATTGCGTGCAGGTGTATCGCTCGAAACTTTTAATCTTTCGCAAAATCAGAGTGAAAAAGAAAAATCGGTGGAATATCTCGAAAAATGTTTGGGCAATTGGAAAGATGTTATCCGCCTAACAATTGACAGATACGAACCAATGCCATACGTAAGTTTCGGTCACCACGAACCGAGATGGCCCGAGTTTAAAGCTTTTCATTGGAATGTATTTTTAAAAGACGTGGAAGCAGATTTAAATTTTGTGAAAAATTCAGACTAGAAATATTGATAAATTGAATAAAAAATCAGGATTAAAAGTAAGCGTTTCGGGAAAGGAAATTACGGCAAATAGGCCTAAACCAATAATTTCGGATATTGATTTTGTTCCATATAATCGGCGCATGGATCCGCAAATTGCCATCGATACACTTGTTTGCGGAAATTATGTTTTAATTGTTGATTTTTATAGTAGCGGCCTTGCCATCTTAAATGCCCTGAAAAAACACATTCAAAACAAATATTCCGATCAATCGTTTCAGGGGCAGCGTGATTTCCGTGCAGCGTTTCGGCAGCTTTCGCACCGATTGTTGTTAAAAGTTTACAGCAACAAAATAGTAGTAAGAAAAGCTCCGGTAATTGGCTGGCTGAAAATCTTGTATCCCGAATTAGACGAATTTTTATTACCATTTCCACAAGTTCAAGGTTTAAACAGCTCGTGGCAATGGTACGAAAAAGGGATTTATATTCAGGTATTAAAACGAAAAATACATCCCTGGTTTGGAACCTACTTCCCCACCCGATTCGAACACCTCGAACTTTTTGATAACTGGCTAAAACAATACAAAGGTGAAAAAAAATCGGCCATCGATGTTGGAATTGGCAGTGGAATACTCACTTTTCAGATGATAAAACACGGGGTCGGAAAAGTTTATGGAACCGATTCTAATCCTAATTCAATTATTGGATTGAACGAAAATTTGTACATAAAAAAAATACACCCCAAAATTGAACTTTTGTATGGAAATTTGTTTGCCGGTATAAACGCTAAAACCGAATTAATTGTGTTTAATCCTCCGTGGGTGCCTGCTTCACAAGATTCAGAAGGATTAGATCAGGCAATTTATTACGATGCCGAACTGTTCCCACGATTTTTCGCCGATGTTAAAAAGCATCTGAAAACAAATGGGAAAGTGGTTCTTTTATTTTCGAACCTGGCACAAATTAACGGTGTTGGCGCAATTCATCCCATCGAAGCTGAATTATTGGAAGGAGGCCGATTTCAAAAGGAATTATTCATACAAAAATCAGTTCGACCTGCATCTAAAAATACCAGGCGAAACCAAAACTGGCGGTCTTCCGAAAAGGTTGAATTATGGGTATTAAAAAGTTGCTGATACAATTTATTAACTAATAAAAAGTAAAATGAGAAATCTGGTAATTCTTTTATTGATTCTGTTTCAATTAAGTTGCGATGATAATCCGGACAGTAAAATACAAACAAATTCCAAGCCTAATATTTTAATAATTCTTGTTGATGATTTAGGTAAAGAATGGATTAGTTGTTACGGAGCGGACAATATTAAGACACCAAATATAGATGCGCTGGCTAAAAGTGGAATTCTTTTCAATAACGTTTACGCAATGCCACAATGTACCCCAACCCGAACAACTTTGCTAACCGGACAATATCCTTTCCGACACGGTTGGGTTAACCACTGGGATGTTCCGCGTTGGGGTGGCGGAGCTCATTTCGATGAAACACTAAATCCATCAATAGGAATAGAGATGAAAAAAGCAGGTTACAAAACCTGTATTGCAGGAAAATGGCAAATCGATGATTTTAGGGTTGAACCTGATGCATTAGCAAAAAATGGGTTTGATGAATATTGCATGTGGACTGGTTATGAATCAGGAATTCCGGCAAGTTCAAAAAGATATCAGGAACCTTATATTTATACTAATAATGAAAGTAAAACCTTCGGAAACAGATTTGGACCCGATGTTTTCAAAGATTTTATAGTTGATTTTATTTACCAGAATAAAGAAATACCATTTTTTATTTATTATCCAATGGTTTTAACTCACACTCCGTTGGTGAATACGCCAGACGAAACAGCCGATACCAACCTGGGTAAACACAAAGCAATGGTACGTTACACTGATAAAATTACCGGAGAAATTATTAAATCTTTAGAGGATGCAAACATCATTAAAAATACAGTAATAATTTGGACTACCGACAATGGTACAACAAGGGGAATCGAAGGCAGTTTAAACGGTCATAAAATAAAAGGTGGAAAATCGTTAACAACTGAAGCCGGAATATGTTTGCCCTTTATTGTGAGCTGGCCGGATAAAATTAAACCTAATCAAAAATCGGATGCACTAATTGATTTCACGGACCTCTACCCCACTTTTCTTGATTTGGCGGGGATTTCTGAAAAAGAGATTTCAGAAACTTCGAATCATATTTTCGATGGTCACTCTTTTAGAAATGTTTTAATTGGGGAGTCAAAAGAATCTAATCGCGAGTGGATGCTCGGAATGGGCGGACAAAACAATGCCCGCTTAACAGAAAATGGAGTTGAAAACCAGTATAATTTCAGAGACCGTGTTTTAAGAAATAAACGTTATAAATTATATGTCGATTCGAACCGGGAACCGGAGAAATTCTTCGATTTACTACTCGATCCTTATGAAAAGAATAATTTTTTGGATAGTTTAAATACGCCGGAGCAGAAACATAATTTTGACCATTTACTGGAAATTGTAAAATCTTTTCCGGTAAAAGACAATGATCCAATATATAAACCAAACCCGCCACAAACGTGGGATGTAGAAATAAATGCACAAAGCCAGTTGTGGAAAAGATAAAGATTATTTATGATTATAACCCTACCCGATTTTAAATAAATGTGAGTTTTTTTGTAAAATTGCGCTAAACAAGAAAATTAATTGGAAAAAATATATTGTATTTTACGATATAACATTACCTTTGCACAATTATTATTATTTAAATTTTAACAATGAGTAAAGGTACAGTAAAATTCTTCAATGATGCCAAAGGATTTGGATTCATTAGCGAAGAAGGATCAAGCAAAGAACATTTTGTTCACGTTTCAGGATTAATCGACGAAATTCGCGAAGGTGATAGTGTAGAGTTTGATTTACAAGAAGGTAAAAAAGGATTGAATGCGGTAAATGTTAAAGTAATT
>JABGRN010000040.1 GCA_018648265.1 Prolixibacteraceae bacterium | reverse complement strand
TTAACGCCGGTGAATTATTGGAATTTGGGCAAAGTATAGCAGCCCAAACCGCTAAAACCGTTCTGGAAAAAAACCATGAAAAAGTTTATACCAGAAACGAAGTGATTGAAAAATTTAAAATCTGTTCAGCGACTTTGTGGCGTTGGGATAAAATGAGACTGATTGAAAGTAAGAAAATCGGGAATAGGGTATTTTATCCTGAAAGTGAAATTAAGCGGTTAACAAGTCTGAAAGGGGGTGACAAATGATTTTAACAGATTATTACAAAGGGGAAAAATTAACCGATGCAAAAAGCAGGTACGATATTACAACCTCAACTGGTGAATATGATTTATTTGAAAGTTTATTAATTAACAAACGGGGGTTTAATGTCGGGGGTTTGTCGTTTTATTGTGGTGAACGCCCCGACCGTTGGAAAAAGAAAAATGCTGATTTGGCAATAAGCAAAGGCAGCCATAATATTACAAGTCTCACCCGACCCGATTTAAACAAAAATTATGCTTTTGGAGATATTAACGGCACAAATGACGGGTGTATAATTGTTTTCAATCCCGACTTTAAACAAATCGGTATAAATACAATTGAAATATTTATTGCAAGGGGGTTAAGGAATGATGTAAACGCCCTTTGGGATTTACTTATTGATATGGAACTGAAACCAGAAATGGAAATATTAAGACATAAGGCGGTTACAAAAAACGTTACCGGCAAATAATGAAACCGGGGGGAAAAATTCCCCCTTTTTCATTTCACCATGTTAAGATGTGTTTTATACCCTTTTTTTGTAACCGATGTATGATAATTTAGATTTGACTTTGTACAAAGAAGCAACCCCCGATATTAATTTACTTGAAACTATTCCACAATACTTAACTGAATATACAAGTAGTGGAACTTCAAAGTTTGGTGAGTATGTGAACGGTTATTTAGGTAGCCTGAAAGTAAGTGTGAAAGAAAATCGGGTTAAAATATATGATAGCAGCATTTGTAAATTTTGGTTTGGTAATAATTTTAAAACTTTGGGCAAAGGTGACACCAAACAAGCAATTCAGAAAATAAGCGATAACTTACATTTGCCTTTTCATTTGGCTAATGTTACCCGGATTGACTTTTCACAAAATTTCATCATGCAATATCCTGAAAAATTGTACTACCCATATCTCGGAGAGGCACAATATTACAACCGGTTAGAACAGAACAACGGTTTATATTTCAATAATAAGTTAAGGCAAAAACTGTTTTATGGCAAAGTACATGAACAAAAAGAAAAGCGGCAACCAATACCGGGAATATACAAAAACAGGAATGTTTTAAGGTATGAATTAAGGTTTATAAAGCGGTTGAAAGAACAGTTTAACAGGTCGGAGATTACAGCCGGATTACTTTATGATGAGGACTTTTATCGGCAACTTATAAAACGTTGGAAAAATGAATATTTAGCAATTCAAAAAATAAATTCAAAATTAACAAGTATGATACCAACCGGGAGCAAAAAGGAATTTATTGAGAACCTGGCTTTATTTACAGTTTTAGAAATGGGGCAATCCCATGTACTGCACAAAGTAAAAGAGTGGCAGGAAAGCGAGCAAATAAGCAAAAAACAGGCTTATGATTTAAGGAACTCAATAAAACAATTAAGCAAAAAAACATTTAATGAAACGGGTAACGAGTTAATAAATGAATTAAATAAAAAAGTAAAAGAGGCAGCCCGGAATTATTAGCCTCTAAATTAAGATGTGTTTTGTACATTGAATTTGTAACCGGGTATTATCTAAAGTAGAGTAAAATAGATATTTGACTTTAAAATATTAACAAATGGCAAAGGGAAAAAAAACAGGTGGCAGGGAATTAGGGACACCAAATAAATTAACCTCTGAATTAAGAAAAAGAATAAGTGAATTTTTAACTGATAACTGGGAACAGATTGAAAATGACTTTATAGACTTAGAACCTGAAAAAAGGATTGCATTATTTGAAAAGCTACTCCATTATTCTTTGCCCCGGTTGCAAGCAACACAATTAGAAGCAATTATAAATGAACCCAAAACGATTGTATATAAAAATGTATCGAAACAATTTCCAGACAATTAGTATGTTAACTTTAAAATTAACAAATGGCAAAGGGAAAAAAAACAGGTGGCAGGGAATTAGGAACACCAAATAAATTAACTTGTGAGATTAGAGAGGTTTATCAGAAATTAATTGAAAATAACTTTTCAAATGTGGAAAATTGGTTAAAGATTGTTTCAAAGGAAAACCCCGATAAGGCTTTAAACTTCATAATCAGGTTATCGGAATTTGTAGTTCCTAAATTGCAAAGTACAACATTATCAAATTCTATTGATTTTGAAAGTTTAACAGATGTGGAATTAAAATCATTAATAGAAAGAATCAAAAATATTTAAGATATGGATAGACAAGCCAGGATTAAATTATTAGAACTATATTTTAATAATGAAATTACAAATGAACAATTTAATTCTGTTCTGAAAATTGGTTTTCCTGCACCTGTAACATTTCAGCATGAGGGAGTTGAATTAACTGAAAGGCAGAAAGAAATTGAATCGTTAAAGGAAATTTACAATAAACTTGGACAAACAATCTTTGGAATTAGTTTTAAATAAATTCCCCAAAAGTTTTATGAAAAGTGCCTGTTAAAGAGGCTTTTTTATTCCAACCTTATTTTCCATATTTTTAACCAGAGAGGCTAACATATTGGTTGTAATGGCTTATATTTGGTTAAAATTCAAATAAATATTTACCTTAAAACTATCGTTATGACCAAACAAGCATTAACTTCTTATGTATTATTACACTTCGACAAAGTAATGAGATTTGATAATTACAAACTGTTCAAAGATGAAATTATTCAAATAAAAGAAAAAAATGAGGATCAGGATGTAAATAAATTAGCAAAAGAAATAAACGATTCCCCAGAATTTGAAATTATGCAGAAATACTTTCTAAGAACTACTTTAAAAAATATTGAATCACAATTAAAAACGATTAAAGTAATAATTCTTATTTGCTTCATTGTTGGAATATTAGCAGCACTTTTTTCTATTGGTGGGATTTAATTTCAAAAAAGGCAACATCAAATAAATGTTATTGCCTTTTTGAACTTTTAACCCTATTATCAATATAAAAAGGTTGTTCAAATGTAATCATTTTATTTTGGTTAAAAACACCTGAAAAACGGTGAGTTCCTGATATTGTCGGGCAAATGTCGGGCAATAAAAAAAAGATTAGGCTGATAATCAAACGTTTAATTCCTTTAATTGTCGGGGTAGCCGGATTTGAACCGACGACCTCGTCGTCCCGAACGACGCGCGCTACCGGGCTGCGCTATACCCCGTTTAATTTATTTTAACCTCATTTTATAGGTGCTGCAAATTTAACGATTTTTATAAATGCTGAAACTTTTCCTGAGATAATAAATAAAACAACCCAAATTTTATTGTATCGAAAACTCATATAAAATTTTTGCGTTTTTAAACTTTGGATAGACATAATTATTAAACATTTGTTCATTAAAAGTTTGTTTGACTGAATTTTTTATTCTAAATTTGTACCTGATTATAAGTTATGTAAACAAGATACTTTATAAAAGTAAACAAATCAAATTGCAATAATTTAAAATAAAAAAATAATGAAAATGTTAATTACATCAACAGGTAATAATCTAAAATCGAAGTTCGACTTAAGGTTTGGTCGGGCTGCATGGTTTTGTGTATATAATCCGGAAACAAATGAAACTGATTTCATTGAGAATGAAAATATGAATGCACAAGGAGGGGCCGGTACAAAAACTGCTGAAACAGTAGCCGAGCTGGGAGTAAAAAAAGTAATTTCCGGCGACTTTGGTCCAAAAGCAAAATCTCTGTTAGAGCGTTTCAAAGTGCAAATGATTATTATGGATGAAGGGAGTAAAACTGTTCAGGAAATAATTGACAAAATTCAAAACTAAAATATATCTATATTGTTTGGATGAGATGAAACAAAAGTTAAAATATCTCCTCATTTTAGGCCTGATTATATTTACACAGTCTGGTTGTGAAAAAATAAATCAACTCACAGTATTCGATTTAGACTATGATTCGCAGGTTGTTATAGAATCTTTGATTGGAATAAACCTTCCTTTTAATTTGGCAACACCTGAAATAGAAACCAACTCCGAATCGAGTTTCGAAATTAATGATACACGAAAAGATTTAATTGAAGAGGTTACGTTGAAGCAAATAAAACTTGAAATTTCAGATCCCATTGATGGTGATTTTAGTTTTTTAGAGTCTATTAAAATATACATTAGCAGCGAGAACCTGGAAGAAAAATTGATTGCCTGGAACGAAGCAGTTGATCCTGAAGCAGGAAATATTATAATACTTGAAACTTCAAACGACGATTTGCAAGAATACGTTAAAAACGACCAAATAGCTTTGAGGGTAAACGCAGTTACCGACAAGCTGCTCTTAACAGATTATACAATTGACATTAATTCAATTTTTACGATTGATGCCAGAATATTAGGAATTTAACATTTAAAATTAAACAAGATGCCAGGAATTGACAGAACAGGGCCCGCCGGACAAGGTCCGATGACGGGAAGAAGGATGGGAGCCTGCGCAAGCAACAACTATCCTGAAAATGATGAACGTTTTTATGGAGGCAGGGGATTTGGTAGAGGATTTCGCAGTGGTTTTACCCACAACCGTGGAATGGGATTCAGACATGGATTTCGAAACCAAAACTTTGAAAATATCCCTGAGACTTCGGACAAGACAATTATAGAAAATGAGATTAATACACTCAAAAATCAATTGTCTTTGTTAGAGGATAAACTCTCAAAAACAAAAGGAGAATGAGATTTTCAAAGATGGAACACGTTCAAATTAATGTTGTTCCATCTTTCAGTTAATCGAATAAAAAACAAAAGAAATGAGAAATTCAGGAAAAGGAATAAACATGGGACAGGGTCGTGGTTTAGGCCAAGGCGGTGGCCGAGGAAGAAATAAAGGCGGTTCTTTTGGCACAGGTGGTTATTGTGTTTGTGCTAAATGCGGCGCAAAAGCATCACATCAAACCGGAGAAAAATGTACTACAATCAAGTGTCCCAAATGTGGGCATACAATGGTGCGCGAAGAGTTGTTAAATAAGAAATAGAATCCCCCGACAACCTACCTCTCCCATATTAGCAGAGAGAACAAAAGTTAAAATAATTCGTTTTAATAAATTTAAAACAAGGAGGATATAATCATGAAAAATTTAATGAACGTATTCAACGAAAAAGGTTGGGAACAAGCTGATAATTATCCCAATGGTACACTCAGAAAAGTTTTGCGCGACGAAAACAGTGCAAAAACAATATTGCTTAAGTTTCCAAAAGGATTTAAAATGGATCCACATTCACACATCACCACAGAACAACATTTTGTTTTAGAAGGTTCCTATTCAAGTAAAGGGAATAATTATCCTGCTGGTTCCTATCAACTTATTGCGGCACATGAAGATCATGGTCCCTTCGAATCGGAAAACGGAGCTTTAATTTTAGTAGTTTGGGATCCATACAAACAAAAACAATAAAATATATTTTATAACCCAATTTAAAAGAAAGTAATATGAAGTTTGCTATTCCAATGTTAAATGGCCAGATAACAGCACATTTTGGTCATTGTGAAAAATTTGCTGTTGTTGAAACAAAAGATAATAAAGTGATAAGTGAAGAAATGCTTACACCTCCGGTACATCAACCGGGAGCCTACCCAAGATTTTTAGCAGAAAAGGGTGTTGAGGTAATTATTGCAGGTGGCATGGGACAACAAGCACAAAATTTGTTTGCACAAAATAATATTGAAGTTTTTATGGGAGTTGCCACTGGAACCTCCAAAGAGTTAGTTGAAAATTATTTGAACAATCAGCTTGATACTGGAGACAACCTTTGTACCCATTAAAAATGGAGGATATAATTTTATATCCAATCGGAATAATTAATACACCATACAAATCGCTAAAAAATATTCCAATTCAGGGGCGTTTTAAGGATAGCGTGGAAGGTTGTTGTGTTTTGCACAACAAGTATTCCGATGGATTATTACATCTTGACGGATTTAGCCATGCAATTTTAATTTATCATTTTCATAAATCTACAAAAGAAGAAATTAAATCCAAACCTTTTCTTGAATCTGTTGAGCACGGGATTTTTGCAATTCGCAGTCCACACCGTCCCAACAAAATTGGTTTTTCAGTAGTAAAAATTAAAAATATAATTAAAAACAAATTGTTTTTTTCTCAGGTCGATATTTTCGACGGCACTCCCCTCCTTGATATTAAACCTTTTATAAAACACTTTGATAACAGGGAAAATGTAAAATCGGGCTGGGTTGACAAGCATTTTGCAAATGGGAATATTCCCGATGAAACAATATTAAACAAACAATGAAGATTGCAGTAGCAAGTGGGAAAGGTGGTACAGGAAAAACAACCGTTTCGGTAAATCTGTACCGAACAATTGGAAAATTTTTTGATAAAAATATTCGATTGGTAGATTGTGATGTTGAAGAACCAAACGATGCCATTTTTTTTGATAACCCGAAACTGATAGAAAAAAAAGAAGTACATCAGCTTATTCCGAAAATTGACACAACAAAATGTACATTTTGCCATAAATGCGCCGACTGGTGTGAGTTTAACGCAATTACAATTGTTAAAAACCTTGAGTTTGCAGAAGTGAATAACGACCTCTGTCATTCGTGCGGTGCATGTAGTGTTGCCTGCGAATTTGATGCCATTACAGAATATCCTCAACCACTGGGCGTAATTTCTCATTTCGATACAGGTATTGGAAATGGCTTAATAGAAGGCCGTTTAGAAATAGGTTCAGCCATGCAAACCTCGTTAATTAAAGAAGTTAAAAAAGAGGTGTCGCAAAATAATTCTACAATAATTTTTGATGCGCCTCCAGGAACAAGTTGCCCGGTGGTTGAAACGGTTTCAGACGTGGATTATATTGTTTTGGTTACCGAGCCAACGCCGTTTGGATTGCACGACCTGAAAATTACCGTTGAATTACTAAAAGATTTGAAAAAACCATTTGGTGTAATTGTAAACAAAGCCGGATTGGGTTCTGATGATGTGTACAGCTATCTCAACAAACAAAATATTGAATTCTTAAGCGATATTCCTTTTGTAAAAGAATATGCTGCCAATTATGCATCGGGGAAAATTTTCGAAAATATACCAGCAGAAATTGAAGGCACTTACATGGATATTGCAGAAGAGTTAATGAGTAAGAATTTGCCATCATGAAACGAGAATGGAAGAATAACATTGATAAACAGATGGTTATAATAAACACCCCCCATCTTCGCTTTGCTTCGATTGTCCCCCCAAAGGGGATAGGAGCTCTGAAAGAGCGACAGGGGTGAAAATTATAATTTAAATAAAAATTGAATAGATGAAGGAAATTACCATTTTAAGCGGTAAAGGAGGTGCAGGAAAAACAAGTGTGGCTGCGGCAATTGCATCCGTTGCAAAAAATGCAGTGTTCTGCGACAACGATGTTGATGCTGCTGATTTGCACCTTATCTTTAATCCTGAAATAAAAGAAACCTACGATTTCGATAGCGGTACAGTTGCTGTAATCGACCCCGAAGTATGTACCAATTGCGGGTTATGTGTTGAACACTGTCACTTCGATGCCATTCATCCAAATTCCTCTGAACAGTTGGAAGTGAATCCATTTCAATGTGAAGGTTGCCGTTTGTGCGAACGTGTTTGTCCTGAAAATGCCATTGAATCGATTCATAACAACAACAACTTTTGGTATGTTTCAGAAACACGATTTGGAAAATTAGTTCACGCAAAAATGGGACCGGGTGAAGAAAACTCTGGGAAACTGGTTACCGAAGTCAGGCGAAAAGCAAAAGAAATTGCAACCGATATAAAAGCTGATTTTATTATCAACGATGGCCCTCCGGGAATTGGATGTTCTGCAATTGCTTCAGTAACCGGAACCGATGTAGTGTTGCTGGTTATTGAACCAACACTTTCTGGACTTCACGATGCAAAAAGATTGGTTGTTTTGGTCAATTCTTTTAACATTCCGGTTTACGCGGTAATCAACAAATACGATTTAAATTCATCGGTTACAAAAAAAGTAGAAGATTACCTAATCGAAAACAAAATTCCTTTAGTAGGTAATTTACCTTTTAACACTAAAATGGTAGAGTCGATGATTCATGGAAAAACAATTGTAGAATACATTCCTGAAGAAAATATTAGCAAAGAATTTTATTCCATTTGGGATAAAATTATTCAGAACTAATTACTAGATATATGAAAATATTAAAAGTAGATGCTGACGAGTGCATTGGTTGCAGAGCCTGTGCAATGGTTGCTGCCAAAAACTTTGAGATGAACGATGAAAATATTGCATTTGTTAAAAATCAACCTAAATCCCAGGATGAAGAGGATGAATGCGAGCAGGCACTTGATGTTTGTCCGGTTATGGCAATTTCGGTTGAAGAAGTTAAAGCGAAACCGGAAAAAGATGAACATGAGGCAGCTTCAAATGAAAAGACAGATTTAAATCCTATTCTTGCAAAAGATACCGTAAAGGCAACCTTAGACACTTATCCACAATTAAAACCGGTATTAACAGAACTTTCGCCACGATTTAAAAAACTACAAAACCCGGCAATGTACAATACAATTGCCCGCTTTGCCACATTTAGAGATGCTGCAAAACTTGCCGATTTATCTGTTTGTGAAGTTCTACATGCCTTAAACAATAAGCTAGGAACTGAAGATGCGCTTGTTAAAAATATGCCTGAATGTATTTCGAAAGAATCGGACGGGATTGAAATGGACGGCGAAGAAATTACATGGGAGGAAAGCACAGAACGATTTATTTACAACATTGATATTATTTCAGAATTAATTGAAAAAGTTTCGAATCTTGGGCCACAACAAAACTTTGTAATTATTTCAATCGAGAGGCCTGATGCACTATTGAAAACCATTGTCGGACTGGGATTAAAATTCAATATCGAAAAAACCCGGGAATTTAGAGTTTCAATATTCAACCCAAAACCAATAAAGGAAGAAAAAGACTGGACTGAACGAAAAGAGGATTTTGAGCAATTGGATGTTCGAAATATGCAAACCGACCCATTTGATATTATTATAAAACACTCGTACGAAATAGAAGAAGATAGTGGTTTTATTTTGATACAAACATTTGAACCTTACCCATTAATAAATATGCTTAACGAAATGGGGTTCGAAAGTATTACGGAAGAAAAAGGAGCGGGCGAAATATGGGTCTATTTCCACAAAAAAGTTTCGGAAACCGAAGCAGGTGAAATTGCCAGCGACAAACCATCGGTAGTAATTCAATCTGCTACTCCGGTTGCTTATCCGGTTATTATGCGGCTTTTACAATCCGAGAAAATTCGAAAAGCAATTAATATTAAAGAGCTTAAAGTTTGGGAAGAAACTGAAAAACATTTAAGCTGGATTGTAAACGGAAGAGCCGACATTAGTTTCTCCGCTCTTATTACATCGGCCAAATTAAAAGAGAGCGATATTATTATTCCTTCTCTGTTTGTGTGGGATAACTTCTACATTTTAACTCGTGGATACAAAGCGAACAAGTTAGAAGATATTCAAGGAAAACAAATTCATACTCCCCTATTCGAGGAAGCTCCACCAGCAAAAATCACTAAATATCTGCTTAAAGCAAAAGGATTAAATACCGATGATTTTAATTTTGTTTATGGACAACCCTTTGGTCGCCCCGAACAAATTTTCAAAGATTTTGTTAGCGGACGAGCAGATACCGTTATTTTACGAGAGCCTGAAGCCAGCTACGCAATAAAAGCTTTGGAAAAGAAAGGTGAAGAGATTTCAATCATTTCATACAACGAAATATGGAACGACATTAATGAAAATTTTGGAAGTTTTCCAAATGCAGGGCTGGTTTTAAAAGGTGAATTTGCTCGAAATCACCCGGAACTGACTGAAGTTTTTTTAAATGAATTAAAAGATGCAATTAACTGGGTAAACAAGAATAAACACGAGGCTGCAAAGTTATCGTTCGATTTAATGCGCCAACCGGTTGACAGCATCGAACTTTTTCTGAACAGAGTAAAATTTGAATATGTTGAAGGAGATGAATTGGTAAAAAAAGTAAAAGCCTATTTTGATATTTTAGTTGAACAAGGAATTGTTGAAACAAAAATAGATGATGATTTTTTCAAAATATTTAAGTTGTGAAAGCCCCTCCCAACCATCCGCCAACTGGCGGAGAGGAATAAGAGGAAAAACATTACAATGCCTTATCAATTAGTAAAATAAAAACAAAGCTTTATGTATAAGTATCTATTCGGACCAGTTCCCTCTCGACGATTAGGAATGTCGTTAGGAATAGATTTGGTGCCACATAAAGTTTGCTCGTTAAATTGTGTGTACTGCGAATGTGGACGCACAACAAATCTTACTACCGAGCGGAAAGAATATGTACCTGTTAATGCTATTTTTACTGAATTAAATCACTTTCTAAAAGAAAACCCGACTCCCGATTATATTACTTTCTCAGGTGCGGGCGAACCAACTTTAAACTCAGGAATTGGAGAAATACTGAGTTTTATTAAAACAAATTACCCCGGTATTCCGGTGGCAGTTTTAACAAATGGAACCTTGTTAAGTAACAAACAAGTAAGAATAGAATTATTGCAGGCCGACCTTGTTTTGCCTTCGTTAGATGCAGCAACCGAGCACGTTTTTCATAAAATTAATCTACCTGAAAAAACATTAAATATTGATAGTTACATTCAGGGAATTATAGATTTCAGAAATGAATATTCAGGAAAAATAAACCTGGAAATATTTATAATTCCCGGATACAACGACCACCGAAAAGAGTTGGATAGTTTAAAAGAAGCTATTCTAAAAATTAATC
Organism: Prolixibacteraceae bacterium; assembly: GCA_018648265.1. Taxonomy (GTDB): domain Bacteria; phylum Bacteroidota; class Bacteroidia; order Bacteroidales; family Prolixibacteraceae; genus Draconibacterium. The sequence continues at coordinate 33,225 of JABGRN010000040.1, read as the reverse complement.
CAGATGTAGTACAACTTAATACGCTCGACCGACCGGGAACAATAAAAAATTTACGAGCTGCAAGTAATATTGAATTACAAAACATTGTTGATTATTGGAACTTAAACAATGTAGTTATTATTGCTTCCGCACCAAGCAGGAAAAAAATTAAATCGTACCGAAAAGATACTGAATCTGCAATATTGGAAACAATTTCAAGAAGGCCATGTACATTAATCGACCTTTCTCAAATTCTGGGGAAACACATTAACGAGGTGAATAAATATCTCGATGTATTAGAAAACGAAAAAAAAATAACAACCATAGAACAAGAAAGAGGCTTGTTTTATAAAAAAACCAAAAAGATTTCAACTACTTAATTTTTTAAAATGAAAAACTACGATGTTATAATTATTGGAGCTGGCCCGGCCGGCATAATTACCGGGGTAACTGCTAAAAAAGCATACCCCAACAAATCTATATTAATGTTCAAGGAAGAAGAAAAAGGTTTGGTTCCGTGTGGAATTCCATATATTTTCCACGAACTTAATGGTGTAGATAAAAATGTAATGGGGCCAAAACCCTTTATTGATTTAGGAGGAGATATTCAAACTGACAGTGTTATTGATGTTAATTTGAAAGACAAAATTGTAAAAACAGAATCTGGATTAGAATACACTTATGATAAACTTGTTTTTGCTACCGGTTCAAAAGTAATTGAAGCCAGTTTTATTCCGGGATACGACTTAAAAAATGTTTTCTATATCCGCAAAAGTTACAATTACATCAAACAATTGTTCGAAGAATTAAAAACGAAAAAGAATATTGTTGTAATTGGAGGCGGATTTATTGGGGCTGAAGTTGCGGAGCAACTGGCTCTACATTCCTATAAAAATGTAACACTCATTGAAAGCGAAAAACAATGTTTTTCAAAAGCATTTTCAAGAGAACTTAGTCTGAAAGCAACAAAAGCATTATCAGAAACCAAGGTAAATGTACAAACATCGGTACGTGTAGAAAAAGTAAATGGTGACAATGGAAACGTTTCTTCTGTTTTGCTCAGTTCTGGAGAAATGGTACAATGCGATGCCGTAATTATGGCAATTGGTTACAAACCAAACACCGATTTGGCAAAAAATGCCGGATTGGAGTTAAATAAAATGGGAGCCATAAAAGTTGACAGCTACGAACGTACCGAAGAAAACGGCGTTTGCGCTGTTGGCGATTGTTCTCAAACAATTGGGTTTTTAACAGGAAGGTCGGATTATGTTATGCTAGCTTCTACCGCAACTGCAGAAGCCCGTGTTCTTGGCCATAATTTATTTGGCGTAAAAATTAAGAAAAATTTCAACGGAACAATTGCAGTCTTTTCAACTGAAATAAATGGCATTGCAATGGCTGCTGCCGGCGTAAATGATAGTAATGCAAAAGATTCAAACATTAAAATTGTTTCTGCCGAATGTAGCGATTTCGACACGCACCCGGCTGCATTTAAGCATACCTCACCACTCACCCTTAAATTATATGCCTCTCCTTGCGGCTCAATTTTGGGTGGCGAAGTCTGGGGTGGAAAATCGGCCGGAGAAATGATTAATACGATAAGCCTCGCCATTCAAAAATCGGTTACTGTTTACGAGTTAATTTCATTTCAAATTGGCTCACATCCTTTATTAACAAGTGCCCCAACAAAATCGATATTAATTAAAACAGCCGAAATAATAATTGATAAAATTGAAAATAATTTGAAATAGAAAAACAATATTGAGGTTGTCTCAAAAGTTATTGGTTGGTCATCCTGAACTCGTTTCATGATCAGCATAGTCCAGATTCTGAAATAAATTCAGAATGACGGTTTTAGAGACTTTTGAATCAGCCTCATTTAAAATTATAAAATACAATTATGCAAACAATTGAAAACGTTTTAAGTGTACTCTCAGAAGTGGAACACCCTGCAATTAGTTATTCGTTAATAAAACTTGGGATAGTAAAAGACATTGAATTAGCTGAAGATTCAGTTATTCTCACCTTTGCATTTCCGTTCCCCGGCATACCAATTGCCGACCGGCTTATTTCGTCTATTGAAGAGCCGGTTAAAGCAATGGGATTAAAACTGGAATACATTGTTAAGGTTATGAATGAAGAAGAAAAAGCAACATTTTTACAATTAGAAGGAGAGGCCTGGAAAGGCCTATAATACAATTAGAAATAGCAGAGCAAAAATAAATCACGAAAATTGCAGCAACTGTAGGAAATGAATAATATCGTGTCCGGTTGCGCAATTCAATAACAAAAACTATAATGAATTTACAACAAATAATTTTAGAACTGGAAAAGGTAAAACACCCAACTATTAATTATTCGTTGGTTAAATTAGGAATTATAGCTGATGTTCGCTTGACAGAAAATACAGTATTTGTGGTTTTTGCATTTCCATTTCCCAAAATTCCAATAGCCGATGAAATAATTCAGTCGGTTAAACATCGGGTAAGAAGTTTGAGCTATAGTTTTTCTCACAAAGTGAGGTTAATGAATGAAGTGGAAAAAGTAAGGTTTTTAAAACGTGAAAGTGAAGGGTGAAATGATTTCTAACAAATTGTAATGTATAAATACGATGAAAAAAATAATTGATTTCTATATCAGTGGATTTAAAAACATGTCAATTCACAGTAAAAAATTATGGATTATAATTTTGGTGAAGCTTTTCATTATGTTTTTCATTTTAAAAATATTTTTCTTCCCAAACTTCCTGAACTCAAAATTCGATTCCGACAAAGAAAAAGGCGATTACGTAATTGAACAACTAACAAATAATTAGAATTATGGAACATTTCGATTTAGCTTTAGTAGATTGGTCCAGAGCGCAGTTTGCATTAACTGCACTGTACCATTGGATTTTTGTTCCACTTACTCTTGGCTTGTCTTTTATTGTGGCTTTTATGCACACATTTTACTACAAAACGAGGGATGAAAAGTGGAAGGTTATGACAAAATTCTGGATGAAATTATTCGGAATTAACTTTGCAATTGGAGTTGCAACTGGTATTATTTTAGAGTTCGAGTTCGGATTAAACTGGTCGAATTACTCGTGGATTGTTGGAGACATATTTGGTGCTCCGCTAGCAATCGAAGGAATTTTGGCCTTTTTCCTTGAATCGACTTTTATTGCCGTAATGTTTTTTGGTTGGGGACGTGTTAGCAAAAAATTTCATATGCTTTCGTCGTGGTTTGTCGCATTTGGTTCTAATTTATCGGCACTGTGGATTCTTATTGCAAATGCCTGGATGCAGAATCCGGTGGGGACAAAATTTAACCCGGATACTGCCCGTAACGAAATGGTCAATTTTTTCGATGTTGCCCTTTCGCAAACAGCAGTATTTAAATTTTTACACACTATTTCGCAGGCTTACATTATTGGGGCTTTGTTTGTGATCTCGGTTAGCGCATGGTTTTTATTGAAAAACCGGCATCTTCTTTTTGCAAAAAGAAGTATTCTTATTGCAGCAGTGTTTGGTTTAATAGCTTCAATATTTGTAGCTTTCACCGGCGACAGCTCTGCCTACGATGTTGCCCACAAACAACCCATGAAATTGGCTGCAATGGAAGGTTTATACGATGGTGAAAAAAATGCTGATTTATACGCTTTAGGATTTTTAAATGACCGCACAGACAATCTCAACTTTAAAGGAATTCGATTGCCAAGTATGCTCTCGATTATGGCATTTAGAGATGCCGATGCATTTGTGCCGGGTGTTAACGATCTGGTAAATGGAAATGAAGAACAAGGTATTCTTTCGGCTGAGACCAGAATGGAGAAAGGCAGAATCGCAATTCAGGCACTGGCAGATTATAAAACAGCTAAAAAAGACGGTAATACAGAACTGGCCAATTCAAATCTAAAACTATTTGAGAAAAATTATCCACACTTTGGTTATGGTTATTTCAAAAACAATGAAGACATTGTACCAAACGTACCCTTAACTTTTTACTCTTTTCACATAATGGTTGCGCTGGGTTTATTCTTTATTGCATTTTTTGCCTGCCTTCTTTATGCCAGTATAAAAGATAAACTAGTCAAAAATAAATTTGTTTTACGCATTTCAGTCTGGTCGATACTTCTCGGGTACATCGCAACCGAGTTGGGATGGATTGTTGCTGAAGTTGGCCGCCAACCCTGGACTATTCAAGATCTCCTACCCGTCGGAGTTTCTACTTCTCATTTAAGCGTTGGATCGGTGCAAACCACATTTTTTATGTTTTTTGCCCTGTTCACCGTATTGTTAATTGCCGAAATAAAAATACTAATGGCCCAAATTAAAAAGGGTCCCGAGGAAGGAGGTAGCCATGTTTAATAATATGTCGTACGAAACACTACAAGCTTATTGGTGGATAATTGTATCGTTATTAGCTGCACTTTTTGTATTTCTAATGTTTGTTCAAGGCGGGCAAACTTTATTGAAACAACTCTCAAAAACCGATATGGAAAGGTCGCTTTTAGTAAACTCAATTGGTCGAAAATGGGACCTTACTTTTACAACGCTGGTAACTTTTGGAGGTGCGTTTTTTGCATCATTCCCTCTTTTTTATTCAACAAGTTTTGGTGGTGCTTACTGGGTTTGGACACTCATTCTGTTTAGTTTCATTATTCAGGCAGTGTCGTACGAATACCGTACAAAAGCAAGTAATTTCTTGGGACGAAAAACTTACGATACCTTTTTATTTATCAATGGAGTTTTGGCACCGGTTTTAGTTGGTGCTGCTGTTGGTACTTTTTTTACCGGCTCAGCTTTTTCGGTTGACAGGATGAATATTACGAATATTGCCGACCCTGTAATTTCACGTTGGGAGACTGCTACACACGGACTTGAAGCGGCTTTGAACATTACCAATTTATCGCTTGGACTTGCCTTGCTTTTTTTATCACGCGTTTTGGCAATGCTCTATTTTATTAATAACATCGATAACGAGAATATTATAAAACGTTCTGCCAAAAAACTAAAATTATGTAGTAGTGCTTTTCTGGTATTTTTTCTGCTTTTTGTTGGATTAATTCTTACAAAAGAGGGCTTTGCAGTTGACCCGGATACTAAACTGGTGTTTATGGAAAAATTCAAGTACCTGCATAATCTTATTGAAATGCCAATTGTCCTCGTCTTATTTTTAATTGGAGTGGTTGGGGTTTTATACGGAATTTTTCTTGGAGCTTTTAAAACTTCTCCAAAAGGAATTTGGTTTGCCGGAACAGGAACCGTTCTTACGGTACTTGCCGTTTTAATGCTTGCTGGATTTAATAACACAGCATTTTATCCTTCAACATTCGACTTGCAAAGTTCGCTCACTATTGAAAACGCAAGTTCCAGTAAATATACACTTACTGCAATGAGCTGGGTTTCTTTACTTGTGCCAGTTGTAATTGCATACATTTGGTATGCGTGGAAATCGCTCAGCAAAAATAAAGTTAGCGAAGCAGATATCGAGAACGATTCAATGAAATATTGACTTTTAAAAATTAAAATATGAGTTATTTAGAATCTATAATTTGGATAATCAGTTGGCCGGTATTAATAATTGTATCGTATCAACTGGTAAAATATTTCCTTAAAAAAGTAAAGCTTTTTTAGTCTGAAAAATTAATGTTGTATTACCTTAGAAATTGATTTTACAATTGGGATGTAAGTTCACATCCCAATTGAATTTACTTAAGGAAAATTTGTTATTTTTTTTAGCAAAATAAAACTGCAATTGAGAATGAACAGACAAAACAATCAAGTGGGTGCGTTTGTTGATATGTACGTTTGCCACAGATGGACTATGAAACTTTACAGATTTGTATGAATGAATATAAAAAATAGGAAGATTCGAGACTACATGAAATTAATGAGATAGAAAAGGCTGCCAACTTATTAGCATTAAACATAATTATATGAATATAACATTTGCATTAGCATTAAACAATAACGGCATTTTTGAAAAAAAACATTTTGGAGATACCGATAAATTTGCCATTTACACCTACGAGAACCAGGAACTCTCGTTTAAAGAGGAATTGAAAAATACATTCAAAACTATGGATGAAGTTCAGGAACATGGCTCAAAAAAGAAAGGGAGTGCAATCATCTCATTTTTGAAAGAAAAAGGTGTTTCAGTGCTTGTTTCAAAACAGTTTGGGCGAAATATTAAAATGGTAAACCAACATTTTGTGCCTGTAATAATTGCTGAAAATGACCACAATATTGCGGTTGAAGTTTTGCAAAAACACATGAACTGGTTTAAAGATGAACTTCAAAACCGAAAAGAAAACTACATGTTATTTCACATCAAAAATGGAATATTGAAAATGCATGTTAAAAAAGATTGAGTCTCAAAAAAAATCTGATCTTTGCTGCAAATTATAGAATTTGTAAATGGCTTTAACAAAAAAGATATCCAATCACAATTTCAGATCCTTTCTTTGGCATGCCACTTTTTTGGCATTCGCTAAAAATTTTATGGATGTAGATACAATAATCCCGGCGATGATTGTAGAGGCCGGTGGCGGAGCAATGCACATTGGATTTTTGACCGCAATAATGATGGGCGGATCGAGTTTTACACAACTATTTTTTGCCCCCTATTTAAGCAACAAAAAGTATAAAAAAAGTTACCTGCTTTTCGCAATTAATACGCGTGTTTTTGCGCTTTTAGGCTTGGGTGTACTTTTGTTTATTTTGACCAGCGGACAACAAAATTATGTGCTTTGGTTTGTTTTCTTTTTTATTACACTTTTTTCGCTGGCCGGTGCTTTTGCCAATATTAGTTACGTCGATATTTTAGGGAAATCGGTGAATCAGGATAAACGAAAATCCTTTTTTTCCACCATCCAGATTATTTCGGGAGTAATCGTTCTTAGTTCAGCATTTCTTGCAAAACGTGTATTGGATTGGAAAGAATATCCGGTAAATTATGCTTTTATGTTTTTTATAGGAGCTATTCTGTTGTTAATTGCAACTGCCGGATTTTGGAACATAAAAGAAGTAGTTCCGTCGCGATTAAAAATTTCGGGTATAAAAGCCTTTTTCAATGTTTTGAAAACAGAGCTGAAACAAAACAAGAAATTAGGATATTTTCTTGGGTACATCAACACTCAGGGAATTGCAATCTCGTTTTTGCCGTTTATAATTTTGTACGCCAAAGAAACATTTAACACTCAAAGTTCCGACACCGGTATTTTTCTGATTTACAAAGTTGTAGGGATTGTTTTTGTGAGTGTTTTGGTTTTACTCGGGGCAAAAAAAGTAAAATACAATCTGTTACTTTACAGCAATGTTTTCCTCTCACTTTCGTTAGTTGCCCTGGCTCTTTTTATCAACGACGGTTCGTTGGTAAAATACATTTTTGTTCTTGGTGGAATTGTTTTTTCGCTGTTTACCATGTCGATGAATGGATTGTTGCTTGAAGTTTCGGGAAATGAAAATCGTGCGCTGTACACAGGTTTTGCTGGTGCAGGAAATATTCTGCCAGCAATTTTTCCACTAATTGGAGGAGCAGTAATCAGCCAGTTTGGTTTCCAATCCTTTTTTATTCTTTTTATGGTGATTATTGCAATGGCAACATTTTTTATCTTTAAAATTGATTGCAAAAAATAAAATATGAACAAAAAAATTTATCCTGATTCAGGTGTTGAACTAACGGGTTTTACGGCTAAAAACTACGACAAAATAATGAATACTATGTCGTTTGGATTGTATCGCGGCTTTATAAAAAAAGCCATAAAAAACATGGCGATTCAGCAAGGAGATGCTATACTTGATTTGGGATGCGGAACAGGCAGAAATGCAAATTTAATGTCGGATTATATTGGAGAAAGTGGTGCAATAACCGGGCTGGATATTTCGGAACAAATGGAAAACCAATTCTTGCAAAAGTTTAAAGACCGCACTAACATAACTTTTGCAAATAAACGAATCGACCAGCTTTTCGATTTGGAAAAACAATTCGACAAAGTTTTTATCAGCTTTGTAATTCATGGTTTCCCGCACGAAATCAGAAGTACTGTTATTCAAAATGCACTCAAACATTTAAAGCCGGGTGGCGCATTTTATATTCTCGATTTTGCTGAATTCGACATGAATAAAATGCCTGCACATCACCGATATATTTTTAAAAAAGTAGAGTGTAAATATGCTTTCGATTACATTGAACGCGATTGGAAAAATATATTAAAAGAAGCTGGATTTACTGACTTTGAAGAGAATTTTTATTTGAAAAAATACGTGCGTTTGTTAAAAGCGGTGAAAGCTGGAAGTTAAGTGAATCTGGCTGCTATCTATTGCCGTTTGCTTTAGCAAACGGTTTATGAGTTATTTGAAATCTCTGGGCTTCAGCCCATAAAAAACGAATTGGGCTAAAGCCCCAAGTCTTCTGTTTTTTTCAATCCCCGGGATAAATCCCGGGGCAAAAGATATTTATATTTATTTTGACAAAATCTATTCATTAAACTGAAAAAAATCGATATAATTTAGATTAAATTTTATCAGTTAAAAATAAGTTTTAAATACATCAAAATATGAGCAACTTAAAAATTACTATTCTCACTGAAAATGTTGCCGGAGGCAAATTCCTCGCAGAACACGGTCTTTCCTATTTAATCGAAATTAATGGTGAACAAATACTTTTTGATACCGGTCATTCCGATGTATTTCTAAAAAACGCAGAACGACTTGGAATTGACATCAAAAAAAATGTACAAACGGTGGTACTTAGTCACGGACACTGGGACCACGGAGACGGCCTGCAATTCATCGAAAATAAAACATTAATTACGCATCCCGACTCGTTTTTAAATCGTTTCAGAAAAACCAACCACTCCTCGATTGGATTAACTTTAACAAAAAAAGAAATTCAAAAAAAGTTCAATTTAATTGAAACAAATGAAGCCCTTCAAATCAATAAAATCCTTTTCTTTTTAGGTGAAATTTCCCGTTTGACAAATTTTGAAAGTCTAACTACTCCATTTGAATTGGAAAATGGGGACGATGATTTTAACACCGACGATTCAGCTCTGACAGCCATAATAAATGACGAGTTGATTGTAATTACAGGCTGTTCTCATTCTGGCATTTGCAACATCGTAGAACACGCTAAAAAAATCACGGGCATTTCAAAAGTAAAAGCGGTTATCGGTGGTTTTCATTTAAAATATCAAAATCTGCAAACTCAAAAAACAGTTGATTATTTCAAAAGTAATAAAGTTGAAAAACTATTTCCATCGCATTGCACAGAACTTCCCGCATTAACCACTTTTTACGAATCTTTTAAAATTGAACAGGTAAAAACAGGAATGGTATTTGAATTTTGAATTGCCGGTTTATTTCAATTCGTAAACCTCAAAATCCTTCATCAAACCATAATCCAGCAAATCGTATTTTTCTCCAGGAGGTTGTAATACCGGAGCATTTTTAAAACTTCCAGGTGTTACAATTCCGGGTGTTGTAAAATTATGATGCGGCCCAAATGTATTTTTATTACTACCTGTAACATTCACCTTCACGTCATGTCTTCCAACGACCATGCGAATCCTCAATTCGTAAGGTTTCGATTGAATTACGCCCCTGTGTTCACCACCGACAACTACTTCAGCCACAGTCCCTTTCCATTCAGGTAAACGTATTAAAAAATCACCTTCCACTTTTATGTCAACAGATTTGGTATAAGAAACAGTTTGTCCGTAAAACGGCATTCCCTGTTCTTTCCACGAACCTATACGCAATTCTTTTTTGGTTTGGATTTCCCACCCTTTTTCCAAAGATAATGCCGCAAAATCACCTAACAAATAAACTGGTTCCAATTCGCAATAAATTGAAAAAGGTGAAGCCGTCAAAACCGCTTCATTTTTTCCGGGTTGAATTAAATCCCCGATTTCAAAAAGAAGAAAATCGGAATCAAACCAATTTTCATTTTCAATAGGAGTAACTTCTATTCCGTTAACCATAACCTGATACAACCAGGGACGTTCAACAACCAACCTTACATTTTTCGTTTGAAAATCTTCTTCAACATCAAAAAGGTAACTAACCGAGAACCCGGATCCTTCAGGGAAAGTATCAGCGTCAACAAGCTCGGTTTTAAACTGACTGGAGGAAACCCAGGGATTATCGGGATAACCATGTTCCTTCCAGATTTCGTTAGCTGCTTTATAAAAATACATTGATTCCGATTGAAATTTACCCATTGTAAGTTCCACATAATCAAGGTTTAAAATATTAGATGTAACATTTGAAATTGTTGTTTTACCCGTAGCTAATAATTCTAATGAAGGGATTATTTTTGGTTTTTTGCTATCCCCATTTTTTGTCGAAATAAAAAGTAACTGGCTTCCTGAAGGAGGCAATGAAATTGAGAAGTGTACCCTACCCTTTTGTTTTTCAAAAATATAAGGTTCAATTTTTCCATCCGCTGCATTTAAATCGATTACAGATTTTCCATGCATATTTATTTTTATTTCAGCAAATTCCTCTTTATCGAAATTAGTGACAAACAACAACTGTCCATCTTCAAATTCCCTTCTCTGATGAAATACCCGACCCCGAATTGAATCAAGGTTTTCAAACCGGATATTCTCATTATTCGATAATTCAACAAACAATGATTCGTTTAATTCAGTAATAATTTCCCAGTTTTCATAATTTTGAAGTTCACCAAACGACTGATTTCCACCATCAACAAATTGAGGATTTGAACCTATTTGTAAAACTTTTCCACCTGCTTGGACAAATAATTTCAACAATTCAAATGATGTATCGTCTATATTTTTAAGCCCGGGCGGAAGAATTACCAATTCGTATCCGGCCTTATTTATTATAAGCTTACCATCCTCAATACGACCATGATCTTTAATAATATTTTCGCAACCCAAATCATATTCCACCTGAAATCGTTCCAGCTTATCTAAAAATGGTTCAAATTTGTTTTTTACTTCATACATTTTACCATTTGCACGACTGTTTGGATTGTAATACATCCAGGCAGTTGTTGTTGGTTCAATTACAAGAATATTATTTTTTTGATATCCCGAAGAAAGTGCCAATGATAACCTGGCAAAATAATCGGCCTGATAACGGTACAAACCCCAGTAAGGTGCATGGGTTCCAAACGACTGCGGAAAATCATGTTTACGATCTCCTGCCAGCGACATGTACGCAAGGTGTTGGTTCATAAAATTTACACCCAATACATATTCCCAATCACCAAGTCGTTTCATATCGTCGAAGGTGAGTTCCCATCCGGCTGCACCATAAGTTTCGCTCAGTGCACGGTGCCGTTCAAACTGGTTCACTACAGACGAAAGTTCTTTTAAATTGCGCACATTACCAAACTGGTCGGGCCGCAATTCTTCCGAATTAAAAAGCATATCTATTGCCGGAACCTGGTGCCACGCGTACATTGCCATATTATCAGGGCCCTCTTTTGGACTTGGCCAACCGTGCTCCCAATAATGCCCGGTCCATTGCAGGTTTTTCTCTTCGGTGTATTTGTACCAGGGTTTGGACCAGCGGTCGATAAACAGTTGCAAAATAGTTGATTGATAATTATGACGTACTTTTTTCCAATCGCCGGTTTCGGTGATCAACGACATTAAATGAGGCTCTAAGCTGTAACCCCATTGTTTTTCAAATTGTTCGTATAAATCGGGGGTATAACGAATTGGGCCGGCCCGACGGGTATTTGTATTTGGCTCATCGGTAAAAACTCCCGGAACGCGTTTTCCAAATTCGTGGCCCAAAGCTTTTTCATAACCTGGCATTGTAATCTCAAGGAATTTTTCTGTTACCCCTGGTTTTAATAAATCGATATAGGAATATCCCCCAAACCATTTTGATGTTTCGTAATCGTTTAAATCCAAAACACAAAATTCACCTTTTCCCCCTTTTTCATTTTCCAATTCTGAAGTAATTTCAACCCAATCTTCACCCTCTTTTTTGAAAATGTGCTTTGCCCTTTCAGCCTCTTCCGGGATTTGCAAAACATCCATAAAATAAGGTTTCAAAGCCACCCCTTCGCTGTTTGCTTCGGGCATTTGAGCTGCAACATGACCACCCGCAAAACCGCTGGGAAATGAATTTTCGTCGTAAATCCAAAGTTTCATATCCAATTCTTCGGCCTTTTGCAAAGAATATTCTACCAACTCCCACCAATCGTCCGACAAATATTCTGTAATCATTCCATAACGCGGATGCAGAAACACCCCTCCAATTCCCTTTTCCTTAAATTCACCAAGAGTTCGGTCAATATCTTCTTTGGAAACATCGTTGTTCCAAACCCAAAATGGTGCGGTACGATATTCAGCCGAAGGATTTTGAAAATTGTCCTCTAATAAATCAAAAGAAGTAATCCTTTCACCCGGCTGTAAAACAGGTGCGGATTTTTCATTGCATGAAATCAAAATAACTAAACCAGCGACAAAGAGTATCTTTTTCATAATCAAAAAAATTAAATAAACGTGACTTTCATAACTTCAACCAAAATTATTATAATGCTTATTGCAATATATTATTTATGTGATGTTTTATCTTATTAAAACTAAATACCTGAATATAATAACAGTATAAATATAATGTCACAATTTAATGGCGATTTTATTTTACGTTTAAAATGCCTTCTGAAATACAATTTCACTTAATCCCGCGATTGTATTATTGGTTTCGTCCACATAAATTCGGACGGTTAATCTTCTGTCAGTCACTTTTACAGCCCTTTCAGTTGTCCATTTTAACTCACCGGGTTTGAGTGAATAGGTAACAGCATTTACCCCTTCAAAGGATATTTTTTGCCACGACGGTAAAAATAAATCACCTACTTTTGCCCTAATCCGATAAACGCCATTCGGGACATTTATTTCGTATTCGTACCAATTCTCGGGATTTACACAGAAAGCTTTGGTGCCTGAGAACATCTTCTTTTTTAAACGTACATTTCCTTCGAAACCTTTTAAAACCCAATCAACTTTATTAGCAGTATTCCATCTTCCAAGCTTCCATCCTTTACCTGCAAACTCCTCAAAAGCGTGGGCATTTTTTTCGTTTCCGTTTAGCGACCTTAATTTCCCAAAACAAATTCGTCCTTTAGTAAACGATTTTGAGAAATTATACGATTGCTTAAAATAAAGTTCATACATCTGCGGAAAGAAAGAAATTAAATTGTCGAACCGGTTTTGAAAGATTGGGACAGTGTCGGATTTAACAACTGCCAGTTGTAAATGTCCCCAAATTTCGTCGCCCCAAACAGTTCCGACAAGCTCGCCCCTGATTAATTTTTGTCCTTTTTTCACCTCAACATTTTTGTTGTACAAATGTTGATACACATAATAAATTCCCGGTTGTGTTGCACTTTCAAGTAAAACACATGCCTCTTTTCCCGCTTCGTCAATACCTTTATCTTCTACCCAAACAACGGTACTATTTTCCAGGGCAACTGCCCAGTGCTTTTCTACTCCCCTCGCATCATGCAAATCAAAGCCAATACCTTTATAAGAACCATTATAACTTTCCGTCTTTTTTTCATCCTGGCCCTGGTAAGAAAACATGTGGCTGTCTTCCTCTGTGCTCCATAAAAAACCATCATTAAAACTTACGGGAAAAATATAATCATCTGAATCCAACATTAACTCGTTGGCATCCGAAAGGCAGATAAGTGCATCTTTTGTAAGAAGCCCATGAACACTATGATCGGTGGTTAACGCTTTGACATTTTTATTGTCGGCCACAAAAATTCGTAAACTATTAATTGATGTTGGCACCGAACGTTTACATACTTTTACCCAAATTGTATCGAGGTTAATTTGTATTTGGTTGAAGTGGTTTTCCAACTTCAGTAATTTAATTTTCGTGTTATTGAAGGTTATACTTTCGCCAACATTTACATTAAAATATGATGAATTTCCCCACTTAAAATCCGGGGTAACTGAATTCTGGGTTTTCCCAAAAAAAACAAAATTCAGAATAAAAATTAATATTAGAGTAATAGATTTCAATTGGCCAGATTAAAAATTGTGTCGTTTAAAGCAAACGGAATTTCGTTTTCCTTTTCATTTAAAATAAGTTGAAATTCTTCTTTTAATATTAATTCCGTTTCTGTCATTTTTTCAAGGGGAAAAATTTCTGAAGTATCGTTTATTGTATTAAAGAAACGTCCGTCCCGGTACAATTTGTACGTATCATTCATTACCCAACGATTATGGTCTTTATTTCCCCAACGTGGAGTGTAGTGAATAAAAAAATTGTCTTGTATTTTTTTCCCGTCACCTGTAATTATTGAAAGGATACTTTTCCCGTCAGTTTTATATTCACTCGGATTTATACCTGCTGCATCGCATAAAGTTGGCAATATTTCAGCAAAAGATACTGCCGATTCCACAACTCTTTTACCCTTCATTTTATCGGGCCAAGAAAGTATCATTGGCACGTGATTTCCGGTGTTTTTAGTAAACCCTTTTCCGCCAACAACCTTAGCATAATTTGTTGAAGTAACCACTGACGGATGTGTTCCATTATCGCCAGTAAAAATAAATAGTGTATTTTCCCAAATTCCTTTTTCTTTCAACTTATTTTCCAACTGCCCGACAATTTTATCGGTAAAAGCCATCATGTCAGCAAAATAGGCTGTGTCTTTTTCGTATCTCCGCGAAGGATCAGCCCATTCCGGTGAATCGGGAGTTGGTACAAACGGGTCGTGAACAAGCACCATTGGATAGTAAACAAAAAATGGCTGATCTGCTTTTCGTTCAATAAAATCTGAAATATAGTCGGCAAAAACCTGCGGTCCGTAATTATTGGGATCTCTTGGCAAATCCTCCCCATTCTGGGTTATCAACGCATCAGAAAACCTTTCACCTTCCTTCTTTTGTCGATTTAGCTGCCATAAACAATATTCGTCGAAACCAAAATGATAAGGTCGATCGACATCCTGATTTCCCTCGTTATTTCGGTTCAAGCCATTTAATTGCCACTTTCCTGCAACCAAGGTCGCATAACCAACTTCCTGCAATAAATTTCCAAAAGTTTTCTGGTTCGGATTCAGGTAACCAAAATCCTCGTAATTTCTGAAATTATATTTCCCGGTCATTATTTTAACCCGCGACGGCGTACAAAGCGGTTGCGAATAACAGTGTTCAAAACGAATTCCGTTGGTTGCCAGGCGATCCAAATTTGGGGTTTCATACTCTGTGGAACCATTTGCCCCGATACATTCGTAACCCATGTCATCGGCCATTATCAAAATAATGTTTGGCCTTTCATTTTCAGTATTCTGTTTGCAAGATGAAAATGTTATACTAAAAACGAAGAGTAAAATAATAATCTGAGTTGTTGATTTCATTTTATTTATAATTTAAGGAATGATTAATTTATCCCGATCTGAAATGTGCTTTTCTAATTTTGCTGAAAGTTCATTTATCAATTTTTTGTTTCCCTTCTTTTCTGAAATATTTACCGTTTCCTCAGGATCTTCAACCAAATTGTACAACATCCGTGCAGTTGTTTCTCCTGTGTTATTGTTAAGCCACTCGGTATAAGTATGGGTTTGTGTTACAATTGTTTCTCCTTTTATCCATCTACAATAAATCTCTTCTTTCCAAGGTTGCTGTGCATTTTCAGTTAATGGTACAAAACTTTTACCTTGCAAATGGAAAGGTTTTTCCAGTCCCGCCAATTCACACAACGACGGGTAAATATCTACATATTCGACCAAAGCATTTGTTTTTATATTTTTCTTTTTGCCAGGAGCTTTTAAAATTAATGGTGTGTGCAATACTTTTTCAAAATTGCAATGTTTACACCACAAACCGTGCTCCCCCAAATGCCAGCCGTGGTCACCCCACAAAATAACAATGGTATTTTCAGCCAGGCCAAGTCTTTTTAATTCATTTAGAACTTTACCTATTTGGGTATCTGTGTAACTCACACAAGCATAGTACCCATGAATAAGTTTTCTCATAAATTCATCATCCATCGGACCATTGTCCGGCACATCAGTATAATTGCGCAACTCGCCAAAATTATGCATACATTCATCGGGTGCATTATCCGGTTTACGCATATTTTCAGGAAGTTCTATTTTATCGAAATCATATAAATCCCAATATTTTTTTGGAGCATTAAAAGGAAGGTGAGGTTTTAAAAACCCGACCGCCAGAAAGAAAGGATTTTCGTTATTTTTAAATTCATTTAATTTCCTAACCGCTTCGTTGGCAATTATTCCGTCTGGATAAATATGGTCAGGACCATCGGGACTTTCAAATGAAGGTCCGTTTATTCCAATGCCATTTTTTCGTGGTTCAATTTGTTCATGAGATTCTGGCAAAACATAGGCCTGCCAACCTTGCCAGTCGCCATTTGGAGACCAAGGTGTTTCAGACCAACTCCCTTTTCCATCTGTTATATGATGATAAATTTTTCCCAGAGAAACCGTTTTGTAGCCATTGTTTTTGAAGTGCATTGGTAAACTCACAATTCCCGGAACATCAAGATCCTGCCAGCAGCTATAATTTAAAAATCGATGTTTATTTGGCCGGATGCCTGACATAATACTTGCACGCGATGCACCGCAAACCGGAATGTTGCAATACGCGCGATTAAATACCAATCCCGATTCAGCCAGTTTATCAATATTTGGCGATTTGATGTGCGACTGTCCGTAACATCCAAGTTCCGGGCGAAGATCGTCAACTGCTATGAAAAGCACATTCGGTTTATTTTGGCTTTGTGTATTTGTAAAACCAAACGTTAATAAAAACAATAACAGGAAAGTGCTTTTACATTTCATAATAAAATTTTATCTATGAAATTTCTCCGAAATATATTTTAATCCATCAAATAATCCGGTACGCCAATAACTCCATTCGTGCCCACCATTTCTAACACGGTATTCATGTGGAATCCCTAAATCGCGCATTTTTACGTGCAAAGCAGAATTTCCTTTGTACAAAAAATCATCGTCGCCACAATCAATGTAAAACCGGATTGATTTTAATTTTTCTTCATCTACACTTTCCAGCAAATGAAGTGGACTGTTTGCTTTCCAATGGTCACTAACTTTTCCTTCAGGTTTTGGGCCGTAAATATTTTTGAAATATCCGTCGTACGAATCGTTGGCAAGAATTTCATTGTCAGTAAATGTTCCTGCACTCATTGCCACACACGACGAAAACAATTCGGGATTTCGCATGGAAAGTAACAATGCTCCATTTCCACCCATTGAAAGACCTGCAATAGCACGGAATTCTTTTTTCGGCCGAATACGATATTCTTTTTCAATAAAAGGAATAAATTCAGTTATAAACATCTCCTCCCACGGATCTTTTCCATCGAAACTGTTAATATACCACGAAACTTTTCCATCGGGCATAACAATAATACAGGGAGGAAAATCGCCATTTGCAATTCCCCGATCGGCAATTGTGTTTGCTTCACCAAATTGTATCCAGCCCGTTTCATCGTCGGAATAACCGTGTAACAAATATAAAACAGGGTAACTTCTAATAGATGTTTCATAATCGGGTGGTAAATAAATTGAATATTCAACCGGGTAATTTACCAGATTGCTTTCAAATTCTACCGATTCCAGCACCTTACCATTTTGTGCAGAAAGTGCAATTACGTAACAAAGTGCAATGAATAAAAAGAGAAGTTTTTTCATGAATTAGAATATTTATTGATTGTTAACAAAGCTATTAATATTTGAAGAAATGGTTCACCACTTAACCAATAATATCGGTTTTTAGATGATTTTTTTATTAAGTTTGAAAATTAAACCGCACTGAAAACTAACTACAATGAAAAAAACATTCTTTACAGTATTTATTGTTGCATTTCTTATCTTTTCATGTAAAAAAGAACAACATCTGGTTGAATTTAATACGGCACAATTTTCAATAGGAATAAACAAAGCTGGGTTCATTAATAAACTAACTGATATTCAAAACCAAAAGGAATATCTTTCAACCGACACCATTGCACCTTTGATTTCATGCAAGGTAAACAAGAGAATGATATATCCCATTGAGGCTTCTTTTGAAAAAGAAATTCTCAGCGTTAAATTTGAAGGGAATTTGGAAGCAAAAATTAAAGTTGAAGAAAAATCCTCGCATATTAGTTTTGAACTTATCAAAATTAATCAGCCAGAAATAGTAGAATTAGTTGTTTGGGGACCGTTTCCAACCACTATAAATAAAATAATCGGTGAGACAGTTGGAGTGGTTCGTGGTGAGGAGTTTACTATTGGAATCCAGGCATTAAATCCAAAAACATTAGGTGGTTACCCGTGGACCGAAAACGATTGTATGCCCCAATTCGATATTTTTGAACAGGATGATTATTCAGATTTGAGCGAAGAAAACAAACGTGAAACTTTATACCGTGTTGAAGCTGCCAAACCTGAAAAATTTGGAAGTACATTGCAAACTTATTGCAGAAATCGTTTTGAAGAAAGAATAATTTCAAACCTGGACCACGAAAGATTTGTATCTCCAGTTTTTAATGATGGTGGAATTATCGGATCAAAAATTGCATTGTTTGGCTGCCCTGTTGACCAAACATTGGAAACAATTGGGAAGATTGAAATGGAAGAGGGGCTTCCCCACCCCATGATTGACGGTGTTTGGGGAAAACAAGCCCGCTCTGCTTCAGCGGCTTACCTTATTTACAGTTTTAATGAGCGTAACATTGAGGAGGCAATAAATTACACCAAACAAGCCGGATTGCGTTATTTATATCATCCCGGTCCATTTAAAAACTGGGGGCATTTCGAGTTGAATGAAAGTGAGTTTCCCAATGGTTGGGACGGTTTAAAAATGTGTGTTGAAAAAGCAAAAAAGGAAGGAATTCTCCTTGGATTACATACACTTTCCAATTTTACAACTACAAACGATCAATACGTAACTCCAGTACCTGACCCACGCTTGGCAAAAGTAGGTTCGTCAGTTTTAACACAAAACATTGATGACGTTCAAATAGAAATTGAAATTCAATCGCCCGATTTTTTTAACCAGTTTAAAAACAATCATTTACATGGAGTAATGATTGGAGAAGAGCTAATTCGCTATGAAACAGTTTCTGAATCGGCACCATGGAAATTATTAAATTGCGAACGGGGTGCATGGAAAACCAAAGCAACAGCGCATAAAAAAGGTGATGAAACAAGCAAATTAATCGACCACGGTTACAAGGTGTTTTTAACAAACACCGAACTGAGCATTGAGCAGGCAGAGCGTTTGGCAGAATTGTACAATTATTGCGATTTACGCCAGATTTCGTTTGACGGGTTGGAAGGAAACCGCTCGACTGGAATGGGGAATTATGGAGAAATTCTTTTTACAAAAACCTGGTGGGACAAACTTTCCGATAAGCAAAAAAACCACATGATTACAGATGCAAGCCGGACTACCCATTATTTCTGGCACATTTACAGCAGAATGAACTGGGGAGAACCGTGGTATGCAGGTTTTAGAGAAAGCCAAACAGAATACCGCATGAAAAACCAAAAATATTTTCAACGCAATTTAATGCCTGGAATGTTGGGTTGGTTTAGCATGAGAAATAATACTCCGGTTGAAGATATTGAATGGATGCTCGCTCGATCTGCAGCTTACAATGCAGGCTATGCTTTTGTTACCGGCGACCGACCTTTGCAAACTAACGGGCAATCTGCGGAAATCTTAAAATTAATTGGCGAATGGGAAAAAGCAAGAATGGCAAATGCTTTCACTGAAGAACAAAAAGAGCGGATGCAGGATATTAATACCGATTTCAGTTTAGATGCCAGTGACAAAAACCAGTGGAATTTGCGACAAATTTATTCGTTTAAATTTAAACACGAAGCAAAAATAAAGCAACCCGGCGAACCACTTTTTTCCACATTCGAATTCGAAAATAGTGAAGAAAATGCCACTATGAATTTTATTTTAACTGTTCAGGATGCAACTATTTCTGAAATAAAAATTGAAATTGATAATAGTCGTGAAATAGTACTACCTATTTCATTGGCAGCCGGCGAATCGATAAAATATTTAGGTGGCAAAACGGCTGTGATTTACACTCCTCTTCTAAAAAAAGTAAAAGAAATTAGTATAAATTCTGAGCAATTTAAAATTGGCAAAGGCTCTCATTCTATTATTTTCGATTGTACATTTAGTAACAAAAATAAAGAACCAACAGCAAAATTTGAAGTGAGAATTCCCGGTAAGGCAGAAGAAATTAAAGGCTAATTTTTGGATGATGGAAAAAACCTACGATTACATAGTTATTGGCTCTGGTTTTGGCGGAAGTGTTTCGTCGATGCGCCTGGCAGAAAAAGGCTACTCGGTGCTAACCATCGAGAAAGGACGGAGATTCAGGACAGAAGATTTTCCTGAGTCGAACTGGAACCTGAAAAAATATTTGTGGATGCCACAAATCGGGTTTCTGGGATTTCAAAAATTAAATATTTTTAAACACGCCTTTATTTTGAGCGGAACCGGGGTTGGTGGTGGAAGTTTGGTTTATGCAAATACCTTAATGGTTCCTCCTTCAGAATTTTTCATAAATCAACAATGGTCAGATTTTAATGATTGGGAAAATGAATTAAAGCCATTCTACGAAAAAGCTGGGTTTATGCTTGGGCGAACAAAATTTGACAAACAAAACACCGAAGACAAAATCCTGCACGAAGTTGCAAAAGATTTAGGGAAAGAAAATTCTTTCGACAATGTTTATGTGGGTGTCTATTTTAATGACGATGAAGAAGAATGTGATCCCTATTTTAATGGCATGGGGCCACTGCGAAAACCGTGTACAAACTGTGCCGGGTGCATGGTTGGCTGCCGCGAAAACGCAAAAAACACGCTCGACAAAAACTATTTGTGGTTTGCCGAAAAAAATGGTGCAGAAATTCTTCCAGAAACCAATGTTTGGAAAATTGAATTTATAAATGGCGAATATTTAATTCATACAAAACGAACTGCCGGAATTTTTCCTAAAAAGAATAAAATTTTCAAATCGAAAGGCTTAATAGTTTCTGGTGGGGTTTTGGGAACACTAAAATTATTGCTAAACCAAAAATACATTTATAAAACCCTGCCCGATTTATCAGTATCTCTTGGAAAAAGTGTACGCACAAACTCGGAAACCCTTTGTACAGCAACACTTTCCGACAGAAAATTAAATAACAGCATTGCCATCAGTTCCATTTTCAAACCCGACAAAGACACTTTCATCGAGATTGTAAAATACCCTAACAAATCGAATGTAATGCGTAATTTGCTAACACTGGCAACCGATAAAAAGGGTTCGAATGCGAGGCGGCTATTTCATTTTTTTGGAAAAATTATCAGACATCCGATTTTGTTTTTTAGAATGGCATTTAACCGAAATTGGGCAGAGAACACAGTTGTATTTTTGGTTATGCAAACCCTCGATAATAAAATGAAATTTGTGTTGAAAAAGTGGCCTCTCCGAAAAAAGCTAACTCTCTCAAATAATCATCAACAAAAAGTACCATCGTACATTCCAATCGGGCAGGAAATTATGCACCGGTTTGCAAAAAAAGCAAATGCACAAGCGCAAAATTCCACTGCCGAAATTTTAATGAATATTCCTTCAACTGCTCACATTTTAGGTGGATCGCCAATGGGAACGAATGTTGAAACAGGTTTAATCAATCCTGATTTTGAAGTTCATAATTACCCGAACATGTATATTTTAGACGGGTCGGTAGTGCAGGGAAATTTAGGGGTAAACCCCAGTTTTACAATTACTGCTTTAGCTGAATTTGCCATGAGCAAAATTCCTGATAAAATTGGGTAACACGAGAATGGCGCGAATTCCGATTCGCGTTTGTAATGACAAGGCGTTTCCAAACCTCGTTTTTTTTATCGGCAGATCGGAATCCGCCACACCCAAATCGTTGTTCGGGAGCCGGAGTTTCACATCATTGCATATTTGAGCAGGAAGCTCAAACTCATGTCAAATTTGGGTAATGCAAATGTTAAGCTTTGTCTTTCACTAATTGGCAATATCCATTTTCCATTATCTTTGCATTAGTTATAAAATGAATCATTAAAAACAGATAAAATATGTTACCAAAAATAAATCCAACAACAACAGCGGCCTGGAAAAAACTAGAAGAGTATTATTTTGGTTTTGAAGGAACACACATGAAAGATCTTTTTGCAAATGATGCAAAACGATTTCAAAAATACTCTTTGAAGTTCGAAGATATTTTGGTTGATTTCTCGAAAAACCTGGTTGACGATTATGTGCTGGAATTACTAAATGACCTTGCCAGCGAATGCGGATTAAAAGATGCTATTCATAGTTTTTTCTCTGGAGAAAAAATTAATGCAACGGAAAACCGGGCAGTTTTGCACGTTGCATTGCGTAACCGGAGCAACAATCCAATAATTGTTGATGGCGAAAATGTAATGCCCGAAGTAAATGCGGTGCTCGACCAGATGAAAGATTTTTCAGATAAAGTAATTTCGAGGAAATGGAATGGGTACACCGGCAAAGCAATTACCGATATTGTAAACATTGGAATTGGTGGTTCCGACCTCGGTCCGCTAATGGTAACCGAAGCTTTAAAACCCTATAAAAACCATCTTAATTTACATTTTGTTTCCAACGTTGACGGAACGCACATTGCCGAAACATTAAAATTGGTAAATCCTGAAACCACACTTTTTATTGTGGCTTCAAAAACATTTACCACACAAGAAACCATGACAAATGCGAATTCAGCAAAAGATTGGTTTTTGAATTCGGCAAAAGAAGTAAGTTTTGTAAAAAATCATTTTGCAGCAGTTTCTACCAATGCTGAAGCCGTTTCCGCATTTGGAATCGACACCAAAAATATGTTCCGTTTTTGGAATTGGGTGGGTGGACGTTATTCTTTGTGGTCGGCAATCGGACTTTCAATTACCCTCGGAATTGGTTTCGAAAATTATGTGGAATTATTAGAAGGCGCACACGCAATGGACAAACATTTCAATGAAACTGATTTCGATAAAAATGTTCCGGTAATCTTGGCTTTAATAGGAATTTGGTACAACAATTTTTATGGTGCAGAAAGTGAAGCTATTTTACCATACGACCAATACATGAACCGTTTTGCAGCTTATTTCCAACAAGGAAATATGGAAAGCAACGGAAAATATGTGGATAGAAATGGCGAGCAGGTTGATTACCAAACCGGACCAATTATTTGGGGAGAGCCGGGAACAAACGGGCAACATGCTTTTTACCAATTAATTCACCAGGGGACAAAATTAATTCCATGCGATTTTATGGCAGCTGCTCAAAACCATAATAATTTGGGCGATCATCATCCAAAATTATTAGCCAACTTTTTTGCACAAACCGAAGCAATGATGGTTGGCAAAACCGAAGAACAAGTTAAATCTGAATTGTTAGCTGCTGGCAAATCAATTAAAGAAATTTCAGAATTGCTTCCTTTTAAAGTTTTTCTGGGAAATATTCCAACCAACTCGATTTTGGTAAAAAAACTAACGCCCCACACTTTGGGTTCTTTAATTGCCATGTACGAGCACAAAATTTTTGTTCAGGGGGTAATTTGGAATATTTATAGTTTCGACCAGTGGGGAGTTGAACTTGGGAAACAACTGGCAAATGCAATTCTACCCGAATTAACAAATGACGATGAAGTTGCAGGACACGATGCTTCAACAAATGGTTTGATTAATGCCTGGAAAGAAATGCGGTAGTGTTTGTACAGACAGTTTTACTAAATAGTGTGAATTGGATAAAAGAATTGACCTAATTTTAAGCCGTAAATAAATAGATTCTACTCATTATTGTAATATTTGGGGCTAGCCCCAAACCCCACTTCATTTCTTTTCCTTAGATGAAAAGAAACGAAGCAAAGAAAAATCAAGTCAAAATTAAGCTTAGCGTTTTTTCATTGCAACATCTTAGCTTGATTCACGCAATTTTGACGCACCCATATTAACGAAATCTCTTATTATTAGCAACTTAACTGATTTATTTTATCAAACTCACATTAATACAAAATCCTCGCTTTTATTGTGTGAGGTATTTTTTTAAGCTCCTGTAAAATAGGTTTGCCCAAATCGCTTTCAATATCAATTATTACATAGCCGATGTCAGCATCGGTTTGCAGAAATTGTGAGGCAATATTTATACCCTTTTCGGTAAAAACATAATTGATATCTTTTAGTACTCCCGGCATATTTTTGTGAATATGCAGAAAACGCTGTTTTTTCTGGTTGGGCTCCAACGATATTTGCGGAAAATTTACCGTTCCTATTGTTGAGCCATTATCGCTGTAACGAATAAGTTTTTCTGTAACCTCGGCCCCAATGTTTTCCTGCGCTTCGGAAGTGCTTCCTCCAATGTGTGGAGTTAAAATAACATTGTCAAACTCCTGAAGTACCGATACAAATTCTTCGTCGTTTGATGCCGGTTCTTTCGGAAATACATCGGCAGCAGCACCTGATAAATGCTCACTTTTTAAGGCTTCGGCGAGCGAATTTACATCAACAACAGAACCTCGCGATGCATTAATCAGAAGCGAGCCCTTTTTCATTTTGTTAAGCTGTCTTGTGGAAATCATGTTGGCAGTTGACTCCGTTTCGGGAACATGTAAAGTAACCGCATCAGCAATGTGCAACAACTCTTCCACCGAATTACAAACTGTGGCCTTTCCCAAACTAAGTTTCTTTTCAACATCGTAATAAAACACATTCATTCCCATCGCCTCGGCAAGAATGGAAACTTGAGAACCGATGTGTCCGTAACCGATAATTCCGAGATTTTTACCACGCACTTCAAACGAATTTCGGGCAGCTTTTAACCAGTCGCCTTTGTGTGCCGCTGCATTTTTTGCAGGCACTTCGCGCATTAACATTATTATTTCGGCAATTACCAGTTCGGCAACTGACCGTGTATTTGAAAATGGTGCATTAAAAACCGGGATCCCAAGTTGTTTGGCTGCAAGCAAATCAACCTGATTTGTACCAATACTGAAACATCCCACAGCAAATAGTTTTTTTGCTTTTTTTAGGATTTTTTGTGTAAGATTGGTTCGGGATCGTATTCCCAATATGTGAACATCTTTTATTTTTTGTTCCAATTCGTCTGCGTCCAATGCAGTTTTAATGTATTCTACATTGGTATATCCGGCTTCATTAAAAGCAATTACCGCCGATTCGTGAATTCCTTCGAGTAATAAAACACGAATTTTATTTTTATCGAGAGAGAATTTTTTCACCATCTGATTTTTTATGTAAAAATAGGAAGCATTATTTTATATGAATGCAACGAGGGTAAGTTTTTTGCAAAACTTAAAGTTTAATAATTGTGTGTATTCTGAAATGTCAAAAGGGTGAAATAAAAAACTTGATTTTATTAACTCAATTTCTCGGTTAATTGAGCAATTTCCTTTTTAGGCGAAACACCTTCATATAAAATTTTATAAACGGCTTCAGAAATGGGCATGTCCACTTTATAATTTTTATTTATTTCATAAATAGAACGTGCCGCAAAATAACCTTCAGCAATCATATTCATGTCTAATTGAGCGGTTTTTACTGAATATCCTTTCCCAATCATCGTTCCAAATTGCCGGTTTCTACTAAACTGTGAATATCCTGTAACCAGCAAATCTCCCAGGTAAGCCGAGCTTTTTATGTCGCGGGTAATCGGATGAACGGTATCAACAAAACGTTTTATTTCTTGAATTGCATTCGAAAGCAAAACAGCATGAAAATTATCGCCATAACGCAATCCGTGTGTAATTCCAGCTGCAATGGCAATAATATTTTTTATAACCGAATTATATTCCGTTCCCCAAATATCGTCTGAAACCGAAGTAAAAATGTAGTCGCTTTTAATTAATTCAGCAAATTTTGAAGCCCTAATTTCATCAAGGCTGGCAACGGTTAAATACGATAGTTTTTCAAGCGCAACTTCCTCTGCGTGGCACGGCCCGGCAAGTACTCCCATCATTTCGAACGGAACATTAAAAAACTTGTTCAGGTATTCAACTACTAAAAGATTTTCTTCAGAAACGATGCCTTTTATTCCTGATAAAATATATTTATGACTTAAATCGATTTTTAAGTTTTCTAAAATTGTAGGCAAAAAAGCAGATGGAATTGCAAAAACCAAAATATCCGATTCTTCAATAATTTGATTGATATCGTTATAAAAATTTATCCGGGAAGTATCAAATTCAACACTTCTTAAATACCTCGGATTATGTTTTACTTTTTCGAATTGTTCAACAGTATCCTTTTTTCGAAAAAACCAATTTATTTGAGTAACATTTTCAAGCAGCATTTTTGAAATTGCCGTGGCCCAACTTCCGCTCCCGATTACTGCTATTTTATTCGTTTTAATATTCATATTTTATTTCATTTTTCAGCCGACAAAACTAAAAATAATTTTGCAGTTCAAAATTTAACTTAATTTTTAAGATAAAGAGTTTTCAAAATTTGCCGGATTAACACTAATCGGAAAGTCTTAAAAAACATCTCCCCCAAAAAATAATGAATTATTTGAGCTAATGTTTAAAATTTAATAACAGACAAGTTGGGATTAGTAAAATATACTCATTATTTATTTTACATAAATATATAAATACTTGACATTTAGCAACTTTAGTTGTAAATTGATCAATAAAACTAAAATATATAACTATGAAAATGGTCAAGTCAAACCTAAACAGAACATTAAAAAAAAGTGCAATTCTCTTAATTTTAATGTTTTCCTCATTATTGTTTGTTTCTAATAGTTATGCACAGAGAGTAGCAATAAACGGTGGTGTAAAAGGCGGTGAAATAGGAGGTGGTCTAATATTAAATCTTGGAAATTTTCCGATTTGCAATGTTTGGAACCTGGAAGGTGTGGCATCCCTTCAAAGATATTGTTTTACTACCGGGTTCGATAATTTTTTTAGAATTGGGGTTCAAGCCCGACGATGGGCTGAAACTGCACCAGTTTGGTATGGAGGTGAGTTAAGTTTTGTACACGACGTGAGTGTTTACGAGGATAGTTATTGGGACAGTAATCCGAGCGGAAGCGGTGTAGCTGCCGGAGTTCTTGCAGGATATCGTCTTCCAATTGAATCTTTAAATATAAGTGCATTTGTAGCCACTTCATTAATTTATTTTGGCGAATTTACATCCGACGGTCATTTGGTTGAAGGAAGTCACACAGCATTGCAGGGTAGAATTGGTTTGGAAATTTCGCTGGGTTCAATTGAATAGATTTTGATTTAATCTCCATTTTTTCGATTTCCCGGTTAACAAAATCATCCTAATATTTGAACGGATAATTAGTATCATATTTCTAAGAAACTGTTTAAATTTTGTTTTTTTTGAGATTTGTCTTTTGAGATTTGTCTTTTCCAATTTATCTGGTTTAGGTTTATTTTAAATTAGGATTCCTTAATAAAAAGACTTTTTTACAACAAGGGATTTCAATATATTATTGTAATTTCATAGACTTAAATAATCAGAAAAACGAAATCTAATTAAACTAAACACATGGAGAAATATATTCTTTCACTCGATGCAGGAACAACCAGCAACAGGGCTATTCTTTTTAATCATTCGGGTGAGATTGTTAGCGTTGCTCAACAGGAATTCGAACAAATTTATCCTCAAGCCGGGTGGGTTGAACATAATCCGGAAACCATTTGGGAAACTCAGCTAAAAGTAGTGCGTGAAGTAATTGAATCGAAAAAAATATCTCCCACCCAAATTTCTGGTATTGGAATTACAAACCAGCGCGAGACCACAATCATTTGGAACAAAGAAACCGGCGAACCAATTCACAATGCCATTGTTTGGCAAGACCGACGAACCGCAGGTTTTTGTGATCAATTAAAAGAAAAGGGACTTGAAAAAACCATTGCAGCAAAAACCGGATTGGTAATCGATGCTTATTTTTCAGGAACAAAAATTAAATGGATTCTTGATAAAGTTGAGGGTGCCCGCGACCTGGCAAAAGCAGGTAAATTGGCTTTTGGCACCGTCGATACCTGGATTATTTGGAAACTAACCAACGGCAATTTACAGATTACGGATGTTAGTAATGCAAGTCGTACTTTAATTTATAATATTCACACGTTAAAATGGGACACGGAATTATTGGATATTTTAGATATTCCAATTGAAATTCTTCCGGAAGTAAGACCCAGCAGCGAAATTTATGGTAGTACTTCTGCTGAACTTTTTGGTGCAGAAATACCAATTTCAGGAATTGCAGGTGACCAGCAAGCAGCTTTGTTCGGGCAAATGTGCATTGAAGAAGGGATGGTGAAAAACACTTACGGAACTGGCTGTTTTGTGGTTATGAACACCGGGGACAAACCCATCGCTTCGAAAAACAAACTGTTAACTACAATTGGCTGGCAAATTGGAGATAAAGTAACTTATGCTCTCGAAGGCAGTATTTTTATTGGTGGTGCAGTAGTTCAGTGGTTGCGTGACCAATTAGGAATAATTGAATCTTCTTCGGAAATTGAAGCACTGGCAAATGAGGTGGAAAATAATGGTGGCGTTTCTTTTGTACAGGGATTTGTTGGTTTAGGTGCCCCACACTGGGATCAGTACGCTACCGGAGCTATTATTGGTCTAAGCCGTGGAACAGGGAAGGCACACATCGCACGGGCTGCATTGGAAGCTATCGCATTTCGCTCGATGGAAGTAATTGAAACGATGGTTAAAGATTCAGATATTAATTTAAATGAACTGCGCGTTGACGGCGGAGCAGCGGTAAATAACCTGTTAATGCAAATTCAGTCTGATGCAATAGATACAACTGTTGTCCGCCCGAAAGTAACTGAAACAACTGCACTTGGAGCGGCGTATCTTGCCGGGTTGGCTGTCGGATATTGGAAAAATATTGATGAAGTAAAACAGCAATGGCAGGTTGATAAAAAGTTTTTGCCAATTTCTGATAAAACTGAAGTTCAGAAAGTAATAAAAGATTGGAAAAGAGCAGTTGAACGAAGTAAAAACTGGTACGAATCTCATTAGAATTTTCAATTGAAAAATTTCTCAAAACACAATCCAATTAATATGAATAGAACAAAGAATCTAAAAAAAATAAGGAAAAAGGATAGGGAGTGGGACATTGTAATTATTGGTGGCGGCGCAACTGGTTTAGGATGTGCGGTTGACGCAGCTTCGCGCGGTTACAAAACACTTTTGCTGGAACAAGTTGATTTTTCAAAAGGAACATCGAGCAGAAGTACAAAATTGGTTCATGGCGGAGTTCGATATCTTCAACAAGGCGATGTTTCTATGGTTTTTGAAGCTTTACAGGAACGTGGTTTAATGTTTAAAAATGCACCTCATTTGGTCACTAACCAGTCGTTTATTATTCCGGCTTACGATTTTTGGGGCGGCCCATTTTATACCGTTGGCTTAAAAGTTTACGATTTAATGGCAGGAAAACTGGGACTCGGACCTTCAAAACATCTCACGCGCGAAGAAACAATCGAAGCAATTCCAACTGTAGAACAAGAAGGTTTACAAGGAGGGGTAATTTATCACGATGGTCAGTTCGACGATTCGAGAATGGCAATTAGTCTTGCACAAACCGCGGTTGATTATGGCGGAACGGTACTGAATCATTGTAAAGTTACAAAACTCATTAAAGAAGGAGATTTAATTTCGGGTGTTGTTGTTGTCGATCAATTGTCGGGGGAAGAATTTAATATAAAATCGAAAGTTGTAATAAATGCCACGGGGGTTTTTGCCGACGAAGTTATTCAAATGGACGAACCGGAGAAAAAAGATATGATTACTCCCAGTCAGGGAATTCACGTTATTTTAAATAAAGAATTTCTTCCCAACGATTTTGCAATTATGGTTCCGCATACTTCCGACGATCGTGTAATGTTTGCAGTACCATGGCATAACCATGTGGTTGTGGGAACCACCGACACACTAATTGAGAACCATTCGCTGGAACCGGTAGCTCTTGAATCGGAGATAGATTTTGTGTTGGAAACCGCCGGGCAATATTTGGTAAAACAACCAACCCGAAAAGATGTATTGAGTGTTTTTGCCGGATTACGGCCACTCGCAAAACCCGAAGACGAGAAAAAGGCCACGAAAGAAATTTCACGAAGTCATAAAATTCTTATTTCGATATCAGGATTAATTACTATTATCGGAGGGAAATGGACAACTTACCGTAAAATGGCGGAAGACACCATTGAAAAAGCAATTATGTTGGGTGGTTTCCCTGAACGTGAGTGTATTACCAAACATCTACCAATTCACGGATTCAGAATGGATATTGATGCGTACAACGACCCGATGGCTCCGTACGGATTAGATAAAGAAGAGATTCTGAATCTTGGAGAAGAAGAAGAATCGCTGGCTGGATTTTTAAGCGAAAAATTGCATATTTACAAATCGCAGGTGGCGTGGGCCGTGCGAAAAGAAATGGCCTGCACGGTTGAAGATGTGTTGGCTCGTCGAACTCGCGCACTTTTCCTCGATGCACGCGAAAGTTTTCGAATTGCACCTGAAGTTGCCGATCTAATGGTAAAAGAATTGGACAAGGATGAAGAATGGAAAAAGACACAATTAAAAGATTTTGAAGAGGTAGCTAAAAATTATTTTTTTGATAAATAAATTTAATAAGTTATGATAGAATATTTTGGAGAGTTTATAGGTACATTTATTTTAATACTTCTTGGAAATGGAGTGGTAGCCAATGTAAGTTTAGATAAAACCCACAGTAAAGGTGCTGGATGGATTGTAATAACCGCGGGCTGGGGAATGGCCGTTTTTGTTGCGGTTGTAACCACGGCAGATATTAGCGGAGCACATCTGAATCCGGCGGTGACATTAGGTTTGGCTTTCAGCGGTTTGTTCGAGTGGATAAAAGTGGCTCCCTTTATTTTGTCTCAAATACTTGGTGCAATGTTGGGTGCATCGGTGGTTTACCTGTTTTTCGCTGAACATTTTAAAATTACAGAAACTCCTGGTTCCAAAAAGAATTGTTTTTGTACAGCCCCGGCGATTCGAAATTATAGAAGTAATTTTTTCTCGGAGTTAATCGGAACTTTTGTTTTAGTTTTTGCAGTTTTACTAATTGCGTTGCCTCAGTTAGATTACCAAACTTTGGGAAGTGCAAAAGTAGGTATGGGATCGTTAGGAGCGTTGCCGGTGGCACTGGTGGTTTTTGCCATTGGACTTAGCCTTGGTGGAACAACCGGATACGCGATTAACCCTGCCCGGGATTTAGGTCCGCGGATAGTTCATGCACTTTTACCCCTAAAAAACAAGGATAACACAGATTGGCCATATGCATGGATACCGATTTTAGGCCCGGTTGCCGGAGCTGGACTCGCAGCGGCGGTTTATTTATTTATTGTTAGCATGAGTTAGTTTTTAAAAAGCATAGTTTTATATTTAAGTAATTCAAAAGAAAATAGAAATGGAAAATAAAATCAGTGACAGTTCGATACGGTTAAGGGAAATGATTGAAAAAGCAATTGAAGACCACATAATTACGCGCGATGAATATGATAAAATTATTCATATTGCAACCGAAGATGGAGTAATCGACAGACACGAACGTGCCTTGCTAAGCGAGTTGCAACAGATGATTGAAGATAAAATGGTAAAATTTGCCAAAAAATAGAACGCTTAAAATGTGAGTAAAAAACAGTATTTTTATATTGTACATTCGGTTATATATAATCATTAATATCATGAAAAAAATTCTGAAGATTTTTGCCCTGGTAATTGTACTGGTAGTTGCCGGAGTTTTGTCTTACACCTACATAAGTTTTAATTCGTACAATCCTGCCGATCCCGAAGTTGAAGTTGACCAATCAAAGTTGGTGTATTTTCAGGATTCGTATGTAAACAGTAGAACGGCTTTTCAATTGCACGCGGAAAAATTACATCAAAAATTTGATAGTGTTCAGGTTTTTTCGAGACAGGTTCCGGGGAAAAACGATGCTGATTTAACAATTGATTTCTGTTACATCCCGGCTCAAAAAGAACAAAAAAAGCTACTAATTCTTACTTCTGGTGCACATGGTGTGGAAGGTTATGTTGGAAGCGCAGTTCAGCAACTTTTTATGAACGAAATTCTTCAACCCGAATTATTAGACGAAGTTGGAGCTTTACTGGTTCACAGCATGAATCCGTATGGATTTAAATACACGCGCCGGGTAACCGAAAACAACATCGATTTTAACCGCAATTGCGACACCAATAAATCATTATTTTCGTCAGAAAACACTGGCTACAACGATTTGTATGGAATGTTAAATCCCAAAGGGAAAGTTAATTCTGGGAGTTTGCGAAACCGTTTTTTTATGTTGGTTGCCATTAATAAATTATTACAAGAATCGATGGCAAGTTTGCGACAAGCAATTTTGCAGGGGCAATACGAACATTCAAAAGGACTTTATTTTGGAGGCGATAATTTCGAGCCTCAATTGGCGTTGTTAGCTAAAGTTTTTAAGAAAACATCTGAAAACTACGAAACTGTTTTTAATATCGATTTACACACGGGTTATGGCGAACGCGCAACTTTGCACCTATTTCCAAATCCGATTGACGATGAAAAGGTAAAATCAACGCTCGGAAATATGTTGGAAGGATATAAAATTGATTGGGGTGACTCGGATGATTTTTATACAATAAACGGATCGTTTACCGACTTTATTGGAAAAATTCTACCTAACAAATTGTATTTACCAATGGTTTTTGAATATGGTACATTAAACTCGTCAACAACGGTTGGTTCAGTAAAATCGTTACACAATATGATTCTTGAAAACCAGGGCGCTCAGTTCGGTTATAAAAGTGTAAAAGACAGTGTAAAAGTGAAAGCTACATTGATGGAAATGTACAATCCTTCATCCGAAAAATGGCGCACAAAAATTATGATCGACTCAAAGGAAATGCTGGAGCAGGTAATGATAAACTTTGGAAAACTGTAAATCCTGTAATTGTCAATTCAATAAAAACGGCTTTCTCACAGGTCACGTTCCAGTTTTATTGTCATGTTGAGCGTAGTCGAAACATCTGTATTTCATATTAATAGATTCTTCTACTAGGCTACCAATGACAGATCTATTGTTTTTTAAGATCCTGAAACAAGTTCAGGATGACGTTCTAATAAACAATGCGAATTAAAACGTCATGCCGAATTTATTTCGGCATCTTTTTGGATCAGTTTAATTATCGGGTTGGTGGGATAAAAAGTTTTCTTTTATCTT
>JABGRN010000003.1:74914-151614 GCA_018648265.1 Prolixibacteraceae bacterium | reverse complement strand
GGGCATTTGAGACATAATAAATTAAGAATCCGACTTTAGTCGGTTAATAGTGTTATTATTTATATTTTTCATTTTATTTTGGTTTTAAATTACTGGTGAGAAAGGTACTATTACTTGTTTTTAAATTATACGGGTATTATACAAATCAGTTTTAGTTTGAACTATTTTAAGAACATCATTTAAGTTATTTATCCTTGATGTTTCTTTTCTCTGGTAAAATAATAAACTCCCTTTCCCTCTGCCAAAAGTTCCTCACTATTTTCGTGATAAGCTTTCATTCTTGTCACAAGAATTATTTTTCCTAATCTTACAATTTCTCCCTCAACAATAATTGCCTTTGCTGCAGCCCCTTTCAAATAATCAACCCTTAAATCTATGGTAGCCATTTTATCCTTTAATGACGTAAAATATGTACCACCGGCAATCCCACCCACCGAATCCATTATAGTAGCAATTATACCACCATGCCAGGTTCGTTTTCTGAAGTCTCCAACAATTTCTTCCCTAAATGGTACTTTAACTTTGGCATAACCTATTTTTATTTCCAAAAGTTCTATTCCCAAAAATTTGTGTATAGGAACTAACTCTTCAACGGCTTTTTTAATTTGTTTTTCATCAAGTTCCATAATTTATTTTAACGATTTTTGGATGCAAACGAGTACAGTTTTAGTATTTTGTTGTACCAATGGAAAGCTCTGTTAGACCCACAGGGTAAAGTTTTTTTTATTCTTATTTCGATGCATACCAATATTTATTTCCTTTAATAAACTCTTCAGCACCTTTTTTCTTTATTATCTTCAAATTCTTTAGATGTGCTTTCCCGTGGTTTACTTCCAAAAAACTTAGTTTATCGCAAGTCTCAAAATCATCACATTCCCAACAGCCTGATAATTGCTTTTTTTCGACACATCTTTTTATCTTGCAACCCGGATTTCCACCACCATTTCTGCAATTTTTTCCACATCTCAATTTTACCATTGCCCCTAAAACTTCATAACAGTCAGGGTACTTCTCAAATGTTTTAAAAAATGAATACGAAGACAATAATTCTGCTGTTTTATCAAAACGGTATGTCCTTAATTCTTTTCTTAAATCTCTCGCCAAATCGGCAATTATTCCTTGACGGTTTGGACAATCGGCACAATAAAGTCCACAGTATGCAATATTTACGATAGTTATACTATTCATTTGCTATCTATAATAAATTTCAAAAGAATTCTAAATTCATTATCAATAATTTTACAAACTGTTTTGTTTTAATGCGTTGACTATTTCTAAAAGCTATATTTCAACTTTAACATCATCATATTGTAGGCAGACAAGTTGGCAAACATATTATCTCCTTTACCTTCGAACAAAGCAGTTGAGAGTGTTATTTCAGCATTATCTGTTGCCATGTAAGAGATATTTGGAACATAAACCAATGCGTAATTATTTCTTACATCTTTCCAATCAGAGACAATAAATCCACCTGCCAATGGAGATATTTTTAACCTGTCGTCAAAGAATTTTCTATCCAATTGTACAAAGAAATAGTCGTTCAAATTATCGATTCCTCTTTCGTTCATAAAACCGTGTAAGTATTGAACATTGAGGTAAACTCCATTGGCAAAAATGTAATCTGCACCTATGGCAAGTTTTAAATAAATCTCTTTTTTTAATACGGTTGAGTCGATGGTTGTCATTTCAGGTGGTGTTCCAATAGGATAAAAAGCTGATAAATCGTTTGTCATTATTACCTCGTTATCAGGTAAAAATGCGGCTGCTTCTGCCCAAACTCCAATACCTCCGATACTTCCAGCCATATCGGCTCCAAATATATGTGTTCTGTTAAATGACAATTGCGAATTTATATTTATCCCTCCAGACACATCAACGGGCACAAAAGTGTTGTATGTTGCAAATGGCATTCCGTCGTATCCCCAAACATAGCTTAACGAGAAATCAAATCCGGCAGCAAAACCTTTAAATTTTAATCCTGTGGTTGAACTTTCACCTAGATTATATTTTGGCATTTCTATTTCGTCATTGAAGCCTTTTAATGTCATACCCTGGGGCATTTCCATATTTGGCGTAAGCGCATTTGCAAAAATACCAACAGGCATGTTTACGGGTTGAAAAAATGGAATAAGTACGCCTTGCAATGAGAATTCTGAATTAAAATAATAGTCGAAACTTATGGCATCGGAACCTCGATGGCGACCAAAATCCAAAACGTCCTCCAAATCGTAAGGATTAAGATTGTCTGTTGGATTTAATTTATCCGCTGTTCCCCATGTAATTCTTTGGCGACCAATTTTAACATCAAGTTTTTCAGATAAAAACCCAAATAATTGTACGTAGGCTTCCCTGACTTCAAGATTATAAGGGTCAACAATTCCTTTGTTATAAAGGTCGGCCGACGAATTTACATTTGGCAAACCAATATTACGAAGCCAAACTTCGCTATAAAACTTAGAGTTGCCTGTAATTCTCTTGTCAAACTTTAATGTTAAACGATTTTCATTCCAGGCCCAGTTGTTTGGAGATTCAATCAAAAAACGCTGGTCGGTTAGTAATTCACCGGAGAGTTTTAATTTACTTTCGTCCTGAGCAAATGAATGGGCGAAACTTGCAAAGAATGTTATTACAAGAATAAATTTTAGTTTATTTAGTATCATATTTTAATATTTTTATTGACAATTCTTTTTATTGTTTTAGCTATTAAATCGTAATTTTTAATTACTGTTGAAGCTATTTCTTGACCTTCATATATAAACTCTTTCGTTGCTTGCAAAGATGATGTTTTGTCATATTTCGTGGGATGTTCCAAGCCCTTTAGCATTACATATTTTACAATTTTGCCTAACGACTGATAATATAAGTTAAGTAATGTTTCAACTCCGAACCTTGAAGTTTTCATTTTATCAATAATTGGTATGATATCTTTTCTTAGTAATGCCCTTTCGCCCGTAAATGATTTAAAAGGGTTAATACTGTAATTAATCAGTGTTTCGGTTGCTTGTCCTAGAACCATATCTGCTTCATTGTTAAATAGTGGATTTATTAATTGACAAAAATGTTCATCATTTAAATTTGACAAATCAGCATCAACAAATAACACGATATCAGATAATGCCTGTTCAACACCAACAGCCATTGCATAACCTTTCCCTTTATTTTTTCTAAGATGAATATTTCTTATTACAATTTCTTTTTTCAAGTCTTCAATTATCTTTTGAGTTCTATCAGTAGAGCCATCATTTACAACAATTATCTCATCAACTATTTTTAATTCAGAGATAGATGTTATTACGTCCTTAACTGTTTTTTCTTCATTATAAGCACAGATTATTACAGATACTTTTTTCATGACAAAATTTTTTGATTGATTAATATTCCCATACTTTCCCGTGTAGCTTCTTTGCCCAATTCAATGAGTTCTGCGGCTTTGTAGAAATCAAACGTACCGCATGATTCCCTTGAGACTTCGATAAGGATATCAGGTGGGTTCATCGCAAGGGTCAACTTTGCAATTTGCGATAACATCAGACTTGACGTTTCGCTAATAAGATTAAAATACCCAACCCCAGTGTATTCCTTTTTCTGAGTATTTGCAGGAAAAAGACTGCTTAGTTTTTTTTGAAAACCACTTAATTTACCTTTAGTGAGTTTCTCGAAATAACCAAAATCCAGATTCTCTACTATTGGTTTTGTAAAAGGAATTTGTGCGTTTACATTAACTGCGATAAGGATATCATTTTTTTGTCGAGCAACCCGGTTGACAGGCACAGGGTTCAAAACACCACCGTCCACAAAAACGGTGTCGCTTTTTAGCACAGGAGTGATAACAAAAGGAATAGATATTGAAGCACGTATTGCTTCAAACAAACTGCCTTCAGTTAAGACCACCTCTTTTTTCTGCTTAAAATCGGTAACTACAGCAGCATATTTTATAGGTAACTCTTCGATTTTATAGTCGGGAATAAATTTTTGTATCTCCTTTAAAACTTTATCTGCTTTAATAATCCCGCTCGTACTCAATGTAAAGTCAACAAGATTAAACATATCTATTTTACTGAGGGAACGCAACCATGATTCATATTCATCCAATTTCCCGGAAGCGTAAATTCCACCAACCAAAGCCCCCATCGAAGTGCCCGAAATGGAAGTTATTTCGTAACCTCGTTTTTCAAGTTCACGAATTACCCCTATATGTGCAGTGCCGCGAGCACCTCCACTACCAAGTACTAATGCTACTTTTTGTTTCATCTTTTATATTTTTATTTCAAGCGAAAAATTTTCAGGATATTTTGCTGTAACATCAGAATATAGTTCAGCAATCTCATTTCTAACTATACCAAGATTTGTTGGGTTGTAAATCACTTTTTTAATCCCGATTTCTTTCTTCTTATAATCAAGATAGCCAACTACAATTGGAACATCTGCTTTTACTGCCATATAGTAATATCCTTTTTTCCAACGTGTGATTCTTGCTAATTGTCCTTCCGGTGATAGCACTATATGTAGCTCTTTGTTATTGTTATATAATCCGGCTATATAATCGATATATGTTTTGTTTTTATATACAGGTATAGAGCCAAAAATTCTAAAAAAATATTTCATTGGAAATTTGAAAAATTCTTTTTTTGATAGAAATTTATATTTTATATCTAACTGCATCAAGTATAGCTTTCCATATAAACCATCCCAGTAGCTTGTGTGTGGTGCAAATATTATAACAGACTTTTTAATATCAGGAAATTCACCTTCTATTTTCCAGCCTAAAATACCCGTGAGAATATATCTGCAAATAGCTTTCATTTTTTATATTATTGTTTTTTTAATAGTTAAACAGAAGTAACTATTTCTTTAAAATGTAGAATACATACTCAAATTGTTTAGTTAGGAATGAGATATTTGTTGAAGTTCCTTTCATTGCAGCAAAATTTCGTCCTATATTTTGAAGGAACTTTGGTAATATCTCTCTTATTAATTTTTCTCTAGCTGGTTCAGCTAAATACAATGCTTCAATAACATTATCGGTAATATTTTCGCATCTGACTATTTTCAAATTCGACTTAACAAATTGAGTGTTAAGTTTTTCAATCTCCCTATTATCACCAAAATCAGCGAAGAGAAAAAAACCACCGGGTTTCAAAATACGATATACTTCATTCGTGAATAAATCTATACGAGAATAGCGGTGTGAAGACTCAATATTTATTACGATATCAAATGAATCTGTTGGGAAGTTTAGTTTTTGTGCATTTGCTTGTAAAAATTTGATTCTTTCGGATGAATAATTATTATTACAAAAGTTTATTGCTCTTTTATTCAAATCAACACCGGTTGCAAAATTTGGTTTCAAATAACGATTTATATACGACAAACCACCACCACGCCCACAACCTACTTCCAAAATATCTTTCCCTTCAATATCTACACCTGTTGCAACCAAATGATAAAGTTGTATTGAATATCTGTTCTTTTCATCAGTTTCTTCAAGTTCAATCTTATAGCTATCTTTTGAATAGCCATAGTTCATAAAAATAATATCTGCATTTTTATCAATTAAACTTAAATACCAATACCACAATTTAAAAAAGATATTTTTTAGTTTTTCTTTCATAGGAATGACGTTTTGTTGATTACAACTCAAATTCCTTTTCAATAGAATTGCAAAGAGTTCCAATGTTTTGCAATCCTGGCATAATTTCATCGGGAATGGCAATACCAAGCTTTTGTTCTAGTTCAATAATAATTTCAATTTCGTCAAGAGTATCAGCACCTAATTCTTTCATGGTAGATTCAGAGCTAATCTCAGTTTTAGAGATTGCCAATTTATCGATTAGTATTTCTGTTAATATTATTTCAATTTCTTGTTGCTTCATCTCAAAAAAAGTGTTTTGCTATTTCTACTATTGCTTTAATCTTCTTACAGTGAACTCTTCATCAGAAAGACCCTGGTCGTATTTCACATCAGACATTAACATTTTTGTTATGTGGTTTTTCTTTAAATTTGTCATTTTAATTTCTTTGGCATTCCAGTATTCTCCAATTTTTTCAAACTGATAAGTTGCCTCTTTTATTTTCTTATTCCCTTTGTCGTAATATTCCATTGTTATAGGATAGTAGTTTGTTTTATGGACTTTTACCACTAATTTGGAATACGATGATTTTGGAGATTTTGGAGTTAATTCAAGAACAAAAGCATCTCCTTCAGTTTCAATATATTTAGGGTTGTATTTATTTGAATATGGTACAGATTCCATATCATCGTAAGAAAAATCAGTTCCTGCGAAGTTTTGACTTTTAACAGAAGATGATATCCTACGTTCTTTGCCAAATGCCGGCATATACAAATACATTATGTCATCAGGTAATGACAGGACAGCAATTCCAGCTTGAGACGATGGAGCTGTAAATCTAAAAATACGCTTGTCATTTCCTTTTTGAATAACATTTGCTTCCCGTGTTTTTTCTTTTCCGGCTTTATCGATTAATACAATTGTGGTTTTCCCTGTCATATCTTTTGGGGAATACATTACATCGTCCATTTTCTTTAAAATGGTGGTTGCATCTTGTGCGTTTGCACTAAATCCAATTAATAGGAATAGTGCGCTTACTAATACTGATAATTTAACTGTTTTCATTTTAATAAATTATATAATCGTTTATATTTGATTTTTTGATTTGATTTGATTTGATTTTTTCTATTCTTCTATAATGAAGTATTAGTATTACAGGCAAAAGTGTTAAAGCTCCCAGGCCGGAACCAATCATACTCATAGCCACGAGTATTCCAAAATTTTGTAATGGCACCATTTGTGAAAATATTAATACCAAAAACCCTGCGGCTACCGAGAACACATTAATAACAATAGCTTTTCCACTTACCATAATGGTTTCTTGCATTGCTTTGTCTAAGTCACTTGTTTCTTTATGAATATGATTAAAATGAGTGATAATATGAATGGAATAGTCAATTCCAATCCCCAATGCCACACTGGCTACTAGTACTGTTGCTATGTCTAAAGGAATTCCTGTAATACCCATAAACCCAAACAGTATTGTAATAGTAGCGACGATAGGAATTGCAGCAAAAACACCTTTTATTGGCGAACGTAAAACCAAGCCTACAATTAGCAAAACCATTATTATTGCAATTACCAAACTACTCATCTGGCTATCAATTAAACTTTTATCTAACTGAGAATATACCGATGGCATTCCTGTTACTTCAATTTTGCATGTTTCGCTTGAGTTTTTAGCAACAAAATCGTCCATGTAAATCACAAAATCATTCAATACTTTGCTGTCGGTAGAAGCAAATTTTGATTGGACAATTGCCCTGTCGAGTTCATCAGAAACCAATTGCGGCATAATATCCTGCCCATCCAATAAAAACCAAAGATTTTCGATTTTCGATTTGGAATCAGGTATTTTTTTACCCTCTCCCATTACATCATTCATCTCTTGAACAAGGTCGGCAATTGATTGTGTGCGGTCTATTGCCGAAAACTCTTTCATGTAATCCTCCGTTTTTATCATCATTTGTAATACCTCCGGACTTTGAATATCACCTTCGAAGACCACAAAAACAGGCTGCGAACCGCCAAATTTTTCTTGCATTATATCTTCAGTTACCCTGGTAGGATTACTTTTTTTAAAATATTCAGCCATGTTTACTTCCCTTTGCACGAGGAATATTCCGCCGACACTTACAAGCATTATTATTCCCCAAACAGTTAAAGTACGTTTTGGATGTTTATGTAACAAAACATATAATGGTGAAAGAATTATATCATTCAAAAAGGAGCGTTTCTTTTTACCATTCTGCTTCATCCTTTTTTCACTTTTATACATAGAAAAAGCTGATATGACAGCAGGAACAAAGAATATAGAAAGAAGCAAGGCGAATATTACCCCTAAGCCTGTAAAAATACCAAAGTCACGAATTATCTCAAGATAAGCTCCAAATACAAACGACACAAACCCAATCATGGTAGTTAATGCAGCAAGAATT
The DNA here is from genome assembly GCA_018648265.1 of Prolixibacteraceae bacterium. Lineage (GTDB taxonomy): Bacteria > Bacteroidota > Bacteroidia > Bacteroidales > Prolixibacteraceae > Draconibacterium. The sequence goes on along the minus strand of JABGRN010000003.1, from coordinate 143,606 downwards.
ACAGGTACTGTAATGTAGGCCAATGCTTTTATTAAAGCTTTTTTGCGGTTATGGTCAATAGTAACATTCACCCTATTAATTACATGAATGGTATAGGCACTGCCAACGGCAAGTAATATTATAGGAGTAATATTTGAAATGATTGATAATTCAAAACCAAGGGATACCATAGCCCCCAAAACCCAGATAACCGATAATGCAGCAGTTAGCATTGGCAATAAAACACCTCTGGTTGATTTAAAAGCCAGAAAAAGAATAAAGGCTATCAGAAAGAATGTAATTGGAATAAGCCTAACAATATCGGAAACAATTAAATCCGCAATATCATTCATCATAAACGGAAGTCCACCATAATATAACTTTTCAGGAATATCAAGTTTTGATATTTTTTCTTTGATATTTTTAGCTACTGCTTGTTTGTCTGCCTCGTCAAGTAAAGTAAACATGATTAAAGTAGAGGTTCCATCTTCTGATACGATAGTGCCATTATACATATCTTTTGATAAAACCCTCGCTTTTAAAGTGTCCAATTCTCCTTTTGTATCAGGTAAATCGTACTCGTCAAGTAATGTTCCTATTTCAATTCCCCATTCGCTCCCTTTTATATCTAGTACGTTTGTAAGGCTTGTTACTGTTGAAATTCCATCTGTGATTAATAAGCTGTCTGAAATTTGTTTTACATATTCAATAACTTCTTTTGTAAAAACATCGTCAGTTTCTATAATAATCATTCCCATATCATTGCCGCCAAACTCTTTGCCTATATTTTTATATAAAAGTGCGGCAGGGTCGTCATCGGGCAATGAACTTATTATATCTGAATCTATTTTAAGGTCGGTAATCTGATAACCAAAGAATGCAGTTAATGCAATAACTACGACTATTATCAACCATTTTAATTTTACTATTCCTTCTGCTAATTTGTTCATTTTATGCTATTAATTGTTTTGTACTTATATTGTTTTATAGTCAGTCATTGTCAAAAAAATTATGGAGCTAACCCTTTAGTTAATATACTCATTAATCCTTCCGAGTATGGAATGTATTTTTCATATTTATTTTGTAGGAAGAAAGGTATTTCAAGACCCTTTAAAACCATGATAAGTATATCCAATAAAACATCAATGTCTTTAATGGGTGCAAATTCTTTTGTTTCAATTCCTTGTAAGATAATTCTTTTTAGATTTCCTTTTTCCCATTCATCCAGTTCGTTTCTTAAATCATCTATAAAGTGGAAATGCTCAAAAAAGTCTGCTTTTAAAGTCTCATGATAGTTTGATGCATCATTTAGAACCTCCATTCTTTTAGTTAGATATTTCTTCATCTTCCCGGATGCACTTAAATCAGTGTCTTCAATAATTATTGACAACTGAGTTTTTAAGCTAATGATTTCCTTTGAAACAACTTCTTTAAATAAATCTTCTTTGCTTGCAAAATGATAATATAATGAGCCTTTTGCTTTCCTGGCAATTTTTGCTATTTCATCCATTGACGTTTTATGAAATCCAAATCTGCTAAACAATTTATTAGCAACGCTTAAAATTTTATCTCTCGTATCTTCAATTGCCATGTTGTAATATTTGACTATAATCGTTTCAAAGTACAAAGAAAGTGTTTTTTATTATTATGACAAAATAATTTGCGAATTATTTTGAGAGATGGTGGTAAATAGTTCTTTTTTGGTTTTTGGGATAGGATTTTTTTTTGGTAAAAAAGTCAAATAAGTTATTTAAACAGTGGACTCTCTAGTTACCCTTAAGGGGCGAAGGCAGGACGAGAAAAAACAAAATAAATTCTTTCAATCTAGCACCTAACTAGCAACGTGCATTTTTTCTTTTTGCTTTGTTGTCAACTCGTGATTTGCTGAAGGATAATTATTAATCGTTTTGTATTTCGTTTTAACTTTCCAAACAATATTTTTTACTAAAACACCAAAGTTACTGTTCCTTGTTGTTTATATTTTTCGCCCCTAAAATCGAGATATTGGATTACCCAGGTATAAACGCCTGCCGGCGCGAAGTTGCCATTTTTCATCCTTCCATCCCAGCCAATTTCCTGACTTTGTGATTCGAAAAACGCCTCTCCCCAACGATTGAAAATTAATAACTGGTATCCTTCGTTTACAATTCCTTCAGAATAAATACGGAATTCGCGATCTTCATCATTCACAGCATTGGGGGAAAATGCATTTGGCGGAAAAACACGATCGAAAGCTACCGAAACCTGCTGCATTGCAGAATAGGTACATCCAAAATTATTAATGGCGGTTAATTTAACATCAAAAAAACCCATATTAGGAAACCGGTGTTCGGGGTTTTCTATACCCGAAAGTGCCGAAAGATCGTCAAAATCCCATTCAAAGATTGTTGCCCCTTCACTCTGGTTCGTAAACAAAATTACCGGGTCGCTAATTAAAACCGAAGTTGGATTTGCTGTAAAACCTGCTTTTGGGACCGGGAATACAAAAATTTCTTCGGGTAAAAAAATGGTATCAGAACAACCAGTCAACAAGGATTTAGCAATAATTTCAACATCAAATTTTTTATCATCTTCAAAATAAACATTCGAAACATTCGCGCCGCTGCCGGTCGATTCGTCGCCGAAATCCCAATTGTAATTTACATTATCCACCTCGTCTAAAGTTACAAGGCCAAACTCAACTTCAACGGGCGGGCAACCTTCATTTTTATCAAGCGACACCTCAAAAAGGGGTTTTCTTTGAAATGTCCGTGAAAAATAACCGGTTTCGCAACCAAACTCCGAAACAACCTCAATTCCAATTTCCACAATTGGATCCGAGCTTCGTTTAAACTCTAACGGCCCCGGTGATATTCCAGGGTTTTGTAATATTTCGTCCGGCAGAAAATCTGTTAAGTCCCAATAAAAGGTGTCTTTCTCGTTTCCCGAACCATTGTACCAAACCGTTTCAGTTTCATTGTAACAAATATTTTCTTCAAAACTTAAATTAACAATTGGAATTGGGTGAACAATTACTGCGTTATTTAAAATACCAGTATTTTCGCAACCTTTGGCAGATACTATTTTTAATTGAACGTCAAAACCCAGATCATTAATTCCTGGATTTTCATAAATATGTGTTGGTTTATTTTCTATTGAAAAAAATCCATCGCCAAACTCCCAATAAAAACTATCGACCTGTTCGCTTGCAGAGTAATCAAACTCCGTTTCTAATGGAGTACAACCTTCTGGGTTTTCGGCCCAGAAATCTAATATCGGGGTTACTGTTACCGATAACCTCAAAGAATCGATGCACCCCTGCTCGTTAATTATCAAACCCACTGAACGGTTAAAAGCACCGTATCCAAGAGGAATTTCCATTGAATCGATATTTATGCCGGAAAGAAATAAAGTATCGTTTGAATACCAGTTAAAAACAGCGTCTTCGTAAGTTGTACCTTCGTAATAAAGCTTGAGGTTATATCCCTCACATTCAGCTTCATCAATTTGAAAAAGGACAGTTGGCTGGTTATGAAATTCAATTTTTAGCGTATCGAGGAATTCACATTGAAACTGGTCGGTAATTTCCATTTGAAAATTGTAAATCCCATATTCATCGACAGTTATTGTGGGCGAAAGGCTTTTGGGATCTACAATATTTGCATTTTCACTTAACGAGAATAAATTAGTTGAAGCAGTCCCATTTTCAAAAGCTAAATTTAATTTTTGCTGCTTACTTCCACAAACCAGAGTTTCCAGACCTCCATAATCCAGAACTGGCAAAATACTCCATTTTACAAATGTGCTATCTTTGCTGGTGCAAGCAAATTCGTTTGTAAGTGTTACTGTGTACCAGTTTTCAATATCAACGGTAATTTTTTGGGTTGTATCAAGCGTTTCCCATAAATAAGAAGAATGTTCTCCGGGATCTAATTCTATTGATTCCCCTTCGCAAATTATATACTCGGGATCCCAGGTATGTATTGGCGCTGGGTTTACATTTACATTAAAATCGGCGGAAGCAACACATTCACCCAGTGTCCCGGTTACCGTGTAAACTGTTGTCTCTGGTGGCGTAGCAAGAGGGCTGGCAATGGCAGGAAAATTTATATTTTGGGCGGGTAACCACGAATAATTATAATCTTCTGAAACAGGCTCTGCAAAATTGTTTAAGCGTACACTTTCGCCTTGGCAAATTGTAAGGTTCCGTTGATCGGAAAAAGCTATTTTTGCAACTTTAATTATGGCGGTTGCTGAAAGCTTAAGATCCGGTTCATCAGAAAACCCGCCAAATTCAACTATAAATCCTTCAGGATAATAATAACCATTAGGATTATCTCTATCACCTTCGTTAGACAAATCATTCCATGATTTTTGAATGGTATTCGGATTGGAATTAATGTGGGCATAATCTTCATCAGCCCCCCACGATTTCTGGACGTTATTTGGTTCTCCCGTATTCCAAAATGAGTATTGTCCGCCAACCGAACCTCCATTGTAATCTCCTTGCCAAAACTGTGTTCCTGATTCCGGGCCGGTCACCCATTTCCAGGTCCCCTCTGTAGTACTGTCATTTGCTCCAATCCATCCAACTCCATCAATTTTCGACCAAATAAAATCATTCTCCCCTCTTGAGGTTATTGTCGCCAGATAACCTTTTAATCCGTAATAATCCATATTGGCAGCCGAATCTCTTGCTTCAGTCCAAAGAATTCCCCTCTTTTTAATATACCTGTAAAAATGCTTTGTTTGGGGTAAATAGTCGGCATCTAAAAGACTTATTGAGAATGATCTATCTTCTAAAGTTGGAATATTGGCTAAGTTTTTATAAAAAACTTGACTAACCGCTGATTGATATTCTTCTGCTGTTCCAACCCCTTTGATTTCCAGGTATCCATAATAATCAACCCATTTGTAAACGAATCCGGGAACTTCATCGTAAACCAAAATATCTTCGCCACGTTTGTAATTGGCTATTGAAATTTTCATTCCTTCGCTTGCCTCGTTTATTTCAATATTTTGGATTGAAATATCAGGAACAACCAATATAGAATCACTACAATAACGGATTGTATCGGAGTTTGGATTTTCAATTCGGGGTACAACGGAATCTTGTGAGAAAACTAGTCCGGTATTCGAAAATAAAAATACGTGTACAATTAGAAATACCGAGCCAAATAACTTCATAAATATCTTATTTCCTGTTCGAAAAGTATTTCATAAACTGCGAGCGCTCATACAACATCGGATCGGGAATATTTTTATAGGAAAGCCGTCCGCGGAAATCATCCGGTTTTTTGAAATTCCATTTTTTCATAAATCCCGACATTTCATCGAGCATCTCTGCAATTACACTTGCTCCGTTTATGTACAACGAAGAACACAACTGCGTAACTTGCGCCCCCGCCAATAATTGTTTAATTACTGCACTTCCATCGTGAATACCTGTTGAAGCCGCAATATCAATTGTTGGAACTGCCGATGAAACCAATCCCACCCAACGCAACGAACGCCGGAGTTCTGAAGGCGAACTAAAAACTTCTGACGAAGTTAGGGCAAGTGTTTCCAGGTTAATATCGGGTTCGTAAAAACGGTTAAACATTACAATCCCGCTGGCACCATTAGCTTTTAATTTGTCAGCCATTCCAATAATATTGCTGTGATTAACACCAAACTTTACGGCAACCGGAATAGAAACTACACTTTTTACTTTTTTCAAAACATCGAGATACAATTGTTCCACAACTCCGGGTTTTTCGTTGCGATCGGTAGGAACGTAAAAAATATTCAATTCAATGGCGTCGGCTCCGGCATTTTCAAAATCTTTTGCAAATGTTGTCCATTCATCAGCCGAAACACAATTAATACTGGCAATTACTGGAATATCCACAACCTTTTTTGATTCTTCAAGCAATTCAATATGGTCGTTAATTGAATTGTCTCGGAGATAACCTTTAATATAATCTTCCGCTTCGGGGTAATCCATATTTTGTTGTTCTTTGACTAACAGACTACTAACTTCGTTATTTATCTGTTCTTCAAAAATAGATTTTAAAACTACAGCACCAATTCCTGCTTTTTCCAATTCTTTAATTTTTTCCACTGAACTTGTTAAACCTGAACTTGCTGCTACCAGAGGATTTTTCAGATGCAATCCCAAATATGTTGTTTCAAAATTACTCATAGTTTTGAGTTTAAAAGTTTAAATAACTTACGTTAAAAAAATCAAATATTAATCGTTATTTTTAATAATTCCGTGTGCCAAAAATCTTGCTGCCGACACGTATTATTGTACTTCCTTCATCAACTGCAATAAGATAATCATCCGACATCCCCATAGAAATTTCCCTAAAACTTTCGACGCCGGAAAAGTATTCATTTTTGAGCGTATTAAAAATATTTTTTAAGCCACGAAACTCTTTTCTTATTTGGCTTTCATTATCAGTGTAGGTCGCCATCCCCATTACCCCGGCAATTTCAACATTTTGAAGCGAATTAATTTCTTCTGAACTGAGCAAATCATAAGCTTCTTTTATCGAAAATCCAAATTTCGTCGATTCTTCAGCGATGTGAAACTGAAGTAAACAGGAAATAACCCGATCATTTTTTTTAGCTTCCTTGTTTACAACTTTCAATAATTTCATTGAATCAATTCCGTGTAAAAAACTAATAAAAGGGGCAACAAATTTTACCTTGTTCGATTGCAAATGACCAATAAAATGCCATTCAATATCTTTGGGTAGTTGTTCGTATTTCCCAACAAGATCCTGCACCTTATTTTCCCCAAAAATTTTATGGCCCGAACGATAAGCCACCATAATATCTTCCACTGGCTTTGTCTTCGAAACAGCAACCAGTTTCACACCTTCAGGCAAAGTATTTTTAATCTCAGAAATATTATTCGCAATATCCATTATTTTGATATTTGCGGTAAAAATAAAAATAATGAACGGTTTAACCTTTGAATTCCATAAGCATTTTACAGGGAACAAAAATTAATATCTTTGCCAACTGTAAATGAATAAACCGGAAGAAATAATAAATCGGATGAATGACCTTGGAAAACAAGGTGAACCTTTTGTTTTTCTGATTGATTTCTTAGGGCAAAAACCAAAAATTTTTCCTTTGAAAGAATCGTCAGGGGAAATTTTATGGCACATTCCAGATTTTTCTAATGTGGTTAGATTTCAAACTGAACCGTCCCAAAAAATATGGAATACCAATCCTGTTTCATTCGAAAAATACAAAACAGGGTTCGACCAGATACAGCAACACATTAACAACGGCGATACTTATCTTTTAAACTTCACACAGCCAACTTTAATTGAAACCAATCTTTCGCTTGAAGAAATATTTCACTTGAGTTCAGCACCCTATAAAATTTATTTGAAAAATCAATTTGTTTGTTTTTCTCCTGAAACTTTTGTAAAAATTGACAATGGAAAGATTTATTCTTTCCCGATGAAAGGCACCATTGACGCCGGGATTGATAACGCGGAAGAACTGATTTTAAAAGATACAAAAGAAGTAGCGGAACATAATACCATTGTTGATTTGATCCGGAATGATTTGAGTCTGATCTCCGAAAATGTGAAAGTAGAAAAATTCAGATATCTCAGTCATATTCAAACCAACCAAAAAAATCTTTGGCAGGTAAGTTCAAAAATTTCGGGAGATTTACCTGATGACTTTGCTAAAAAAATAGGGGACATTATTTTTGCAATGCTCCCGGCTGGTTCAATTTCGGGGGCACCGAAGAAAAAAACACTGGAGATTATCGAAAAATCTGAAAATTACGACAGGGGTTATTACACAGGAATCTTTGGGATTTTTGACGGAAAAAACCTGGACAGTTGTGTTTTAATCCGTTATATTGAAAACCAAAACGGACAACTTATTTATAAAAGTGGTGGTGGAATTACGTTTATGAGCGAAGCCGAAAAGGAGTACGAAGAAATGCTAAAAAAAGTGTATGTCCCAATTGCTTGAAACCATAAAATGTAAAAACGGGAAACTGTTTAACATCTCTTTTCATAATTCCCGTTTTAATAAGTCTCGCAACGAATACTTCAAAACTTCTGGTAAAATTAATCTGGAAGATATTATTGAGATTCCTGAAAATTTTAAAAATGGCTTATTCCGTTGCCGGATTCTTTATTCAGAAACAATTGATAAGATCGAATTCTTACCTCATCAAATTCGCGAAATAAGAAGTTTAAAACTTGTAAGAAACGATGTCATTGATTACCATTTTAAATACTTCAACCGTAAAAAATTGGATGAACTTTTTGAGCAACGTGCCAAATACGATGATATTCTCATCGTAAAAAATAATTGCATAACCGACAGTTACACAGCTAATTCTGTTTTTTTTGATGGTTTAAAATGGTGGACTCCCGACACACCTCTTTTACCCGGAACACAGCGTGCACGTTTAATTAATGAAGGTAAAATATTAGAATGCCGGATCACTCCCAAAGATCTCTCAAAGTATGAGAAAGTGGGATTGATAAATGCGATGCAGGATTTGGAGGAAATGCCAGTAATGCTGGTCGAAAAAATATATTTGTAAAAAATTAGCCTATGTAGTAACTTTTCTCCTAATACAGAAAAGGAAGACATTTGGCAAAATATCATTACTCGAAGGTTTATAGGACTTCAATGGAGGATCATTAAGTAACAAACGACAGTCGGGCTACCCCTCTTTCCCATTAAACTCAAACGAGAAGAAGCTGGGGCTTTTTACCATCAATTTTATAAACATATCTTTCAAGAGAAACATAATCACTTTTCCAATTGATTCTCAACTGGGATCAAAGTAGAAAGATGTTCTTCCAATACTTCTTTCATCTCCTTAATAATTTCCGGATGTTCTTCGGTAATATTATATTTTTCAGAAGGATCTAATTCCAAATTGTATAACAAGGGTGTTTCCTGAACTTTCTTCTCCTCTCCTCCATATTCAGATTGGGTAATAAAATGAGCCTTGAACTCACCTTTACGAATAGCATAAACCTGTGTGCCCCTATAGTAAAAAACTATATCACGGAGACTTTCGCCTGTTCCTGATAATACTGAAGAAATATCATAACCATCATATTTCCTGTCATTAGGGAGATTAACATTTGCCAGATGACAAATCGTAGGCAATAAATCCATCGTTGTTCCTAAATCCATAACAACCCCAGGTTTTACTCCTCCCGGATTCCAAAAAATAGTAGGTTCCCGCATGCCTCCTTCATAGGTTCCTCCTTTGCCTCCGCTTAGTAATCCAGCACTTCCTCCATGATCCTTAAAAGTTAACCACGGTCCATTATCTGATGTAAAAACCACAAGAGTATTTTCATCTAATCCGTTTTGTTTTAATGTTTTTATTATTTCACCTAAACTCCAATCCAATTCTTCAATTACATCGCCATAAACTCCCCGCAAACTTTTCCCTTCAAATTCTTTAGAACGAAACAGAGGGACATGAGGCATTGAATGAGCCAAATAAAGGAAGAATGGCTTCTTTTTATTTTGCTTAATAAAATTAATGGCTTCACTTGTATATCTTTTTGTAATTGTAGTTTGATCTGCCGGTCTTTCTATTATTTCTGAGTTACGCAATAAAGGCACATTAAAGTTTTCTACCCTTGGTTTTGTGCAGGCATCAAAGTAATCCTGTGCTGATTTTGGCTTAGGTGTCAAATCCATGTCGTTGCTGTATGGAATACCAAAGTAATAGTCGAAACCATGTTTATTTGGAGAGTATTGCGGGAGATGTCCCAAATGCCATTTCCCAATACAAGCGGTTGCATACCCAGAACCTTTTAATGCCGATGCAATAGTTGTCTCGTTTGTTGGTAACCCGCCTTTTGAATCCGGGAAAAGAACTCTTCGTTTATCACTACACATTCCTGTTCTAATTGGTAATCTACCTGTTAATAAACCTGCTCGCGAAGGCGTACAAACCGGTGCCGCAACATAAAAATTAGTCCACTTTTGCCCTTCATCAGCCATCTTGTCCAAGTTGGGTGTTCTAATCGTCGGATGGCCAAATGTTCCCATGTCCCCATAGCCCATATCATCAGCAAATATGATAATAAAGTTAGGAGTTGAGGTTTTGTTTTTCTCTGCTGCAATGCTATTTTGTTGCCTTGTAATTCCAATAAATAGCAAACCGGTCATTACAATCATTTTTATATTAAAAGTTTTCATTTTATAGATTTTATTAATTTATAGTTTAATACATGTTATTAAGAATTTACTTGGCCTCTTTCTTTTGCCAAGGAATTCCTCCTGATCTCCTAATGTGTTGCGATAAATTGAATTTCAGATCCCTAAATTGTTTTGAATTTTCATCAAGTGGAGATTTTTCCAATGGGTCGGAATCTAAATTGAATAGCTGCAATTTTTCATACGGCGTATTTTGCACCAATTTATAGCCGCCGTTTCGTAAAGCGTAATAACACAAACCTCCATATTTTCCTCCTTCACGCCTCATATAATATACCTCTCTGTTTTCTGTCGTCTGGTTTTTTTCTTCTGCATCTGATAAAATATTTACTCCATCAATCTGATGAGAAATTGAAACATCGGCGATGGAACAAATTGTAGGGTAAAAATCCATGGTTAATCCGAGTTGATCAGAAACAAAACCAGCTTCGAATTTATTTTCCCAAACCATACAAGTAGGGACTTTTATTCCACCTTCATACATATCTTGTTTACCCCCTCTTAGTTCACCATTAGAAGCGCCACTAGAAAGATGCCCTCCATTATCGGAAGTGAAAATTATAATTGTATTGCTGTATTGTCCAGATTCTTTAAGTGAATTAATAACCTTTCCAATCCCATCATCTAGATGTTCGACAAAAGCAACATTCTTTGCTCGCTTTTCTCCAATCGAATTTTCTCTCTTTTTCACTTTTATAAGCCAATCTTCCGGGGGTTGAATAGGAAAATGGGGAGCATTGTATGCTAAATACATAAAAAAAGGAGTAACATCGTTCTCGCTTTTTTTGATAAAATCTATTGCCCAATCTGAAAATATGTCCGTTGCATGCCCTTTCGGGTCAATTTCTTTTTCATTTAGCCTCATATAGTTTTCTCCATGGCGACGATGATTCCAATAATCATCCATCATATCGCCTAAAAAGCCATGAAAAAAGTCAAATCCACGCTCATTTGGGGTATTAGGAGATTCCAAACCCAAATGCCATTTTCCGATTATTGCAGTTTGATACCCGGCTTTTTTCAGCATATCTGGCAGGGTAATAGCAGCAGGATCAAGGTAACCCCAACTATTCGTTTCATGAGTACGAATTACTCCTGGAACACCAGCCATATCGGGATAACGCCCAGTCATTAAAGACGCTCTTGAAGGAGAGCAAACTGTACAGTTTGCATAAAAATTTGAGTAACGGATACCACTTGTAAAAAGCTTATCGATATTTGGTGTTAAAATATCTGTTCCTCCCTGACAAGATAAATCTCCATAACCTAAATCATCAACTAAAATGAATATTATATTCGGCTGATCAGAGTCGGCTGATTTTACACTAAACGATAAAAATAATCCAGCTATCAGAACCCCCAAAATAATAATTATACTCCCCTTATTCTTTTTCATTATTAATTTATTTTAAATAAATCTTGTTTCATATTTTGAGTAAATTTCAAATAGCGTTTATCTATTAATGATCAAACCAATCTCCCCCTTCAGTAACCATCTCCTTTCGAAGTTGTAACATTTTATTTTTCATTTTATTGACTATCCCAGGATACTCTTTTGCTAAATCATTTTTTTGCTCCCTGTCATCGTGTAGGTTGTAGAGTTCAAAGTGTTTTGGTGTAATAGTCTTTAAATATTCCATATGATTTTCCATAAATTGCCAGGGCCTTATTTTTCCAAGCTGTCCTTCATTTAGAGATTCGGCCTTGGGAATTAATGTGTCATATCCTAAAAGACACCAATCTCCATCTCTTAACATACAAATTGGATCATGAAAATATCGAAAGAAAAAAATAGGATTCTCCCTTTTAACAATTGCTGTCTTTCCCAAAAATACGGGTGAAATATCAATACCATCAATTATACGATCTGAAGGAACAGGAATTCCGGTAATACTGGCAACAGTCGGTAATATATCGGTAAAACTCCCAACCACTTTACTTGTTTTGCCTTGGGGCACTTTTGTTGGCCATTTTATTATGAATGGAACGCGAACGCCTCCCTCGTAATTAAAACATTTTTCTCCTCGTAACGGATCGTTGGAATGATCCCATCGTGAACCATTATCGGAAGTAAAAATTACGATCGTATTTTCATCTAAATTATTCTCTTTTAAATACACCATTAATTTACCCACAGCAATGTCCATATTTTCAATGGCACCATAATATTCCTGGTTGTATTTATGTCTTTTGGTTAACTCCTCGGGTGCTGCAACTTTTAAATGTGGCTCATTAAACCAAACGTTTATGTAAAAGGGTGTTTGCATATTTTTATTAGTTTTCAACCAATTAATTGCTTCATCAACAACAAGGTTACAAGCGTACCCTTTTAAAGGGCCAACAGGCTTACCATTCCTATAATAATTTTCTGGATTTCGATGTGATGGAATAGCATTGTTATGTGCAAAAAAACTATAGTCATATCCCTGGTCGTTTGGTATTGGCTGATTAGTTCCCTTTGAAGTTAAATGCCATTTTCCAAAATGGCCCGTACTGTAATTAATATTTTTCAATAACTCAGCAATGGTTACTTCCCACGAACGAAGATGTATTGGGGAGTCTTCAGGAATCCAATTGTATATGCCAACTCTGGTTGCGTTTCTGCCAGTAATTAGCGCTGATCTGGATGGTGAACATACAGCAGCTCCGCAATAAAAATCGGTAAAAAGCATTCCTTGCTCAGCAAGAATATCAATATTAGGCGTTTGCGATGTTGGAGGCTTATCAATTGATTGATTTTCGTTCGAATTCCGATAACAGGTAACATCATTATATCCCAGATCATCTGCAAGAATTAAGATAATATTAGGTTTAATAATATCTGTCTTTCCTTCACAACCAATAATAAACACTAATAAAATAATATAACTCAATATTTTTTTTGAATACTTTATTAATTTCATGAATATTTCAATTTTAGTTGGTATAATTTATTATTACCGATTAAATGAAAATTTCTCTTTTAAAACAATACTGAAAACATAACAACTCCTGTTGTTAATTCAAACTGCAAGTAACTTTTTCATTTTTTTATATAAAATGGTCTTAGTTCATCTGTCAATTCTGAATCCATTTCGAAGGCAAGTTTCTTCAATTTATTCACAATCTCAGAATTAGAATTTGCAATATTATTTGTTTCCCCAATGTCTGAAGATAGGTTATACAACCACGGAAGAGGTGTTGTTGGCTTGGTATCGAGCAAAGCTTCTTTTATGGGTTGTTTACCTGCCCATCTTTCACTCGGCTCAAGTAAATGAAGTTTCCATTGTCCCTGGCGTATGGCAGCAAGCTTCCCGTCGCGACCGTAATAACAAAAAATAGAATAAGGAGATTTGACATTCTTCCCGGTTATGAGTGGAGTAATATTATAACCATCTAATTTATGGTCATTGGGAATATTAGCACCTGCTAACTTAGCTAACGTGGGATAAAAATCCATCATTGTGGCCATTTCATAACATTCACTCCCTGTTGGTATTTGCACCGGCCAACGAACGATAAGAGGCACTCTAAATCCTGCTTCCCATGTACTGCCTTTGCCTCCGTGTAAAGGAGGAGCAGCTACTCCTGCCGGACCATTATCTGAAGTAAATACAACAATTGTATTTTGCAGTACTCCTGCTTCTTTCAATTCCCTTAAAACTTCACCACAACTCCAGTCTAATTCTTCTACCATATCGCGGTATAATCCCTTAAATCCTTCATGTCTCCGAAATTTCTTTGATGCATATAAGGGAATGTGAATTGCACTGTGTGCCAAATATAGAAAAAATGGTTTCTCTTTATTTTTTCTGATAAAAGAGACCGCTTCATCGGTATATTTAAGAGTTAATTCATCATAATTAAGCTCGCTGTTTTTTTTCAATAAAGTTTCATTACGATAAAGGTCTGATCTTGCATGATTTGGCCCTGGAAGTCCGTAATAATAATCAAATCCTTGTGCATTTGGTTTAACCTCAGGTAATAGCCCCAAATGCCATTTACCAATGCAACCTGTAACATAGCCCTCTTCTTTCAAAATTTCAGCAATTGTTATTTCATTGGGATTTAATCCACTTTGTGTATCAGGACGAAGTACTCCCACATGCAACCCAACTCTTTTAGGATAACAACCAGTTAAAAAGCTTGCTCTTGTTGGAGTGCAAACACCTGCCGGTGCATAAAACTGAGTAAACCGGATTCCCTCTGTTGCCATTTTATCGAGGTTAGGAGTGTGAATTTCCGAGGATCCATAACAACCCAAATCGGTATAACCTAAATCATCGGCAAGGATAAAAACAATATTGGGTTTTTCTTTTACAGATGCACTTGCACTAAAAGTAAACATCAATAAATAGAGACTAAAAATTTTAATCCTAATAACAAAGTAACATAGTTTTGAGTTAGTATTGTTTTTATACATTGTCGTACAATATTTTAGAGGGTTCCGGAAAATTCTCCAGAACCCTCATTTTATTTTGTAAAGTATTATATCTTCTTTCTACCAACCGGGATTTTGCTCTAAATTTCCATTCAATGAAAGTTCACCGTTGGGAATTGGTAACAAACCAAAATGTTCTTTGAAACCATCTGGAAATTTGGTTTCAACCAAGCCTCCATTGTGATCCCGAATCTCAATGGGATAGACACCATTAAGGAATCCATCCATTTTATGCCAGCGTTTTATATCCATCCAATACAGACCTTCCAACGCAAACTCGATTCTTCTTTCGTGCCTTAATTTCCCCCTGACATCTTCACGAGACAAACCAGTTGGTATTGGGGTCATCTTAACATCTTCCCGTTCTGTCCTAATTCTGTTAATCAAAGCAATTGCTTCATCAACATCACCACCAGATTCAATTAGCGCTTCAGACTTCGATAAAAGAATATCAGCATACCGAATAACAATATTATTTAAATCCGATTGATCCGTTGGAGCAAGATCCGCCATAACATCCTCTCTGTACTTACGTGTGCTGAGATGTTTTATCCTGTTCCCGGGATGGTTATAGGCTCCACCCGGATAAAGATAGTTTGGAAAGCGGTAGTCTAGATAGTATGCTCCAGGAACCACACACGTAACTTTAAGCCTGGGATCCCAACCATCGTAAGGATTATCCAAATCAATTTCCGATTCAAAATATTTTCCAGGAGAACCATCAATTCTTTCATATGCATTTACTAAATTTTCAGTCGGAGTGTATCTTGTTCCCCTGGTCCAGCTACCGGTTCCCGTTCCTGTAAATTGATCAAGACGGTTTCCCTGTGAGTTTTCACCCCTCATATATTGAATATCGAAAATTACCTCCTGGTTGTTCTCATTTTCCATTTGAAATAAACCATCGTAAGTTGGGAAAAGTGAATATTTCCCCAAGCCAATAATTTGGTCTGCAAGGCTTATGACTTCACTAAACTTGTTTTGATACAAATAGGCTCTCATTTTCATTGCCATTGCTGCACCCTTGGTTGCTCTACCAACCTGAGGTGCATTAACATCTAGGTTTGCAATTGCAAAATCGTAATCAGAAATTGCCTGATTCCAGGTTTCGTCTGCAGTATTTCTTCCAATTGTTCGTGCTTCTTCCGTAGAAATCGCATCTAAAACTATTGGTACTCCACCATACGATTCAACAAGTGTTGCATAAGCCACCCCTCTCAGAAATCGCGCTTCTGCTTCATACATTGATTTTATATCCGCACTCAGTTCAACTACTTCCAAAGCCTTAATTAAATAATTCGCCCTGAAAATAATTGCATACGCCCTTGTCCATCGGAAACTTACGATTTGCCCATCGGTGGCAGAAAGTTGCCCATTACCAATTTTTGTGATGGATAAATTTCCCCAGTTCCAACCGTTTGGAGTTGCTCCATCCAACACTCCATAGGCAAAAAATCCTTGATTATAGAGTGCATTTTCTCGAAGTTGTCCATAAAGTCCATTTAGTAGCAAATCCATATCGTCCTCATTTACCGGAAAATTTGCGGAAGTAATTTTATCTTCCGGAAAGAAATCCAAAAACTCCTCTACGCATCCGCCTGAAGTTAAAATCAATAAGGATAGTAAACTATAAGTTATTATATTTTTTAGTTTCATGTTCATGTTTTTAGAAATTAAGATTTAAACCTAAAGAAATAATCCTCGAAACGGGATATTGATTTGTACCATGTGAAAACGCACTCTTCTCAGGGTCGTAACCTTCAAAGTCCTTGTCAACAAGTACAAAAACGTTTTGCGCATTTACATAAAAATAAATCTTCTGCAATCCAATCCGTGTTGTAAGATCAGTTGGCAGAGCGTAGCCCAGTTGCACATTTTTAAGTTTTAAAAAACTTATTTCTTTTACCCAATAAGAAGATTGCAAATTATCCCATGAGTTATTCAAGTACAAAATTGGAACATCGGTATCAGTATTTTGTGGTGTCCAGGCATCTCTCCACCGAGTTGAAATTGTTCTGTTTTCATAATTTAGAGTGGTAAGAGCATTACTATTAAACGAATGAACACCTACAAGCCCCTGGAATAAAAGATTTAAATCAAATCCTTTATATTTAAATGCGGTAGATAAACCGTAGGTAATTTTAGGTATTGTATTTCCAATATCCTGCTTATCTTCAAAACCCAATTTTCCATCATTATTCACATCCTCAAACTTCAGGTTACCTGCAATGGGTGTATAACTGTTATTGCTCATATGCTGTGCCGCTTCAGAATCCGATTGATAGATACCAACCGCTTTATATCCGTAAAGCGTCCGGTATGAATAACCTTCTCTGATTAAATATAATTGATCAGGAGAATCGCCCCCACGGAATTTTGTAACTTCATTGTCGATATAAGTTGCATTTAATCCAATGTTGTATCCAAAACGATCACGATCCAAGGATTGATTGTCGTAATTAATTGTAAACTCAAAACCGTTATTGACCATTTCTCCTACGTTTTCATAAGGAGGTGTTATATCACCCATTATGTCTGGAATTGGTAACTGCACAATAATATCGGTTGTTTTCTTTTGGAAATAATCAGCTTCAACAGTTATTTTATTATTCATAAACCCGGCATCTACACCGATATCTAGTGTTGAAGTTGTTTCCCACGTAATATTCTCATCAATTAATGAGGTTACAGCAGCTCCCGGGGCGAAGCCGTCAGCATAACTGTAACTTAAATTATTGTCTTGATTGATAATTGTTAAGTATGGCCAATAGCCTGCAATATTTTGGTTTCCTAATTGTCCCCAGGATGCTCTTAATTTTAAATTGGAAAAAATATCCTGATCTTCCATAAAAGATTCGTCAATAACTCTCCAACCCACCGAGAATCCCGGAAATATTCCCCACCTGTTTCCTTCTTTGAATCGGGATGATGCATCCGCTCTTATGTTGGCTTCAAACAGATATTTACCGGAAAGTGCATAATTAAAACGTCCAAAATAAGAGAACATCCTCAATCCGACCATATTACCTTCTCCCTGAATTCCAGATGTACCGGCATCCACTTGTGTTAATCCCTCTTTTGGTGGGTCCGAGCGTCTTGCATATACGTTTTTAATTTGCCGATCTTCCACCTGCAACCCTGCTATTGCAGAGAATTCATGAATTTCAGCAACTGTTTTATTAAAATTCAATGTAGAAAACACATTATTTACAAGCGATGATACCTGGCTACGGGAAATTTCAATTCCTTCCCTGTTGTAATTTTTAGTCATCATCGGAATTCCAGAGTCTGTAAATCCTTCAATACTTTGATTGTAATTATCAATCAAATTCCAATTCCCGGTAGATGCAACCGTTGTTCTCCAGTTTAAAAAATCGAATAGCTCAACATTTGCAGAAGCATTGATGCTTAAAAAGTTCTCCTCTGCTGTTTTCTTTCCATTATTGGCATCAATTAAAGGATTTCTGTTATCAAACAGGATGTTCCCATCATCTGTTATAGCTTCAACTGCTCCAAATTCCCCATCCCTGGTATAGGGTGCGGTATATGGTGTTACGCCATTCAACATATCGAAAAAACGACCCATAGACCCATAGACAATATCGTTATATGCTTCCTCTGATACTTTATGGCTATAATTTATTCGGCAATCCACCGTAAACCAACTGTTTACTCTTGATTCAAGGTTAGCTCTTATCCCATATCTCTCTGAATTTGTATTTGGAATCATACCATCCTGATTCAAATAATTAAACGAAAGGAATGAAGAACTTTTTTCGGTTCCGCCCTTTATGGATAAATTGTGTTCCTGAATTGGAGCATTCTCAAATGCAACATCATACCAATCGGTACTTGGATATTTGTACTTATCCGTTCCGTTTTCAAATGCTGAAATCATATTATCAGGAAACAATGGGCTTCCCCCTTCATTGGCCAATGCCGTATTTGTCATTCTCATATGTTCAGCACTGTTATTTATGAGATTGTATCTTCTTCCCAATACCTGAACTCCGTAATAAGAAGATAAATTGACTTGCATCCTTTCATTCGTTTTACCTGTCTTGGTTGTAATCAGTATTACCCCATTAGCAGCTTTTGAACCATAAATGGCTGCACTGGCAGCATCTTTTAAAACAGAAACACTTTCAATATCATTGGGATTTAATTGATCAAAATCACCTTCAATCCCATCAATTATTACCAAAGGATTCGAATTATTTAAAGTTCCCCAACCACGAACACGGATTTGAGCGCCATCACTTCCAGGTTTCCCTGAGTTTTGACTCACCCAAATTCCCGGAATTTTGCCACTAAGTGCTTGAGATGCATTTGTAATTGGCCTGTTTTCAACTTCTTCATCAAAATTTATCATTGAAACAGCTCCAGTCATATTGACTTTTCTTTGAACACCGTATCCAACAGCTATAACCTCTTCAATTCCAACCGCATCGACTTCCAACTGAACGTCTATTGTTGTCTTGTTCCCAACCAATATTTCCTGTGTTCTCATTCCTATAAATGAAAATACAAGTGTAGAATTTTCAGGAATGTTTGAGATTGAATAATTCCCATCCATGTTGGTAACCGTTCCTTGTGTAGTTCCTTTTATTAAAACGGTTACCCCAGGTAAGGATTGACCGGAATCATCTGTTACTGTTCCGGTTATAGTTTTTTGCTGATTAGAGACAATCTCAGTGTTCGAATCCATTTCTTTTGGATAGAGCATAATATGCCTGTCGTACACAATATGTTTAACACCAGTACCATCAAAAATAACATTTAGAGTTTCTTCAATGTCCCTTTCACTTAATTCAACCGAAACTTTCCGTTCCAGGTCGATTAGTTCAGAACTGTAAGCAAACCGGAATTCCGATTGCTTCTCAATCTCCTCTAAAACTTCAATCACTTTTTGGTTTCGTATTTCAAGTGATAGTTTCGTAGATTGGCTATACACACTTGCCGAAATTTGCATTAGCCCAATTAAAAAGAACAAGGTTGTTAGTTTCATAATTCTAAAACATTTGTTCCAAACGGAAGGCTCTCCTCTTCCCTTAATTCGGATTTTTTTCATAATTTTACCATAATTTAGTTAATAAATTTATTTATCATTTACCGATGATAGATAAAAGCCGGTGGTGTTACTGCACTACTGGCTTTATTTTATAATCTATTCTCCAGTTATTTTTATTTTGTTTTTATCCAGTTTAAATGAAATAGTATCCTTCTTTTGTACTGCTTTTATTGGAGTAATTTTCTCCATCAATATTAATATCTCATCAAGAGATTCATTTTTAATAGTAAATGTATAACGGAAATCTTTTACATCTTTGGTGAACTCAAATTTCTGATTGTATCGGATTTCCAAACGTTTTGTTAACTCTTCCAACGACTGATCGTAAATATTTATCAGCCCCTCTTTCCACGAAGTAAACTTGGATGTGTTTACTTCACTAATCACAAGATTGCTATTGGTTTTATCAAACACAGCTAATTCTCCGGGTTTTAACTGGCATAAAAAAGATTCAACTTTACAATTTAACAATTCAACCAAACCTTCTTCAAGTACAATATCTATTTTTTTAGAATCGGGATAAGCAGAAACATTAAACTTTGTGCCCAGAACTCTTACTTGTAAATCGTCACTACATACAACCAAAGGAATCTTTTTATTTTTTGTTACATGAAAATAGGCTTCGCCGCTTAGAGTAATATTTCTATTGTTTGATGCAAAAAAGTTGCTATAAGTAATTTCCGAACCTGAATTTAACCACACCATTGATCCATCAGGCAATTCAACTTTTGAAATCTGTCCGTTTTCGGCTACTACGCTGGTATAATATTCTGGTAGGGATTCTTTCTGGTTAACAAAAAAGTAAGCCAAGCTCCCAATGCTAATTACAAAAAAGAGGATGGCTGCAACCTTGAAAAATTGATATATTTTTCGAGATTTTTGCCATCCTTTAAAACTTTTTTGTAATAACTGTGTCTGAATTTTGTTCCAACTCTTTTCGCTATCTCCGGGAAATTGGTTCTCATCCAGACTGTTCTTCCAAACTAAACTAAACCTATGAAAATCGAGATTATTCTTTTTAATACGCAACCACTGAAGTAGTTTTGTCTGTTCTAATTCAGTTGCTTTGCCTTCTAAATATTTTGTGATAATTTTTTGCATAATGTATTTCTAATAGGAGTACAATTATTTTTTAAAAACCCTACCTCGGGAGAGTTGAAAATTTAAAGGTGAAAGCTTAAAGTGAGGAATGAGTAGAGAGTAGTAAGTAAAGTAATCAGTCGCAGTTGCAGTAGGCAGTATTAGTGGCAGTTTAAAATTAAGAACAAAAGGCTAATACCTCGTAGCTCGAAGCTCGAAGCTTTTTCTATTCAATAATCAAAGTAATCAGAATTATAAGTGCCGGATATTGTGCTGATAAGGATTCCATCTTTTTTGAGAGATGGAATCCCCTCATTCTTAATTTCCTGACCGTTTGGTCAGTCGGGGTATCGGAATCTGTTTCAAATTGGGAGATGCTGAAATAAATTCAGCATGACGTACTGAAGTTTTATCGCTGATTTGACACCAGGAGTGTTTTGACATGTTGCAAAAACTAATAACTCAAAGCTCATGGCTCGTAGCTTTTTCATTCAATAAATAAAGCAATTAAAACAATTAACGCAGGATACTGTTGGAGCAACTTTTTACGGATTTGCTGTTTCGCTTTTGAGATGTGTTTTTCTACCATTTTTAAACTAATTCCCAACTCTTTCGCAACTTCTTTTTGTTTTCTGCCTTCAATTTTACATTTGGTAAAAACCTTTTTCATTCTATTAGGAAGTTCTTCTATGGCATTCTGAAAAGATGCTGTCAACATTTCTTCCATGCTCTTTTCTTCCTTTTCAATGAAATCCAATTGATATAAATATTGAAGCTCTATGGCATTAAGATTGTCCAATTCAATTTTGCCTTCTTCCAGTTTTTGTTTTTTCAGAACATTTAAACAACGATTTCTGACAATTACAAAAACATAACTCTCAACAGATTTATTGGGTTTAATTGATTCTCGTTTTTCCCAAAGCGTAATAAAACTTTCCTGAATAATATCCTCCACCTGGTTTTGGTTGGTTATAAAAAGTTTACAATATCCTTTTAACCGTGGATATAATAACCGAAATACCTCCTTAAAGGCGGAAGGATTTCCACGTTTTAGTTCTGTTTTGGTTTTAATATCGAACATCAAGACCAAATATAGTTGAATAAATTGAATTCAAGATGAAAATCCCTTTCTTCTTCTCAAACCTAAAACATATCAAATCAAAAAAGGCTCCACAAAATTGCAGAGCCTTTTACTATTTTAATACTTAAACTTATTTCAATTCAAAATTTGGACATTCCTGCTCCTCCGGTTCATTTCCTGTCACTTCCCATGTATTTCCTGAATTTAATAATTCGTCAACACAGGTAATTTTTCGATTTTGCTGGATGTGCTTTATTTGAGCTTTCATCTCTACATCATAAACCGGTGCTGCTACACTCCTTATTACACCAAAAGCCACTGGAAAATCGGGTAACTGCATATTAATTAAAGCCAAATGCAAACCTGGATCGGGCTCATTTGCGTCGTGTACCAAAATATCGTCGATAGTAACTCCGTTCTCTCCAATTTTTGCCACTTTCAACTTTCCTTTCTCAAATACTAACCCCTTTTCATTCTCCTCACCAAAAAGCATTGATTTGCCATGTTCCAACATTAATTGCCTGTCGGCACGATGTAAAGGATCAGTTATTGCACTGTGGATTCCGCTATTATAAATAACGCAGTTTTGCAAAACTTCAACCACAGATGTGCCGTTATGTTGAGCAGCTTCCATCAAAACCTGTTGGTTCAGTTTCATGTTTCCGTCGATGGAGCGTCCAAAAAAAGTCCCTCTGGCACCAATAACCAACTGGCCGGGAACAAATGGATCTTCAATCGTTCCGAATGGAGATGTTTTCGTTTTAAAACCACGATCCGATGTTGGCGAATACTGCCCTTTTGTTAAACCATAAATGCGGTTGTTAAAAAGAATAAGGTTTAAATTAATATTTCTCCTGATCAAATGAATAAAATGGTTTCCCCCAATGGCCATTGAATCACCATCGCCACTCATTACCCACACATTTAAATCGGGATTTGCACTTTTTACACCCGATGCAATTGCAGCTGCCCTTCCGTGAATGGTGTGAAACCCATAAGTATTCATATAATATGGAAATCGCGAAGAACATCCTATCCCGGAAATTACTGCATATTTCTCGCGCGGGATGTTCATATTTACCATGGTACGTTGAACTGCATTTAAAATTGCAAAATCGCCGCATCCCGGACACCAGCGTACTTCATTTTCGCTTTTAAAATCTTTTATGTTATATCTTAAATCTGACATTTTTTAGTCCTCCAGTAATTTATAAATGCTTTGTTTCAATTCATTCACGGTAAAAGGCAAGCCTTTCACTTTATTGTACTGATGATATTCCTTTCCAGGGACTTTATCGCGGAGATAACTGGCAAACTGCCCCAGGTTTAACTCACAAACAATTATTTTTTTGAATTTACTAAATACTTCAGCCGTATTTTCAGGAAGTGGTTTTATATAGTTGAAATGTGCAAGGCTAACATTTTTGCCTTCTTTGCGAAGTTCCCTCACAGTACTTATCAAATGTCCATAAGTTCCTCCCCAGCCAACAACCAAAACATCGCCATCGCCGTCGCCACACAGTTCCATTTTAGGGATCATATCGACCACCCGCTGAACTTTTTCTTCCCGTATCTCAGTATTTACCTGATGGTTTTCGGGATCGTGGCTAACCGTACCAGTAATATTTTTTTCAAGGCCACCTATGCGATGTTCAAATCCTGGCATCCCAGGAATTGCCCAATCCCTGGCCAAAATTTCAGGATCTCTTTTGTAAGCATTAAATGAAGCAGCATCTTTTGCAATGCGTGGTGAAATTGATGGCAAATCAGCCATTTTTGGGATTTTCCAGGGTTCCGTTCCATTACCAAGAAATCCATCGGTTAATAAGATAACCGGCACCATCCTTTCCAGTGCAATTTTGGCTGCTTTAAAGGCATACCAGAAACAATCCGAAGGAGTACTGGCGGCCAAAATAACTACCGGACTTTCACCATTTCTGCCATAGAGTGCCTGCATTAAATCTGACTGTTCCGTTTTTGTTGGAAGTCCGGTAGAAGGCCCGCCACGCTGCACATTAACAATTACAAGCGGAAGTTCTGCCATTACAGCCAAACCAATTGCCTCCGACTTTAATGCAAGACCGGGACCCGAAGTAGTGGTTACAGCAAGGTTTCCGGCAAAAGAAGCTCCGATGGCCGATGCAATTCCGGCAATTTCATCCTCAGCTTGAAATGACTTCACTCCCAAATCTTTTCTTTCCGCCAATGCCTGTAAAATTTCTGTTGCCGGAGTTATAGGATATGAACCAATAAATAAATCAAGTTTTGATTTTTCCGCGGCAGCTAAAAGCCCCCATGCCGTAGCATGGTTTCCGTTTACATTTCTATACGTTCCATTCTCAATATTTGCAGGATGCACAATATAACTCGGGGTCATATGTTGCATTGTATAACCATAGTTGAATCCATCGTGCAGAACCTTAATATTCGACTCAACTACTACCGGTTTTTTAGCAAATTTGGTGCTGATAAATTCTTCAATATAATCTAACGGTCGATTAAACATCCAGCAAACCAGCCCCAATGCGAACATATTCTTGCTTCGCAGCACACTTTTATTATCAAGCCCAAAGTCTTTCAAGCTTTCTTTAGTGAGGCTCGAAATTGGAACTGGAATTTTAAAATAATCTACCAGCTTACATTCCGCAAAAGGATCGTCAGTCGTAAAATTTGCTTTTTTCAGGTTTTTCTCGGTAAAAGAATCAGAATCGTAAATTATGGTCCCGCCCGGATTCATAAATTTCGCATTGGCTTTTATTGCAGCAGGGTTCATGGCAATCAAAACATGGGCAAAATCTCCAGGCGTATGAACCTGTTTTTGTCCGAATTGAACCTGAAAACCAGATACTCCCCCAACTGTACCTAAGGGTGCCCTTATTTCAGACGGATAATCGGGAAATGTTGAAATATCATTCCCAAGAAGTGCTGAAGCATCTGAGAACAAAGTCCCGGTAAGTTGCATGCCATCGCCAGAATCTCCTGAAAAGCGAATTGCAACCTCCTCAAGCTCTATTACTTTTGCGTCCTTCATTTATTTATTTTTTATATTTTTAAAACTTTAACTCAAAATAAAAACGACCCTAAAATTAATAATTTATAATTTCAGAATCGATTCCATAAATCTTATCCATTTTTTCAAGCGCAAAATTAACCATAATTTGATAAGTAAGTAATAACGTATCCATTTATTTACAGGTTTTAATATATTTGATATTAATTTAAAATTATTATAGATAGTGGCATTAATTAAAAAATTGAATGGTAAAACACCCTCAATTGGAAATGACTGTTTTTTAACTGAAACTGCGACAATAATTGGCTATGTTGAAATCGGAAATAATTGCAACATCTGGTTTTAATGCAGTTTTACGGGGCGTTGTTCATTATTTAAAAGTTGGAAATAATACTAATATTCAGGATAACGTTATTGTACATTCCAACTATAAAAAATCGCCCACAACTATTTAGGATAACGCAACTGTAGCACACGGTGCAATTGTACATGGCTGAACAATAAATAATAATGAATAATAAAAATGAATGACCTCACTAAATAAGTACAAGTTAAATTGTGTTTATCCATAAAGTCACCTGTTTTTAAATATGAAGCATCAATTCACAAATTTCAAATGACAAATAAATCACAAAAATCAAATTTCAAAAGTCCCAAACGTTTTTAACTTTGAATTTTTGATATTAATATTTAAATCAACCACCCCCCTCTAAGAAGGTGGTTTGTCAAAAGCCAAAAGGCAAAGCCTTTTCTCGCACTTGCAAGCCCGCTCCTCCCCTTGTTACAAGTTTCAAGTTACAGGTTCTTTGCCCCTTAAACTTGAAACTTGAAACCTGAAACATTCCATTTATTTAATGGCAAAGCCTAAAGAACGTTACCACTCCCAAAGGAAGTGGATTTCTATGTTTTATTAAATTTTGGTACTTGAAGTTTGCAATTTTAATGACAAAAAGAAAAATTTAAAGTTTAAAGCCAGACTCAATTCAGTAACTATCTGATTTTATGCCCTTTAATACCATAATACAAAATATATAAAAAGCCGGGGAGAACTAACCAATATGCATCTTGACTGCCAACAGAATCTTTTAAGAAACCGTAAAGTGTAGGTAATACCGCTCCACCAACTATCGCAATAACCATTAAAGACGAACCTGTTTTTGTGAATTTACCAAGATCAGTCATGGCAAGTGGCCATAAAGCAGGCCACATTAACGAGCAACCCAATGCCATAAATAAAATAAAATATATTGAAATATCTGCTGGTGTTAGTACCACCATTAAAGAGCCAAAGATTGCAATTATTGAAACAATTCTTAAAGCAAGGGCTTGGCTGATATATTTTGGTATAAAAATAATTCCACCCATATACCCGATAACCATTCCAATAGGTGCAATCCATGCATAATGTTCAGGATTGGATAAACCTAAGCTTTCCGCATAATCAATCAATGTTCCTAACGAAATTGTTTCAACACCAACATATACGAACAATGCAAGTACACCCAACAGAAGATGTGGAAACTGCCAAATCGAAGTCTTGCCAGCAGCATACGGACAATCTTCTGCGCTATCTTCATCTTCGCCAACTGCCTTTACTTCGGGAAGTGGAGCCATCATGGCCAAAACGCCCAACAATATAAATACTCCAATAATAATATAGAAAGGAAGGTTAATATCTGTCAATTGAACATCACTAACGCTTTTACCAATAACCAACGAAAGAAAGAGTGGAGCAATTGGCCAGGCAAGTTTATTTGCAATACCCATAAAACTCATTCGTTTGGCGGCACTTTCCATTGGGCCCATAATTGTAATATATGGATTCACCGAAGCCTGTAAAAATGCATTCCCCATTCCACTAATAAATGAAGCTACCAAAAATAGAGGAAGGCTTTCTATTTTTGCAGATGGTATAAAAAGATAAAAACCAACAGCAAACATTAAAAACGATAGTGACATCGTCCTTTTATATCCAATCTTACTTATTACAAAAGATGCGGGATAACCAAATATAACAAATGCAGAGAAAGTAGCAGTCAAAACCAGGTATGATTCTCCAGATGATATATTTAATGCTTTATTTAATAATGGAATAAGATAACTGTTAATTCCTAATGCAAATCCAATTGCAAAAAACATTATCCCAATAATAATTAAAGGAAGAACAAATCCTTTTGCGTTAACCGAACGAGTATTTCCCATGATAATAATTTAATTAGATTACTTAAATACCAGAACGAATATACTATCTTTTTTGAGTTTCAAATTCGAATAATTAATAATTTTTATTGAATCTTTTAAACCTTATAATAAACAGCAGCCACATTTTTTTATTGTTATTCTTTCCCTGAACAACTTTTTTTGTAATTTCCCAGCTCGTTTAAAATATACAAGTCAATGAAGCCAACATTATTAATATTAGCAGCCGGAATGGGCAGCCGGTTTGGTGGCCTTAAACAAGTAGAACCTGTTGGGCCAAACGGTGAAGCCATTATTGATTACTCAATTTTCGATGCTATTCGGGCCGGATTTGGAAAGGTAGTATTTGTTATCAGGGAAAATTTTGCTGAAGCTTTTAAAGAAAAATTCGATAAAAAACTTAAAGGAAAAATTGAGGTTGAATATGTTTATCAGGAATTAGACATGTTGCCAGAAGGATTTTCTTTGCCTGTGGGGCGGGAAAAACCATGGGGGACATCACACGCCATTCTTGTTGCGAAAGATGTAATTCACGAACCATTTTGTGCATTAAATGCGGACGACTTTTATGGACACAATGCTTATAATGTAATGGCTAAGTTTTTAATTTCATCTGAAAATGAAACTGAATATTCAATGGTTGGCTACAACCTTAAAGATACTTTATCCGAATTTGGTCATGTTTCTCGTGGAGTTTGCAATGTAGATGAAAACCAGAACCTTAAAAAAATTGTAGAAACCATCAAAATCTTAAAAAGGGAAAATGATATTATTTCTGTTGAAGAAGATGGAAGTGAAACCCTGCTCACAGGAAAAGAAAGTGTCTCAATGAATATTTGGGGTTTTAAACTCTCTGTTTTTGAAACGTTGGAGTCGAAATTCAAGGCGTTTTTAAAAACCGAGATTAATAAAACTAAATCGGAAATGTACATTCCATCGGTTGTTTTCGAAATGATTGACGAAAAGAAAGCAACAGTTAAAGTACTGGAAGCCAACTCACCCTGGTTTGGTGTAACCTATAAAGAGGACAAACCTTTTGTTGTTGAAAAAATAAAATCGTTAATAGTAAAAGGGGATTACCCAGAAAAACTTTTTTAATCTATATAAAATGAAACAACCCGTATTTGATGTTGCAACCAAATTTCAATTAGAAGGTTCAGTTATTGAAGTAAAAGCTTTAGGCGAAGGATTTATAAACGATACTTTTATAATTGAAACAAGCGAAGGTTCTCCAAATTATATTCTTCAAAGGAAAAACAAAAAAATTTTTTCACCCATTCCGGCGATGATGGAAAATATACAAAAAGTATGTTTACACATTAAAAAGAAAGTAAAAGAAGCAGGTGGTGATCCTATGCGAGAAGCAATGACCGTTACTCCTGCTGTTGATGGAAAACTATATTACGAAGACGAAGAAAATGAATATTGGGCAGTTTGCCAATTTATCGACGAAACAATTGCTTATGAAGCAGCTGAGACTCCTGAATTGGCTTACGCAGGAGGAAAGGGAATTGGCAAATTTCAATCGCTGGTTTCCGACCTGAAAGATCCGTTAACCGATATTTTGCCGGGATTTCATAATATCCGGTTTCGATATAAACAATGGGACGAAGTTTTAAGTAAGAATCCGGTTGGAAGAAAAGCTGGGGTGGAAAAAGAAATTGAATGGATCGAAAGTCGCAGAAAAGAGATGTTAGATTTTTGGAAACTGGTTGAAGACGGTATCATTCCAATCCGAGTAAGCCATAACGACACAAAAATTAATAACATTTTATTCGACCAAAAAGGAGAAGTACTTTGCGTTATCGATTTAGATACCGTTTTGAGCAGTACCGTTTTAAACGATTTTGGCGATGCAATGCGCTTTTATACCAACACCGGGCTGGAAGATGATACCAACCTCGACAATGTTTCAATGGACATTGAGATTTATAAAGCATTTGCAAAAGGTTATATCGAGGAGGCAGGCTCCTTTCTTACCAATAAAGAAATCGAATACCTGGCTTTTTCGGCAAAATATATTACATACGAACAAGTGCTCCGATTTTTAATGGATTATATTGATGGCGATAATTATTATAAGGTGAAATCGCCAGACCACAACCTGGTGCGCACAAAAGCTCAATACAAGCTACTGCAAAGTATGGAAGAGCAGTACGATGAAATGAAAAAAGTGGTCAAAGATTTGCTGACGGAACTTTAAAACTATTATTAGTTACTTTGCCGATATTGAAATGATGAGTGCTTATTTCCAACTAATTATCTTCAATTAAAACGGTTTTACAAATGAATATTATTAGCTTTAATTTCGCGCCCTAAAAACAGGGCGGCTTTATTTTCGAAATTCTCAGTCGCCTCGGTAGTTTGAAATTGAATTTTTCCGTTACGGGTTAATTTGTTTCCTATTTCAGGGTGCCTTGTTAAATAATCGAGCAATTTATAAGCTACAATTTCACCTTGTTCCAAAATTTTAATTTTGTTAGGTACATATTTTTTAATAACATTTAATAACAAAGGATAATGCGTGCACCCCAAAATCAGTGTATCTAATTTTTTATCTTTTTGAAGAATATTCCTGATGTTCTTCTCAATAAAATAATCTGCTCCAAATGTATCAATTTCATTATTCTCAACAATAGGAACCCACATCGGGCAAGCTTCCTGTACCACAGTTTTCACTTTTCCCCCCGACCATTTTTTAAGTTCAATTGGGTACGATTCTGAAATTACCGTTCCGCTTGTACCTAAAACTCCGACATGACCATTTCGGGTTATTTCAGCAACTTTTTCCACGCTGGGCCTGATTACTCCCAAAACTCTCCTATCGGGCGCAATTTTGGGTAAATCGAGTTGCTGGATATTTCGAAGTGCTTTTGCCGAAGCAGTATTACATGCAATTATTACCAGGCGACAGTTTTGGGAAAAAAGATATTTTACAGCCTGCAATGTATATTCGTAAACAACATTAAACGAACGCGTTCCATATGGAGTCCTGGCATTGTCGCCCAAATACAAAAAATCGTATTCTGGCAATTTTTTGACCAACTCTTTTAAAATTGTTAAACCACCATAACCTGAATCGAATACACCAATTGGACAGTTCATAAATAAAATCTGAAAATTTTTAGCATTTCATTGCCAACTTGTATGCCTCATCGTAAAATTTGCCCAGGTTCGACCAATCAAAATGAAGTGATGATTCTTCACATTTATATCTTAATGCTATTCTGTCGCGACGGGATAATTGAACAAATTCAAACATTATATTAGCAAGATCTTCTGCCGATTGATTAAAATCTATGCCCCGACGATTAATAATGTACATTCCTTTTTCTTCGTGATCTGGAACTTTATTCACTACATAATCGCCAAAACCTGCCATGTCGCTCGTTACCGAAGGCAAACCACTTGCAAGGCATTCAAGCGGCGTATATCCCCACGGTTCGTATAAACTTGGAAAAATACCCAAATGACACCCCCGTACAAACTGAGTATAATCCATCTTAAATAAAGGATTTGAGGTTGAAATAAAATCGGGATGATAAACAATTTTTACTTTATCGTGACGATTATTGACCAGATTAGCTGTTCTAAGGAAATTCAATATTTCGTCCTTTGCATCGTCTTTTAAAGTGTGTGTAACAATTTTTGGAAGTTTATGTGTTTTCCAGCTCTGAACATTACGTCTTAATTTCAAACGTAAATAATCATCCACCATAGCCCTTAAATCGGGAAATTCGTATGGACCATCGGCTGAGGTTATTTTTGTGTATAAACGCTTGCCAATCTGTTCTTTAATTTCTTCGCTCACACGCAAAACATCTTCCATTTGCGCTTTAGATTGTAAAACGTCGGGATTAAACGTATAAAAAGGCCGGCGGGTGATAAAGAATGAAACCACAGTCATATCAATGTTGGCTGCCTGCATTTTGTAATTAAGCCTTGCCAGCGCTTCAAGTGTCAAATCATAGCCTTTATTATGATACTCGTATCGGCCTGAAGTAAAAAAATAAAGTGTTTTATCTAAATCAAACGAATAGCTCTGGAAAAAATGGCCCATTACAAAATCATTAATCTTTTTCTTAATCTGAAGATGTTGATTTTGAATTTCGTGAAGTGCTTCAAAACGCTCAATATTTAATCCGTTCGGGAGAATAAAATCCGGAGTGCGCCCCAGCAAATGTGTGCATTCATTGGCCGTAACTTCGCTTACCGTTGTAAATAAATGTGCACCGTGAGCTGAAGCCCTTTCGATTTCGACAATTGGTTTTACATTATAATTTAAGGCTTCGACCTCCCAATTATATTCCGGTAAATGATCATAAAAATTGGGATCGTTCATTGCCAAATATCTTCCTAAAAGTGTAGCGTGGGTAGTAAAAACAGTTTTAATATTCAAATTATCTTTTCGAATGCCCGGAATAGGCAAACCTGCCATCCACTCGTGAAAGTGGGCAATTACCGACCCATTACAATAACCAATTGAACACAAAAAATGGAAAAATTCTTTAACCTGATAACCAAATGCAGCGACCTTGTCGAGAAGTTCATCGTTTTCAGGCAGCGAAATATGATAATCGTGCCATAAAAAGTGTTTAATTTCCCCTAATTTGTCATATACTGAATACGGATTAAAAAGTACCACGTTAGGGCGTCCCGAAACTATCCATTGCCCGTAATGAACATCGAATCCGCGTTCCTGCATTTTTAAAACTGCTTTTCCTATAGGAGTTGAATAATCTGTCGCCGGATCGAAGTGGGCGTCGGCCTGATCTTCAAAATAAGGTCCAATTAAAAAGTAATTCTCTTTTCCCCACTTATTTATAACTGAAGGAACTTTTGAACGGATAACCGTATAAATTCCACCCACCTGGTTACACACTTCCCAGGCTATTTCAAACAATGAAACATTCGAAGGGATATTTTCCTTTTCTTTTTTCACGTTCCTCTTTTCAGCATTCATAAATTACAGTTTTTGTTAATCAATTTTATACCGACTAAATATAAGTTTTAATCATAACTGATCCAACAGAAAACTATATATTTAAAACAAAAAAAAGCCATTTGTCAATTAACAAATGGCTTTTTTTTGTTTTAAATAATCTCTTATTCTAATCCAAGTTTTGCTTTTACAAGTGGAAGCACATCTGTACTTTGATTTGATTTGTATAAAACAACTTTCGTCCCAATGTCGAAAACGTAAATCAAACCTAATTCTTTAGCCACTGTTTCAATTGTTTCTTCTGCTTTATCAAATACAGGTTGGAGTAATTCACCCTGTTTTTGCTGAAGTTGTTGTTGTGCAGTTCCCTGATAATTCTGCATACGCTGCTGTAAATCCTGAAGTTCTGTTATCTTGGCATTTCGTTTAATTTCTGAAGCATCTTCTCCAAGTTGTTCGAATTCCCCTAATTTTTGTTGATAATCTGCCTGCATTTCGCCAAGTATTTCTTCTAGTTCAGTCTGAAATGTATTAAATTCAGTTTCGGCAACTGTCCGCTCCGGCATAATCTGGATTAAAGCTTGTAAATCGATATGCCCAAATTTTGGGGTTTGCGCATTTACCGATGCGGCAACAAAAACAATTAGAAGAGCAGCAAATAGTTTCATTAAATTTCTCATAATCAATGTAGTATTAAAATTTTTGGTCACAAATATAGTTATTAATTATTTATATCCGAGTTTTTGTAAAATCTGATCGCTTAAATCGAATTTTGGATTTGTAAAAATCATAGATGTACCTCCCGATTTATCAAAAATTACGGCATAACTGCCATCGTTTGCGATTTCCTGTACGGCATTAAAAATATCGTCCTGGATAGGTTTAACTAAACCCTGGCGTTTTTTAAACAAATCGCCACTGGGACCAAAATATTTACGCTGAAGTTGTTTATAATCTTTTTCTTTAGTAATAATTACATCTTCACGTTTGCGTTTCATATCCTCTGACAAAAGAACACTTTCAGCCTGGAAATCTTTATACATTTGTTCAATTTCAGCGTGCATCGATTCCAGTTCTTTTTGATATTGCGATGACAATTGGTTTAACTGCCCCTGGGCAGCGGTAAAAGCTGGAATGTTTTCTAAAATATATTCCGAATCGATAAAAGCAAATTTTTGTGCACTTGTAACTCCAACGAAAGTTAAAATGGCTGCAATTGTAAATACTAATCTTCTCATAGCGAATTATTTTTTGTTAAAACTGAAATCTTGTATATCATATTTTATGCCAAACCCATAATTATCAGAATTGCTGACCAATAACAAAATGAAACTGGCTGCCGTTTGCATCAGACACCCCTGGCACATCGTCGAAACCATAGCCCCAATCGATACCCATTAAACCAAACATTGGGAGAAATATCCTAACACCTAACCCAGCCGATCTGTATAATTTAAATGGATTATAATTTTGAAAATTAATATCGGCGTTACCTCCTTCGAGAAATGCAAGCGCATAAATAGTTGCACTTGGTTTTAAAGTTACGGGATAACGAAGTTCCATGGTGAATTTCGAAT
The DNA here is from genome assembly GCA_018648265.1 of Prolixibacteraceae bacterium. Classification (GTDB taxonomy): domain Bacteria; phylum Bacteroidota; class Bacteroidia; order Bacteroidales; family Prolixibacteraceae; genus Draconibacterium. The sequence continues at coordinate 110,047 of JABGRN010000003.1, read as the reverse complement.
ACATACTTGAACCGTTACTTGGACTTAAACTGTAATCTTTATATCCCCTGAGTGCCACATAATCGGTACCATAAATATTGTATCCCGACATACCTGAACCCCCAACAATAAACCCTTCAAAAGGAGATCTACGGTTGGCGTCGTAATATCCAAGAAATCCCATTTCGAATGCAGTCCGCAACACCAAATCGGTATTTTTTGACAATGGATTGTACAAGTTCCCTTTTAACAACCATTTATGATATTCAATCCATTTATATCTCTCCTCGTTAGTAATTTCTGGCAAACTATAATCTTTTCCTGAGATTAATGAAAACGGCGGAGTAAGTTTCATCGATAACGAAAGATTGGATCCTTTTCTTGAATAAAGCGGATTATCCACAGAATTCCGTCCAAATGCAGTTTTAAAACTAAAGTTATTAAAAGTACCATTTACTTCTCCATTTTCGTCGGCAAGGAAATAGAAATAACTGGCCATGTTCCTGAGGTTGTAATGCTCTAACGAAAACTCGTGATATACAGTAAAATAATCATCAGGAAAAGAAAGCCGGTAACCATAACCCAAAGCCAAAGCTGTTGTTTCCCATATCTGGTCGTCTGCTTCATCTTCACTTTCCGAATCGTAGTTGTACTGATATTGCGGATAAGAACCATACCCGTACGGATCGTAACCATAACTACTTCCGTAAGGTGAATAGCCATAGCTGCTACCATAAGGGGAATAACCGCCATAGCTTCCATAAGGTGAATAACTACTTCCGTAAGGCGAATATCCACTAGAACCATACGGATTGTATGATTGCGAATAAGTATTTGCACTATAATTTATTTTCGAATGAGACAATGAAACGGATAAGGAATTTGGTTTTTTGCCTCCCAGCCAGGGTTCGATAAACGACAGGCTAACAGTGCGGTAATAACGTCCACTGGTTTGGTAGCGTAAACTTAGTGTTTGACCATCACCGGTTGGAAGCGGTCTCCATGCTTCTTTATTAAAAATATTCCGTACCGAAAAGTTTGCAAATTTTAAACCAACCGAACCAACAAACATCCCTGCTCCCCAACCACCTGAAAGTTCAATCTGGTCGTTGGCTTTTTCCTGTAACTGATATTCAATATCAACAGTTCCGTCTTCGGGGTGCGGACGAACATCGGGATTAATTGCTTCAGGGTCGAAATGCCCTAATTGTGATAGTTCCCGATACGAACGCATCAGCAATGTTTTACTGAACAAATCGCCCGGATACGTACGTATTTCACGACGTGCAACATGTTCGTGGGTTTTTGTGTTACCCGTAATCATTACATTGTTTATGGTTGCTTGTTTCCCTTCATAAATCCGCATCTCATAATCAATAGAATCTTTGTTAATATTTACTTCTATCGGATCGAGATTAAAAAACAAATAACCTTTATCTAAATACAAATTGTTTAGGCCTTCATCATTATCAAACAAACGCTTGTCTAATATCGACTGGTTAAATACGTCTCCTCTTTTTATTCCAAGATATGTATATAGATAATCGGAAGGATATACAGTATTTCCAACCCATTTAATATTTCCAAAATAATATTTGTTCCCTTCCTCAACCAAAAGATCTACATTTACTTTAGGTTTATTTTTTTTGCCTACTTCAACCTGTACAATTGTGTCGTGAATAATTACTGCATCGCGAAAACCTTTTTCGTTATATTTTTCAACCAACAATATTTTGTCGTTTTTAAATTCTTCTTGTAAGAACTTTTTTGTTTTGAAAAAATTCCTCAATTTTTTAGCATTGGTTTTTTTCATGGCCCGTTCAAGAACCACTGCTTCAACTTCTTTATTCCCACTGATATTTACTTCCTGGACTTTTACTTTTTCTTTTTTATCGACATAAATATCGAGAATTAGACTGTTGTTTTGCGTTGTATCGTCCCGTTGTACAATATTAACTTCTGTATTCAAAAAGCCCTTTTCTAGGAATATGTTTTTAATGGTCCGTTCTGCGTTGTTTACTTGATTATCGGTAATCTGACTTCCCTTTAACAGAAGAACTTTATCGGTAATATCATCTTTTTCCGATTTCGAAATACCGCTAAAAACTACATCCGAAAGCCTTGGCCGTTCCTGAAGTGAAATATCGAGCCAAATATCGTCGTTAATAACTTTGGTAGCAGTAATCTGAACATCAGAAAAAAGCCCCTGGTTCCACAATTTTTTAATTGCAGTTGTAATAGCTTCTCCCGGTATCTCAACTTCATCTCCTACAATTAGTCCCGACAGTTGCACAAGAACCGTTTTATCAAGATAACGTATTCCGGAAACCTGAACATCTGCAATCGTATATTTCCTCGGGCTGGAATAATATATTGAAAAATTTGTACTGTCGGCAACCTGTGAAAATGCCTGGGGCATAACCGATACCAACAGAAATAAAAATAATATTACTGGCTTTCGCATCCTATACATAAATTTTTAGCTAATTAACTGTTCACTTGTTTTTCCAAATCTCCTCTCCCTGTTTTGATAATCAAATATTGCCCTAAACAGGTCTTCTTTTCTAAAATCAGGCCATAGTTTTTCTGTAAAATACAATTCGGAATAAGCAATTTGCCAAAGTAAAAAATTACTGATCCTAAATTCGCCACTTGTCCGGATCAAAAGTTCCGGGTCGGGCAAATCGGCTGTTGACAAATATTTCTCGAACAGTTTATCATTTATATCATCGGGATTTAATTTCCCGCTTTTTGATTCTTCAACAATTTTTTTAACAGCTTCGGTAATTTCCCATTTCGAGCTGTAACTAAGTGCCAGTATCAGGTTTAAACCCGTATTTGACTGTAATGTATTAATACATGAATTTAATTTCGTCCTTACAGAACCGGGCATTTTGTTCAAATCGCCAATGGTGCTTAACCGAACGTTATTTTTCATCAATGATTCGGTTTCAGATTCAATAGCAAAAATCAACAAACTCATTAAGGCCTCTATCTCATATTTTGGCCGTTCCCAATTTTCGGTTGAAAAAGCATACAGAGTGAGGTGTTCAATACCTATTTCGCCGGCTCCTTCAACTGTTGAACGAACCGATTCAACGCCTTGTTTATGACCAAAAACCCTGGCATTTCCATGTTTTTCAGCCCAGCGCCCATTGCCATCCATTATTATGGCGACATGCTTTGGAATTTTATTTTTATTTAACTTGTTTCTGAACAACTCCATTACCAATCTTTACTTTCGTATGCCGGGCAAGCTTTTTTGCCCATATAAATCCTATATGTTAAATGAATTCCCAAATATCCCGACCAATCGTTATTATGCAAATAATTTGTATAGGTAATTGTTTCACCATCACTATTAATTATTGCCAACGGATCGTCTAAATCATCCAGTTTATCACTTAAAATCTTCCTCATTAAATATTCAACCCCAATTCCTAACCTGCTCCCTAAATGTGTTTTTACCCCAAAACCAAACGGTATTGTCGGGGCTATTGCTGATTCCTGCATTACCACAATATGTTTATTATGGTCTGGATTAAACGCAGCGATCAAATCAGGATCGAGAACATAAGGAAAATACATGATACCAATTCCCCCCAAAATATACGGTGTAAAAGGTGTACTTTTTAATCCCAGTATATATTTCAAGTAATTTATTTCAACTTGTAATGAAAAATCCTGCACATTTTTATTAAAATCCCAGGGTACACCTTCTATCGTACCTTCGGCACCAAATTTACCGTTCAGAAACATAGCCCGCATCCCAACACGCGCATTAAAATTATACCTAAAATAAGCGCCAAAATTTGGTTCGAATGTTTGGAAAGGGGTAACATTTATCATATCTCCCAAATAGGTCGATGTACCACCCCAAACCCCAATATCGGCCGTTTTTTGGGCAAAACCTGAAACAGTTATCAAAACTGCTGCAAACACCAATGTAATTTTTTTCATTTTGGTATTCAAAATCGTTTATTTAACAATTGCTCCAGGCATAATAACTTTACAATTTATTTAAAAAAATGTTGATGATTAAAAAGGGCAAAATCAAGGTTTTTTAGTGGTTAAACTATAGTTTCAAACAATAAAAAACAGTGCTCAACCACCTCTGTAACTTGCTGAATATCAATTAACTTAATCCGCCTTTCTCTTTAATACATCTGCTTTCAAGAGGTACAAAAGTAATATAATTCTAAAAATAACATACCTGAATGTTATTATAAAACCCAAAGAAAGATTAAAAATTGTTAAGCTATTAAGATAAATTGTGCCTGTCAATAAAGTTGATAATTTTTGAATTGAAGCACCAAATAACAAAAAATTCAAATCACAAACCAGTCCGTCAATTGACTGATAAATACCAATTATCAATTTTTAAATGTTCGATAAAATTTCAAACTCTGGAATTTGGGTCATTGTTATTTACTTGAATTTTGTTGTTTGCCGATTGAGATTTTTATCATTTGTTTCTATTTCGGATTTTTATAGACAGGCCCTAATTAGAGTCTGTCTATAAAGTCAGGTGTCTGTTAAAATGTTCGTTTTCAAAACCTGTCCCGTAACTTTACGGGAGCTTTCGAAATCAAAAAAAGCGGAGTTTACTAATGTAATCGAGCATTTTTTTGATGAGAGTAATGCAGAAAACGGACATTATGGACAGACACTAATTAGTTACGCTTGTCGATTCCCCACATGAGTTTATTTCGAAGGGTATTAAAAAATTCCTGGTCAGGCAATTGAAGTGTTTTGAGTTTAAATTTGGCTTTCCGTACTTTAATTATTGTTGAGAATTCAACAGCCTCAGATCTAAAATCGAGTGAGGTCAAATAGTGAGGTCCCCTGCCTTCTACTTTAAGTTTAATTTCGTAATCGTCGGGAACTACAATTGGGCGGATTGCCAAATTATGCGGTGCCAATGGTGTAATTACAAAATTTTCGGAATCGGGGGTTAAAATTGGGCCGCCAACACTTAATGAATAGGCAGTTGAACCTGTAGGCGTTGAAATTATTAAACCATCGGCCCAGTAATTGTTCAGCAGCTCTTTGCCGTAGTAAGCAGAAATATTTATCATCGACGAAGTATCCGTTTTTTGGACAGTTATTTCGTTTAATGCAAAATTAAAATCTATATTCCTATGACCTTCAAAATCGACCTGTAACATCGACCTTTCTATTACCGAATAATTTTTGTTAAAAATATTGGTCAAAGCATCTTTAACCTGGTCTTGCGAAATGTCGGCCAGAAAACCCAAACGTCCACTGTTTACACCAACAACCGGAATCTCGAAATTCCTGATATTCAATACTGAATGCAAGAATGTCCCATCGCCACCAACGCTGAAAATAAATTCATTGTTTACATCAAAATCGACAAAAGAATGAAAAAAGGAAGTGTAATAAGGCTTTGTTTTTAAATCTTCTACCAAAAAAGAGTAAAATGGCTTGAACAACTGGACTTCAATTTCATTTGTTTTTAAGAACTGAAAAAACTCCTCAAGAACAGGGATAAAATCATTTGAAACAGAAGTACCAAAAACAGCAATTTTCATTTTGACACTTTATATATTCATAAATTTCATAAATTGCTCGTACCTGTCTTTATATAAATCGTTTAACATTGAATCGTCCATATAAACGGCTTTCACGTTGTAATTGTATCTTGTTAAAGTCTGGATTACCGGGGATAGTTCCACCTTGTCGAGTTTTATAATTAAATCGAGGTTGCTGCTTCCGGGATTCCGGTTCATAAAAAAGCTTAGGATTTTTGTATTATTACTTTCAACAATTTGGCTAATCTGAGAAAGTGAATAATCATTTACATTCATTTCGAGTACGATTACACCACCCACTTCCTGAAGCGAAAATAAACGAGCAAACCGCCGGGCCAAATCATAAAGCGTAATCGCCCCTATATAATAATGGTCGGTATCGACTACGGGCAAAACACTCAATTTTAACTTATACATTAAAATAGCAACTTCAAAAATGTGTTGATCTTTATGGGTATGCGAAGTATCAAGTTTATTTAATTCTTTTTTAATCGGGACGTCAAGCAAATTCAAATCATAAATTAATTTATCCGAAATTATCCCAAGATATTTACTATCATCGACAACGGGGATGTGCGAAACCCTTAAAACATCCATCCAATTGAGTGCTTTTTGTCCTATTTCAGTACTTTTTACCGACGGCACAGAATCTGATATTAATTTTTCTGCCAGCAATTCTTTGTTTTTTTATTTTAACGTTTCAAATTGAAAATAGTAACTTCGTTGCAAATTTATTATTATGACAAGACTAAGTGTAAATATAAACAAAATAGCAACATTACGAAACTCGAGGGGAGGAAACAAACCGAGTGTAAAAGATGCTGCAATTAACTGTCAGAATTTTGGTGCGCAGGGAATTACAATACATCCACGCCCCGATGAAAGACATATTACCCGCAAAGATGTATATGAATTAAAACCATTGATTACGACCGAATTTAACATTGAAGGTTATCCTAGCGAAGATTTCCTAAAAATGGTAATCGAGGTTAAAGCCGACCAGGTAACGCTTGTTCCCGACTCTCATAACCAGCTAACTAGCGACCACGGTTGGGACACATGGAAAAATTTAAATTTCCTGAAGGAAGTAATTTCGAGGTTGCAAGAAAACGGGATCAGGACTTCGATTTTTGTTGATCCCAACCCAATTGCCATTGAAGGTGCATCAGAAATTAAAACTGACCGGATTGAATTATATACCGAGCCTTATGCAAACTTATATCATATTAATCGAAGCAAAGCCATCGAACCATTTATAGAAGCAGCAAAAGTAGCTGTAACCCTGGGAATTGATGTAAACGCCGGACACGATCTTAACCTCGAGAACTTAAATTATATGTTTAAAAAAATACCGGACTTAAAAGAAGTTTCAATCGGCCATGCTTTGGTTGCCGACGCTTTATACATCGGATTGGAAAACTCTGTTAGAAAATACCTTAACTGCCTTAAATAAAAAATGGTTAAACTAGTTGATTTGAGAAATGATACTAAATCCAAATCTTAGGCTTACAAAAATTCAACTCACTTTTTTAACAAGCTCTCGTTATTCAGCCTTAAATAAATTCATAATAAACTATTAGATAATTGATGGAACTTTTTTATCGAAAAGAAGGAAATGGCCCGACCCTAATTATTATCCACGGATTGTACGGATCGTCGGATAACTGGCTGAACATTGGGAAAAAACTTGCAGAAAACCACACTGTTTATATGATAGATCAGAGAAATCACGGACGTTCGCCATTTGCCGACGAAAACTCTTTTAATAATATGAGAGAAGATCTTGTGGAATTTTATGAAAAACATCAAATTGAAAAAGCTATTATACTGGGGCACAGCATGGGGGGAAAAGTTGCCATGTGGTTTGCAGCCGATTATCCCGAAAAAGTTGAAAAACTGGTAATTGCCGACATTGCCCCCAAAAATTATCTTCAAATAATCGAAGACAGCCAGTTTTACCTTCACCAGAATATTTTACTCGCCATGCAGGAAATCGATTTTTCGCTTGTCCATTCGAGAAATGATGTTGACGATTTTCTTGGAGAAAAAATTGACAATTCACGGATCCGGCAATTTTTGCTAAAAAATATAGTGAAGGATAAGGAAACAAAAAAATATAAATGGAGGATAAATGTGGAAGTCTTGTACAATTATCTGGAGGAAATTGTGAGTGGTGTAAATCAACAGTGGCTCGACGACAGGATCCCAATTACCAACTACCCGGTAATTTTTATTCGCGGATTAAAATCAAATTATATTCTTGATGAAGACAAAAATTTAATCAAATCTATTTACCCCGACGCTAAAATAATTGACATCCCGGGTGCGGGGCACTGGCTCCATGCCGAGCAGCCCGAAAAATTTATGAAAGCAGTAATGTTGTGTTGTTGATTTCAATGAAAAATATCGGGTAAAAGTAAACGATCATAATTTTTTAGAGCGAACTCCTTTCAAAATTCTATCTTCAAAAAAACAGATGGCGTAAACGGGACCGCTTCGGCATAAATTCCCACTAAATTAATTTCATCTACAGTTGCCCGCCGCAAATTGGAATATTTAATATTGTTGGTATTTAACACATTCAAAACAGAAATACCAAATTCACCTAGTATTCTTCCAACCGGAAGCTTATAAACCAGCGAAGCATCAAGCCTTTTATAATCCTGATTTAACCAGGTTCCCTCTTCTGTTTCAATATCGTAGCGCTCGAACCCCGAGCCATAAACATAATTTGCCGATAAATAAAACGATTTCAAATTAACAATGCCAGCAAGTTTCAATTCGTGTGTCTGGTGATGTGGCGCTAACAAATAATACTCTCTGACAAAAAAAGGAAAATGTTCTTCTGTTTTACTCAAAGTGTAAGAAATCCATGCCATGTGCTGTTTATACTCTTTTTTGATATATAAATCAACACCATAACTTCTGCCCTCACCGTGGTAAAAACCTCGTGCCAGACGGTTTGTCCCATTAAAAAAACGATTAATCCCGGTTGTAGTTTTATAATATCCTTCGGTACTAAAAGTAAACCCGTTTTTGTTGTACGAAATTCCACCAACCCAATGCCCGGCGTTTAAAACCGGAATAGTTTCGTTATCGCTATTAGTCCAGAAATAAGAAAAATTATAACTGCTGTCAACCAGCGAAGTTTTTGCCATAAACTGGTTGTATAATCCCCACGACGCATTTAATTTTATATTTTTTGAAATATTCAACGAGATTGCAATACGTGGTTCGGCAAACCATTTTTTAAGTTGAAGTGCATTTATCACCCTAAAACCAGTTTTTAAATTTGCGATCTCCCCTATCGGTAGTTCATCTTGTATATAAAAATTTAGTTGCGACAAACTTGTATTTAAATGAATAATCTCTGTCGCAAGCGATTTTCTTAATAACTGAACATTGTTATTTACCAGTTGTGTCCCTAAAACAAGGTTATGTCCTTCAACCAGGGTAATATTGTGTTCTGCTTTTAAAGTAAACTCATCAACATTATTTTCTGAGGTAATATTTTTTGTAGTCCGAATAATCCCGGTCCGGGTATTTTCTATTTTGTTTTGCTCGTTTGCATTTTGTTCGAACACCGAATACCCTGCCAGGAATTTTGTTATTCCCCCATTTTTCCAAGGCTGGCTAAAATGCAATGCACCACCTATTTGGCGGTTTTTTTCCTCTTCAACTCTCAAAATATGGGTATTAAAATAATCGCCATCCATGTTATACAAAAAGCGGTCGCCCCCTCCATAGAAACTCAGATAAAACATTTGCCCTTTTTTACCATTCACAGTGTATTTCAAATTTGCATCGCTGAAATTATAATTTGGGACGACGGTAAAATCAATCCCATTTTCGGTTTGAAATGCAGGTCCGCCATGTGAATTAACAGGTTTTTGAAAAAGATTCAAAGTAGTTGGATCGTACAACTGATAATACGTTTTCCGGTATGCAGCCAACAACGACGAATTTTTTGTGACCGGGATTTCCACTAATGAATTTAACGTTGTGTTGTTAATATTAAAAGTAAATGACGGCTTCTGCAGGTTTCCATTTTTCCCAGTTATATCAATAATTCCCCCAACCCGCCCTCCATAGCGAGCTTCGTAACCGCCTTTATAAATTTCAATATTTTTTACCACAAACGGGTTAACAACACTAATGTTATCGTTAAAATTTTTAAGGCCAAAAACGGTAAAACCATCAAACTGAATTTTACTGTGGCTTTCGTAACTTCCCCAAATAAGCAAATCGTTCGATTGTTCGCCGGCTGCTAAAACACCGGGCAGCAAACGCAGCAAATTAAAAACTGAATTATCGCCATATCCCGGTAAAATTGGTGCTATCCGATGATTTATTTTCATCTTCCCCGGTTTATCGCCAATTAAAGTTGATTTTTCTACGGGATTGCCTTTTACAAGAATTTGTGATATGGCCGTCATTTGCGGGGTTAACAGGAATTTTTTATTTATGTTACTGGTTAAAAGGGTATCGAAAATATAGTAACCGAGGTGCGAAATTTTCAAACTAAATGAAGTATCGGCCGAAGCCAAAAAAGAAAAATTCCCTTGCTGGTCGGCCTGAATGGATTTATTATTTATTAAGATATACGAAAATGGAAGAGGTTCGTAGGTTTGTTTTTCGAGTACCTGCCCCGAAATCCGGGTATAAATATTTTCAGGTTCAATTATTTCAATTTCCGATTTAGGCATTATCAAAAAAACCTTACCCGATTTTTCAATTTGCAGGGGTAGGTTTTTAATTAAAAATGTCAGGGTTTCTTCTTCCGAGTGAAAAACTTTATTTAGCGTTACAGAATATTGCGAAAGTAAATCTTTATCGAAGGCAAACTGGAATCCGTATTTCTCCTTTAAGGAGATAAAAACTTCGCTTAATGTATTTTCAGTTACATTAACTTTTATTTCCTGAGGTGTTTGTGCTGCAACATAAAATTGAAGCATTACAATTATAACTACCAGCAATCCAATTTTCACATGTTAACTTTTTTCAACAACCAAATATACGTTTTCCGATTGTTTTACAAATTTAACAGCCATTGTTTTACAAACAAAATCCAATACTTCTTCAACGTTATATTTTTTTGGGAAATTACCTGCAAAATTCCGATCGTGCAATTCTGGTATTATTTGAACTGTTACACCGTACTGGCGTTCGATTTCGTCAATAACCTCCTTTAATGGGGTTCCAGAGAAATAAAAGAGGTTATTTTTCCAGGCCACAACTTTTTCGGTTTGATAATTTTTCTTTACGATGAACTCTCCTCTTTCAATTTCAACGTGCGAATTGGCTTGCAGCATTACCGTTTTTTCGCTTAGCGAAGTTACTTTTACTAACCCGGTCAAACAGGTAACCCGATAATTATTTTCGCGGGCATAAATATTAAATGACGTCCCCAAAACCTGTGTTATCCCATTTTTCGATTCAACCTTAAAATCATTCCCTTTTTGGACATCGAAAAACCCTTCTCCTTCGAAGTTCAATTTGCGCTCGAATTGCCATTTTAGAGGATAATATTTAACTGAAGACCCAGCATTTAATTCTATTGTTGAACCATCGGGAAGATTTGCAACTATATGTTCACCGGGCAAACTTGTTACTGTTTTAGTAAATAAAAAGGTAGCAGCACCCAAACTAACCAAAAGAAATAATACTGCCGCAGCGGCGTATTTTATTACACGTGAAAAAATGGAAATTTCACGTCCTCCAGGTACATTTTCTATTTGTGAGGAAAGACTTTCCCAAACATCAGCCTCAGATTTCTCCCAGGCAATTTTACCTGCTGAAAAGAAATCCAAACTTTTTTCTTCTAAATTATCGATATGTAAATTTTTGTCATTCATTATTTTTTTAAAAACTTACGTAAATGTGCCAGTGCAACTGTCATCCTTTTTTCAACTGCTTTAATACTGAGCCCAAGCATTTCTGCAATTTCTGAATTTTTTAAATTTTCTGCACGGCTCAATAAAAAAACGGTCCTTTGTTTTTCAGGCAAATTAACCAAAGCTTTTTCGTAGTTTTCTTTTAATTGATTAAAAGCCATAATATCTTCGGGCGAATTTCCTTTCTCATCAAAAAAATAGTGGTTGAAAAATTGAAAAGAACGTTTTTCTTTGCGGTAATGAGATACAAATAAGTCGCCGGCAATTTTAAAAAGTAATCCCTTTACTTTTTCAGGTTGAATTAGATTTCGTTTTTCCCAGACTTTCAAGAAAGTTTCCTGTGCAATATCTGTAGCGTCTTCGGTATTTCCCGAACGATAGAATACATAATTGCGGACCTGGGCAAAGTGCATTTCAAATAATTTTTTAAATTCTCCCTGTGTCAAAGCGATTCAAATTCTTTAGTGCTTCTCAAAGATAGTTTAAGATTTTAGAACGGTAAAAAGCACCCCGGCTAATTTTAGTTAACCGAGGACTTTTTTTTCTGTTAAAACATTGCTTTTATGGCTTTTTTACATCTCTTTTCGCCAGGTCAACTTCGTATGTCTCGCCATCTTTTGTTAGAATTGCAATATTGTTGCAATCTCCATTACCGTAATCCAGCGATGAAATCAATTCTCCGTTTAAAGTAATTTCAACTATTCCCTGAACAATAAAATGGCAGTCGCGCATACGAATCAAGGGTTCTACAATTTCTTTCCTGTAAACATCACCTTCCGAAGTCTCGGCATTTGAAAAACCTGTTATCTGTATCACGTCATCATTTTGATCTTCCTCAGTTTCCATCCCTTCAATCCATTCCCAAACTCTTTCAGACGTCCGATCGACTGTCATTCCATTAGCAAGTAAAAAGCTAAAATCGCTTGTTATTGTACGGAAAACATCCTCATCTTTATCGAATGTAACAAGAGAATTTCCGTTGATCAATAATGAATCTACACCAAAATCTGTGTAGGTAACCATCCTGTTATAATCTGGACTAAAACGCGGCCCTGAAATCTCAACAGTAATTACCCCACTTAACACCCTGCCAGTTCTCAAAACTGTGCTGTCGCCGTAATCCAGGGTAATTGTTTTTGGATAACCACCTTCTTCACTCTCAATGTGAATATCGGGGCATTGCTCGAATTTATAACGAAGATTGGTGGTCCAACGGAAATGCTTTCCCATCTTCCATAAATTGGTTAAAATTAATTCGGCATTTGCATAAAAATCAACTTCGTATTCAATTTCTGTTGCTGCACTTTCTAATGCGACTTCGGTTAAAGTAATCTGCGCTGCCTTTTCCGACAAAGCCTCATCGTTTCCCAAATCAATTTTTTCTGTCTGACAAGAAAAAAGTGAAATTCCTAAAATAATTAATGTAAATCCAAAAATTCTTTTCATGATTATAAATATTAAGTTAAAGTTATTTTACATCTTATCCGTTGAAACAGATTTTTACCCTACTTTTTTAATCGACTATTTTCAATAAAAATTACAAATTCTAACTAAAGCACTGAATATCAGAAAATTAATTTATTAAAATATTTCTTGTTGAAATACGTTTTCTTTGATTGAAACGTTACTTTTATTACTTTTGGCAGCCAAATTTGAAGATTATGAGGGAAGGCATTTTTATATTATCACTAATTTTTGTGTTCATTTTTTCGAACTCAGTTTCAGCACAACGTAACAAAGAAAAACAAACCAATAAACCCAAAGTTGTTATTGGGATTGTTGTTGAAAATATGCGCCCCGATTATATTCAACGATTTTGGGATAAATTTCAGCCAAACGGATTCAAAAAACTATATTCGAACGGAGCTGTTTGCACCAATGTAAACATTACCCAACATGTTCAAAATTATGCAAGCGGAACAGCAACACTTTTTACCGGCGTTAATCCTTCAATTCACGGGATAATTGACAAAACCTGGTACGACCGTCTGAAACAAAAAGAATTAGAATGCACTGACGACAATTACTATTTTACAGTGGGTGCCGATACCAAAGCCGGAAATGCTTCGCCGGTTAAACTTCTTTCGAATACTATTACCGACAACCTAAAAATATTTACTCTCGGAAAAGCCAAAGTTTTTAGTGCGGCCTTAAACCGGGAATCGGCTATTTTTGCTGCCGGACATTCTGCCGACGGCGCGTACTGGTTCGACGTAGAATCGGGGCGAATGATTTCTAGTTCGTTTTATGTAAGCACTTTCCCCGACTGGGTACGGAATTTTAACAGCGAAAACTACGCCGAAATTTATAGTTACCGAAACTGGACAACCTTATTACCCGAAACAACCTACAACGAAAGCCTGGAAGATGACTATCTTTTAGAAAAAGGTTATTTCGATAAATGGAATACTTTTCCACATAATATAAGCAGGTATATAAAACGGACCAAAGATTTCAGGCCATTTAAAACCACACCATCTGCAAATTTAATGGTCCAGAAATTTGCGATTGAGATACTTGAAAACGAAGAAATTGGCACCGACGAAATTACCGATTTTGTAACGACAGTATTTTCTTCGATGGATTACGAAAATGGCTCGTTTGGGCCGGCTTCGCTCGAAATGGAAGATACTTATTTATATCTCGACCAATATATTGGCCAGTTAATTGATTTTGCTGAAAATAAATTTGGTAAAGAAAATGTGCTTTTCTTTTTAACTGCCAATACTTCGGCATCTTATCCGGTTGATTATTTGAAAGAAGAATTTAATTTACCGGTTGATAATTTTAATATCGAAAGTGCAATAGCACTACTTACTTCGTTCTTAAATATTACTTATGGCGAAGAAAAATGGATAGAACATTACAACGATTTACAGGTTTACCTTAACCACGAACTTATCGATAAAAATAATCTGGATTTGAACGAAATGCGCGATGTTACTTCAAATTTTATTAACCAATTCGAAGGTGTTCAACTATCGATGCCCTCGTACCAACTGGAGCAGGGAAGCTCGGCAAACGGTTTGCTCTCGCCAATTTATAAATCGTATGCAAAAAACCGTTCGGGCGATTTTCTGTACCTATTAAAAGAAGGTTGGCAGCCCACATATAAATTTAAAAAAGTAAATTATACCGATCAATCACATATTCCTTTAGTATTTTACGGGGCACAAATTGAACCGAAAAGAATAAACGGGAAGTACAATGCAATCGATTTGGCACCTACCTTATCTGAACTTTTAGAGATTCCTGTACCTGATAAATGCCAGGGAAAAATTATTGAAGATGTTATTGTAAAATAAATAGAATCACATTTAACCTATTTATCCCGTTTTTGTCCAGGAATAATTTTACTAATTTTTGCATTAGCTTGCAAAACAGACTGCTTTTTATGTCGAACTCTATTTTGAACTTCAGGATCCAACTGTACATTTAAAACTGTATCATTTTTTAAAAAAATCTGTTGGTTAAACTCATTAAAACCATTATTAGTAATCTTAATTTCCAATGTACCTTGCGACAAGACTAATTTAAAGAATCCATTTTCGTTGGAAATTGTTCCAATATTTAAAGAAGATTCGAAAATGCTTACATTATCCAAAGCTTTTCCGCTTAAACTATTTGTAATGTTTCCTGAAATCGTTACTAATTGAGTTTTTCCAAACATTGGAAAAAACATAATAATCAAAAATAAATAGGTAGTTAATACTGTTCTCATTTTAATGTTAATGTTTAATATTTTCTGGCTATTAATAAGAACTATTTTTTTCGAAAAAGGTTGCTTAATGTTCGAATTATTTTTTAATGCTCATCCAAAAACAATTCTTATTTAGAATACATTGTGTTTTAAAGCACACTATTATATATCGTAAAACATATACCAATAATATTATTATCACACAAAATTTTATTTTTTGTAAAAAATTAATCAAAACCCATAACACTGCTGAATAACATCATGTTGCGCAACAATATTTTAGATTATTAATAAACAACTGGCTATTTTTGTTACGATCATTAAAGAAATTTTTCTTTAATTGAAAAGAGTAAAAAAATTAATGAACCTGCCTTAATGGGCATTCTATTTAACAAAAACAATTATTAACCGATTTTATAATTTAAATTATTTTTATGGATTCTATTCAATCTTTAATTAAAGACTTAGCCGACGAATACGGAAGGAGAAGAGAAAGCCTGCTGCCTATTTTACAAGGAGTAGTAGAACGCGAAAACTATCTATCGGAATATTCAATGATAGAAATTGCACGCGAAGTAGATATTCCGGCTTCCGAAGTTTACGGTACTGCAACCTTTTATTCTTTCCTCGAAACAAAACCAACCGGGAAGTACATTATTCGGGTATGCAAAACCATTACCTGTGCAATGAAAGGAAAAACCCAAATGATGTTTGCCATACAAGACATGTTAAAAATCAAACTTGGCGAAACAACACCTGACAATCGTTTTTCACTTCTGGAATCCAATTGTCTTGGATGGTGTCACAAAGCTCCGGCAATGCTTATCAACAACGAAGTATATACAGAGCTGACGCCTGAAAAAGTACGAGATATTCTATCGGGTTACATGAAACAAAATGGGCAAATATAAAACAGGAAATTATGGCAAATTCACATCAGCTAAAAAGGGTAGATTTTATTTTCAGAAACGATAATGACTGGGAAAAAATACTGTCAAACACAATAAAGAAGAAACCACAGGAATTGATCAACGAACTGATGAGTTCGGAACTAAAAGGACGCGGAGGTGCGGGTTTTCCAACAGGTTTAAAATGGAAATATACCGCAGAAGAAAAATCAGATCAAAAATATGTTATTTGCAATGCCGACGAAGGTGAACCCGGCACATTCAAAGATCGCGAAATTCTCTCGAAAGTTCCGTATAAAGTACTTACGGCAATGGCAGTGTGTGGGTATATTACGGGTGCAACCGAAGGATTTATTTACCTCAGGGGGGAATATAAATTCCTTGAACCGGAATTAAATAAAGCAATCAATGAATTCGAATATTATTGTAAGGATATTAAACTCGATTTCAAAATTAATATTTTTATGGGTAGTGGCGCTTACATTTGCGGGGAAGAAACAGCATTAATGGAGTCGATGGAAGGAAGACGTGGAGAACCCCGAAACAAACCACCTTTCCCGACACAAAAAGGTTATCTGGGCAAACCGACCGTAATAAACAATGTGGAAACACTGGTCCATACGTTTACAATTTTCAAATTCGGAGCTAAAAAATTCTACGATCTTGGAGTGCAATATTCCAGGGGGACCAAGTTATTTTCAGTATCGGGCGATACCCCAAAACCCGGGATTTTTGAATTGGAGTTGGGAATGAGCCTTCAGGATTTTGTTTACGAATTTGGCGACGGTGACACTAAATCTGTACAAGTAGGGGGAGCGTCTGGCTTTTTGGTGCCCCGTAAAAGTTTTAAAGATGCTGCCATTGGCTTTAAAGGAAAACTTTCAGGCATTTCATTACCTACCGGTGGGTCGATGATGCTTTTTAACAGTTCCCGTTCAATGTACAACGTCCTCGACAACTACCTCGAATTTTTCAGGGAAGAATCTTGCGGACAATGTACACCTTGCCGGGTAGGTTGCCAGCAACTGCTTTTGGGGATAAAAGCTGTTAAACGTGGAGAAAAACCTGCATCGTACCTCGATAAATTAATCCGATTGACCGAGACAATGCAATTAACAGCAAAATGTGGGTTGGGCCAATCGGTGGCAAACTCCTTCTCTTCAATAGTTGAAAACTTCCGGGAAGAGATGATTTATTAATAAACCGATAAAACTAAAAAAATGGCAAATAAATTAAATATATCCATAAATGGATTTCCTGTTGAGATAGAAAAGGGTAAAACGATACTTGAAGCTGCCGAAGGACAAGGCATTACAATACCAACACTTTGTTACCACAAAGACTTATGCGTTGCAGGGAACTGCCGTGTTTGTGTAGTTGAAGTTGAAGGGCAAAACCGGCTTTCTGCTGCTTGTGCAACCCCTTGCGAAGAAGGCATGGAAATCCTCACCAACAGTTTAAAAGTAAGAAATTCGAGGAAACATATTATCGAACTTTTACTGACAGAACACAATGCCGACTGCACTAAATGTTACCGAAATGGCAATTGCGAACTGCAAAAACTTGCTTCCGACTATAAAATAATGACCCAGGATTTTATTGAACTGGTGCCATTAAAAAATTACTCGATCGACATGTTTTCGCCGTCAATTATTAAAGACGACAGCAAATGCATCCGTTGCCAGCGTTGCGTCCGTACTTGTGCAGAATTACAGGGTGTAAATGCTCTGTCGGTTGCGCATAAAGGCGATCAAATGAAAATTACAACATTTTTCGAAAAAGCACTGCGCGATGTGGTTTGCACCAATTGTGGCCAGTGTATAAACCATTGTCCAACTGGTGCTTTGGTCGAAAAAAATTATATCGAGGAAGTTTGGGAAGCTATTGCAAATCCCGACAAACATGTTATTGTTCAAACAGCCCCGGCGGTAAGGGTTGGTTTGGGCGAAGAATTAGGCCTTGAACCTGGTTCCAGGGTAACCGGTCAAATGGTCGCTGCCTTAAAAAGACTTGGCTTCGATTCGGTACTTGATACAGACTTTACTGCCGACCTTACTATTGTTGAAGAAGGAACAGAATTGCTTATGCGCCTGAAAAGCGCGCTGGTTGACAAAGACAAAAATGTAAAATTACCAATGGCCACTTCCTGTTCTCCCGGATGGATTAAATACATGGAACATTTATATCCTGAATTTCTCGATTATCTTTCTTCGTGCAAATCGCCACAGCAAATGTTTGGGGCTTTGGCTAAAACCTATTACGCAAAAGCAAGAAACCTGGAACCTGAAAAAATTGTTTCAGTTTCGATAATGCCTTGCACAGCCAAAAAATTTGAAGCTTATCGACCTGAAATGCACGACAGTGGATATCGCGATGTTGACTATGTTTTAACAACACGTGAACTTGCGATTCTTATTAAACAGGCAGGGCTTGATTTTAATAAACTAGAACCTGTAAAATACGATCGATTAATGGGCGAATCGACAGGAGCCGGTGTAATCTTTGGTGCTTCGGGAGGTGTAATGGAAGCGGCACTCAGAACTGCATACGAAATTGTGACCGGGCGCGACGTGCCATTCGAAAACCTTAATATTGAACCTGTTCGTGGTATGGAAGTTATCAAAGAAGCCACCATAAAAATTGAAAAACCACTAAAAGAATGGGCTTTTCTTGATGGTGTTGAATTAAAATGTGCAGTTGCTCATGGATTAGTTAATGCAAAAAAAGTGATGGATGCTGTAAAAGCTGGAAAAGCCGACTATCATTTTATTGAATTTATGGGTTGCCCGGGTGGATGCCTCGGTGGTGGTGGACAACCAATTCCTACTAATGCAGAAATCAGGCAAAAACGCGCTGAAGCAATTTATGCTGAAGATGGAGAAATGCCAATGCGGAAATCGCACCAAAACCCGGAAGTAATAAAATTATACAAAGATTTCCTGAAAGAGCCACTGGGTGAAGTGTCGCACCATTTACTTCACACAAAATACACAAAAAGAAAACGCTACTAATATCGAATGGTAGAATTATTTAAAAATCCGGTATCTTTGGTATCGGATTTTTTTATGAAAGAAAAATTATTTTACACCAGCATAGAAACCCCGATCGGATTTTTAAATCTGGTTTCAGATTCTGATTATCTGTTAACTATTGCATTTTCTGACTCACCTGACAGTTCCTCCCAAATCTTAACGCCAATCTTAAAAGAAACCATCCATCAACTAAACGAATATTTTTCAGGAAAAAGAAAAACTTTCGATTTAAAAATAAATGCTGCCGGAACTGAATTTCAGCACAAAGTTTGGGGATACGTTAAAAATATCGTTTTCGGCAAAACTGCATCGTACCTTGAAATTGCAAAACAAACCGGCTCTGAAAAAAATACGCGGGCTGTGGGTTTGGCAAATGGTAAAAACCCAATTCCTATAATTATTCCATGCCACAGGATTATTGGCTCCAACGGAAAATTAACCGGTTATGCCGGTGGGCTGGAACGCAAACGCTGGCTACTCCAACACGAATTAAAATTTACGAAACCAACAAACAAACTCTTTTAATTAGTTCACTAAAATTCACTTTTATTTTATTCAAATAGATAAAAATATTTTTACTTTATTGTGAACAAAATACCGGGTTCATCCTTTTTATTGCTGAATTGCTCTTAAACATTAATTATTATATTCGCCAAAAATTCTAACATGAAGAAAAGTTTATTCCTTGTTTTTCTGATTTTCCGGATCGCCTCAGCTATTTCGGCACAAGAAAGATACGCCGAACCAATTACAGATGAAGTTATTATAGAGACCCATACTTATGTTTCGAAAGATGGAGAAAATCTTGATTTAGATTTGTACATGCCAGATTATGATGCAGAAACAGAAAGGGCAACAATTATTTACGTTCATGGAGGGGGATTTCAGGGTGGCATGCGAAACAGTGAAAACATACAGGATTTTTGCAGGACAATTTCCAGCTACGGATATGTTGTTGCATCAATTTCGTACCGTTTAACCCGAAAAGATAAAGAAGGGGCTTTTGGTTGCGATTGCCCTGCCAACGAAAAGTTAAATACATTTTATGCTGCGGTTGAAGATTTACAAGATGCAACTTTTTATCTTATCGAAAACCGGGAACAATTTGGTATAAATCCACAAAAAATAATCCTCGCAGGAAGCAGTGCCGGTGCCGAAACAGCTTTAAATACTGCCTACGAACCTCCGTATTGTTATGGACTTGATTCTGGCCCGGTTTCGTTTGCCGGAGTAATTGGAATGGCGGGGGCTGTTCCCGACCTCAATAGAATTTACGATAAATCGGCAGTTCCGTCTTTGCTTTTTCATGGAACTAACGACAACCTGGTTCCTTATGCAACTGCGCCACACCATTATTGCGATGAAAAAACTCCCGGGTATCTTGTTTTGCATGGTTCGCATTCCATCGCAGAAAAACTTTCGCAATTGAAAGTTCCTTGCTGGCTGCACACAACTTGTGGTGGTGGCCACGAACTGGCAAATACACCATTAACTAATTATTTCGATGAGATTGTGGAATTTTGTTATAATTTCGTTGTGAAAGAAAATGGTGAAAGCCGCCACACCATAATTGAAGGGGAAACAAAAAACGTCGACTACAATTATATTAATCTTTGTGCGGAATGAAACTGACATAAATTAAACAGCTATGAAAAAAATTATTTTGCTAATTTTAATTCTTGCTCCGGCAACACTGTATTCACAACAAATGAATATCATAACATTCAATATAAGGTACAACAATCCGGGCGATGGAATAAACGCCTGGCCTAATCGCATTGAAATGGTTAACGGATTACTCGATTTTCATGAACCCGATATTTTTGGATTACAGGAAGCCCTTTACGGACAAATTACCGATATCCATAAAAACCAACAAGAATACGAATGGTTTGGAGTGGGTCGCGACGATGGCGAAAAAGATGGTGAATTCTCCCCCATTTTCTTTAAAAAATCGAAATTTATTTTAATCGAAAAAGGAAACTTCTGGTTATCGGAAGATTGCGAAAAACCAGGACTTGGCTGGGATGCGGTTTGCAACCGGATAGTTGCCTGGGGCAAATTCCAATCGAAAATTACCGGAAAAAAGTTTTTGGTGTTTAATACTCATTTTGATCACCGGGGTGATGAAGCCCGAAAAAATTCTGCTTTCCTAATCCGCGATAAAATAAAAGAGATTAGCAATAATCAAGGCTTGCCTGTAATCTTAACCGGCGATTTTAACCTGTTACCCGAATCTGAACCAATTGGTTTAATAAAAGGTTTTATGAGTGATAGTCGCGAAGTTACAGAAACCCCACCGTACGGACCAGTAGGAACTTCCAGCGGATTTAAATGGGATTCACCACTGAGCCGAAGAATTGACTACATTTTCGTCCAGGGAGAAATTAAGGTTTTAAAATATGCGGCAATTTCAGATTCAAAAGACAAACGCTATCCATCAGATCATTTGCCGGTATTTGCAAAAGTTCAATTAAAATAAAAGATTGAAAATTGAACTTTCCAAAACCCAAAATCCGGGACTTGGAAACTTCCGATCCCCGGAGCGAAACAATAATTTATTTGTTTTTTTTGTTTGTTTATTTATCGATTAATATTTTCTTTATTGAATGCTTGAAAATATTGGTCAGCTCATCATAAAAATTTCTGATGGTATTTGGGGAACTCCACTTTTAATCCTGCTGCTTGGCGGTGGATTTTATTTTCTGATTTATTCACGGCTGGCACCTTTACGGTACATTGGCCATGCAATAAGAATTCTAACCGGGAAATACGACGATCCCGATGAACCGGGACAACTTCGACATTATCAGGCACTTTCAACCGCACTTGCCGGAACCGTTGGAATGGGAAATGTTAGCGGTGTTGCCGTTGCAATTACCATGGGCGGGCCGGGTGCTATTTTCTGGATGTGGGTGTCAGCTTTGTTAGGTGTTAGCACCAAATTTTTTACATGTTCACTGGCAGTAATGTTCCGGGGAAAAGATTCTTCGGGGGAAATCCAGGGCGGCCCAATGTATTATATTACTGAAGGATTAGGAAAAAACTGGAAGCCGGTTGCCATATTTTTTTCAATCATGGGAATGGTTGGTGTTTCACCACTTTTCCAGGCCAACCAACTTACCCAAATGATTAGGGATGTTGTTCTTATTCCAAATAACTTCGGGGCCTCTTTTCAATCTGATTTAATTACAGGAATAATAATTTCAATAATAACAGGAATTGTAATTATTGGTGGAATAAAACGAATAGGAAGTGTTACCGGAAGAGTTGTTCCTTTTATGGTTGTAGTTTATGTAATAACTGTTTTATACATTATTTTTTCAGATACCAGCCTAATAATTCCTGCATTTAAAACCATTTTGCACGATGCTTTTACCGGTGATGCCGTTTTGGGGGGTTCATTGGGAGCGATTATAATTGTTGGTGTTCGTAGGGCTGCGTTTTCGAACGAAGCCGGATTGGGAACTGCGCCGATGGCACACGGTGCGGCTAAAACCAGCGAACCAATCCGTGAGGGATTGGTTGCAATGCTTGGTCCGATTATCGACACAATAATAATTTGCACAATGACAGCGCTTGCAATAATTATTACAAATACCTGGGTTGAAAGTTCAGCCGATGGGATTTCACTCACTGCCAATGCCTTCGACGTTGCGATACCAATTTACGGAAAATACATTTTAACAATTTGTGTTACCTTTTTTGCCATGTCAACACTTTTTGCATTCCCATATTATGGAACAAAATGCCTTGGTTTTGTTGCCGGTGCAAAATATGGATACCTCTACAATTACGTTTTTGTTGTGGTAATAATTATTGGAGCAGTTTCAAACCTACAGGTTATAATTGGATTAATCGACATTTCTTTTGCATTAATGGCTTTTCCAACAGTAATTTCCACTTTGTTACTTTCGCCACACGTTAGGCGGGCCGCAAAAGATTATTTTATAAGATTGAAAAATTCGAAATTTTAATGCCCGATATTTTATCAATTCATTACAAATAATTATCGCTTTTATTTAATAGCATTTTGTGGGTTTTCATCCAATTATACCGATTTAACAATCAAATGTCGCATACTTTCGTTTTACTCAGCATACTCCTTTGTTGTAGTATCGGCATTAACCATTATAAACTTCGAAATTGCCATGCGGCATTTCAAAGTACAATTGGTATTACTTTCAAAAACCGGGTGGAAAGTTTTTATACTTCAAAAAAAGACTGTCTAATATTTTGGCATCATCTCAATTAATTCACCTTTTGTAGTTTGAAAATGTCCCATTAAATTTGCCGTCAAACATGAGTGTACCGGTATAATTTTTATCAAATCGCCAACCTGAAAATTCTTAAATTGATCGTGCGTAACTTTTAATGTGCCGTGTTCCTGCGAAACTTTTGAAACATAATTAAAGGGGTCAAGCAATATATTTTCCCCGTTTTTTTTGATTTCAATCCGGCCAAATATTCTTTTTCCATTTTGATCAATAATAGAGTCTTTCGACAAATGTACCGCCCCCCCATAAAATACTATTTCATTTCGCGAGAGATGTTTCGAAACAACCGGGCAAACCAGGCTTACAGCAATATCATCAAATGTACAAACGCCAAGGTTTTGCTGCATCAAATCGTAAAAAACAAAATTGCCGGGCCGTATTTCATCTACACCCTTAAAATCGGTACAAATGCTGCACGATGGTGTGTCGCCAATACTTATTTCAACCTGTGAAAATTTTCTTTTGAATTGCTGTTTTAACGACTTTAATTTTAACGAAGCATCGAAATGACGTTTAATAATTTCATCCGTCGATTTTGTTTCATAAGTATGCCCGGTGTGTGTCAGAAATCCCTTAAACGTAATTTTATTATTCCTGGAAATCGATTTTACAAGCGAATTTATTGTATTGGTTTTCGATGATAAAATCCCGGTCCGATGATAACCGGTGTCAATTTTCAAATAAACTCCAAGCGGGTGCGTGGTTTTTTCAGCAAGAACTTTTGCCCCTTCATTGTTCTCAACTAAAACATTTAATTTTATTTCAGCCGCCAAACGGTTAATATTTTCAATTTCAAGAATATTTAGTGGAAAAGCTAAAGTTATATCTTTCCATCCGTTGGCTGCAAAATATTCCGCCATCCGCACCGACGAAACAGTAATTGCATCGACTCCAAAAAGCCTGAACCACTCCCCTATTTTTGCCGACTGATGAGTTTTAAAATGAGGTCTGAAACGCAAATTGTTTTCTTTTGCTTTCAAGGCCATTCTTTCAATGTTCCTCAAACAAATTTCTTTGTTTACCACCAATGTTGGACGAATAATATCAACCATTTTTATTCAATTCAATATTTAATTTTATCTGATTTGATAACATGTTCCTGAATTCTAATAACTTCTTTGAAATACCAACTTTGTACAAATGTGGACTAATAAATCGTTTATGTTCGTTTGGCAAAAAACCAGCTCTTGTTACGAGGTATTTGTGAATTTCTGCAAGAGGCAACCTGGCTAACATAATTTTTCCGTTGCTTACCACTTGTTGTAAAAGTGCTTCTTTTGTTAAGTTTTTAATACGAGTATTTTTTTCAGGATAAACAGGATGATAAATCATGTCGGTTTCTTCAATATTTTCATTTTGCAGGAATATGCCATCCCTGAAAAAATTTCCATTATTATCGAAAAACCGGTAAACCTGTTTTTTGCAGGGTTGGGTAATTTTTTCAATGTTTTCCGAAATCTTCATTTTAGGTTTTCCGTTTATTTCAACCAGTTTATAAACACCGTCGAGAGCAGCATCACTTTTCCCGGTTACCAACTCGGTTCCAATACCAAACGCATCGATAGCAGCATTTTGATCTTTTAAAAGGCTTTTAATAACGTATTCGTTCAGTTGGTTCGATGCAATTATTTTAACCGATTTCAGTCCGGCTTCATCTAACATTTTACGGGCTTTTTTACTTAAGTATGCAAGGTCGCCACTATCTAACCTGATAGCTTTTAAGCGATGCCCGTTTTCTTCCATCTCTTTGGCAACTTTAATAGCATTCGGAACACCCGAATTTAAAGTGTCGAAAGTATCTACAAGTAAAACTGTGTTTCCCTGATTTAAATCTGCATAAGTGCGGAATGCCTCAAGTTCACTATCAAAACTTTGAACCCAACTATGTGCCTGAGTTCCTGAAACCGGAATACCAAACATTTTCCCTGCCAATACATTCGATGTGGAAGTTGCCCCCCCGATTACCGCTGCCCGGCTTGCATGAATTGCACCAAAACCCTGCGCCCGACGCAAGCCAAAATCAGAAAAAATCTTTTTACCAGTTACCAATTTTATCCGAAATGCTTTTGTGGCAATCAGCGATTCGAAATTTAAAATATTTAGAAGAAGACTTTCAATAAGCTGGCACTCAATAATATTTCCTTCAACACGCAAAATGGGCACATTTGGAAAAACAATTTCCCCCTCTTGCATACTAAATATGTTTCCCAAAAACTTAAAATTTTTGAGGTATTTCAGGAATTCCGGTTTAAACCCGTGTTTTTCTAAATATTCAAGATCAGAATCACCAAAAGTAAAATTTGACAATAAATCCAGAAAATCCTGAAGACCTGCAAAAACCGTAAAACCACCTTTAAACGGATTAGTGCGGAAATAGTAATCGAAAGTGCTAGTATCTTCTTTTTTACCGCAATAGAAATAACCCTGCGCCATCGACAATTCGTAAAAATCGGTATAAAGCCCTAATGAATTAAAAAATGTAGCCATTAAAACGGATTATTTTTTTTGCGTATTTAATTATAATCAAGAAAAACAGTTTATTAAATAACAAGAGTACAGAATACAAAAAACCCGCTTTAAAAAAACGAGTTTCGAAAGTATAAAAACAACAGTTTACTCTTTTTCAAGGAATATTGTTTGCTCCCTGTTTGGCCCCACCGACGCAATCGATACCGGAATCCCCATTTCTTCTTCAATAAAATTGATGTAATTATTCAATTCTTCGGGAAATTCGTTTTGATCTTTTATTTGCGTGAGATCAGTTTTCCAACCGGGTAATTCAACATAAACGGGTTTAACATCATCGTTAAGTTCAAATGGGAAATGCCCGCTTACTTCTCCGTCGATTTCGTACCCAACACAAATTTTAATAGAGTCGAACTTGTCCAAAACGTCAGCTTTCATCATTATTAATTCCGTAACCCCATCCAACATAGTTGCATATTTCAGAGCCACTAAATCGAGCCATCCACAACGGCGTGGCCTTCCGGTTGTCGATCCATATTCATTTCCGGCATCTCGAAGTTCAGTACCTGTTTTGTCGAGCAACTCGGTTGGGAAAGGTCCCATTCCAACTCGGGTACAGTAGGCTTTAAAAATTCCAAAAACTTTACCAATTTTTTGCGGTGCAATCCCCAAACCTGTACATGCCCCGGCACAAATTGTACTTGAACTGGTTACAAAAGGATAAGATCCAAAATCGACATCTAACAATGTTCCCTGCGCCCCTTCTGCCAATACCGATTTTTTTTCATGGAGCAATTGGTTAATCATATGTTCGCTGTCAACAAATTGGAACGATTTTAAAACTTCAATACCTTCAAACCACTCCTTTTCGCACTCGCTAAGAATTTTTTCGTAATCGTATTTGAAAAATTCCTTTAGCATAATTTTGTGGTTTTCGATCCGGGTATTGTATTTGTCTTCAAAATTGTGCAGCAAGTCGCCAACCCGCAAACCTTCGCGTCCAATTTTATCTTTGTAAGTAGGTCCAATCCCTTTTAATGTAGATCCAATTTTGGTTTTGCCTTTTTTCTGTTCCGATGCAGCGTCAAGAATCCGGTGGGTGGGTAAAATAAGGTGTGCC
Source organism: Prolixibacteraceae bacterium (assembly GCA_018648265.1). GTDB lineage: Bacteria > Bacteroidota > Bacteroidia > Bacteroidales > Prolixibacteraceae > Draconibacterium. Next base: position 83,116 of record JABGRN010000003.1, on the reverse strand, counting down.
TTTTTCGAAATATAGAGATTTCCTGAAATATCGAACCCAATCTTTTTTAACGACTCAATTTCTTTTTGAAAAACTATTGGGTCGATTACAACACCATTCCCGATTATATTTATTTTATTTTCTCGAAAAATACCCGAAGGAATTGTGTGCAGTACTTGTTTAAGATTATTGAATTCCAATGTGTGCCCCGCATTGGGACCTCCCTGAAAACGTGTTATTACATCGTATTTCGGAGTTAAAACATCTACTATTTTCCCTTTCCCTTCGTCGCCCCATTGCAGGCCAAGCAATACATCTACATTCATTTGTAACTCGATTTTTGATTTCCCAAATAAAACCGTGAAAATTCTATCATATCAGAGAAAATTTTCACGGCTTTAAACTTTAGTTTTTAAAAGTACAAATATTTTTTGTTTACGGGCATAAAAAAATCCTCTTGATCAAGAGGATTTTATAATATTTTAAAATGACTTGTATTATTCATTTTTAATGGTCTCGCCATAAATATACAGCGTGTGGTGCGAGAGTTTGAAATTGTTTTTTAAACATGCGTCTTCTATTATTTCGCGAATGCGAGGGTCATAAAATTCAACGACACTACCATTTGTTGTGTTGATCAAATGATCGTGTTGCAAAGTTGCAAATGCCTTTTCAAACTGCGCTATATTTTTTCCAAACTGATGTTTCACCACCAGTTTGCAATCGAGCAATAAATCGATGGTATTATAAAGTGTAGCCCTGCTGACCCTATAATTTTTATTTTTCATCGAAATATATAACGATTCAATATCAAAATGACCTTCGCGCGAATAAATTTCATCAAGAATGGCAAATCTCTCCGGTGTTTTCCGATGCCCGTTTTGCTCAAGGTACTCGGTAAACATTTTTCTTACCGTTTCCCGGTTTTTATGGCTATTCATAATTAAACCAATTTTAAATAGGGTTCAAAAATAATTTTTTTTTTTTATTTCTTTAGACTTAATTAAAATTAATCATTAAGAATCTCAACTCTTGAAATGCTGTCAATACCTTTTATCTTCTCTAATTGGATAACCAGGTTATCTAAATCTTCAGCATTATGGACATAAAGAAACAGGTCGCCTTCGAAAATGCCGTCGTGGGTATCGAATTTTACTGAACGCATATTTATAGTATGTACCTTCGAAATAATATTGGTAACTTCGTTTACTATCCCAAGCCTATCGAAACCTTCCAGGCGTAATCGCCTTAAATAAGCATGTTTTTTAAACTTTGTCCATTCTGCGGTTATTATCCTTTCCCCCTGGCTCGACAATAATTTGGCAACTTTGTTACATTCTGTTTTATGAATGATAACATGGTCGTCGGTACTTAAATAACCTATTACTTTTTCGCCAGGGATGGGGTTGCAACATTTTGCCAAAGAGAAAGTTATATTGTCTTGTGCTTCTTTTAACACGAAAGTTTTTCGTTTATCTATTTTTTTTCCGGTGGCTTCTTCTTCAGTTTCTATTTCCCCGTGCTCTCCTTTCTTTTTTCTACTAAAAGTAATATTCCAATATTTAATAAGTTTATTTTCTGCTTTTTTTCCCAGGATATCGTTAATATTTCCCAATTCCAAAAAACCAGTCCCAATATCGGAGTACAATTGCTCTTTATTATTAAGATTAAAATGAGCAATTATTTTTTTTAGGTTATTTGCAGTTAAAGGTGCCTTTGCATTTTTTATTGCCTCTTCAACCGCGATTTTACCTTTTTCAATGTGCTCACTTTTTTCTAGTTTAAATGAATCTTTTATTTTAGTTCGTGCTTTTGCCGAACTTACAAATTTGAGCCATTCCAGTTTTGGGACCTGGCTTTCAGAACTAAGGATTTCTATCTGATCACCATTTTGTAGAATATGGCTTATTGAAACCAATTTTAAATTTATTTTTGCGCCAATACATTTATTGCCAAGGTCGGTGTGTATTTCATAAGCAAAATCTGCAACTGTAGATCCTTGTGGTAACGAGATCATTTCTCCTTTTGGCGTAAAAACATGTATTTCGGTGGCAAACAAATTCAGTTTAAAATCATCAAGAAATTCAAAAGCATCAATATCAGGGTTTCTTAATTGTTCTCTGATTCGTTCAATCCAGGTGTCCAGTTCGTTTTCATAATTACTAATGTCTTTGTAACGATAATGTGCAGCAAAACCATGCTCGGCAACTTCGTCCATCCGCTCGGTACGGATTTGAATTTCCACCCACTTCCCCTGTGGCCCCATTACAGTAACATGCAGCGATTCGTAACCGTTCGCTTTTGGTACCGTAATCCAGTCTCTTATCCTATCAGGTTTGGGTTTGTAAACATCGGTTACTATCGACATAACATCAAAACACTGGCGTTTTTCCGAAATGTCAGGTTTTGCTTTAATTATTATTCTGATGGCTTGCAAATCATAAATTTCATCGAAGGTTACCCCTTTTTTCTGCATTTTTTCCCAAATAGAATAAGTCGATTTTAAGCGATGGGTTACATTGCAATAAATATTCTCTGTTTTCAACCTATCTTTAATGGGTTTTATAAATTCTTCAACAAGGTAATTCCTCTTTTCTTCCTGGTTGTGCAATTGATAGATTATCCGATTATATTCCTCGGGATGTTTATATTTGAAGCTGAGTTCTTCAAGCTCGCTTTTTATTGCATACAAGCCCAGCCGGTGTGCAAGAGGTGCATAAAGAAACAAAGTTTCGCCCGCGATTTTTAGCTTTTTTTGGGGCAACATCGAATCGAGTGTTTGCATATTGTGAAGGCGATCGGCAATTTTTATCAATATAACCCTGACATCGTCTGAAAGGGTCATCAATATTTTTTTTAGGGTGAGTGCCTGACTCAAATCAAAATCGCCCGATAATTTTGTTAAACCATCAACAATGTTTGCAACTTTTGAATCGAACATATTTTCAATATCGGTAATCCGGTATTCTGTATCTTCAACTACATCGTGCAAAAGGGAGGCAACAATTGTTGTAGCACCAAGCCCTAGTTTCTGAGCTACAATTTTAGCAACGGCAATTGGATGAATAATATAGGGTTCTCCCGATTTTCGCTTAATGCCGTCGTGTGCAGCGTTGGCAAACCGAAAAGCTTTGTCAATCCGTGCCATCCGTTCTTCATCAAATTTATCCTGGATCACTTTCAGGAAATCTTCGTAACGGTCTTCGATATAACTTATTTCTGACTTTGTAAAATGCTGCACTTTAATCTACTAATGTTAAATTCCTAAGGTTTTGTTCCCTGTTTAAATATAAATCTCAAAATTACTCGAAATTCGTATTCAAAATAAAAATTATTACATAAAATTTTATTTCGATAAAAAGATCCTGAATTTAAGAATTCTTTTCGGTCGCTGCATTTTTGTTTGCCGTGATATCGTTTTTTCTATCTTCAATTAATATTGATTTAACTAATTGTATTTTGAAATTGCTCATAGCAGTTAAAAATATATTTTCCCAACATCAAAGGTTTACTGACAAGCATTTTTTTATCCCTGAATAGATCCAAATTGAACAAAATATTTTATTGCAACCCACAAATAAAATTTAAGGATAAAAAATAGGCATGTTATTTGCAATCACCGAAGAAGAAAATTTTAAAGCCATGAAAAAATTTATTCTGATTATTTCCTTTTTTACTTTTTACATCTCTGGTTTTTCGAATAATTCAACTGGTAATTCAAACGCCTGGGATTCAGATTTTAAAACTGAACAAATACAACCAGAAGTAAAGCTTTATCCCAATCCCGTTAAAAACCAAAAAGTTACCATCGAAACGATTAACCAGGAGCTTATCGAAATAAGGCTAACAAACATTGCCGGAAAAGAAATACTTCTGAAAACATTTGATTTTGGGGTAAACAAGCATCTAATTCGGCTCGAAAACATTCCAAACGGGATTTACCTTATTCAGGTTAAAACATCTGAAAACAAAACTGTTGTCAAGAAACTAATCGTTTCAGCAAATTAACACAGTTTGAAAAACAATTATTTTCATTTTCACGATAAAAATTTATCTGCTATTTTTTCTTACTTTCACCTCCCAAATTTAAAAACCAATGTTTTGAAATTACTATTTACTTTTCTGGCATTTTTTAGTGCTATTCAACTTTTCGCTCAACAGAATATTGCTGATGTTAGAAACTCGGTTGGACAAGATGTAACAGTTTCCGGAATTGTTACCAATGGTGATGAATTGGGATTAATTAGATATTTTCAGGATGGAACAGCCGGTTTAGCTGCGTACGGCTCTAAGTTAGCCAATGTAAAAAGAGGCGACTCAATTTTAATTTCAGGAACTTTAAAAGATTATAACAATCTTCTGGAAATAGATCCAATTGAAAGTGTTACAATTGTCTCCTCAGGGAATAAATTACCAAACCCTAAAATTATGACCATCGATCGAATCGACGAAGATTTTGAAGGACAATTAATTCAAATAAATAATGTTGAAATTGAAAATGCCATTGGCACATTCGATGGCAATAAAAACTACAATTTCACCAATGGTCAGGAAAAAGGGGTTTTCAGGACAAACAACAGTTCACCGATTGTTGGTCAGGTAATTCCAACCGGAAAAATTAACATTGTTGCAATTTGTTCGCAATATTCTTATTACCAGAACGACACGCGATCCGGATATCAACTACTACCCCGGACTATGGAAGATTTTATTTCAGGGAATCTGGTGAATTTCACGTCGCCCGTTGAAATCAATAATATTTCAAAAGAAGGCTTTATACTTTCGTGGGAAACCGATGTGGAAGCAAGTTCTGAAGTAATTTTCGGATTTACCAGCAACCAATCGTCGTGGACAAATTTTATAACCGGGAATTCTACTTTAGTAAACGATAGATATTTTCATGACGTTAATTTTTCCGGACTTGAAGCTGCTACAATAATTTATGCAAAAGCATTTTCAGTTTTAAATACCGACACTACATTTTCTTCGATTGGGGTTTTTGCCACCGAATCGAATTCATCGGGAGAAATAAAAGCTTATTTTAATACCCCTGTACAAAATTCCCTTTCAACCGGAACAGAAGCGATGAACATCGACAATGCTTTGGAGGACACTCTAATGGCATACATAAACCGGGCAGAAGCGACCATCGATTTTTGCATTTACAATATCAATAATTCAGGATTAAGCAACATGAGCCAGGCCCTAATCGAGGCTCATAACCGGGGAGTAAAAATTCGATTTATTACCTGCGGTTCAACTGCTCATTTGGGTGCTGATAATTTGCTGCCTGAAATTCCGGTATTGGTAAGTCCCGACAACTCGGAAACAGGATTGATGCACAACAAATTCGTCAGTTTCGATGCCAATTCCATTGATGCATCAAAACCATGGGTTTGGTCTGGTTCAACAAATTTAACCGAGGGCCAAATAAATAGTGATGCGAATAATATGATTTTTATTCAAGACCAATCGCTTGCAAAGGCATATCAAATCGAATTTGAAGAAATGTGGGGAAGTGCAGGTGACCAACCAAACGAAAATACTTCAAAATTTGGCGCTGCCAAAACCAACAACACCCCTCACGAATTTATTATTGGTGGGAATCGCGTTCAATTGTATTTCAGTCCATCCGACGGAACCAACCAACAAATTATAAATGCAATTAATACGTCAGACAACGATTTGAATATTGAAACCATGTTGATAACACGTTCCGATTTGGCCTACTCAATAAAAGATGCTTACGAACGAGGTGTGGAGGTACATGTATTGACAAATGCCTCGGGAGGAAACTCATTAACTGTAAATGATATTTTAAGTAATGCTTTGCCCTTTGGGAAATATATTTTCGATAATTCTGCCAGTGCTACTTTACACCATAAACTAGCAATTGTAGATGCAAATTATGCAGCTTCAGACCCGCAAGTTATTACAGGAAGTCATAACTGGAGTAACTCGGCGAACGACCGAAACGATGAAAATACTTTGATTATTCATGATGCTGAAATTGCCAACCAGTATTTTCAACAGTTTGCGTATCGATTTGCAGAAAATGGTGGAGATTTGGTTGTTTCTGCAGAAAATATTGAAATTGAAAATGTGAAGGTTTATCCAAATCCGACAGTTGAAAAGATTACTATTTCTTCTCAGATTGGTATTAAAAATATCCTTCTATACTCTGCCACAGGAGTACAAATAAAAAAGATAAACTCATGCAATTCTAATCAATGTGAAATTGATTTTACCACATTTAAATCCGGGCTTTACATTCTAAAAATTCAAACCAAAAACAATAAATTCAATACTTATAAAATCATTAAGAAATAAATTTGTAATCATTTGACGGACTGAAGCTGCTACATTTGTAGTTGCCTTTTTTCTTTGTAACAACTCCGGGAGTTTAATCATAATGGAATTAAAAGAATTTGATAATCCTATTCCACGCAAAGGACGCAAAACAATTAGAACGCTAAAGTCGCAAAGGGTTCACAATATGCGCTTTGCGTACTTTGCGTAAGAATTTTGCGCTCTTTGCGAGAAATACATATCTGATTGACATTTAATATATTATCTAAAGCTGAACTACCTGAGTAGTTATCATGAAAACCGAAAATTATTTCTAAAAAATCATCGCCCTTCAGATAATTTTGTATTATTACGGTATATGCATAAATCAAAAATCCGAAGTGACAAAAAGACCTTGTTTGGTATTAAAGCCAATGGCCCTGTATTTATTTCTTCATTATTAATTATCGCCGTTTTAATAATCGTTACAATAGTTGTAGGGGAACCTATGGAAAAATGGTTTGATGATACGCAAAAATTTATTGCAAATCATGTTGGTTGGTTTTTTATCCTTTTAGTAAATGGGATGTTATTTTTTGCTATCGCTCTGGGTTTTGGAAAATACAGGAACATAAGGATTGGGGGGAAAGATGCAAAACCAGAGTTTTCAAAAACTGGATGGTTTTCAATGCTTTTTAGTGCTGGAATGGGCATTGGTCTTCTTTTTTGGAGCGTTGCAGAGCCGATAGTTCATTTTAACGGCAACCCCTTTTTAGAACAGAACGGGGGCGATGTAGCAGCAGCAAAATCGGCGATGGGAATTACATTCCTCCACTGGGGTGTGCATGCTTGGGCACTCTATGCCATTGTTGGAGTTGCTCTTGCTTTTTTTACTTTCAACAAAAAATTGCCACTTACAATTCGTTCTGTTTTTTATCCCTTATTAGGTGAAAAAATTTATGGGCCAATTGGTGATATTATAGATACAATTTCAGTAATTGCAACGCTATTTGGGCTTGCTACTTCTTTAGGATTTGGAGCACAACAAGTAAATGCAGGCTTGAACTACCTGTTTCAAATTCAAATTTCTACTACGGTTCAGATTCTAATTATTCTCATTATTACAATCTTTGCTACTTTATCGTTGGTTCTTGGACTCGATAAAGGAATAAGGGTATTAAGCGAGTGGAATATGAGATTAGGACTCCTCCTTTTATTGTTTATGCTGATAGTAGGCCCTAGTTTGTTTATTTTCAAATCGTTTGTTCAAAATATTGGTTATTATATTTATGAATTTTTTGAATTGAGTTTCTGGACAAATTCCTACAAAGGGATTTCCAATCAGGAAGAATGGCAAAGTTCCTGGACTATTTTCTATTGGGCATGGTGGATTTCCTGGTCTCCTTTTGTGGGTATTTTTATTGCTCGAATCTCCAAAGGAAGAACCATTCGTGAATTTATTTTTGGTGTTTTACTTGTTCCTACCCTGCTTACTTTTTTGTGGCTCACAGTTTTTGGGGGTAGTGCAATTTATCAGGAATTAATTGGCAATCATGCCATTACGGAAGCGGTAAACAATAATGTTGCAACTGCTATATTCTACCTTCTAGAACAATACCCTTTAACAAGTTTTGCATCAATTATAACTATAATACTTATCGCCAGTTTTTTTATAACATCTTCAGACTCCGGCTCCTATGTTGTTGATACGCTTACATCCGGAGGACGTCATGATGCTCCAAAAGGGCAAAAAATATTTTGGGCTTCAATGGAAGGAATGGTTGCAGCAATTTTACTAATAGGAGGTGGATTAAAAGCCTTGCAAACCGCATCCATTCTTACCGGTTTACCTTTTGCAATTGTTATTATTCTACTATGTTTTAGTTTTTACAAAGCATTGTCTGAATACAAAGAGTGAATTGATTATTCAATTTC
>JABGRN010000003.1:0-74814 GCA_018648265.1 Prolixibacteraceae bacterium | reverse complement strand
TTAGTTTTTACAAAGCATTGTCTGAATACAAAGAGTGAATTGATTATTCAATTTCTAATATTATTTTTTCAATTTTCTTCTTTAATATAGAATAAAATATATACAAAACAAGAAGTGCAAGTAAGCTTCGTTATTTCACTCTGAAGTTGTATTGACAGCTAACACATTGTCTCCAATTTGGATAGTGTGATTCATTAAAATCAAATTGAAAATTAGGTTTCATTTCAGCTTTTCCATCCCTTTTAATAACTCTGAAAGTTTTCTTAGACCATGGTTTTTTATATCTTTACGAATAACTTTAAATTGATCCAAATTAAGGTCACTTTCAGACTTTTTTTTCAATTAAAACAAGGTAAATAAACAAGTCAAATTTCGTTTGAACATTGACTATATCATGTTTATTAAAGAGTTTTTACATTACAAAAAACACGAAAATAGTTTCGATTATGACAAAAAATAAGAGTCATCTCTTTTACGATGGAATCCGCCAAGAAGCGACTTCAGGAATAACATTCCGTAATATCAATCCTTCAACAAATCAACTTATTGGCGAAATAGAATCTGCATCGGTAAATGATGTTGACAAGGCTATTGAATCGGCAAAAGAAGGATTTGCTATTTGGTCAAAAATGTCGGGGACTGAGCGGGGAAGAATACTTAAAAAAGCTGCTGATTTATTGCGTGAACGTAACAAAGAGTTGGCGGACATCGAAGTAATGGACACCGGAAAACCAATCTCGGAAGCAATTGAAGTAGATGTTTTATCGGGTGCTGATGCAATAGAATATTTTGCTGGAATTGCCCCTTCAATCCATGGCGAGCACTACGATTTTGGTAATTCTTTTGCATACACAAGGAGGGAACCACTGGGAGTTTGTGCCGGAATTGGAGCATGGAATTACCCCATCCAAATTGCTTGCTGGAAATCGGGACCTGCTTTGGCTTGCGGAAACAGCATGGTTTTTAAACCCGCAGAACTATCTCCTCAATCGGCAGTTTTTCTCGCTGAAATATACAAAGAAGCGGGATTGCCGAATGGTGTTTTTAACGTTGTTCAAGGAGAGGCGGAAGTTGGAAAAATGTTAACACATCACCCGGACATTAAAAAAGTTTCTTTAACAGGCGAGGTTGAAACCGGGAAAAAAGTAATGGCTGCAGCAGCCGGCACTCTTAAACATGTTACCCTTGAGTTGGGCGGTAAATCGCCAATAATTATCTGCGAAGATGCAAATATTGACGAAGCTGTTAATGGTGCATTGATAGGCAATTTTTACACGCAGGGAGAACTATGTTCAAATGGAACCCGGGTATATGTTGCTGAATCTATAAAAGATAAATTTCTGGAAAAACTTATCGAAAAAACCAAGCAACTAATTATTGGCGATCCAACTAAAATGGAAACTCAGATTGGTGCATTAATAAGCCAGGAGCATTTCGAAAAAGTAATGGGTTATATAGAAATTGGCATAAATGAAGGTGCAAAACTTCATTGTGGAGGAAAGCGATTTCAGTCGCACAAACAAGCTGAATTAAACGAAGGATTTTTTGTTGAACCTACCATTTTTGAAGAGGATAACGAAGAAGCCCGGATTGTTAAAGAAGAAATATTTGGCCCGGTAATGACCGTGTTAACATTCAAAACAGAAGAAGAAGCCATTAAAAAAGCCAACGATACCATTTATGGTTTGGCAGCCGGTGTTTTCACAAATGATTTGCAACGGGGACATCGTATGGTCAACCAATTGGAGGCGGGAATTTGCTGGATAAATAACTACAATATTACACCAGTTGAAATTCCTTTTGGACCATATAAACAATCGGGTTTTGGAAAAGAGAATGGGCTGGCAACCATTGATGCATATACTCAGCTTAAAACAGTTTATGTTGAAATGGACAAAATAGATTCACCTTATTAAATCAAATACAAAATATGAGTTACAAATATATTATCGTTGGAGGAGGTTCTGCAGGATCTGTTCTGGCAAACAGACTAAGTGCTGATCCTTCAAATAATGTTTTAGTGTTGGAAGCGGGTCGACCAGATTATACACTCGATTTCAGAATACACATGCCAGCTGCTTTAAGTTATCTTTTGAATGGCACATTTTATAATTGGGCTTACAACTCCGATCCTGAACCCAACATGAAAAACAGGCAAATTGCGCAGCCACGTGGAAAAGTTTTGGGGGGTTCCAGCTCAATTAATGGAATGATTTGGATTAGGGGAAATGCAAAGGATTATCAAAAATGGTCAAAAATAAAAGGGCTCGAAAGCTGGGATTATAAACATTGTCTTCCTTATTTCAAACATTTAGAAACACGTTTAATAGGTGCCGACAAATACCATGGCGACAAGGGTCCATTAATACTAACAACACCTAAAAATGAGAATCCACTTTTTCAGGCATTTTTCGATTCGGTGCAGGAAGCTGGCTATCCATTAACTGAAGACGTAAATGGAGCTCAGCAGGAGGGTTTTGGTAAATTCGACCAGGCCATTTATCGGTCGAGGCGAATGAATGCTGCCCGTGCTTATATTCATCCGGTGAAAAAACGCAAAAACCTTACAGTACTTACCAGAGCTATGGTACATCGTATTTTGTTTGATGGCAAAAAAGCAATTGGTGTTGAATTCAAAAGAAAGGGAAAAATTCAAAAAGTATATGCACAGGAAACTATTTGTTGTGGAGGTGCAATAAACTCGCCACAGTTGCTTCAATTATCAGGTATTGGCAATAAAAAAGAGTTGGAAAAACAAAATATTAACATAGTACACCATCTCCCGGGTGTTGGCGAAAATTTGCAAGACCATTTAGAAGTGTATGTACAATGGGCATGTAAAAAACCTATTTCAGAATACTCATCATTAAACCCATGGAAAGCACCAAGAATTGGATTCGATTGGCTTTTTAGAAGAAAAGGGCCGGGTGCAACAAATCATTTTGAGGCTGGAGGATTTATTAAAAGCAATGAGGAAAAAGAATACCCGGATTTGCAATTTCATTTTTTGCCGTTGGCTATTCGTTACGATGGAACGGCCCCTGCAGAAGGCCACGGATTCCAGTTACATGTTGGACCAATGAATACTGATGTGAAGGGTCATGTAAAAATAAAATCTAACAATCCTTATGAAGCACCAAGTATTTTATTTAATTATTTATCTACTCCGGATGAGAAAAAAAACTGGATTGCAGCCATAAAAAAATCCAGGTCGCTTATCGAAACAAAAGCAATGGACGAATTAAGAGGAAGAGAATTATCTCCAGGCTCCTCTGTACAAACCGACGAAGAAGTTTTGGAATGGATTGAGCGAGAGGGAGAAAGTGCTTATCATCCAAGTTGCACTTGTAAAATGGGATACGACAACATGGCTGTAGTAGATAGTCAACTTCGTGTGCATGGAGTTGAAAACCTGAGGGTTGTTGATGCATCGGTTATGCCCTGTGTCACGAATGGTAATATTTATGCTCCGGTAATGATGATTGCAGAACGTGCAGCGGATGAAATTCTGGGAAAAGAACTACTCCCTGCAGAAGAAAATGTCTGATTAATTTAAAAACTTAAATTGAAAGGAGTTTAAAATATTAACTCATTTCTAATTGTCCAGACTTCAGTATAAACTAAAAATAATTTATGGATTCGGAACCATCGCTTTTCAAAAAACTACAACCAACATTAGCACTTGTAATATTACTTGCCGGAGCAGGCGGGTACATCTATTTCTTTACCAATGCTGATGTATTTTGGCCCGGATTCATTCCTATGATTTTCTTTTATGCGGTTATCTTTTTTCTCGGAACCTACGCCTCAGGTCTCAAAGGAAACAAAACAACAACCGACATCATGCTGGCCGGCAGAAACATACCACTCTGGATTGCAGTTTTTACAATGAGCGCAACCTGGGTAGGTGGAGGCTACATTAATGGCACAGCAGAATACACTTATGATACTAATTATGGATTAATGTGGGTTCAGGCTCCTTGGGGATATGGATTGAGCCTTATTCTGGGAGGTCTCCTTTTTGCAAGGAAAATGAGGCATTTCGAATTTAAAACCATGCTCGATCCTCTTGCTCAACGTTTTGGCTTACGTATGTCAACCGTACTTTTTTTACCTGCCTTGCTTGGTGAAATATTTTGGACCGCAGCTATTTTGACCGCACTGGGAGCCACTTTTTCAACAGTTCTGGGCTTAGATATTCAAACATCAATTATTTTGTCATCGCTAATTGCGATTACTTACACAGCAATTGGCGGACTTTGGGCCGTTGCCTTAACCGATGTTGTGCAGCTAGCACTATTAATTATTGGATTAATTATCGTTATTCCCTTTGCTTTAAATACCGTTGGTGGATGGGATTATGTTTGGGATTTATACCAACAAAAAATGGGTGGTTTGGCATCTTTTCTTCCTTCCAGAGAAGTTCTGGGTAACTATTATCTCAATTGGTGGGATTTTGCATTGCTTTTAATATTTGGAGGTATTCCGTGGCAAGTATATTTCCAGCGCGTTTTAGCATCAAAAAACGAAAAAACTGCGGTAAGACTTTCAATTATTGCCGGGATTGTTTGCTTACTTGCAGCAATCCCTCCCGTTATGATTGGAATAATTGGCTCAGCAGTTCCTTCATGGGAAAGTTTGGGTGCCGCTTCAGCACCAACTGATTCTGCATTAATTTTACCTTATGTTGTTCGATACCTCACCCCAGGTGCAGTTGCAACTATTGGACTTGGGGCAATTGCAGCAGCCGTAATGTCATCTGTTGATTCTTCTATTTTATCTGCTTCATCAATGGCGAGTTGGAATATTTATCGCCCGCTTTTCAAACCAAATCTCAGTAATCATAACCTAACCAAAGTAATTAAAAAAAGTATCTGGATTATTGGAATTGCAGCTACTCTTTTAGCATTAAAAATTACCAGTGTTTATGCCTTATGGTTTCTGTGCAGCGACTTCGTTTATGTTCTTTTATTCCCTCAGTTGGTTACTGCCTTTTACGACAAAAAAGCAAATGCCTGGGGTTCGTTTTTCGGTTTTGTAGTTGCATTTATTCTCCGGTTTGGCGGAGGTGATGTAACACTTGGAATACCTGTTTTAATAAATTATCCAATGATTGAAGATGGAGTCGTTTTATTTCCATTCAGAACCGTTTCAATGTTAAGCGGATTGATTACCATTATTGTTGTTTCAAGGTTAACACAAAAATTATCGCCTGCTAAAATGCTGAGAATAATTAAATAAATAAATCAGATGAATTTAGTCTTTAAAAGTAAACTTTATTCAAAATATATTATTCGATTTTGCTTATTATTAAAAACATATTTGGGAAGTAATTGTATTAATTGTAGTTTTAGTATTCCTAAGATATAATACAAATTATAAAACTAACTAAAATTTAACTTATGAATAAAAACCAATTTCAAAAAATTATCCTTGAAAAATTCACTTACCGAATCGTCATTGTATTAATTATATTTTTGAATGTAATTGCTGCAAATGCTCAGGAGAATCGGGTGAATGGAACTGTTAAATCAGGACATGACAACCTACCTATACCTGGCGTCTCAGTTCTCATAAAAGGGACAACTACAGGTACAGTAACTAATCAAGATGGTGAATACAACATCGCTACACCGACTGACGGTATCCTTGTATTTTCATTTATCGGAATGAAAACTCAGGAAATTACAATTAACGGGCAAACCAACATTAATGTATCTTTGGAAGAAGAAACAACCGGCCTCGATGAAGTTGTAATCGTGGGCTACGGAGTTCAAAAGAAAGTAAACCTTTCGGGTGCGGTTGATGCAATAGATTCAAAGGAACTTGAAAGTCGCCCCATTACAAATCTTGCACAGGGCTTGCAAGGTGTTGCACCAAACCTGAACATCGACTTTGTAAGTGGCGAACCGGGGCAGGCTGCACGTATTAATATCCGTGGTGTGACCTCGATTAATGGTGGGGAACCTTTGATTTTGATTGATGGTGTTCCTGCCGATACATGGGAATTAAATAGGCTTACTCCCGAAGATGTGTCTGACATATCTGTTCTGAAAGATGCATCGTCGGCTGCCATTTATGGAGCCCGTGCGGCATTTGGAGTTGTTCTTATCACAACAAAATCAGGAACAAGAGAAGGTTTGCATGTGAGTTACAATAATAATATGTCGTGGTCGAAACCAACTCTTTTGCCTAATAAAATCAGCGACCCATATATTTATAACCGAGTCCTGGAAACTTCAACCGATAATACCCCATGGGATAATATAAATTTCAGTGATGATACCTACGCATGGGCTAAAGAACGTTCAGATAATCCTGAAGGAACAGTAGGTGTACGTGTTAATCCAAACGATCCAACAAGTTGGGAGTATATGGGAAACCGCGACTGGACATATTATTTCCTTGATGATTATACCTATTCACAAAAACACCATATTCAGATTGATGGAAAAACCAATAAAACCCGATACTATTTGTCAGGCTCTTATGATAATGAAAACGGTGCCCTGAAAATTGCAGATGACCTGTTTAAACGTTATAGTATAAGAAGTAAAGTTGATTTTACACCTTTTAAGTGGTTAACCGTTGGTAACAATACACTTATGACAATGACAGAAAGAAGGGAACCATCTTATCTTGATATCTGGGATCTTTATAATTTAGCGCCAACTTCTTATGATAAAAATCCTGACGGATCATGGGCTAACACAGGAGTTGGCCAAGAAGCTGCCAGATTATTGGATGGAGGAGATGTGGACAACAGGTACAATAGTACACAATCTACATTTACTGCCGAAGCACGCTTTTTTGATGGAGCGCTGAAAGTTAACTCTGATTATACTATTCGCAAAGGAAACAGTAATTATAGCTATTACTATTCAAAATATAAAATTGGCTATGGACCGGAAGATGTTCGCGAAATTGGGTCAAACAGTGCTTATCGCAGTGCAACATTCGACACTTATAATGTATTTAATATCTACAGCACATTTAGCAAAACATTCAACAAACACCAGGTAACTGCCCTTGTTGGTTTTAACCAGGAAAACAATCGTTCTGAATGGTTTAACGCACAACGTGACGGAGTTATTTCAGGATCACTTCCTACAATTGCGCTGGCAACTGGGGAAGATTATGTTGACGAAAGGATTACCGATTGGGCAATTCGAGGAACATTCTTTCGACTGAATTACATTTTTAACGAAAGGTACATTGTTGAATTCAATGGCCGTTACGATGGCACATCTAAATTTCCTAGTGAAACCCGATTTGGATTCTTCCCTTCTACATCAGCAGCCTGGCGTATTGACAGGGAAAATTTTATGCGCCCAATAGAACACATTGTAAGTACCTTTAAGGTGAGGGGATCATACGGGTCGTTAGGTAACCAAAATGTTTATGATGACAATGGTAATCCTGTTTATTATGGTTACATCCCAACAATGAACCCATCGCAGGCAGAATATCTTGTTGATGGAGAATTGCCTCAAAGGGTGTCTCCTCCCCAACTTGTTTCCGACAATTATTCATGGGAAACTGTTTCTACTGTAAATTTTGGTGCAGACGTTGGACTATTTAAGGACAAGTTGTTTGCAGCTTTCGACATTTACCAGCGAAATACAAAAAATATGCTAACCATAGGCAGGGATCTTCCTGATGTATTGGGTGCTGCCGAACCAAAGGAAAATGCAGCAGACTTACAAACCAATGGTTGGGAACTTTCACTTACCTATAAAAACAACTTTAATCTGGCAGGCAAATCATTCAATTTCAATACCAGATTTATTTTATCCGACAGTCGCTCTTGGATAACCGACTTCGATAATCCAAATAAAAACCTTAGCCAATATTATATAGGACAAGAATTTGGTGAACTTTGGGGTTTGGAAAGCGACGGATTTTACAAAACCGTAGAAGAAACTCAGGCACTCGACGAAACACAATTAATTCCATGGGGGGCACTATCAATTGTTCCTGGATGGCCAAAATATGTCGATCAGGATGGAAACGGAATTATTGAAAAAGGATATACTGTAGATGATCCAAAAGACGCACAAATCATTGGCAACACTTCACCCCGTTTCCGTTATGGATTAAACCTGAGCTTCGATTGGAATGGTTTTGATGTAAGAACTTTTGTACAGGGAATTGCTAAAAAAGATTACTATCCGCGTCACTATCTATATTGGGGGTTTTACCAGCAACCATACGCAGGTGGATACGAACATCTCATGGATTTTTACCGACCTACTGCCGACAGCGATGTTGACATGGCAAAACACTCGCAGGCATATATCGATGCCGGATTGGCTGATGCTAATCTTGATTCTCAATATCCGGTTTTACAAGCTTGGTTAGCCGACCGAAACCTGGGAGAGGGACTAAACGATTCAAAGGGGCTTGCAACTCCGCAAACTGGCTACTTGCTTAGTGCGGCATACATTCGTATAAAAAACATTACTGTTGGTTATACGCTGCCAAAAACGTTGACACAGAAAATTAATATCGAAAGGGTTCGATTTTTTGTAAGTGGAGAAAATATTGCTGAATGGTCGGAAGTAAGTGATTATTTCGATCCGGAAGCAGTAACTGACGATGGACATGGTTATGCTTATCCATTCCAAAGACGATATTCATTTGGTGTAAACATTGATTTTTAATCTTCATCAACAAGAAATAAAATAATTATGAAAAAAATAATTTCAATATTTAGCATTACACTCATCATTCTGTTTTCAGCATGTAATGATGACTATATGGACAGATTCCCGGAAACCTCCATCGGAACTGAAAACTTCTTCAAAAGTGAAGAAGACTTGAAAATGTTCATCTATAATTTTTACAGTTTTGCAGGTATAAACAACTACGGCGACGACGGTTATCTTACAACCGACAATTCAGCAAATACAGGTAGTACCGAATTAAAAAACATAATGCTTAGTAGTAATCCTTCTTCAGCAACTATTACCGAAGGTTGGAGCTGGGAAACCCTTCGGGATATTAACCTTTTCCTCGAGAATTTCAGAAATGCTGATATTTCGGAAGATCTTCTTGCGCATTACGAAGGCTTGGCAAGATTCTTCCGTGCCCGTTTTTATATGGAAAAGATAAAACGATTTTCCGATGTTCCATGGTACGATCAGGTTATTGGGACTTCCGACGAAGAACTCCTCTTTAAAAGTCGTGATCCGAGAGACATGGTTGTTCAAAAGATATTTGAGGATTACGAATTCGCAAGCCAAAATGTAAAAACAGATCAGCCCGTTGGTGCTGTAAATAAATGGGTAGTTCTGGCATATAAAGCCCGGCATGCGTTACACGAAGGAACTTTCAGGAAATATCACTCGGAATTGGAGTTGCAGTCATCTGCAAACACATATATACAAATTGCCAAGGATGCGGCAAAAGAAATAATGGACAACGGTGGCTTTAGTATTTATTCAACAGGGAATATACAATCAGATTATTCAAGCCTCTTTAATAGCCAGAATTTAACTTCAAATCCGGAAATTATTTTCGCAAATTCTTCTGAAGATGAAGTAAAAAATAGTGGTTGGTGGGAATGGATGTTTGGAAATTATGAAGTCAGTCCTTCCAAAGATTTATTGCAGGCTTACCTCATGAGCGATGGTTCCTATTATTCTTCTCAAGTAAGTCCTGAAACAAATTCGTTTGTCGAGGAGTTTGAAAATCGTGATCCAAGGCTTAAGCAAACCTATGCCTTTCCGGGATGGGAGTTAATTAATACCGGAACTTATGCGCAAGGCGGGGGAATCTATAAGCAACAACTTCAGAAGAATTTTACAGGCTACCACCAAATTAAAGGTTTCATTAACAGTACCGACCAAACCACTCAAAATGGAGTAGATTTTCCTTCAATCCGTTTTGCTGAAATGCTATTAATTTATGCTGAAGCAAAGGCTGAATTGGGTGAATTATCACAAGGAGATTTGGATAATTCAATTAACAAATTACGCGAACGGGCCGGAATGCCGAACCTTAACATGGATCCGGTAATTGACCCGGTTCAGGAAGCCAGGTTTCCGAATGTCAAATCTAATTCACAATGGAAAGAAATTCTTGAAATTCGTCGCGAACGAAGAATTGAAATGGCATTAGAAGGATACCGATATGATGACTTGATGCGCTGGGAAGCTGGTAAAATACTTGAAACTGAACCTCGTGGATTGTACTTCTCTGGATTGGGGAAATACGACATGACTGGCGATGGTGTTGAAGATATAGTTTTACTCGATTTAAGTGAATCAATTCCAGGAGCAGGCGACAAAGAAGTAAATTCAATTGGTGAAACCCTTATCTATTATCGGGTTGGTGCACAAGACAGCGATGGTTCTTTCTATATTAGTGGAGATAACCAGGGATATATTGAGTCAGTAAAAGAAAGGGGAAATTTTGTTGCACCAAAATATTACTATCGGCCAATTCCTCAGACACATACAACGGTAAATCCAAATCTCACCCAGATATTTGGTTGGGAATAATTTAAATGAAAAATACAAAAAAATGAAATACTTAAAAGGTTTACTTATTCTGGTTATAATTTATACAACAAGCTGTGTCCCCGAATTTGGGGATGTGGGAGAACTTCCCGATGACCCATCGATTATTGAAATACTTGTTGGTAATGAAAATGGTAAAATCCCACAAGAAAATGCTATCGACAATGATACCAAAATTGATACAATTTGGATAAAAGATAAATCGGTTGACTTTGGCAGCATGTATGCACAAGGCAACCTTCAACCAGGTTGTATAATTGAACCACTGGATGGCTCACCTACATTTGGTGTTTATGGTGATTTTTCAACACCTCGAAAATATCGGATCACAGCTCCATCAGGCAATTTTTCAGACTGGACGATTATAATGGATTATTATGTTCCTCCGGTGGGTTGTTTAGCCGATCGATGGGTTGGAAATATTTCTTGTACAGATGGCGTATGGGAAAGTTACAGCCCAACTTTTTGTATAGGTGAAAAGTTAGAGAATGATTGTAAAAAACTAAAACTTAAATTCGATTTTTGGGCAGACGCCACGGCTGTTGTAGAATTAGAGTTTCAACTTGGCGATATTGACATTGACACTTTTACCGGGTCTGTTACATTGGTTAACGATGTTACGTTTGTTTCTTACGGAGACGAAATGACTTTTCATAGTGGTGCTGCCGGAACCTACAATGCAATTGCAAACGAGCTTTACCTCGAATTGGATTTTAGCGGTTATGACATTGGTGCAGACAAATATCCGTTTACAGTTAAACAGATTAATTAGTTCATTATAGTATTAGTAATATTTAGGTTCGGAAAATTTCCGGACCTTTTACTTTTTTATAAAAGATAATAATTTATTCAATGAAGTATCTCCTTAATATTTTTGTCTTCATTTTGACTATTAGTTTTGTTGGAGCTGCTCAGCCAGATAATCCAGAGAAAATTAACAAATTCAGCTTTGCTTTTTTTACTGATATTCATTTAAACAAACGCGACAATAACTGTTTTCAAGGAATTGAGAAAGCAATCGAATCGGCAAAAACGCATAACATAGATTTTATTCTAACTGGTGGCGACAATGTTGATATTGATGTTTTGGGAGAAGATGCCAAAACAGCTCATGAACTTTATAAACGATATGCCAATGTTATTGCAAACTCTGATATAGATTATTACGCAACAGTTGGAAACCACGACCGATTTTTTGGCTGTGAAAAAAATAACCCACTGTATAATGAAGGGATGTTTGAAAATTATATACATGAAAGTTATTATTCTTTCGATAATAAAGGATGGCATTTTATTGTTCTAAATACCAGCAATTCGGTAGTTGATGAAAAACAAAAACTTTGGCTGAAAGAAGATCTAGAAAAAGTTGATGCTGAAACTCCAATCATTATTTCTGTTCACGTTCCTTTTTTATCTGTTTATTATCCTGTGTTACATGGGAAATATACAAATACCGATACTTTTAAAAATTTCAAGGAAATCTGGGATATGTTCGAAGGTAAAAATCTGAAATTAGTTTTACAAGGCCACATGCATTTGTATGAAGAAATAAAAGTGAAGGATGTTCAATTTATAACTGCAGGCGCGGTATCGGCAAGCTGGTGGGGAGGAACTTATCATGGTACTGAAGAGGGCTATCTTTTAATAAATATTGAAGGAGACAACTTTAATTGGGAATATGTAGATTACGGCTGGGAAATTGAGTTAAATAAATAAATTGAAATCAATTTCTTCCATATTATCTTATTTCTAATATTCCCCGATAAAACGGGGAAGGCTTTGTTTTTTTGCGGAAAATAACAAATAACAATTATCAAATTACAAATTGCATAAAACATATTAGGAATATTTAGAATTTGAATATTTAAAAAATTGAAAATTATTTGATATTTGTTTTTTGAAAATTATCTTTTCTAGTTTATCTGGTTTAGGTTTTTATACCAATTGTACTTTGAAATGCCGCATGGCAATTTCGAAGTTTATAATGGTTAATGCCGATACTACAACAAAGGAGTATGCTGAGTAAAACGAAAGTATGCGACATTTGGTTGTTAAATCGGTATTATTAATTATCTCACCAACTTTGTTACTAAAAAATACTAAATTTCAATTCTTAAAAATAATTCTTATGAAAGCCAAAATAATTTTTCTTTTGCTTGGAGTCGCAATTCTTTTTTCGTGTTCTAAAAATAAAGAAATAAACCCTTGGATTATAACAGCACCGGCAGGCGACCGTTTTGTAACAATCGACAAAACGGGCGAAACTATAATTCCCAACGGACGAATTGTAGCACCGGCAGGTAAAAGTATTGTTATTGCGCCGCATCCATTTGGTTTAACTTTAAGTCCAGATGGGAATACTGCAATAACAGCAAACTCCGGAACAAGTCCGCTTTCTATAACTATTATCCGAAATATTTTGTCTGAGAATCCTGAAGTTCAGCAAGTGCCACCCGGTCCTTCAACAGATGAAGGAGTTCTGGCATCTGTTTTTATGGGACTTGCCATTTCAAAAGACAACAGCGTGGTTTATGTTGCCGGCGGACAAACGAATAAAATATACATTTTTGATATTCTAACTGGCGAGAAAAAAGATTCTATCGACTGCTCGTTTGTTTCCGACAGTGTAGATTATTCGCACGGTTACATTGGCGATTTAACGCTTTCTGAAGATGGCAAAAAACTTTATGCAGTTGACCAAATCGGTTTTAGAATGGTAATCGCAAATACCGAAACCAATAAAATAGAACACAATGTTCCGGTTGGAAGATACCCGTTTGGAATTTGTTTGTCACCCGACGAAAAGAAAATTTATGTTGCCAATGTGGGCATGTTTGAATACAATTTAATAAACGGGATTACCGAAAAAAACGTAGGAGAAAAAGCACTGAAATATCCTGCTTTCGAGTATGGCAGCGAGGAAATGATTAAAGGAATTGAAAATGATAGTCTTTCAGTTCCTGGTTTGGGAGAGATGAATTCTCCTGAAGCATTTTCTGTTTTTACGGTTAGTTTAGAAAATCCTGAGAATCCGAAAGTTATTGCAAAAACCAAAACCGGAAATTTGGTTGGAGCAAAAGTAGAAGATATTCCAGCGGTTGGCGGTGCAAGTCCAAATTCATTGGTAGCAACCGACAAATACGTTTTTGTTAGCAACGGAACAAACGATAATATTTCGGTAATTTCCATTGAAAAAGATACCGTTGTAAATACCATTTTCCTAAAACCCGACGACCGAGTTAAACAATTTCGTGGTGTAATACCTTTTGGTTTGGCACTTTCGCCAGACAATAAACGGTTGTATGTTGCCGAGTCGGGAATAAATGCAGTAGCGGTAATCGATGTTGAAAAACTTGAAGTAATCGGGCACATTCCAACTGGGTGGTTTCCAGCTAAAGTTGAAGTTAGTAACAATGGTAAAAAATTAATTATTGCAAATGCCAAAGGTTTTGGAAGTGGGCCAAACGGAGGAGTAAATTTCGAAAGAGGTCCGGAGGGTAGTTATATTGGCTCGTTAATGAAAGGCTCTGTACAAATTCTGGATATTCCTACTGATGAAGAATTAAAAAATTATACCAATCAGGTAATTACCAACAATTTCAATTTTGAAAAAGCCTCGTCCGAGAAATTTGAATGGCGTAAAAATAATCCGGTTCCACTTTATCCGGGAGAAAAAGAGAGCCCAATAAAACACATTGTTTTTATTTCGAAAGAAAACAGAACTTACGACGAAGTTTTTGGTCAAGTTGAAAAAGGTAATGGAGAAGCTGAATTGGCTCGGTATGGTTCCGGAGTTTCATTTCAGAATTCCAAAAGAACAGCTTCTGTTGAAAATGCCAGCATAATGTCGAACCATTTAAAGATTGCAAACGATTTTGCAATAAGCGATAATTTTTATGTTGATGCAGATGTTTCTGCCGATGGTCATCGCTGGCTGGTTAATACTTATCCTAATGAATGGGTGGAAACCTGTACCGCAGCAAGTTACGGAGGAAACCGTTCCTTTGATTTTAACTCGAATGCACCCGGAGTTTTTGCGATGAACGGAGCTGCCGGAGCAATTTATCCTGAAGATTACAACGAAGCCGGTTCAATGTGGGATCATCTGGAACGTAACAATATCGATTTTTTCAACTTTGGATTTAGTATAATGTTTGAACCGGGAATTTATGATGAAAAGTACAAATATGAAGGAATCAGGCATTACATAAATTATCCGCTTCCAAAGCCAATTTGGGATCGCACTTCAAAACAATTTCCAACTTATAATATGGCAATTCCCGACCAGTTTCGCATTGACCAATTTCAAAAAGAATTTGAAGAAAAATGGATGAATGGTAAGGATACCATGCCGGCTTTTATAACTGTAATTATTCCCAACGACCACGGAGCCGGTGAGCGACCAGAAGCTGGATTTCCTTTCCGCGAGAGTTACATGGCCGACAATGATTTGGCAGTTGGGCGGATTGTGGAATACTTGTCGCACACGCCTTATTGGGAAAATATGTTGATTGTAATTACCGAAGACGATGCGCAAAATGGCGTTGACCACATTGATGCACACCGAAGCATTTTAATGCTTATTTCGCCTTGGGTGAAAAAAGATTACGTGAGCCACGGCCATTATAGTTTTGGAAGTATTTTTAAAACTTTCTGGAATATTTTGGGAATGCCCTATTTAAATCAGTACGATGCCGGCGCGACAGATTTATCCGATTTTTTCACCAACACACCAAATTACGAACCTTACAAAGCTATTGCAGCAGACCCACGGGTTTTCGACCCACAAAAAGCACTTGACCCGTTCGATGAAAATTTCGATTGGAAAGCTTTGGAAGAATCGCCAATAATGGATAATAATGTGGACATGATTCGGGAGAGTAAAGAGAAAGATGAATACCGATTAGAAAATAGGGAGAAGGAAGATCAATAAAAAAATCAAACTTATTCGATAAATTATTTTACTTCATTAATCAAAAAGGCCTCAATTTCTTTTCTGTCAGGTGCCGATGGTTGTGCCCCCATTCTGGTTACACAAATTGCCGAAGCAGCACTTGCAAATTGTAAAGATTCTTTTAACGATTTTCCTTCAACCAGGGCAACAGCAAAACTTCCACAGAAAGTATCCCCTGCAGCGGTTGTGTCAACGGCATTTACTTTAAATGCAGGTACACGTACCTTTTCATCTTTTGTGACAACAAAAGCCCCTTTAGCACCCAGTGTAATTATTACTTTCTCAACGCCTTTCGCCAATAATATATCCGCGGCCTTTTCAGCTTCCTGTTCATTTTCCACAGGTGTTTCAGCCAAAAATCCGGCCTCCAGTTCGTTTAATACCAAAATATTAACTTTGGGGATATAAGAAAAATCGAAAGCCCGGGCAGGTGCAACATTCCAAAGCACCGGAATGTTTTTTTTGTTAGCCAAATCAATGACATATTTGACGGTCTCCTCCGGAATTTCGTATTGCATAACTATCATTGCAGCTTCATCAATAATTGGCTGCGCCTCATCAATTTTTTGTGGTGTCAATCTGTAATTTGCTCCGGGTGCTACAGAAATAGAGTTATCACCATCACCACCAATCATTATCAAAGCATGTCCACTGGCAATACCTTTTTCCTGAAATACAAATCGTGTGTCAATCCTATCGTTTTTATAATTTTGAATCATTTGTGGAGTGTAAGCGTCTTCGCCAACACAATTTACAAATGCAACATTTCCGCCGGCACGTGCAGCTGCCACCGCCTGATTTGCTCCTTTTCCTCCATAAACCTGTAAGAATTCAGCTTCAGTAACCGTTTCACCTTTTTCGGGAAGATGATCCATTTTCATTATTAAATCAACATTCGAACTGCCAATGACTACTATTTTATTTTCCATAATGATTACCGTTTAAGCTCCGTTAGCAAGAATAATTAATACTAATCCAACAATAAAACTTAGAAACATTAAACCCAGTAATTTCGAAGTTCCTTTTGGTGCATCTTTGAATTCCTTCCAAACAAACACTCCCCAAATAGCAGCCACTAAAGTTGCTCCTTGTCCAAGTCCGTAAGAAATCGCATAACCGGCAATATCGCCAGCCATAATACTTAACATCATTCCTACACTCCAGATAATTCCACCAAGTATTCCAACAATATGAAGTTTTGGCGTTCCTTGTTTAAAGTACATTCTAAAAGTTACAGGATCTCCTGAAACCGGTTTTTTCATAAAATAATAGTTAAACACAAAATTTGAAATAAATATCCCGATGGAAAATACAAATACTGCAGCATAAGGAGTGAAAGTTCCGGCAGTTATATTAACCAAATCGGTGGACATTGAATCGGCTACAAAGCGATAGAAAAAAGACATTAACAAACCAGCCACCAACGATAAAACAATTCCTTTT
Source organism: Prolixibacteraceae bacterium (assembly GCA_018648265.1). Lineage (GTDB taxonomy): Bacteria > Bacteroidota > Bacteroidia > Bacteroidales > Prolixibacteraceae > Draconibacterium. Next base: position 57,894 of record JABGRN010000003.1, on the reverse strand, counting down.
GTTGATTTACTTCCTTGCGAAACCCCTTTATAAGCTATGGCATTAATAATAATTGCCAGTGTTACTAAACCAACTCCTAAAAACAGGTACAAAGTATTGTAAGCTTCCGGGTTTGGTAAATAGTTATTAAACACACCCAGTACAAGTGCCAGACCAATTCCAATAGGAAAAGCAATTGCCATTCCTGCAATTTCAATGGCAGCTACCAATAGTAAATTTGCAATGTTAAAAATTACTCCTCCCAATAATGCAAAAAGTATTGCTTTTGGTGCGGCATTTAACAAATTTGGAATAAATGCTTGTCCGGCATCACCGCTGCTTCCCAGAGTTAGGCCAAACACCAGCGATAAAATTATTACACCAAGTGTATAGTCCCAGTAAAACAAAGGGAAGTTCCATTCTTTTGATGCCAGCTTTTGAGTATTTGCCCAGGAACCCCAGCACATCATTGTTACAATACAAAGTAATACGGCAAAAGGATAAGAATCGACAATATACATGAGAAGAAAGTTTAAAGTTTAAAATTCAAAGTTTATTGTATTTTTTATGATGAAATGAATAATCTTTATCTCACCAAAGTTATATTATTTTCCAAATCGTTTAATTGCGTCTTCCATCATTGAAATAGTTGCAGTTGCTCCACAACGTGTACATCCGGCTTCCTGAACTGCTATTAATCCATCTAAAGAACGAACGCCTCCAGCTGCTTTTACTTTCACATCTGGGCCGACGCTTTTTTTCATTAATTCAAGGTTTGAAATTGTGGCTCCTGTGTATGAATATTTTCCATCCTCACCTTTTACAAATCCAAAACCTGATGATGTTTTTACATAGTTAGCTCCTACTTTTGTACAAATCCCGCACAATTTAATAATATCTTCCTTGTTACTAACATAATCAGTTTCAAAAATTACTTTAACAATTGCACCATTCTTATGACTGGCATTAGTTACCCCACCAATTTCTTTTTCAATATAATCCCAATCGCCTTGTAATGTTTTTCCAATATTAATTACCATATCAATCTCAACCGCCCCATTTTTACAAGCATTTTCTGTTTCAAAAACCTTGACTTCGATAGCTGAGTTTCCGGAAGGGAAACCGATGACGCAACCCACCAAAACATCAGTCCCTTTTAATATTTCAACCGCTTGCTTAACCGCATAGGGTTTTACACAAACTGATGCTACATCATATTTTTTCGCAACTTCACACTCACGTTTTAAATCTTCATCTGTCATTGTTGGATGAAGGATGGAGTGGTCGATCATTTTTGCCAGTACCTTTGTTTTATTCATTTTGTATTATTTAAATATTGATTAGCCCATTTTTCGTAGTTGAAACTTTCTCCCTAAACATCTATACCGCTTCGCCCAATTATCTGTAATATTTTCTATCCTCGTAACAAACAGACTGCTTGAAATTACTACATTATCTTGTGGCTTCCTATTTATTGGACTGAACTCAAAATTAATTGCTTCTTGCTAAAGTTCAATTACAGGATTTAGACCCAACGTTTGCAAATTATCTTTATCCTGTTTTTAAATCCAACCGGCAAAAACAACTTCACTTTCATACACCATAAATCCAAGAGAAAATAATTAATGCCATAGTAACATAAAACTTTGTAATAGAAACAAATCTTACGCAGTTTTCCGGTATCTCCAAATTGCCAAACTCAAAAAAGTGATTCCCAAAACCACCAATGAAATAAATTCTTTAATTAAGTCGAAAAAGTCAGAACCTTTTAATACTACCATGCGCATTATTCGCATAAAATAAAATATGGGGTTAATGCGATTGACTTCTTGTGCCCAGTTTGGCATACTTTCAACGGGAGTAAAAATTCCGCCCATCAGAATAAAAATTATTAAAAAAAAGTAACTAACGAACATAACCTGCTGTTGTGTATCGCTTACTGTTGAAATAAACAAGCCAAGTCCCAAAACACCAATTAGATAGACACTTGCAAAACCAAAAAGTAGAAATAAGCTTCCAACCATTGGCAGATTGAAAAATAACTTTGCAATAACAAGTCCAAATGCCAGATCGAATAATCCGATTAACCAAAACGGAACGAGTTTACCTATAATAAATTGGTACTTTTTTATAGGGGTAACGTTAAGTTGTTCAATCGTTCCTATCTCTTTTTCACGCACGAGATTCATTCCAGCCAAAAACATTCCAACTAATGTTACCAAAATTGCTAATATTCCGGGTGCCATGTACCATTTGTAATCGAGTTCGGAATTGTACCAATAACTTTCAGAAATATTTACTTTCGCTGGCGGTGCGAATTCCGGTGTTCCTTTCCATTCAGCAATTAGATTTTTGTTGAACCCGGCAATTATATTTGCAGTATAAGAAAACGCAAGTTGCGCCGAATTTCCATCAATAGCATTTACAAGAAGCTGAAGTTGAGCTTCATTGTCTCGTATCAGGTTTCTTTCCATATTAACAGGAATAATCAATGCTATGTCTGCCTCGTCTTTTAAAAGCATTTCTTCCGCAAATTTCTCATCGAAAACAGCATTTTTTACATTGTAGAATGGAATCGCATCAAACTTCGCAACCAATTGTCTTGATGTTGATGAAAGGTCTTTGTCAACCACAACCATATCAATTTTCTGCATATCGAAAGTTGCTGCGTAAACCAGAATAAGCATTTGAATCAGTGGAACACCAAAAATCATCGGAAGTATGGTTTTATTCCTTCGAATCTGTCGAAATTCTTTTTGTATTATGTATCGTATTGTTCGCATAATTTAGCTTTTAGCTGCGAGCTTATAGCTTTTAGTTTTTAGTTTTTATTTTAAACTTTTATGAAGTCCTGCAATCATTTTTTGAATTTCATTTACTTTCAAACTCAAATCGTTAAAATCGTTTTCTGACAAAAATTTCAGTTCATTTGCAATTATTATTTGAGTTTCTAATTCATATGAGGAACCAACAGCAATATCCAGAAATCTCTTGAAGTCTTTGTCTGTTCCTCTGCCTGAGCCTTCAGCAACATTTGAAGGAATAGAAATAGCAGAACGTCTTATTTGACTGGTAAGTCCAAACAATTCTTCTTTTGGGAAATTCTTTGACGATTTATAAACATTTTTTACTAAATCCATTCCTTTTTGCCAAACTTTTAAATTCTTAAATTTTTTCATGGTTCACAGTTTTTAGGTTAATATTTAGTTTCATTTTTTTTGAGAAGCTAATAGCTAAAAGCTCGGGGCTCAAAGCTATTCTATTCCAACCTAATTTTAAACTTCTTCACACTCAAAGCAATAAAAAACAGAGTCATTCCAAGTAAAATCAAGGTCTCTTTCCAAATAAATGTTATGCCAATTCCTTTCAGCATAATTCCACGGATGATTGTAATATACCACCTTGCCGGCATAATATGACTGAACCACTGTAATACTTCCGGCATATTTTCTATCGGAAACATAAATCCGGAAATCATAATTGTTGGTAATAATAGTCCTATCATTGAAATAAACATGGCCACCATTTGGTTTTTGGCAGCGGTAGAAATGAGTATTCCCAAACATAGCGCCATTAAAATAAAAAGGATTGTTTCTAACATCAATAAAATAAAACTTCCGGTTATGGGTACGCCAAAAACAACCTTTCCAATAATTATTATTACAAAGGCATTTACAATAGAAAGCAGAAAATATGGGATCACTTTCCCAACAATTATATGCACAGGTTTAAGTGGCGAAACCAATAGAATTTCCATTGTTCCCAATTCTTTCTCACGCGTGATAGCGATTGAGGTCATCATTGTAGAAATTAGCATTAAAATAAGTGCCATTGTTCCGGGCACAAACATGTAAGCGCTTTTCATTTCTTCGTTGTAATACATTCGAACTTCGGGTTTAATTTGCATTGGCATTTTTACGTTTGGATACAATTTTTGGATGTAATCATTCACAATTCCCTTTGTGTATGAAGTTGCTAAACGAGCTGTATTTGGATCTGAAGCATCTACAATTAGTTGCATTTCTGCTGTTCCTTCTATTATTAGTTTTTTGCCAAAGTCGTTTTCGAAAACAATAACTTCGCGTACTTTCCCTCTTTTAAAAATGGCGTCAATTTCATCCAAACTTTTCAGGTTTTCATCTAAAATAAAATACCCCGATGAAAGTAATTTATTGGTAATTTGTTGAGTAGTTTCATCTTTCGATTGGTCGTAAATTGCAATATGAATATCGTTGATTTCGCTTTTTATAACGGTTCCGAAAATCAACAGTTGAGCGATTGGAATTCCAAACAAAATCAGCATTGTTCGCGGGTCGCGAGAAATATGGTAGAATTCTTTTTTTATGAAGGAAAGTAATTGAGTCATTTTATTGGCTTTGGGCAATGTGCTGTGAGCTTTGAGCCCAGAGCTTTGCGTAATGTGAAATTTGTTACTTTTTAAGTTTCTTTTGAAAATTTGTGATTCCCCTTTGAATATTCTCTAACTGTTCTGTAAGATTATTTAATTGTTTTGTGTCCATAAATCCCAGTTCGGTTGAAATAATTAGCTGGGTTTCCAATTCATAAGATGAACCTCGTGCAATGTTTAAAAAACGGTTCATTTCTGCATCTGAATTTCTACCGTAACCTTCTGCAATGTTGGAAGGAATAGATATTGAGCATCTTCTTATCTGAGAAATTAAACCATATTTTTCTTCTTTGGGAAATTGAGAAGTAATTTTGTAAACAATAAAAACGATTTTTATTCCTTCTTGCCATATTTTTAAGTTTTTAAACTTTTTCATAATTATTTATTTAATTATTAACGATAAATAGATTCTATTCTCAAAGCTCCAAGCCCACAGCAATTTCCTACCTCGCTATCTTCAAAAATACTTCGTCTATATTTTTTGCATTATAAATCTCTTTTAGTTTTGCAGGAGTGTCGAGTGCTTCAATTTTCCCGGCATCCATTATCGAAACGCGATCACAATATTCGGCTTCGTCCATATAATGCGTGGTTACAAAAACAGTAATTCCGTTGTTTGCAGCTTCGTAAATTAAATCCCAAAATTTTCTGCGGGTAACCGGATCAACCCCACCAGTCGGTTCATCCAGAAATACAATTTTTGGTTCGTGAAAAATGGCGATTGAAAAAGCTAATTTTTGTTTCCAACCAAGTGGCAATCCCCCTATTAATTTATTTTTTGCATTTTCCAGATCCAGTTTTTTTAATAGCTCAGCTTCTTTTTCTTTTCTCTTTTTAACTGAAATGCCGTAAATTCCGGCATACAATTGTATGTTTTCTGAAACGGTCAAATCTTCGTATAAAGAAAATTTCTGGCTCATGTAACCAATGTTTTGTTTAATTTTTTCGGTTTCTTTATAAATATCAAAACCTGCTACTTTAAGTTCGCCCGAAGTAGGAGAGGAAAGTCCGCACAAAATTCTAATAGTTGTGGTTTTTCCAGCACCATTTGCTCCCAGAAATCCAAATATTTCGCCTTTGAAAACATCGAATGTTAGATTGTCGTTTGCAGTGAAACTTCCGAATTTTTTTACGAGATTTTTTACTGTTATTATTTTCTCCATATTAATTAGTCTCAGTTTTCAGTCTCAGTCTCAGTCTCAGTCTCAGTCACAATCACAGTCACAGTCAGAGTTCTCAGTTTTCAGTTGGATGTACTACAGCCAAATTTGTCTGGATTATTAATCATAAAATTTAGTAGTTTACCAATCTCCTCGCTTTCAGAAATTAGCTTATTAAAGGTTTCTAAATTAATATATTCACAAGCTAATGAGAATTCCAGCCAAACTATTGTTTCACTATTTTCTCCATCAGAATCAGTAAGTTTACTGACAAAGTGTTTTGGGTATTTTCGTTTTCGGTATGATTCAGCAATATTTGCACAAGTTGAACGGGAAGATCTTCGAATCTGATCTGTTAATGAATATTTTTCTTCTTTGGGGAATTGTTTTGAGATAATAAAAATATCCATTGCCAGTTTAAACGCTTTTTTATATGCAATTAATTCTTTAAAATCCATAACCTAATTTTAATGTTTAATTCTTCCATTCAACCTGTTTCCTACAACTGCACACTGCGACTGCGACTGCGACTGTGACTGTCCACTTTTACTATTTTTCCATTAAGTTCATAAAAACATCTTCAATCCCCGGATTTATTTCTTCAACCAAAATATTTTTGTGATTCAGTTTTTCCAGATAATTATCTAACTCGGTAGTTTCTACGTCATCTTCAATTCCGGTAAAATGTACAAATTGCCCGAAAGCGTAAACTGCTTCAGCCTTTTCAAAATTGCGCAAATCGTTAATTAATTGAAACATATTTTCTGAACGCGCCTGAATAATTTTCCTTGGAAATTTTTCAGTAATTCTCGATGGAGAATCCACATCTAGGATTCGTCCATTTTGCATTAATGCAACCTGGTCACATAAAATCGCCTCGTCCATGTACGGAGTTGATACTAAAATAGTGATGTCTTTTTTTTGCAATTTTTTCAACATCTCCCAAAACTCTTTTCTCGAAACAGCATCCACTCCGGTTGTTGGTTCATCGAGCACCAGAATTTTAGGTTTATGAATTAATGCGCACGATAACGCCAATTTTTGTTTCATACCACCTGAAAGTTTACCTGCCCGACGTTTTTTAAAAGGCTCAATCTGGTAATAAATATCCCGGATGAGATCGTAATTTTCTTCAACAGTTGTTCCAAAAACAGTGGCAAAAAAGTTGAGGTTTTCTTCTACACTTAAATCCTGATACAATGAAAACCGACCGGGCATGTATCCAACAATGTGGCGTATCTCCTTAAAATCTTTCACTACATCAAATTCATCCATTTTTGCTTTCCCTGAATCCGGTAAGAGTAACGTCATTAATATTCGCATTAATGTGGTTTTGCCAGCGCCATCCGGACCAATTAACCCAAACAATTCACCCCGATTTATTTCTAGCGAAATGTTTTTAATCGCTTCAGTTTTATCGTATGATTTTGATATGTTTTTTATTGTAATCATATTTTTAGTTTACAGTCTCAGTTTTCAGTCTCAGTCCCGGTTCCTAATCCATATTGAATTTGACTTTTCGAATTTGTACATTTTTGTTAGTACAGGTTTGTCATTTAAAATCTCATTTTGCCAGTTTTTAGGGTGAGGAACGAAGATGACAAACAAATTACCATTAACACATTCTGCAACTTCTGTCAAAGGATTTAAATAATGCTCCATTTCATTTGGATTTTTTTCTATACTATGAGGAAGAATCATAATTTTAATTTCAGCTTCGCTCAATACCAGTTTGCTAAAATCAATAGCACTTTCACGGATATTTCTGGCAAATTCAGATTCAATAATAATTTTTGAATTTCTTATGTAAGGAATATTTTTATGTTTGAGATATCCAATTTCTGCTATTAGAACATCAAAAAGGTATTCTCTTCGATTAAAATCTTCATTTTTATAAGCATTTGAAAAAACTTGAATTTCTTTCTCTTGAAACTCTTCAACAAAATTATTATGTATATTCTCAATAAATATTGAACTCCTTTTTCGATTTGTTTTTTGCGGAGTATTTTCATTGATATTCCTATTGTGCGCTTCTTCAAATGCCTCAGTTATTAATTTTAAAATTATTTTTTCCTTCATTTGAGTTTTATTTTAATACCATGAATTTGATTAATCGAATAGTATTCTTAAAATTTATGGTCAAATCGTCCTCTGTGATTGAGACTGTTCACTGTGACTACTACTACAACCTGTACACTGCGACTGTGACTGTAAACTGAGACTAAAATTTAACCTCCCCCGGCATTCCGATTTTTAAAGTACCATCGTTTTTAACGGATACTTTAACTGCATAAACCAGTTTTACCCTTTCTTCTTTTGTTTGTATAATTTTAGGCGTGAACTCGGCTTCCGATGAAATCCAGTTTATTTTTCCTGAAAGTGTTTGATTTTCTTTCTCTGATTTATCAACCAAAACATCGATGATTTGCCCGATTTTAACATTTGGTAATTGTGCCCCGCTTACATAAACTTTTAAGGTGAGTTCATCTAAATTGGCCATTTTAAAAAGTGGTTTCCCCGGAGCGGTTAATTCTCCCTGCTCTGCGTATGTTTCAAGGATTGTTCCTGTTGCCGGTGATTTTACAGTACATCGTTCAATTTGATCTATCAACGACGGTTTTTGAGAATCCAACACTTCCAATTCTTTGTTAACCGAAGTAAATTGTGTTTTAGTACTAACAATTTGTTTGTCGATTACTTTTATCTGTCCCTGAATATCGTCCAATTGTTTTTGAGTTGCTGCACCGTCTACCAACATTTTCAGAATGCGGACTTCGTTGGTTTGCATGTTTTTTTTCTGCTCCTCAAAAACTGCAATTTGAGAATTAATAGATTGTTTGCGTGAATTTATTGCAGCTTTTTGTGCATCAATTTGTACTAGTTTTAATTGAATTTGAATTGTGTCGATTAGTGCAGACACGAATTCGGCTTCAATTTTTTGCCCTTTTTCAACATTTAATTGAAGAATCTTACCAGCCGATTCAGAAGAAACAATTACAGTTTCTGCTTCAAAATTCCCAAAAGCATCAGATTCTTCTGTATCGTTTTTACATCCAAAAGCCAGGAAGGTAATTGTTAGAATTAATAATTTGTATTTCATTTTATATATTTTAGTTATTTCTTTTCCGTTTTTCATTCTTGTCTGCGACTGAAAACTGAGACTGGAACTGAGACTGAAAACTGCGACTGAAAACTTCCTATCTCCCTTTTATTAGTTTGTTTTTTTCAACCGCTTCGTTCAATTGAATTTTGTGTATTTCAAAATTGAGTTTGGCAACCGTTTCTGCTTGTAATTCCTGAATGTAATCCGAACTGGTAATTATTTCGTTTTCCAGTTTTGAGGCAGCTACTTTTGTAATATCTGTTCGAAAAGAAATCATTTGTTGGTCGTTCTCCAGCAGTTTTTCCAGTTTTTTTATTTGTTCTTTTTGTTGTGAAAGCAGGATATGAATATTCTGTGTGAATGTTTCTTCCTGAGTATTAATCATTTGTTGTTGAAGTTTTATTACCTGTTTTTTTCGCTCGGTGTTTTTCCAATCGAAGGCATTCCACGAAACTCCAACACCAACCAGATAATAAGCGTCGAATTCATCGTTTAACATGTTTAAACCGGGTTTTCCGAAACCTGCCTGACCAAATCCAAAGAGTTTCGGATTTCGGACTTTATCAAGTAATTCAATTTGAGTATTTAATTGGCCCGATTGTTTTGAAAAAAGCATAAACTCCGGTCGGTTTATTTTCAGATTGGTTTCTATCACCGATTTATTGTAAACTAAATTGGATTCCTGGGTAATTAGTTTCCCTGTTAATAAAGATAGCATTTGTACGGCGCTGTTTTTACCGGCATCTAATTGTATTTCATTTTGTTCAAGATTTAAAATTTCGGCCTTAATAATTAGTGCTGCCGATGGTTCGATAACTCCGTTTTTTATTCCCGATTCGATAAATTTTAGTTTTTCAATTAAAACCTTTTTTTGAGCAATTAAAACAGCAACTTTCTGTTGTACAACTAATGCGGTAAAAAAAGCTTGCGAAACCTGTTCGTTTAATTTGTAGGCTTCAACTTCAACCTGGCTCAAATGGTTTTTTAATATTGCATTTTCCAGTTTTGCATTCATGTTTGAAATGCCGCCATCCCAAATGGTTTGTTTAAATTCTGCATAAGCTTTATACTGATCTTTTGAAACGGAAGGAATTGAAACATTTGGAATTGGAATATCGATTCCGGGCACATCTGATTGATAAGTAGCCTGAGCATTTAACGTAACCTGCGGTAGAAAATTGGTTTTAATATTTTCCTGATTCAACGTAGAAATTTCCCGCCAGATTTCTGCCTGTTTTAAGTTCGGATAATTTTCCCGAGCCCATTCGTAACATTCGTCAAGCGAAATTTCGTTTTGCCCAAAAACCATTTGAATTGGCAAAAACAAAATGAGGAGTAGTTTTTTCATCGTATTAAAATTGAATTTAAAATGAATTTTTTTACAGTTTCTTTTCTTTTTTTAAGAAAGTTGTTGTAAGCTTTTTTGTCGTTTTCGAAAAACATGATGTTCAGTAGCGGTTTGGCTGCGAATGGAAAAATGCAAAAACCAAGTACGTTAACCATCAAATCGCGTGGATCCATTTTACTAATTGTGCCGGCTTCCATTTCTTTTTCAAACATTTTTAAAATATGTTCCGGATGAACACCCTGGCTTTTCATAACAGAAGCAAGAAAAACAGGATCGCGGTTCATTTCTTTTAGAATAAAAGCTGGCAGGTAAGGATTCTTCAACAAAACATCGATGTATTTTTCGATAAATGTTCCCAATTTTTCTTCTATCGGCAGATCTGATAAAACAAGCATTTCAATTTTTGGGAAAACATGTTTAAATACTTTCTTAAAAATAGCCTCAAATAATTTCTGTTTTGTTCTGAAATAGTAATGAAGCAGCGCTTTGTTTATTCCGGCATGGTCAGCAATTTCCTGCATTCGAGAACCGTCTAATCCTTTTTTTATGAAAACGGTTTGTGCTGCATTCAGGATTTTTTCTTCGGTATTGTCTTTTTTTAATTCATTCATTTCCCTAAAGAGTTTAACCAAGTGATTTAACCAACTGGTCAAAAATAGAATATTTTTTTGAATTGACCAAGTGATTTAACCAAAAAGATTAACCGGATGGTTAAACCGGGATGTGACGAATTCCAATTCGCTATTAGGAGAGGGGATTTCCTACTCCCTGATTGCTAGACTTGCAAGTCAAGCTCAAGGGAATGCGAATCGGAATTCGCATCACCCAAAAAATAATGCGAACCGGAATTTGCATCACCCGATTTTGTTTTATCTTTACTTTCTCAGAAATATAATTCAATAATTATAAAAAATAAACAAAAATGCGTACTCTAAAATTCTTATCAAAAATTACAGTAATTGCTTTGATCTTACTGGTTTCGGCATGTAACTCAAAACCTAAAACTCAGCAAGCTGATGAAAAATCGACGGAAGAAAACTGGATTCAATTGTTTAATGGGAAAGATTTAAATAATTGGGATATTAAATTCAAAGACCACGAATTGGGCGATAATTATAATAACACCTTTAAAGTTGAGGATGGTTTATTGCGTGTATCTTATGAGAATTGGGATGAGTGGAATGGTAAATTCGGGCACATGTTTTATAAAGGTGAATTCTCGAATTATAAATTACGTGTTGAATACCGTTTTGTTGGCGAACAAGTAGCCAAAGGACCCGGCTGGGCATTTCGGAATAATGGATTAATGCTGCACGGTCAAAGTGCAGAATCGATGGAATTGGATCAGGATTTTCCAACTTCTATTGAAGTACAATTACTGGGTGGAAATGGAACGGATGAACGTTCGACCATGAATTTATGTACCCCGGGCACAAATGTTGAAATGAACGGTGAGCTTATTGAACAGCATTGTATTGTTTCCAAATCGAAAACATACCATGGCGACGAATGGGTGACTGTTGAAGTTGAAGTGCGTGGAGGAGAGAGTTTTCGCCATTTTGTTGAGGGAAAAGAAGTAATGTATTACGAAAAACCTCAACTGGATCCGCGAGATGCATTTTACGATAAATTATTACCAGCCGATGGAAATAAAATTGTTTCGAAAGGTTCAATTTCAATTCAGGCCGAAAGTCATAATACAGATTTCCGGAAAATAGAGTTGCTCGTTTTGAAGGAATAATTAAATAAAATAGTTCCAGGGAAACCAGCTTTTCGAAAGGAAAGCTGGTTTTTTAATTATTAATTTTCTTTTTAATAAGCAAAAAAGAATTCTATTTTTGTTTAAATAAAATTTATACGTTTTATTCCAATTATTTTTTCGTAATCAACTAATCCGCTCATGAGTAATGTTTCTTTTATTAAGGTTCAATTAAAATTCCCTATTCTAATTTTTATTTTGTTTTTTTTGGTTGTAAATGAAAATGCGATAGGAGAAAATTCAAACTTAGATGATGAAATACAACTCAATTTTAGCTACAAACGAGAATTATACAATCAGCCTTTCGAACTCAGAATAACTTCCAATAATTCGGTTGCAAACATATTTTATACGTTAGATTGTTCAATGCCTTCCGAAGAAAATGGGATTGTTTATTCTGGCAGTATTCAAATAGATTCAACAATAGTCGTAAAAGCAATTGCAATTACATCAAACGAAAGTTCAGCGGTTTATACTCATACTTATGTATTTCCTGCAGTTTCGGCGAAACAAGGAATTAATCCTCAAGGATTTCCGGAACTATGGGGTGGGGCTAAAATAATTGATGCCGATTACGAAATGGATCCAGAGGTTATTAATCATCCCGACTACGCAAATGAAATTACAAATGCTTTTGAATCACTTCCCTCTCTGTCGCTCACTATGGATGTTGATGAGTGGTTTAATCATGAAACAGGGCTTTATGTTGGCTACCCGAATACAAATGTAATTCGTGAAAAACCTGTTACCGCAGAGTTTCTTTTTAATAATACAGAAGAGAATTTTGCAATTGAATGTGGTGTTCAAAATCAGGGTGGATCAAGTATTGTTAGATGGAAATCTCCTAAACAATCAATGCGCCTTTTGTTTAAAGAAATATATGGACCAACCCGATTAAGGTATAAACTTTTCCATGATTCAGAAATAAATTCAATAAATACCTTGGTTGTGGACGTTATGCTGAACGCAACATGGATTCATCCTACGGATGTTAAACAAAGGCTACATGCCATGTATTTGCGCGATCAATTAACATCTGATTTGCACAACGAAATGGGTAGTTTAAGTGTTCATGGAAGGTATTTCCATTTATATTTAAATGGCTTGTATTGGGGGATTTGTAATCTGCACGAAAGACCCGATGATGCATTTCTATCTGAATATCTGGATGCCGAAAGAGAAGATTTTGATATTGTTAAACACGGACCAGATGAAATAGTTTCAGGAACAAACGATTTTTATCTGTTAATGCTTGAACGTGCCCGGGATGGTTTTTCAACAAATACAAGTTTAGAGGATTTTCAACAATATGTAGATCTGCCTGCATTTATCGACTATATGATTTTGAATTTCTATTTAGGAAATTACGACTGGGCTAGACATAATTTTTATGCGGGAAGAAATAGATTATCATCAACAGGATTTCGTTTTTATACTTGGGATTCGGAGCATGTTATGCGCTTTTTAAATGTAGATTACGATAATACGGGAAAGAATGATGAAGGAGCGCCTACTGAGATTCATACTATGTTAAAAGAGAATGAAGAGTATAGAATAATGTTTGCCGATGCAGTTTATAAAAATCTTTTTAACGACGGAGCGTTAACTCCTGAAAATTTTGAAAAGAATTTTTTATTTAGAAAAAATGAAATTGAAGTTGCCATAATTCTTGAATCGGCTCGTTGGGGAGATTACCGGGAAAGTGTATCGGATACAACATATACAAAAAATGAATTTTGGATACCAGAGGTTAATAAGGCTTTGGAAGAATATATTCCACAACGCAGAGATATTGTTATCGACCAATTTAGGGGAAGTAAGAATAAATTATTTCCGGATTTTATGCCACCAGTAATTGAGATTGATGCACAAAGTACAGAATCGAAAAAAATTATAAAATTAATAAATCCAAATTCCAACGACGGGGATATTTATTTTACGGTTGATGGTTCTGACCCAAGAAAAGTGGGTGGAGATATTCAAGGAATAAAATACACGGAACCTATTGAAATTGAGAATAGCTCAATGCTAAAAGCAAGATTTTATACTGCTGGAGAAAAATGGAGTGCGTTGGCGGAAAATTTATTTTTATTCGATGATATTTATGGCGATAAGTTAACAATTAACGAAATAATGTATCACCCCGAAGATGATTATCCTGAGTTTATTGAGATAATGAATTTTGGAGAGAGTTCGATTAATATGGATGGTTTTACATTTACAGAAGGTATTAATTACACATTTACAAACCCTGAAATTATACAACCCGGTGCTGGTGTTGTTCTTTCGAATGACAATTTGCTTTTTAATAAAATATATAATTTCAATGCTTTTGGACAGTACGAAAAACAGTTAAGTAATAGTGGGGAAGCAGTAATTTTAAAAAATGGATATAATCAATTGGTTGATTCTGTTGCTTATTCCGACACAATTCCGTGGCCCGTAGATGCTGATGGAGCTGGATATTCGCTGGAGCTTGCCAATCCGAACCTGGATAACGCACTCTGGTCGAGTTGGAAGGCATCTGAGAAAATTTATGGGTCGCCATATGCTACAATAGATGTATTAGACATTGATGCAGGAATCTATCCTAATCCATTTTATGATAAAATAACCATTAAAATAAATACGGAAGTTTTATCGACCGAAGTTTTACAAATCGATGTTTTTAATCAGTTGGGAAGTAAAGTACGAACCATAGAATCGACAAGTAATAATTCGCAAATAGAAATTAATTTAGGTGGGGTGTTGCCCGGAATGTACTTTATTCGTATAGATGCAAGCAAAACCACACAGTTTAATGGAGCTGTTTTAAAGGCGATAAAATTAAAATAATATAATTTTATTGGATTCAATATTGTTATTAAAACAGAGTAAAATTAAAAAAAGGGAGATAAGATTATACCAAATATCAAGATTTGAAATATCTAATTACAACTTGTTGTAAAAAATATATTTGGACTGCCGGTTGTATTTAGTAAAACACTTGCTGGAGGAAATGGCATTTCCCAGACACAAACTTTGTTCAATGAGGGCATTTGCACTAAGTACAACCAGTATAATAATTTATTATTAGAAATATCTAAAGTGGTTAATTGGTTACTACCGCAACTCAATGATCCTAATGCATGATTATTAGAAATATCCAAAGTAGTTAATTGGTTACTTATGCAACTCAAAAATCTTAAAGAAGTATTATTCGAAACATTTAAAATAGTTAATTGGTTACTACTGCATCCCAGACGCTCCAAGACAGAATTTTTTGAAACATCCAAACTGGTTAAGTGATTTATATTGCAATACAAATATTTTAATGAAGTATTATTTGAAACGTCTAAACTGGTTAATTGAGTCTCGTTGCAACTACACTCGATTAAAGCAGTATTTTTTGAGATATTCAGGTAAGTTAATTGGTTTCTAAAGCACATCAACTCTTTTAGGGCAATATTATTAGAAACATCTAAATTAGATAATTGGGTACCACCGCAACTCAAATGCTCCAAAACAGAATTTTTTGAAACATCCAAACTGGTTAAGTGAGTATAATTGCAATCCAGAATTTTTAAGTTAGTATTACTAGAAACATCCAGGTTAGATAAATGATTATTATAGCAGCTCAAAAGTTCCAATGCATAATTTATTGAGACATCCAGACTAGTTAATTGATTCCCGCCGCAATCCAAAATTTTCAAGGTAGTATTATTAAAAATATCCAGACTGGATAATTGATTCTCGTTGCAACAAAAAACTATTAAAGAAGTATTATTAGAAACATCCAGATTTATTAACTGGTTACCATCGCACTCCAAATATTTTAATGAAGTAATATTAGAAACATCCAAGCATGTTAATCGATTATTCTGACACCACAAGGTATCCAAATTTACAAATGCTTCTATACCCTCCATACTCGATATGTCTCTATTATGTACAAACAAAGAAGTTAATACTTTTGCTTCAAGAGAGCTAATGATACTATCTTCATTTGCATCAACACCCTGTTCAATCAGGGCATTTAAGAAATTGTTATCAGAGATATTAATATCAGGGATAATAACATCTTCGCTTAGGTAAGGTTCTTTTTTACAGTGGATTATAAAAATCACTGTCAAAATAAACAGCAGCGTTTTTAGTATTATTTTCATGACTGGCAGGTAAAATGTCAATCTATACACATTTAAAATTAAATACAACCAGACAGATTTGTCTATCAAAGTTAAGGAATATTTTTTACATTTAATCCTGTGGGTAAAACTCGAAACAAATATGAAAAAGCATAAATAATTAGTGCTTTTTTAACCTTTTAACTTCGCACAAAGGAAGAATGCTAAGTAACCAACCTTTCCATTCAGGGATTTAGGATAGATTTTCATTAAACGCTATTTCACACAACGGATTAATCTATTTTTGCATTTTGCTTTCGGTTAGCATAATTGAGTGCAACCAACGAAAAAGCAATTATTACCATTCCTAGAATTGAAGTGAAATCGGGACTTTCGTTGCTTAAAATTATCCAGCTTAAAATAGCTCCCAAAACTGGAATAAGGAATTTCCAGAAGTTCAATATTGAAACTTTTATGCCGGGGCGTTTTAGTAACGAAAACCAAATTATAATAGCTGCATCCGATAAAAAACTTAACTATTTCGGTCTATACGATTTTTCAAAAACATATCGAGTGCTTTTTGATAAATAACCCCAATTTTTCAGATTTAACCAATCGAATTATCGGATAACTGAATAGGGTTTGGCGAATTCCGATTCGCCATTTAAAAATGCGGTTCGGAAACCGCATCACCCGAAAATAATACAATTTGAAAATAGCATTACCCGATTTTGTTTTATATTTACTTATCTTAGAATTTAATATTAATTCATAAAAAATAATCAAAAATGCGCACAAAACTATTCTCCACGAAATTTGCTTTAATTACTTTGATTTTGTTGGTTTCGGCATGTAATTTAAAACCTAAAAATCAGCAAGCTGATGAAAAATCGGCAGAAGAAAACTGGATTCAATTATTTAATGGGAAAGATTTAAACGATTGGGATATTAAATTCAAAGGCCACGAATTGGGCGATAATTACAATAACACTTTTAAAGTTGAGGATGGTTTGTTGAGGGTTTCATATGAAAATTGGGATGAATGGAATGGCAAATTCGGGCACATGTTTTATAAAGGTGAATTCGCGCATTATAAATTACGTGTTGAATACCGTTTTGTTGGCGAACAAATTGCTAATGGTCCCGGCTGGGCATTTCGGAATAATGGATTAATGTTGCATGGACAAAGTGCCGAATCGATGGAATTGGATCAGGATTTTCCAACTTCGGTAGAAGTACAATTATTGGGTGGAAATGGAACTGACGAACGTTCGACCATGAATTTATGCACCCCGGGAACCAATGTTGAAATGGATGGAAAATTAATTGAACAACATTGTATTGTTTCCAAATCGAAAACATACCATGGCGATGGGTGGGTAACTGTTGAAGTGGAAGTACGTGGTGGTGAGAGTTTTCGCCATTTTGTTGAGAGAGAAGAAGTGATGTATTATGAAAAACCTCAACTCGATCCACGCGACTCGTCTTACGACAAACTATTACCTTCCGATGGAAATAAAATTGTTTTAAAAGGTTCAATTTCAATCCAGGCTGAAAGTCATAATACTGATTTCAGAAAAATTGAATTACTGGAATTAGTGAATGATTGAAGTTGAATAAAATCATATTTGCCTCAACAATAAGAAGATGCTTTTATAACTGTTTCTGCCAATTCTTTTGTACAATCAAAGAAAATGACAGAAGATTTGGTATTATATTATGGTTTATCTATGGTATAGAAAGTAATGTTTTATAAATTAAACCCGAAATACTAAATTATGAAATTTTCAACTATTGACGTATTCGTTTTTGTTGGATATGCTGTGTTAGTTGTGGGAGCAGCCTTATATGTTTCGCGAACAAAAAAAGGTTATAAAAAAACGGCAAAAGATTATTTTTTGGCAGATAAATCGTTGCCATGGTGGGCTGTCGGGGCTTCATTAATTGCAGCTAATATTTCTGCAGAGCAGTTCATTGGCGTGTCGGGGTCAGGTTATGCAATTGGTTTGGCAATGGCCAGTTATGAATGGACAGCCGCGATTGCACTGATTATAATTGCAAAATATTTTCTACCGATTTTTTTAAAGAATAATATTTTTACAATGCCGCAGTTTCTTGAGCTGCGCTTTGATGTTAGGGTAAGGACTGTTCTGGCTGTTTTCTGGATATTATTGTATGTTTTTGTTTATCTCACTTCGGTGCTGTATCTCGGTGCACTGTTTATGCAAACCGTGTTTAATATTGAGCTAATTTATGGGATAATAATATTGGCCGCATTTTCGGCACTTTACTCTATTTATGGTGGACTGAAGGCTGTTGCCTGGACAGATGTTATTCAAGTTGTGTTTTTGATTGGTGGAGGCATACTTACAACAGTTCTTGCATTGAACCATTTGTCGGATGGAACAGGTATAATCAATGGCCTTACGATACTGATTGATGATGTGCCGGAAAAATTTCACATGATTATTAAAAAGGGGCAACTTATGATTCCAGATGGAAAAGGGGGAATTAAGGATGCCTGGATGGATCTGCCGGGTTTAAGCGTTTTAATTGGTGGGCTTTGGATTGGTCATTTTGCCTATTGGGGCTGCAATCAGTATATCACTCAAAAGGCAATAGCCGCAAAGAGCCTTTATGAAGCACAAAAAGGTCTTTTATTTGCCGGGTACCTGAAAATATTATTGCCTTTTATTGTGGTTGTTCCGGGGATAGTTGCTTTTAGCCTGAATGCTGATATTGCAAAATCGGATGAAGCCTATCCATGGTTATTGCAGAGTTTTGTTCCCAGCGGATTCAGAGGTGCTGCTGTTGCAGCTCTGATTGCAGCCATCGTTTCATCTCTGAGTTCAATGATAAACAGCACTGCGACCATCTTTTCCATGGATATTTACAAACCTTTCATTAACCCAAAAGTTTCGGATCATCAACTTGTACAAACAGGCCGGATTTCTGGATTTGTTGCCATTGTTATTGCCGTTATTATTGCAAAACCATTATTGGGGAACCTCGACCAGGTGTTTCAATATATACAGGAATATACTGGTTTTACAACACCTGCAATTTTTGCAATTTTTATTTTTGGGCTTTTCTGGAAAAGGGCCACACCCAATTCAGTACTTTGGGCTTCGATATTAGCAATCCCCTTATCTCTTGGTTTCAAGATGCTTGCACCGGGATTACCTTTCATGAACCGGTGGGCCGTTGTTTTTCTGATTTTGGGAATTGTTATTATCGGTATAAGTTTATTCGAGTCAGATAAAAATGACCCAAAAGGAATTGAAATTGATAATAAATTATTTTACACAGGAAATGTATTTAATATCGGGGCCGTCGGGATTTTCACCATTCTTGCCGTATTATATATTGCTTTTTGGTAACTTAATTACAAGATAAAATAGTATGATAATAACATCACACACAAATGAGTGAAAAATATATAGGGATTGAAATTGGTGGTACAAAGTTTCAGGCAATTGTTACTGATAACCAGGCAAATATTCTTGAAAGAGTTATTGATACAGTTGGCGAAGAAAAAAAGGCAAATATTCTTCGAATGAAAATTGAAAACAGTATTACTAAATTAATTTCTAAATATGATGTTAAATCAATTGGAGTTGGTTTTGGTGGGCCAATTGATATAAAAAGTGGAAGGATTTTTACTTCATTTCATGTGGATGGCTGGAATGATTTTAACATAAAAGGTTGGTTAAATAACATGTTTAATGTTCCGGTTTACGTTGATAATGATGCTAATGCAGCGGCACTGGCGGAGGCCAAATTGGGATGTGGAAAAAATTATAACCGGGTTTTTTATATTACACTCGGAAGTGGTGTTGGTGGAGGTTTTATAATTGACGGGGAAATTTATCATGGGAAATATCTTTGTGAATCGGAGTTTGGGCATATTCGTATAAATAAATCTGGCGATACTATTGAATCAAGTTGTTCAGGATGGGCTTTAAATAAAAAATTAATTGAATATATAGAGGATAAGCCAGATGGAATTTTGTCGAACCTGGTAAAAATAAAAGGTAACGATCCCTCAAAATGTATGTTGGAAGCTATTAAAAACGGAGACTTTAAAGCAAAGGTAATATTTGATGAAATGCTTGATAATCTCGCTTTTGGATTATCGCATGTTATTCATATTTTGAATCCTGATATAATAATTATTGGCGGAGGTTTGTCGCTTATTGGTGAATACGTTACGGATTCTGTTTCAAAAAAACTACCTCAATACCTGATGTCCTCAATGAAAAACAACCTGCCTGAAATCAGGATTGCCCGTCTTAAAGAAGACGTTGTTCCGATTGGGGCAATTCTCTTGTCAAAAGCTAAGGTATAATGATGAAATTATAATAATAATGGAATGGAAAATCAATTAGAAAATTGGCTGACAGAATACCTTGAAAAGTATAATCAAGCATTAAAAGTGGTTACGGGTGAAATCATCTTGCCAATTATATCAAAATTTGTTCAGTCCTGTAAGGAAGAAAAGCAGATTTTTGTTTTTGGAAATGGAGGAAGCGCATCAAATGCCTCTCATTTTGTTACTGATTTTACCAAAGGTGCGGCAGATGCAGTCGGAAAAAAAATCAGAGCAATATCTCTAAACGAGAATGTGAGTTTGATGACAGCAATAAGTAACGATTATGCCTTTGAAGATGTTTACTCAAGGCAATTAGCCAATTTAGCCAAACCCGGAGATACTGTTTTTACATTAAGTGTGAGTGGAAATTCTCCAAATTTGGTTAAGGCAGTTGAATGGGCCAATGAAAACGACCTACATTCTATTGCTCTTGTGGGAGGGAAAAAAGGAAAGTTGTATGATATTGCAAAACAATCAGTTGTTGTTGATTCTCTTCATTACGGGCATGTCGAAGATATTCATATGTTAATATGCCACATTATTACATATGCTTTTATGGAAAATCCTGATATAGTAGATGTTTCTAATAATTAGTATTTAACAAAAAAATAAGATAGTTAAAGTGGATTTGGCATGTTTCAAAAATAGTAATCAAGGATTTGCAATTCTCAATCAACAGAAAAATACAAAGCGTTAGATTTTACCTGCCTACAAATTATACCAATTGTTCTTCAAAATGGTATTAGAAATCACAATAAAGAAAATTCTTAAAGTTGACTATCCCCGTGGCAAGCCAAGGGGTAATTCGCCAACTTTATTTTCAGCAAAAAAGCTGAAAAACCGAATTTTCATTATTTTACCCCCCTGTCAGTCATTCGACTGACATCTCCCCTAAAATTAGGGGAGAATATAAGGAAACCTCGCGGCAAGCCACGAGGAATTAATTGATTAAAAAACATTCAATTAAATCATAAAATAAAAAGGAAAGATGATCAATCAATCAAAGCCTGCTTCTAAATCTGGTGAGTTTGAAAAATAATGTACCCATAAACTGCAAACCGCAATAAGCGAAAAAGGGCAACAACAAGGTATTTTCGGGACGGAAAACCAGCAGAACCGACAAGTAAACTTACCGCTGCCCACGGAACTGGTGTGAGTGCTGCCACTATAATCAGGAACAATCCATATTTTCGAACCTGTGGCCACAAATTTTTCATGTATTTTATCCGGATATATCGAAATGTTGCAAGCCTGAAAAGAAATTTACCGATTAAAAAAGTTAAATAGCCCATGGCATAAGAAACAATCGCAAAAAATCCAACATTAAAAAAATAATGTAATGTCCCACCTTTGTGCAAAGCCCAAATCATAAAAAACTCGGGTGGTATTATTCCAAAAATAAATTCGGAGGCAAAATATATAAGATAGATTATTTCAGGCCTTGCATAAAAATGCTCAATCCAGGCATCAAGATTATTCGAAACAACAACTTTTTTAAAAAACAGATAAATAGCCATCAAAACCAAAAGCCAGGCAACCCCCCTTAACCCGCTTTTTATAAGAAATTTTATACGTGGACTTATTTCCATGTTTTTTAATGTTGAACTAAACGACGCGAAAATTACAATAATTCTTGGTAAACAAAGTTTTAATAAGCTACTTTTTAAACTGTTTGTTGAATTGATAAGCTTCTTTTAACCAGTCAATAAATTGCTGATCAATTTCATTTTCATTTTCAATTCGGAGTATGTGCGCAAACTCATTTTTGGAAATCTGTACGCACTTTTCAATTGGGAATTCGTCGTACGCCTTACCACAGGCGAATTCTACCGACAAGTATTTCGAATGTGGTTTTAATGCCAGAAAAGTTGTATTTGCCGAAAACATTACCCCGTTTTTTACGGCTCTGATTTTCATATCGCCGAACGATTTGACCATTTTATGGAGAATGCTAAACAGCTCAAAAATTTCTGGAGAAAATTTTTCAAAAACCTGATTAATAGTAAAATCGCCACAAGAATGAGACTGATTGCGGTTTTTAAATTGTCGTTTACATTTTGGGCATGTCCACATAAATTAGTTTCGGGTTTCAAGTTTCGAATTCTGATTTTTGAGTTCCTTTCAATATGCAATATCAAAAGATAACGGTTAAAATTTCATTATTTTGAATGATTGTGATGTTGTATCATCAGAAACTATAAAAATATAAGTTCCTTTATTAAACGATGAAATGTTAACAGGATTGTTAGTTCCGCTTAATTTGGATTGAACCAACAATTGCCCCGATAAATTAAAAACTTTTAAGTTTATATTTTTTGGAGTTTGTTGCATCACATTAACAAAATCGGTTGCAGGATTGGGAAAAAGCACTACTGTTTTCAGCAACTCGCTTGAGACACTTTGAAATACATTAATTCCGTTGTAATAGTAATATTTTTTTGAATTTGCATTCCAATCTTCAGCTTCAGAGTTCTTTGTACTATTCACCTGCAACAGCATCAATCTGTTTTCAATATTCCAGTTGTAACTATATTTGTAGAAATTCCTCCAGGTTTCACTGTTAGTTTCCCACGATTTGCCCCACCACTCTTCTGATAAACCAATTTCATTTAAAACATTTGTTGATTCATAATCGGGAATCCATTCCTGCGACGTAGAATTCCAATTAAAAAAAGAGTTTTTTGTAGAAAGTGCTGTAATTTTTTTTGCACTTTTTTCAACATCCTCATATTCCATTAATATCTTTCTTTCATTATTCCACTCATTGTCATTTGCATTCCATTTTTCCTCTAAAATCAGTATGTTTCTGTTCATATCGTCAAACTGATAAGAAGTGTTTCGTTCGTTATTCCACTGGTTGTTGTTAAAAAGAAATAATCTTATGTTTACCCTGTTGTTTAACGAATCGAATGTAAAAAGATACCTTGTCGAATTATTCAAAATTCCGAAAATACCCATATAATGAATGGTAAATGTCAGATTTCCTAATGTGTCATATCCATTTTCAGTTCTCCTGTTTAATTCCCAGTAGGTATCTTTCCAACCAAATCCGTTTTCTTCGGTTAAGTTTTGAAGCGTATCATATTTATATTCTGTTTTCGATTTATTGTCCCATTGGTTTAATCCGGAATTAAAATTGTATTCGATATACAAGGAATCATTACCCTCTGAGTTGAACCACTCTTCATTCTTGCTTTGCCCTATAAAAGTTTGATTGCTAGGCATATAATAAAAATAATAATATCCAAAATATTGATCCTGTTCTATTAATTTTGCTTTTCCTGTCGGTATAAATACGCCAGAATCAGCATCCCAATTATTGTAAGTGATTATTGTTGTGTCACCTATTTGTTGCTGAATTCCGGCATATTTACGCCATGATTCCGAATTATTATTCCAGGTCCAGCTTTCGTACCGGTTTATCTGATTTTGTTCGTCGAAAGTATTGTACTCTTTCTTATTTATAAAACTGTCGGTTGGTGAAATAAATTGAAAAGTAATAATACTATCGGCCTGTAAAATGTCTTGCGAAATTGTTAATCCCGATTTTAAATCTTCGCTTTTTGAGTAAGGGTTAATTTTAACAGGTTGAGAAAATAAAGATGTTGAAATTAGAAGAACGATAATAAAAATGACAGAATTTTTCATGATTAGTAAGTTTTTCTTTAAAGATATTAATTTTATTAGTGACAAAATAGTTTGATTTTTTATTCTTATTTAATTTAAATAAAGAATAATAAGACTTTAAAATGGGATTTCTGAATTGAAAAAATTTAATGAGTCACTTTTAAAAAGGATCGAACCTAAAAACCCCGATATTCCTGATTAGCGGAATCGAAGTCTGAATTGTTAATTTAATGAATATTTAAATTCCTGATTCCAAGGCCATTCTCATAAACTTCCGAACCTCATCATTTATGTCTTCTTTATAAAGAACCCGCAAATAATGCTGATAAATTTTGCCGCCCGGAACTTCGCCAATTCGATAAAAACAAAAATTATCTTTATATGGTTTATCGAAAGTCAAAACCACATCTAAAAAGTCTTTTCCCAATCGGTGTATGTAACCAAAACGTGTTTTTGCTGCAAATGCAATCCGGCTTTTGGCAGGGTGTAAAACAAAGTCTCCCAGTTTTTTATATTCAGCAATAAAATAATGAAATAATTCAATTGTACGTTCCGATTTACCTTGCAAAAAATCATCAACAGTTCGTTCGTTACACGAGTGGTTTTGGTTTACGTGTATAAATTTCTGATTACATTTCGGGCAGTTCCACATAATTAGTTTCGTGTTTCAGGTTACAAGTTTCAAGTTCGTCATGCTGAATTTATTTCAGTATCCATTCTTAGCAACAGATTCCGAAACAAGTTCGGAATGACGCATTATTAACATTAAACTTTAAACTCGGAACTTTAAACTTGTTAGTTCACTCTTTTTGGTTTTAATTCTTCAAAAAAGATGTCGTTGTTTGGCACATCGAAATCCATTCCTGTAATTTCGAGGTTGTTGGTTGTGTTAAATTTTACGGTTCCAAAATTAAACCAGGCGTGCGTTTTGTCCCAGTTAATTTTCCAGACATCATAATGCCAGTGCTCTAATGTTGCCAAAAGATCGGGCGTGTGTTCAAAATAAATTCGAAGTTTATCGTTTTCCATCTTTACTTCAATTTTTCCATAAATATCAGAATTGTAGGTTCCTGCATATTTTCCCAATTCAAGCGAAGGTCGTGTTCCAGTTACCCTTTTCTCCTTTCTTTCTGAAATTCGTTTGTCGCCACCATCACTTTTATTCCGGCGTTCAAGCATTTCTGCCGACCAATCTTTTTCTTCTTCACCCAAAAAGGCATTTAACACATAATTAGTAACTGCCGTTGTAGGTGCTTTCATTCCGTTGGTTAAAACCACAATTCCCAGTTTTTCATCCGGAATCATATTCACCGACGAAATCATTCCATCGTAACCTCCGCCGTGGCTCACTCTCAACCGTCCATGAAAATCTGCCAATCCCCAACCCAAACCGTATCCACGGAAATGAGTATTAAAATCATCCGTTTTGGTGTGGTCAACTGTGTAGGAATTATGTAATTTCCAAATCATATTCCGCGATGAAGATGTAAGCAAAGTATCGTTTCCAATAATTCCGTGATTCATATTAAAGATCATCCATTTCCCAATGTCGTTTACCGACGAAATTATTCCGCCAAGTGCAGCAACTTCTTCCCAGTTTACATACGGAATTGGAATATTTTTTTCATTTTCCAAAGCGTGTGGTGTTGCAAAATTTCCTTTCGATTCCAGCTTTTTTAACGAATAAATTGTACGATCCATATTAACCGGATCAAGAATTCGGTCCTGAACATTTTCGCCCCAGGTTTTTCCGGTAACTGTTTTAATAACTTCGCCTGCAGTAATATACATTACATTCGAATAACCAAATCCATCACGAAAATTAAAAGCGGATGGAAGATATTTCAATCGTTTTATTATTTCTTCGGAAGTTAAATCAGATTTGTACCAGATTACATCGCCACTAAAAGTTCCAAGTCCAACGCGGTGACAAAGTAAATCGCGGATGGTAGTTTCCTGGCTAATAAATGGGCTAAATAATTCAAAATAGGGGAGGTGCTTTTGAACTTTGTCCTCCCAGTTTAGTTTGCCTTCCTGCACCAGCATTGCAATTGTTGCAGATGTAAAAGCCTTTGTATTCGATGCAATTGCGTAAAGTGTGTTTCCATCCGGTTTTTCAGTTTTGCTAACTTCTAAAACTCCATAACCTTTGCTGAAAACAATCTCGCCATCTTGTACAATTCCAACACTCATTCCGGGAATACCCCATTCTTTAGCTGTTTTTTCGATGTAAGAATCGAGTTTCTCTAAATCAACGTTTTGCGCAACTAATGTAAGCGAAATCAGTAAAAATGGGAGTATTAAATATTTTTTCATCTCATTGTAATTTAAAATTCTTAATGGTATTCGATGGAACTCGCTTATTATGATTCGTGCATTTGTAAAATTTTAAATGCTCGTTTCATGTTAAATTAAAATTGATTGCGATAAAGATAAACTTTTATCTTTGCCGGCTGTTTTTTATAAAACTAATCTTGAAACAATTTCAATTTTTTAAATTACAGGATGAAAAAATATAAATGGTTTTTTGCCGCATTATTACTGTTTTGTTCGGTGAACATTTTCGCACAAAAAGGAACCTTAAGTGGAAAAATTATTGACAATTCATCGAACGATATAATACCATTTGCTACAATTTCAATATTCGATGCAGGTTTTGAAAATTTAATAAATGGTGCGGTTTCAAACGATAACGGAAGATTTGAAGTCGAAAACCTTGAATTTGGTGAATACCGGATTGTGGTTTCGTTTATTGGTTACACACCCGACACATTAAATTTGGTAACACTTTCAAATCAGAAACCTTCAATTAATTTAGGAGAGGTAGGTATTGAACCTTCGGTTGTGGAATTAGAAGGTGTTGAAGTTCAGGGAATGGCAAGTACGGTTTCGCGAAAAATAGACCGGCAAACTTACCGCGCGAGCGATTTCGAAACTGCTCAGGGTGGAACTGCAGTAGATGTTTTAAATAAATTACCTTCAATTTCTGTTGATCCCGACGGAACAGTTTCCGTGCGTGGTACTTCCGATTTTATGGTTTATCTCAACGGAAAACCAACACAAATGGAAGCTTCGGTTTTGCTGGGGCAGATCTCTGCAAATTCAATCGCAAATATCGATGTAATTACAGTTCCAACGGCGCGCTACGATGCACAGGGAAAAGGTGGGATTATAAATATTTCGACTAAAAAAAGCGGACAGGAAGGTCTGTCGATTTCTGCAAATGGTTTGCTGGGCGGTGCACCGTGGGGAAATAAAACCGATAAATACAGCGATTACGTTTTAAATGATAATCGTTACGGAGGAGGAATTAATCTGATGTATTTAAAAAATGAGCTGGTACTTTATGGCGGTTTTAATTTCAACGAACGAAATGTAAATGGTTTGCGTACAGGTGATGCGCGCTTGTTACAATCTGATGGATCGTACTATCACATGGTTGCCGGTGGTGAACGCCCGGAGTGGTACAAAAGCTATTCGGCCAATGCCGGGATGGATTACAGCTTTTCTGAAAACAGCACCATTTCAGCATCGTATTTTTATGGAAATCGCAACGACGGTCGCTCGGCATTTTATGTTTACAACAACTTTTTTGCCGATGTCAGTAAAAATCCAATTGCAGGAATTGAGCCAAATAACCACTGGGTTTACAATCCAAACACTGACGATCGGTACGGGATTTTTCATACCGGAAATATTGATTTCACACAAAAATTTGATAACAAATCGCAGTTACAACTTTCGTTGTTATTGGAACATTCTGAATTAAGCAGAGAGCTGAATAACCAGGATTTTGATTTTAACAAAGCAGCTGATCAGGTTGGTGTTTTACAACGTCATTTTAACGAAACCGACGACACTCCTTTAAATGGCTATCGTTTTTCGATTGATTACGAAAAAGAACTTGACAATGGAAATTTGCTGGGAATTGGTTTTCAGCCACAGTTGGTAAATCAGTCTGGTGGATTTAAATATGACACTTTAAATGTGGCATCCAACCAGTGGGGTACAAATTCGCAATTCAACAATAGTATTGATTTGTCGAGAGCAATTTATGCCGGTTATATCGATTATTCGGGAAGTATTGGCAAGTTAAATTTTATAGCCGGACTTCGTTTGGAATACACCGACCAGTCGATGGAAATGGAAAACCCCAATTACCTGAATATATTTGAACGGCCTACAAAACCAATTTATGAAGTAAATCAGCTTGACTGGTTTCCCACATTTCACGCAAAATATAATTTAAATGAAAAGGATGCGTTGATTTTTGCAGCCAGCCGCCGGATAAACCGCCCGCCAACAAAAAGCATGGCACCGTTTTTATATCGCCGTCATTACGAAGTTTACGAAGTTGGCGACCCAGAACTAAAACCGGAATACTTGACCAATTTTGAATTATCGCTGGATAAAAAATTAGGCAAACAAAGTGTAATTTTAACAGGTTTTTACCGCGGAACCGACAATGCTGTTTTTAGGGTAAATACGGTTTACGATGTGGAAAAAGTATTGATTCGCAGTTATACAAACTCAGGAAATGTAAAAGCATTGGGTGCAGAATTAAATGCCAATTTGGTTGCCGGTAAATTTGCCAAGTTTTTTGTAGGTGGCTCGTTGTATAATTTTAATGTGCAAGGCGATGTTTTTGGTTTTAAAGAGGATAACCAAAGTACAAATTGGAGTTTAAAAGGAAACATGAATTTGCTTTTCACAAAGGAATTAAAATTTACGCTCGATTTTGATATGCGCTCTGCCACTGTTACCACGCAAGGGCGAAACGAAATGTTTTACATGTCGAATGCAGCATTAAATTATACACCCACAAAATTAACAGGCTGGGGCTTTTCATTAAAAGTTTTAGATATTTTAAAATCAAATGTTACAGGATTAAATACACGCGCTTTTGATGTTTCCGGCACACAGATTTTCTATCAGGAAGTGGAGTACGATCGTTTTGGCCCAATTCTG
The DNA here is from genome assembly GCA_018648265.1 of Prolixibacteraceae bacterium. GTDB lineage: Bacteria > Bacteroidota > Bacteroidia > Bacteroidales > Prolixibacteraceae > Draconibacterium. The sequence goes on along the minus strand of JABGRN010000003.1, from coordinate 29,067 downwards.
GAATTTGGTGTTTCGTACTCGTTAAACATGAATGGAAAATCGGGTAAAAAAGCGGACAGCACTTTTGGGAAAGAGCAGTTTTAGGAAATATTTGGCTTTTCATAGCGTAATTGATTAGCCGTCAATACCTAAAAAACATTTGTGTTTTCATAAATGAAATCAACCTGAACTGTTCATAAATTTTATCCTTCCGAAATCAAACTGCTTTGAAAAAGAAAATACTCGATTCTCGTTACTCAAAATTGCTAAGGCTTTTTCTGCGGGGCTCAGCTCTTTGCTTCCCTTTATTCTGTTCATTTTGAATCCTCATAACGAAAAACTCACGAATAAATCAGGTTAGAATTACTTGATGTTTTATAATAACTCAAACTTTTTTTCATGCTTATTTCACTTTCATTCTAAATTTTTTAGGGTCATAAAAGAATTGAATAAATAATTGAGTTTTATATCTTTAACGGCATCTTAAAAATAAATTAAACCTAAAACCTGTAAAATGCAATTTAAAAAAGTACTAATTACCATATTCAGGGTTGCTATTGGCTGGCATTTTTTATACGAGGGAATTTCGAAATTACTAGTTAAAAACTGGAGTGCTGCCGGGTTTCTTTCAAATTCATCCGGGCCGTTTTCAGCCTTTTTTCAATGGTTGGGTAATTCCGAAGGATTAATGAATATTGTTGATCCGGTAAATATTTTCGGATTAATATTAATTGGGCTTGGTTTATTTGTTGGTTTAGCAATTCGGATTTCTTCCGTTTCGGGTATTTTACTGTTGATGCTCTATTATTTTGCTTACCCCCCGTTTGGAGGTTCAATTATGGGCCCGGTTGAAGGTAATTTGTTTATAGTAAATAAAAACCTGATTGAAGCTTTGGCTCTGTTAACACTTTTATTTTTAAACGAAAAAGGATACGGGCTTTATTCATTCAACCTGTTTTCATTGAAAAAGAAAGCTGTTCAAGAAAATGATAAAGAGGAGTTAAACGATAATTCAAGGCGTGAGGCTTTAAAAAACCTCGCAACTATTCCGGCCTTGGGTATTTTTGGTTGGGGGGCTTTTCGTGAAAATCAAAAATACGGAGTTGATACTTTATCGGGTGCCACCATACAAATTGGCGGTGCCGATATTAGCGAATTAAAAGGCGAACTTCCAAAAGGGAAAATTGGCGGTCATGAATTAAGCCGGTTAGTTCTGGGTGGTAATCTCATTGGAGGCTGGGCCCACGCACGAGATCTGATTTATGCATCATCGCTATTTAAGGCTTACAATACCGAGAGAAAGATTTTTGAAACATTGATACTTGCTGAAAAAGCTGGTATCAATTCAATAAATATTGGCTTCCCGACTAACGACACCATGCAAAAATACAAAAGGGTTACCGGGAGCAAAATAAAGGTAATTTCGCAGGTGGGACACGATAAAGAAGGGAGAGATCATTTTCAATTTATCAACAAAGCGATCGACTTTGGGGTAGATATTATTCAGATTCAGGGCAACACTGCCGATATTTTGGTACGTGACGGGCAAATTGACGCTATTGAAAAAATGATGGAAAAAATAAGGAGCCAGGGATTTACAGCCGGGCTTGGAGCTCACGCAGTTGAAACTCATTTTGTTTGTAAAGAAGCCGGACTTATTCCTGATTATTACATGAAAACCATGCACCATGATAATTACTGGTCGGCACACCCCATGGAAAACCGCACATCTTTTGAGGTGATGGGAGGTAGAAAAAAGGACCACAATTTATATCACGACAATATGTTTTGCACATTTCCCGATAAAACAGCAGAGTTTGTAAATAATGCAGAGGTACCGGTTATGGGATTTAAAGTTTTGGCTGCCGGCGCGTTAAAACCCGAAGATGGTTTTAACTGGGCATTTCAAAATGGCGCCGATTTTATTTGTGTGGGAATGTTTGATTTTCAGATAGTAAACGATGTAAATATAACGATTGACGTTTTAAATAATTTGAATGGACGAAACCGGAAATGGTATGGATAAAATAATTTGAATCAAACAAATCAGACATTTTGTTTGAATCATTCATAATTCCAAATCCGGTAATCATAAATGATTTTATTGTCTTTAACTTCATCTTAAACTAAATTGACAACATGAAACATTTCATTTTATTTTTGTTCCTAATTGTGTTAGCTTGTACTAATAAGGAAGTACAAAATGATAATAAATTAGCTCAAAATGCAAATCGTCCAAACATTGTTTTAATTGTTTCCGATGATCAGGGTTACCGCGATTTAGGATGTTTTGGTGCCACTGATGTTAAAACACCAACATTGGATAAACTTGCAGAAGAAGGCGTAAGATTAACAAACTTTTATGTTACATGTAGTTTTTGTACACCCTCCCGGAGCAGTTTATTAACCGGAAGATATCCACAACGAAATGGCACCTACGAACTGTTTCGTAACGACAGGGTAAACGACGGTTATCTTTATCAAGCTTATGAATACAGTGTTTCGCCAGAGCGTATTTTAGGGACAGATTTACGGGAAGTATTGATTTCAGAAGTTTTAAAAGATGCCGGTTATGTAAATGCATGTTTTGGCAAATGGGATTTGGGCCAGTTGAAAAGATTCCTTCCGTTACAACAGGGTTTCGATCGATATTATGGGCATGTTAATACGGGAATCGATTATTTCACTCACGAACGTTACGGGGTTCCTTCAATGTACGATGACAACGAACCAACAATCAAAGACAAAGGTGTTTACTGTACCGATTTATTCGAACGGGAAGCACTGAAGTTTCTAAATGAAAATATTGACAAGCCGTTTTTCCTTTATCTTCCATTTAATGCTCCACATTACGGGTCGAATCAGCATAAAGAAGATCCGCGTTACCCGGTACAAGCCACGCAGGAATATTTGGATATGTATCCTGAATATTTTGAAAAAGGTGATTATAAAAGACAGGGAACTCTGGCTGCCATAACGGATATGGATAATGCCATTGGGAATATTTTGAAAGTTATTGAAGATGCCGGAAAAGAAGAAAATACCTTGGTGATTTTCTTGTCGGATAATGGAGCCGGAACCGGGAAAGGAGTTGCAAATTATCCTTTGCGTGGTGGAAAAGGTAATTATTTTGAGGGAGGTATTCGAGTGCCATGTATAATTAAATGGCCGGGGAAAATAAATGAAAACCTGATTATAGAAAATTTTGTAAGCTCACTTGAGATATTTCCAACAATTTTATCTGCAGCCGGAATTGATAAAAATGATTCTGTGATTCTTGATGGATTTGATTTAATGCCTTTATTATCAAGAGAAAATGAGAAACTCGAACGCCAGGAAATGTATTGGGAAAGCCGGGGAAAATTTGCCGCCAGAATAGGAAACTGGAAAATAGTTGATAATATCGATGAAAAGGGATTTTTTGATCTTTCAACCGATATTTCCGAACGAAATGACTTAACCACAATTCAATCTGAAAAATTTGAAGAGATAAAGCTGAAATTTAAAAATTGGCAAACCGAGATGGCCAAGGCAGAGCCAAGAGGGCCTTTCAAAGATTATTAGAATTTTAGCCGATAAACATTTGTTTCCCGTTGTTTAAAACCAAGTTTTTTATAAAGATTATTTGCTGCAATTCTTTCAGGTTTTGAGCTTAAGTCAATTTTTGAAATTTCATGTTTTTTGGCAAATTCAACTGCAAATTCTATTAGTTTTTCCCCAATACCCCGGCCTCTCATTTTACTGTTCACAACAACATCTTCAATCCAGGCTTTTTTACCCGAGGGCATTTGATTTATAATTAAAGTTAGAGTACCGACAATTTTTTCTTCTTCAGCTAAAAAAATGTATGAGTTTTTTGAATTAATAATTTCATCCAAATAATCTTTAGATGGAGTTTTACTTTCCTCGTTAAGTTGTGGAATCAATTCATTAAATGCTATAATCACTTCTGCTGAAATCTCTATACACTGATAAATTTTCATTTATGATTATTAAATGAGTGGTTAATGCCGATAATACAACAAAGAAGCAGACTGAACAAAGTGAAAGTTTGCGACATTTAGTTGTCAAATCGGTATTATGAATATTATCGAACCCCAAATTGTTTAAGGTTGTAAAGTTTGTAGGCATTGTCCCAATAAATTTTTTTCAGGATTTCTTCGGGAAGCCCAATACCGTTAATTTTCCAGTTGCCTTGAATTGGAGTTGGATGATCAAATTGTTTATCGGTAGTTTGAAGGTATCTCCAGTGCGATTGGTAGAATTTATTGTCTTCCTCCTTTGTAAATATTTTTGAAGGCCCGGCACCTTGCACCTCTCCATCTTTCCAAAACATTCGGTCGGTACCAAACATTATTCTCTCCTGGTGTTTTTCGAAAAACCTGAAACCATCAGCGGCTGGATGTCTTCCTAGTTCGCCAAACCGGGCAGATAAATCCACAACAATATTTGGCATTTCATCCATCCATTCGTCCAAAACATTTAAGTTTTCCGAATTATTTGCTACGTGGGCACAATGAAATGTTATCTCTTTAAACGATTTTATAACATTGTTGCGTTGCTCAAGTACTGAATTTCTTTCAGGATATTTTGAACGATCGGCAAACGACCAATTGGGATGTAATTCCAGCTCTTCCCATCTTTCATTTTCCGGGGTCCAGGGTTCAAAAAATGCTACCGGGTCGGTTGTATGAAACGCCACTACCGTATTCAGTTGTTGTGCTTTTTCCCAAATTGGCATCAAACGCGGATCATCAATTTTTACCAACTTCCCGTTGTTGTCGGTAACAGTCAGGCCAAGGTCTTTAAAATTTTTTAAACCCAAAGCTCCATTTTCGACTGCCCGTTCGAGCAAATCGGGTGCTTTTTCCGGGAATTTAAGATCGGTCTTCCACAAGTCCCAATCAAAAGCATACATTGCACCAAGCCTGTTTTTTAGCTTTGATATTTTTGGCATAAACTTATCAAAACTTTCTCCCCTGATTCCGATATTCAATCCATATCTGATAAAGTTTTCATCCATTACCTGTAAACACCTGTCGATAGTTTCCGGAACAACATGCAAATGTGTATCGATAACTTTTTTTGTTATCGGTATTTTTCTTAAATCCAATTTAGTTTCATTTGGATTGCAAGCCGTTATTCCCGTTAAAATAGTGCCGGAAACAACAGTGGCCGATAAATTGGCAAATTCCCTTCTGGTTAAATTTTTCATTTCAATATAATTATATTTTTGCCTGATAATAAATTGCCTGAACTCTTTTCACTTCTCTCTTCACAAGGTATAGAGAAGGACGATTTGTTTACAGACGTCTGCACTTTTTTAATGACATTTTATTCAAATTTAATTTTACCGAAGTTGGATGGGCTGTGAAACCTCCTAAAAGTTGGCGACCATGCATAAGAACCGGGGCCCGTACTATCCCGGTCGATTCGATAAAAATTTATTGGATACTCACTATTTATGGCCATGTTAATTTCTTCGAGTGGAATGGCAATTTCAACCGTCCATGATTTATCAATGTCAGAATTATTATTAACTGTTCCGTCAACAAAAATGGCTGATTTTAAACCCTCGATATCGTACTTTGGTGTTTCAATTAAATCAATATTTGCAGTATCGGTAATATAGCTGTCGAACTGAATATTAGCAGGCGATATCTCAATTTCAATATAAGTTGATAGACCTTCATCGGTGTCGATAAAAACCTCAACAACTTCATCTTCCCAAAGGTACTCGTCCCTTTTTGTAAACGAGGTAAAAATATCTTGATCGCCATTAATAAATGCTATGTACAAATAATCGGAATCATAACATGTTTTTACCTCACTTTTATATTCATCCTGTTCAACAGGTTTTCCGGTTTTATTATTAAGAAGGGAAATTGTTTCTGCTTTTTCCCAGGCTTCTTCATCGAGCGAACCATCAATAATTATTTTCTTTACACTTTTTTTGCAAACAATCTCTGGTTCATTTGATCTGCAACTATTCAGTGTTAAAATCAATCCGAAAATTATTATTGTAATTACGTGTTTCATTTTACGAATATTTTAGTGTAATCCATCATTTAATTGCTGATTGAAATTTATGTTAAAACCATAATTTAGTTGATTATATTTAGCAGTGGCTTATCGGGTTCTATTTCATCGGGCATAAACTTTAGTACTTTTTTTGTTCCGTTGTTGAGAATTGTTAATGTGTCGTTTTGAAATTTTACATGTGGTGCAGAATTGTTTTTATCATCAAGAATACTAATTACAGTAATAAATTTTGCTTTTTTATTTTCAACGTTAATATTTATGGTTTTTAATATTCCCTCTTTTTGGCCAGGTAATCCATTGACATCGTTTCCCAATACTTTTCTTTCCTGAATAATAGTTTCAAGATTTTGGGGTAAAACCGGATGGATCCAAAACTCAACTTCGTTTTTATTTACTTTATATGCTTTATTAATTTTTTCTATTTTGGCAATTTCATTTAGTTGAAATAAATTTTCGATAGCAGACCTTTCCTTCAAATTAACATCATCGAGTACAACAACAACATCTGGCTTTAAAAATACCAGGTGCCTCCTGTAAGACTCGACTTTAGCTTCGTCAACATAAATATTTCCGACATCTCCAATAACGTAATCAAAAACTTTATTGTTTTCTGTGTAGATAATTTTTGGGCTTGGGTCCCTCGATTCAAATTCCATGTAATCAAGCCATTTTGATCCAGCGCCTGCCTGCCCGTTTCCGTTTATTACAAGTGTATTATGATTCCTAGTCTCCTTTTTATAAGTATATCCCGGATCGATAATCAGCCATTCGTTTTGTGAAAAAACAGTAAAGTGGTTAATGTTCGGATGTTGATGCCCGGGGCCAAACCCAACATTTTCAATTCTCGAGGGATCTGCCTGGTTGCGATGGCCGGGAGCTGGACCGCACCGGAATCCTACAACAGTCGATCCCTCTTTCCAGCCACTTCGCATTGTCACAAAACCATGATCGTTAAAATGCTGAAAATGAGGAAGGGAGGTGAAATCTTTGGATGCGAGTGAATCATCAAAAAATAAAAAATCGAGCCAAGAAAATTTATGAAAAGTGGCAGACTGAACCTTTTTACCAAAATCCTGAAAATATTCATTTCTATATTTTTTTGCAGGTAAATAGAGAAGAAAAGCAGGTAAATATCTGTCTGTACCACAATCACTAAAATTAATCACTTTAGTAAGTTTTTCGGGTAAAGAAAAGTAAATGGGAAAATATCCTGTCAGTTTTAACCAGTCGTATTCTTCGAAATAATTTTTATAACCCGAAGTATAAGCAGCTTCCAAAAATCGAAGAAAATAACCTGTTCCGTATTGCCAGTATTGTACTCCTTCGCCCCAGGAACCATCAGTTGGTGCATGATTTATTATGTACTGAGTCCATTCATTTGCCTGATCTAAAAATGCTTCTTTTTTAGGGTTTCCATCTTCTAAAACCAATCCAACAACTCCAATCGCCGAAGTTTCAATTAACAAATGGTTGCTCAGCGCACGGGTAAATGATGCATCGTTAATTATGATTTCAGATTCAGCAATTAACCTGTTTCGGAGTTTTAATTTAAGGTCTTCATTGAGCGCATCGTACATCCAATCGTAAATAAAAGTTAAACCCATTACCCAGGCCGACCTTCCCAAATTTTGACTTCCATGCCATGTTTCAGTTTCCAACATGGCATTTATCCAACTTTCAGCAATTACAGGGTATTTTTTATCTTTTGTAATTTGAAATGCCAAACCCAGGGCTGGCATCGCATCTCCGATTTTTCGGTGCGAATTATTTGCATCTTTAAATTCGGGGATTGACATCCGGCAAAAATCATCAGCCTGGTTTAAAACCAGTTCGAACAAATTGTTTTTTGAGTTTGATGATTGCTTTTTAATTTCATCTATATTTTCGGTATTTAAAATTAGCCGGGGATGTTTGTTTACTTCCTTTTTATTAATTGCCCCCTGCTTTTTATTGTTGCAGGAAACAAAAAGTAGAATAACAGAAAAAAATAAAATTAAATTTTTCTTCATCGCGGGATCAGGTTAAATAACGAAATCTAATTACACGAAATAAACTATTGAAAAAGAACAATTTTAAAATTACATAGAAATAATCTTAAAAATCAGTGTCAGCATTGTCTAAAGTTAATTCTCTGATCCAAACATTCCGGTAAAGAACATCGTGTCCTTCGGCCTGTAATTTTAGGCCACCCGGAGTGTCGGAAATTCCTTTTCCTTTATCGTTTCCTCCGTCAAGGCCAGAATTTGCACCACCCCAAACCTGGTTAATTGGTACATCAATATGCACTTTTTCGCCATTGAAATATACAGTAACTAATGCTTTTTCAGATCTCTGTCCATTTTCAAATCTTGCTGCCCGAAACTTAATGTCGTAAGAATTCCATTTCCCAATTCCTTTGTAAGCGTGATAAGGCGATTCGGTTTCATTAATTACTGCACCCATTCCATGTTTTGTAGTATCTCCATCTAAAACCTGAATTTCATACCGGTTTTGAAGATAAACACCACTGTTACCACCCTCTTTTTCAACCAGAAATTCGACATGAAGCCTGAAATCGCGATACTTTTTTTTAGTTACAATATCTGCTGTACCATATTTCCCGCCCAAAGCATTTGGATCGTTACTATTTACTACCGTTCCATTGTCCACCGGATCATCAACAACTTCCCATTTAATTGGTAACTCAGAAGAAAACCTGGGACCTTCCCAATAAGTCCATTTTTCATCGAGCATTTTACGCGACCCATCAAAAATAACTTCAGCATTTTTGGGAGCTTTTGTTCCTACTCCGGTTTCTTCGTTCTTAAAAGTAACCATACAAAGCGAAAGAAATAAGACTGTAATTGAAGACAAAACCAGGATTGAATTTTTTATGATTTTTTTCATTATGAGTTGATTTTAATGAATGAAAGATATTACGTTGATTTTTAAATTACTAATCGTCAAATATAGGAAACTTAGAGTTAAGTGGTTTCCTGTTGGCTGAAAAAGTAGATAGCTTTTCTTTTCAAAAAATAATGAATGATACACATTTGTTATTTGGGTTTTTTATATTTGAAGCACTTTAACAATTTTGTCAGATGAAAAAATATTTCCTACTAATAAACCTTATTTTTTTCTTTTCATATTCAGCCTTTTCAATCGAAATACCTCCGGGCGGAACAAATATGATAAACGATCCTATTTCCAATTACTCGCAAATTGGTAGCCAGGGTACGGTTAATATTGTAAATGTTGAACATACAGAATTTACTAAAGCAATAAAAGTGGATGTTACTTCGCAACCAGATAATTACTGGAATTTTCAGGTGGTTTTTCAAACAAATATGGCACTGGAAATTGACGATGTTTGTCTAGTCTCATTGTGGGCAAGGACAACAAAATCGAATTCGGAGGCGGGAGATGGTTTATTAACAGCGATAATTGAACACAAAGATACTTACGAAAAACCTTTGAGCCATACTTTTATTGTTGTCGGCGAATGGACACATTTTGTTTATGCTTTTAAGTCGTCAATGAATTTAACACTTGACAAACACAAAGCAGCTCTGTTTTTTGGACATGCCGTGCAAACAATCGAAGTTGCAAACATTCAGTTTCTAAATTATAAAAAAACAAAAACTATCGACGAACTTCCTGCAATGGCAATAACTTACGCCGGAATGGAGTTGGATGCTCCCTGGCGGGTAGATGCTATTGAACGGATCGAAAAATTCAGAAAAGGAAATGTTTTAGTTAAACTTGTCGATTCAAATAACAACCCCGTATCAAATGCCAATGTAACTTTAGAAATGAAAAAGCACAAATTTGGTTTTGGTTCGGCCATCGACGGGAACATTTATTTAACAAATACCACTTATCGAAACCATGTTCATGAGTTATTTAACGAAGTAGTTTTTGAAAACGATTTGAAATGGAAACCCTGGGTAACACGTTCGAGCCACAGTTATATTTTAACTGCCATTAATAATTTAAATTCGTTTGGAATTGATGTGCGTGGACATAATTTAATTTGGCCAGGTTGGAGTTATTTGCCATCGTTTATGGAATTGTACAAAAACAATGCGGCAAGATTAAGGAGTGAAAGTTTGGATCATATTGAAGAAACTGCTGGTTATACAAAGGGAAAATTGATCGACTGGGATGTAATAAATGAACCCTACACAAACCATGTTATTCAGGATGTTACCGGCGATGAAATAATGGCTGACTGGTTTAAAAAAACAAAAGATGTTGACCCGGATGTTAAAAGGTACATAAACGATTACAGCATTATTGGAAATGGCGGTGTAGATATAAATCACCAAAATGGATACTTCGATATTATTGAATACATTGATGAAAAGGGTGGAGAAATCGACGGAATTGGTTTGCAAGGGCATTTTGCCGAGTTAGTAACAGGAATACCAAAGGTGATTGAAATCCTTGATCGCTTTGCAACTTTCAACAAAGAAATTAAGATTACAGAATTTGATATAAATTCAACCAACGATGAATTGAAAGTAAATTACAGCCGTGATTTTATGACCGTTTTGTTTAGTCACCCTCATGTAAAAGGTATATTAAGTTGGGGTTTTTGGGAAGGAAGGCATTGGAAACCAAATGCCGCGATTTACAATTTAGACTGGACAATCCGTTTGCAAGGAGAAATGTATAAAAATTTGGTATTTGACGAATGGTGGACAATTACACAAAATTTAACTTCAAACGAGCAGGGTAATTCAAATTTTGGTGAATGTTTTCTGGGTAGTTACGAGGTGAATGTTGTAAGCAATGGAACAAATTTTACAAAATCTATCCCGATTCATTTTAACCTCGAAAACAATATCACTATAAATGTTGACGATCAAACTTTTACCATTGAAGGTGCAGATCATCCTGAAACACCTGTTTTTACTTCAGCAAAAAAAGTAAGCGAATTAAAAGTTGAAGAGCTAAAAATTTATCCAAACCCGGCAACAACGTATATTAATATCGATTTACAGGAAATACAAAATGAAGATTGCCAGATCCAGATAATAAATGTGTCTGGAAGTTGTGTCCATAATCAATATATAAATCTGATGGCGGGAAATATAATTCAGCTTTCGAATATGGAATCGGGATTGTATTTTTTATCAGTTCAAAACACCAGACAGAAATGGACCGGACGTTTTATTAAAAAATAAGCTATTCAAAAATTCAGCGTTTGTTGCTAAGAAGCTTCCATTGTTTTGCTCGAATCTTCAATTAGAAACAACAATTCCTGTAATTCAATTTCTGTAAACGAACGGTATTTCCCAATCTTCAGATTTCCCAAAGAGATGTTCATTATCCGTGTCCGTTTTAAGGTTTTTACTTCGTAACCCAGGTATTCGCACATCCTGCGAATTTGCCGGTTTAAACCTTGGGTAAGTACGATATTAAATGTGTTACTGTTTATTTTTTTAACCTTACATTTTTTAGTTACCGTATCGAGGATTGGAACCCCCTTCCCCATTTTTTTTATAAACTCCGACGTAATTTTTTTATTAACAGTTACCACATAATCTTTGTCGTGATTATTTTTTGATCGCAAAATTTTATTTACAATATCTCCGTCGTTGGTTAAAAAAATAAGTCCCTCGCTGGGTTTGTCCAAACGGCCAACGGGGAAAATACGTTCCGGGTAATCGATAAAACTAATAATGTTGCTTTTTACATCTAATTCTGTTGTACATGTAATCCCAACCGGTTTGTTAAAAGCCAAATAAATATTTTTTACTTTTTTGGTGATGATAATTCCTTCGACACTAATTTCATCCCTCGCAGTAACTTTTACCCCTAAATCAGCAACCGTTCCATTTACTTTTACCTTTCCTCCCGAAATAATAGCATCAGCAGCCCGCCGCGAACAATAACCGGTTTCTGAAATCGCTTTATTTAGTCGTTTATATTCCATTCTTTTCAAAGCAAAAAAGAGTTTATTTGCCTTCCAAACAAAGATAAACGTTATCGCGGTTATTCGTAAATTTCTTCAAAAAAATTGAATTTCTTGTCGAAATAACGTTGTGATATTAAAAGACTCATTGATCGTAAAAATGACTATTATAAGAAATTGGTTTCAGAATTCAATTCATTTTTTCATCTTTGCGATATACAATATTAGCCCGGATATGAAAATACTCGAACATCTCAATCCACAACCCCTATTCAATTATTTCGAACAGATTTGCCAGGTTCCGCGTCCCTCAAAAAAAGAGGAAAAAATAAGGCAGTTTTTACTTGACTTTGCCAAGGAAAATAATCTGTTTGCCAAAACCGATGATATCGGGAATGTGCTGATTTTAAAGCAGGCAACGTCTGGATACGAAAGTGCGCCTACTGTAATTTTGCAAACACACATGGATATGGTTTGTGAAAAAAACAGTGATAAAGAGTTTGATTTCGACAACGATGCAATTGAACCAATAATTGATGATAACTGGGTAAAAGCTACGGGAACTACGTTAGGCGCTGATTGTGGAATTGGGATTGCTGCACAAATGGCAGTTTTGACATCAAGCAAAATAAAACACGGACCAATAGAATGTTTAATTACCGTTGATGAAGAGACCGGGTTAACCGGAGCATTTGCTTTGCAACCCGGATTCTTATCCGGTTCGGTTTTGCTGAACCTCGACTCTGAAGATGAGGGTGAAATATTTATTGGTTGTGCCGGTGGAATTGATACACTGGCTTCTTTTTCATACAAAAAAGAAAATATTCCTGAAAATTCGATAGCCTTGAAACTTTCGGTTTCGGGTTTGCTTGGTGGTCACTCCGGCGACGATATTCATAAAAATCGGGGGAACGCGAACAAAATACTAAACCGGTTTTTGTGGAGTACAACCAGGAATAACAATTTAAGGCTCGCAGATTTTAACGGCGGTAATCTTCGAAATGCAATTGCACGCGAAGCTTCAGCAATAATTGTTATTCCAAAGAGTAAAAAAGAAAACATTTCTGACCTATTTGAAAAATATTCTAACGAAATCCGCTTTGAATTCGAAATATCGGAACCGGGATTAAAATTGGTTTTGGAAGAAACAGAAATGCCAGGTTTTGTTATTGATAAAAATACACAAGAAAAGTTGATAAATGCGGTGTCGGCTTGCCCGCATGGTGTGCTGGAAATGAGTACCCGAATGGAGGGGATGGTGGAAACATCGACCAACCTGGCATCGGTGAAATTTATTGAGGGCGATAAAATATTTGTTACAACCAGTCAGCGCAGCGAAATTGAAAGTCGAAAATACATGGCTGCCGAAATAGTTGAGTCTGTTTTTCAACTAGCTGGTGCTGAAGTTATTCATTCTGATGGTTATCCTGGCTGGGCACCCAATCCGGATTCGGAGGTGTTAAAAACAACAGTCGGTTCTTACGAAAAACTGTTTGGGGTAAAACCAATTGTCCGTTCCATTCATGCTGGTTTAGAGTGCGGGCTTTTTCTCGAAAAATACCCTGAACTAGATATGGTTTCGTTTGGTCCAACCATTCGCGGGGCACATTCTCCCGATGAGCGTTTAAACATTGCAACCACAGAAAAATTCTGGAAACATTTGGTTGAAGTGCTGGAGAATATAAATTGATTATTGATGAATAATTAATCCATAGAAGGTTGTTGCTTGCAAAAGTAGATTTTTAGAAATAGTTTAAAAATTTATTTGTTCAATTTTCCACGCCGGCTCAATAAAATAGCAATGGGTTTTGTTCCAGGAAATTCAGACATAATAATGATTAGAATTACAGTTATTGGTACACTAAGAAGCATTCCAGTCACTCCCCAAATTACCCCCCAAATTGCCAGCGTAAGAAAAACTACAAGCGGACTAATATTTAGTGAATTTCCCATTAGTTTTGGTTCAATAAAATTACCTACAACAATTTGAATGGAACCAATTATTGCCAGAACTAAAAATCCGGGAGTAAATTCCCCAAATTGTAAAATGGCAAATATTGTTGGGAAAATGGTGGCAATTAACGACCCGATTGTTGGAATAAAATTTAATACAAAAATAAGGAATGCCCAGAAAAGTGGTGCATCAATTCCTATAAATAAAAGGGCAAAATAACTTAGTGTCCCGGTTAATAAACTGGTTGCCGTTTTTAGTGAAATATAGTTTCCAATGGAGTAATCGATTTTTCCAACCAACTCATTTATATGATTGTATCTTTCTATATTGGGGTACATGGCTTTTAATTTTTTAGGGAAAATAGGTTCTTCCAACAAAAGGAAAACTAGGTAAAGCAGCACCGTAAACGCGCTTCCAAAAAGACCTGTTAAAGCCGAAAACAAAGACGATAAAATTCCGCCAAAATTGAGGTCTTTTGCATAATCGCTCATCATCGAAAACAAGTCAATTTCGAATCGTTCATTTATTGAGTTGGCCATTTTAGCAATATTTGCCTCGTAAACCGGAAGCGTATTTGAGAGATGTTGAATGTTCTTCGAAATCATTTGAACAGCCAGCACCAAAAAACTAAGCAAAACCACCGACGAAATCAGGGTTAAAATCCACACCGGCCATTTTCTTGTAAATTTTACCTTCGACAATAATTTTTTTATTACCCGAATAAGAAACCAGAAAAGTATGGCGAGAATAAATGGAATAATGATTGATTGTCCGTAAATAAGAACAACCACAATAGTAATTGTGATTAGAAAAATATAAATCTTTTTTGCGTAATTCATGTTGCTGAAAATTTGAATAAGTAAAATACGAATGATTTTTTTAAACAAACAAATTTAAAGGATTTCGAATACATAAAAATTGTGAATTGTTATTAAAATTGAATGTTGTTCACAATTTTATTTCCGAGGCTTTTATATAATCATAAATCTCTTTCCACTCTTTTTCCAAACTGTATTCTGGCATTTTTTTGCCAGCTCTGCGATACCAGTACGCAGCATTACTTAAATCAGGTTCTTTGCGGTGCAGGTATGCATGAATCCAATTTGCCCATTGATGATTCAGGTTTTGTACAATTTGGTGTGCAGCATCCCAATCTCCTTTTTTATCCAATTCAAGTGCTTTTAGAAGTTTTTCTTTCATCTCATTCTAATTTTAGTTTTTAAAGGTATTCGATGGAACTCCCATAATTTTTATAATGCTTGTTTGTGAAGCACTTCTGCATGGTCGTTTCATAGTTTTTTGTTTTTCAAAATTGAAAGTTACGAATAATTATTTAGTTAATTTTAGGGGCAGTAATTAAGCAAAATAACACAATTTCGATTAGTGATTTTGCTAATTTAAATTTTTGAAAAGGTTTTGCAACAAAAACAAATTTGATTACATTTGATACTATCATATGATAGTATCAATGTTTTAGTTTATGAAACCACCCTACGAAATAACAAATAAGATTTTAAATTTAATCGCTTCTATTTCAGAAAAAATTGGAGAAATAAACGCTGCTCATTTAAATAAACCACCAACCGAATTAAGAAAAAAAAACAGAATAAAAACCATTCAGTCTTCACTTGAAATTGAGGGAAATACTTTAACGGTTGAGCAAATTACAGATTTGTTTAACAATAAAAGAGTTTTAGCTCCCAAGAAAGATATTATAGAAGTTAAGAATGCAATTAACGTTTATAATAAACTTGATAAACTCAAAGTCTTCGACTTAAAATCAATGTACAAAGCGGATGAAATTTTAATGAAAGATTTAATTGAAAGTCCCGGAAAACTTCGAACAACTTCAGTTGGGATTGTAAAAGGGAGCAACATAGCGCATATTGCCCCACCTGGAGAAATGGTATTTTCGTTAATGAAAGACCTTTTTGATTATCTTAAAAATGATGATGATTTGATTTTAATTAAAAGTTGTGTTTTTCATTATGAATTTGAATTCATTCATCCATTCTTAGATGGAAATGGAAGAATGGGAAGATTATGGCAAACTTTGATTTTAAAAGAACACTCTTCCATTTTTAAATTTCTCCCGATTGAAAGTATTGTAAAAGCTAAGCAACAGGAATATTATCGTGTTTTGGGAAAATCGGATAAACAAGGAAGCTCAACCTCCTTTATTGAATTCATGCTTGAAATTATCAAAGAAGCACTTGAAGATTTATTAAAAATTCAAAATATTAATTTAACAAATAACGACAGAATAATTCATTTTAAAGAAATTATTGGAAATAAATTTTTCTCAAGACAAGATTATTTACGAGCATTTAAAAATATTTCTTCTGCAACTGCAAGTAGAGATTTGAAAGTAGCAGTGGCAGATAAAATTATTGAAAAACAAGGTGATAAAAGAACAACTAAATATCGATTCAATAAATAAACTTAAGCTAATAATACCAATTGTACTTTGAAATGCCGCATGGCAATTTCGAAGTTTATAATGGTTAATGCCGATACTACAACAAAGGAGTATGCTGAGTAAAACGAAAGCATGCGACATTTGATTGTTAAATCGGTATAATTTAGTGTTCTGGTGGTTGGCGCAACCCAGCCTGAAAGGGTTTTTGACAACATCATCCCAATTTCCTTTTTTATCGAATTCAAGGGCTATTGTAATTATTCTTTCATAGTTTTTTTGTTTGAAAATTGAAAGTTCCTCATAAATATTTTGTTAATTTAGTAGGCGATTTTATCGGTTTGTAAATGCACAAAAGAATAAAAACCACATATAATCAGTAGTTTAGTAAAATCAGGATAATAAAGAAATAAACGTGTGTTTTCGGACACACAAGCGTTGTGTATAATTAAAAAAACCAAATTGCTCAACATAGAAACATATAAAACTGAACTATTTCCCGATTTGATTGAAAGAATATGGATTGCAGAGAATACAGAAAAAGAAGTAGAGTTAATGATTCCACCAAATCAATATGTTAACTTGATATTTGCGCTGAATAATTCTACATATAAACGGGATAATATAATAATTAAAGCTCCACAAATAGAAGGAATTTCTATTAAAAATACAGTTTTAACCTATCCAGCCGGAACAAAATTGCTCGGAGTAAGATTTTTTGCTTTTGGTTTATATCCCTTTATTCAAATTCAAGGAAAAAGACTGATTAATAATTCCCTTAATTACCCTCTTGAAGGAGAAAAAATGAAAGATATTCCTGATTATTCTGTTGGCGATTCTAACACAGAATTAATTCAAAAGATTTACGATTTTCTAAGTAATTTATTTTGCGGAAAATCCTATGCTGCAATTTCTCAGGTAATGGACTTTTACAAACAATTCAGATGGAATGATGAAACATATTCTATTGAAAATTATTGCAAAAAAACAGAAACAAATTACACAACGCTTAACCGAAATTTTACTAAAATAGTTGGAATCACTCCCAAGAAATTTGAGAGACTTTTAAAATTTCGTAAATCACTTTGTAGTTTGATTGACAGTAAGGACAATCTAACTTAAATAGGTGTAAATTCGGGATATTTTGACCAAGCACACTTTATTCGCGAATTTAAAATGTTCTTAAATCAAACGCCATCAGATTACCAGGCATTAATAAAATTGGCCGATACGGAAAGCAAAATCATCAATTACAACTTCAAGTTATTTTAACGTGTTTAAAATATACAATTTCTGAATTTTCGTACGCCATACTTTTGTTCTGTAATTTTTTAATCTAAAACAATATGAGAATAGAACATTTAGCAATTTGGGTGCATGATTTAGAAAAAGTTAAAGAATTTTATATCAAGTATTTTGAAATGAAGTGTAGCGAAAAATACACCAATATCAAAAAGAACTTTTCTTCCTATTTTTTATCATTCGAAGGAGCTTCAACCCGAATAGAAATTATGAGACGACCTGATATTAAGGACTTGGGCGGGGAACATTCCATTTCTTACGGATTAACTCATTTTTCAATATCAGTCGGCAGCAAGAGGAAAGTTGATAAGCTAACTGAACAATTACGTTTTGATGGAACTAAAATAGTTGGGGAGCCAAGAACAACAGGAGATGGTTATTATGAAAGTGTTATTGAAGATTGTGAAGGTAATTGGGTTGAAATCACGGAATAGATTATGGAAATTAAAAATATAATATTTGATTTTGGAGGTGTACTAATTGATTGGAATCCGAGATATCTGTATCGTAATTTGTTTCACGATGAACTTGAGATGGAATTCTTTTTAGAGAAAATTTGCAGTCCCGAGTGGAATTTCAAACTTGATGCTGGTCGCTCTTTCAATGAAGCAACTAAAGAGTTAGCAAATAAATTTCCTCAATACGACAATGAAATTAGAATTTATTATTCTGACTGGATAAAAATGATTGGAGGAGCAATCGAAGAAAATGTGGCTTTAATTGGGGATTTGAAAGATAAATATCGCTTATTTGGACTCACAAATTGGTCGGCTGAAACATTTCCTAAAGTATTTAATCATTATCCATTTTTTAAAGAATTGGAAGGAATCGTAGTTTCAGGGACAGAGAAACTTGTAAAACCTGATGCAAGAATATATAAATTGTTACTTACCCGGTATGGATTAATAGCGAATGAATCATTGTTTATTGATGACAATCAGGAAAATATTAATGCCGCGAATAAACTTGGTTTTAAAACAATTCATTTAAAAGAAAAGGTAAACTTGAAAAATGAAATACAGAAGTTAACAATAAAAAAACTACGCACATTCGAATAGGTGGCTGACAAATAGATAGCCGCCAGCAAGGAACTTACACCCTCTTGAAATTAATTATTGCACAAAGCTATTTACAGCAGAACCAATCCTCTCAATGACTCGATTTCAAACTATTATACGTAAGTATTAAGAGGATATTCAAACAGGTTTTTAAAATACTTTGGAAAATATCAACACTTTATTGTATTTTGTATCAGCGATAGATAAAACACCATCAAAAAAATATTAGTTGCGGTTAATTATGAAGTTGATTTATATCTTGTTATTAATAACTTTTTCCACATTTGATGTCTGGGGGCAGCAAATCGACTTGCTAACCACACTTCAGGATTCAATAAAAGAGACCTCCGGTTTAATTTATTTAAACAATAAACTAATCACGCATAACGATTCAGGAGGTGGCCCTTTTCTATTTGAAATAGATAGTGTCTCAGGAAATGTCACACGCAAGGTAGTGGTCAGCAAAGCCACAAATATTGATTGGGAAGATTTGTGTTGCGACGATACTTATATTTACATTGCAGATTTTGGAAATAACAACGGTTCGAGGACCGATTTGAAAATTTATCGCCTACTCATTTCGGATTATTTAACAGCCATTAATGACACTGTTATTGTTGACACCATAAATTTTCATTATTCAGACCAAACAGACTTTGATCCAGGTCCATATTCCACAAATTTTGATGCAGAAGCTCTTATATCGTACAATGACAGTTTATATATTTTTACCAAAAACTGGGGCAACAATTGGACTAATATTTATGCCTTGCCAAAAACTCCCGGAACATATGAAATTAAAAAAACAGACAGCGTAAACTCTAATGGGCTTGTTACAGGTGCTACATTTATATCCGAATCGAACACCATTCTACTAAGCGGATATTTAAATATTTTTCCATTTATAATAAAAATAAGTGATTTTTCTTTGAGTAATTTTTCGGGTGGGAAAATTGAAAGATTTCCCATTGGAATACCTTCCGGCAGTTCAACACAAATAGAAGCAATAACAACAGTAGCTCGAAATCAATGTTATATAACGGCAGAAGAAAATTTTACCGGAAATGCAGCACTTTATAAACTTAACACAGATAATCTTCTGGGGTTTGATTCCATCGATGTAAATACAAATATTATTTATCCCAACCCGGCTAACAACGTTGTTAATATAAATTACAGCAATTTATCAGTTGTTGAAATTTATGATTTACGGGGAGCTTTACAAAAAACTTCGACAAATGAACAAATTTATATTTCCGATCTTAGTAAAGGCATTTATCTTGTCGTAATTAAAAACATAGAAGGGGAAAAGGTCGATACCAAAAAGTTAATAATCAATTAGAAGAGCTAACAAAAAAATTAAATACAAAGCAAAATAAGGTGTATAATTAATTATGATAACTACTCAGATAGTTCAGATTTAGAAGATATTAAAATGTCAATCATTTATACATTTCTCGCAACAAGCGCAAAATTCTTACTTAAAGTACGCAAAGCGCATATTGTGAATCCTTTGCGACTGTAGCTTTCTTTTTGTTTTGTGTCCTATGCGTAGAATAAGATTATCTAATTATATTAATCGGTATAATTGTAAATATCATTTGGGAATATGACAGATTAAAAATTGAACTAAAAAAAACCGGCTACTTTTCAATAACCGGTTTTTAATATTTTTTCTTAACTCCTCTCCTTTGGAGAGTTCGGGAGAGGCCTTACAATCCTAATTTTTCTTTTACCAACCCGGGAATTTCACCAGGTTCTTTTGCAACCGGAACTCCGGCTGCAGCAAACGCTTTAATTTTCTCTTCGGCAGTTCCTGCACCACTCGAAATAATTGCACCAGCATGTCCCATTCGTTTTCCGGGAGGTGCCGACTGGCCAGCAATAAATGCAACCACCGGTTTTGTCATGTTGTCTTTTATGTATTGTGCAGCTTGCTCTTCAGCGTCGCCACCAATTTCGCCAATCAAAACAACTGCCTCAGTTTCCGGGTCGTTTTCGTACATTTCAAGTAAATCTTTGAAATACAATCCCGAAACTGAATCGCCACCAATACCAACACAAGTTGTTTGTCCCAAACCACTTTGAGTAAGCATGTCAACAACTTCGTAAGTAAGTGTTCCCGAACGTGAAATTAGTCCAACATTTCCTTTTTTGAAAATCATTCCTGGCAAAATACCAATCAGACATTCGTCAACGGTAATTAATCCCGGGCAGTTGGCACCAATCATTTTAGTTCCATTCTGTTTTAGAACCGGAGTAACTTTTATCATGTCCTGAACAGGAACGCCTTCGGTAATACAAATTACGAGTTCGACACCTGCAAAACTAGCTTCCATAATTGCATCGCCGGCAAAAGGTGCAGGCACAAAAATTACAGATGCATTTGCGCCGGTAGCTTTTACGGCTTCTTCAACAGTATTAAACACAGGAATACCGTCAACTTCAATACCTCCTTTTCCAGGAGAAATACCACCAACAATGTTGGTTCCGTAAGTTTTCATTTTACTGGTATGAAATGCACCATCGCGACCTGTGATTCCTTGTACAATTAATTTTGTATCCTTATTTATTAAAATGCTCATTACTTTCTATTTTTTACTTAATTCAATAGCCTTTTTTGCAGCTTCACTCATGGTTTCAACAGTTGGTAAACCATAATCCTTTATAATTTCCAAACCTTCTTTTGCATTTGTTCCCGACAAACGGATAACAATTGGAATTTCAGTTTTTATTTCGTCGAGTGCGGTTACCAATCCACGGGCAACATCATCGCAACGTGTAATTCCACCAAAAATATTAATCATAACTGCACTTACATTTTTGTCGCTTAACAAAATATTCATCGCTTCAACAACTTTTTCCGGATTGGAAGAACCGCCAATATCGAGGAAGTTGGCAGGGTCGCCGCCATACAATTTAATCATGTCCATGGTAGCCATTGCCAGTCCGGCACCGTTTACCATGCAACCAATATTTCCATCTAATTTAATGTACGAAAGTCCTTTTGCAGCAGCTTCAATTTCTTTTTGTTCATCTTCCAAAACATCGCGCATTTCTAAAATTTCGCGTTGGCGGAACAAAGCGTTGTCATCGAAATTCATTTTTCCGTCAATGGCCAAAACTTTTTTATCCGGAGTTAAAACCAGCGGATTAATTTCAGCTAGCGATGAATCAGTATCAACATAAAGTTCATACAATTTCACCAAAATTGCTGCTGTTTGTCGCACTTCTTTAGGATCTGTAAAAAGCTGCAATGCAATTTTACGGGCTTGCCAATCCATTAAACCCATGGTTGGATCGATTGCCATTTTAATAATTTTCTCAGGCGAAACTTTGGCAACTTCTTCAATTTCAACACCACCTTCGGCACTGGCCATCAAAGTCACCGACTTTGTATTCCGGTCGTTGATCAGACCAACATAAAATTCTTTTTCAATGTCAACAGCATCGGCAACAAGAATTTTTTCAACGGTCAATCCTTTGATGTCCATTCCAAGAATTTTCTCAGCTTTTTCAACAACTTCAGCTTTTGTATTGGCAATTTTAACACCACCGGCTTTTCCGCGGCCACCAACATGAACTTGCGCTTTAACAACCCTTAGTTTGTCTTCATCAGAAACTTTCTTTTTCACTTCGTCAACCGAATGGCAAACTACACCATCCGGAACAGGAATCCCGTACTTCCTAAATAAATCCCGGGCTTGATATTCGTGAATCTTCATCTTTATAAAATATTAAATTTCAATCGTGCTGGATAAAACATACGTTCATAATAAACCTCTTTTGCAAGTTTAATATTTCCCGTTTGTTCCATTATTATTTTTTGAAAATAGATGTAAAAATATAATTCGCCAAAAGTACCAAATATTTAAATATCTACACCTATTAATACGTACCTTTTTTTATGATATTTGGCAGAAATTCAGTGGTGTTAGCAAGCAATAAATACAAATCTAAATATATAAAAAGTTCAGCACAAGTTTTAGCACCCTAAACTTTTTCAATTAGCTTTGCAAAAAATAGAAAGTTGAATGAAGGAAGCAATCAGGAAAGTTATTGAGCAGGAAGCGCAGGCTATAAAAAATATTCCAGTTGATGATGGTTTTGTTAATGCGATTGAAATAATCTATCGACAAGTTCACAAGAAAAAAGGGAAATTAGTTGCCAGCGGAATGGGAAAAGCCGGACAAATAGCCTTAAATATTGCAACTACATTTAGTTCGACCGGAACACCGGCAGTTTTTTTGCACCCCAGCGATTCGCAACATGGCGACCTGGGAGTTGTTCAAGAAAACGATGTTTTATTGCTGATTTCAAATTCAGGAAAAACACGAGAAATTATTGAGTTGGTTGAATTAGCAGAAAACCTTCATCCCGGACTTCCATTAATTGTTATTTCAGGAAATCCGGAAGGGATTTTGGCAAAAAATGCCGATGCTTTTGTTTACACCGGAAACCCAAAAGAAGTCTGCCCGCTGGGATTGTCGCCAACAACTTCTACTACGGTAATGACTGTAATTGGCGACGCGCTGGTAGTTTCGTTAATGGAAAAAATAAGGTTTACCTCCGAAGATTATGCAAAACGCCACCACGGAGGTTATTTGGGAGATAAATCGAGGTTGCAGGCAAAACAGTCGCAGTCTCAATGAACAGTTTTCTGCATAGAATATTCAGTAGTTTTCTCTGCAAACTAAAAATAAAATGAGTATGAGAATTACAAAAGAAAATACAATTGGGTAAATAATTGATATTCAGGAACGTTTGTTTCCTGTAATGTATGAAAAGGAGAAATTGTTAAATAATTGCAAAATCTTGATTCGTGGTCTATCAGAATTAAACATTCCACAATTGGTTTCGCAACAATACACAAAAGGACTGGGTGAAACTATTCCTGAAATTAAATTATTAATTCCTGATTTCAGTTTTATTGAAAAACGTGATTTTAGTTGCTGCGACGAATCTGCTTTCACACAAAAAATTGAAAAGCTAAATGCAAAAAATATAATTATTTGCGGAATTGAATCGCATGTTTGTGTGCTTCAGACGGCTGTTGATTTAAAAGATGCCGGATTTAATCCAATTGTTGTTATGGACTGCGTTTCGTCGCGAACAAAAGAAAATATTGAATTGACAAAAGAACGTTTTCGCCACGAAGGAATTATGATGACTTCTTATGAATCGATTTTGTTTGAGTTGACACGAACATCCAGCGATAATGAATTCAGGACAATTTCGAAACTGGTGAAATAATAACAAGGTTTTTATTCATATGATTTCGTTATCCTAAATTTTGGTTGAAAACCTGCAACTTCTTTGCAGCTACTTTAGTTTCTATAAAACTTTCAAACTAAAATCACAAATATCAATTAACAAATCACAAATAAATTACAAACTGCAATATTCAAATTCCAAAATTTACATCTAATTAATTGAGAATATCTTTATGAACAGTTTGGGATTTTAGTATTTTGAACATTGAGTATTATTTGATATTTGTAGTTTGACTTTTGGTGCTTACTATAACGGTTTCCTTCGTAATCCTAAGCCATGGAATTTTCAATCTCTTGTGGTTTAGGTCATTTCTCTTTCTCGTGTTTACAGTTTGTTAATAACGTTTAGCCGGGAATCCTCATTTAAAAGAAAAAAACCAATAATTTTCAGCTTTTATTTTCAACAAAACCCAAAAAATTAAACCAATGAGCGGATTCTTTGGCAGTATCTCAAAAACTGACTGTGTTACCAATGTATTTTATGGAACCGATTACCATTCGCACCTTGGAACAAAAAGGGCGGGAATGGCATTTTTTAATAAAGGCGATGGATTTCAACGCGCCATCCACAGTCTCGAAGACGGTTATTTCAGGAGTAAATTTGAAAATGATATTAAAACATTTCAAGGGAATAGTGGTATTGGAATAATTAGTGATAACGAAGCACAACCAATTGTTGCTAATTCGCATCTGGGAAAATTTGCCATATCAACTGTCAGTAAAATAAATAATGCCAATGAACTAGAATCAGAATTTCTAAAAAAACATCGTACCTTTTCGGAAACCAGCCAGGGAAGTGTAAACCCAACAGAGTTGGTTGCCATGTTAATTGCTGAAGGTCATGATTTTGTCTCAGGAATTGAAAATGTTTACAATAAAATAAAAGGGTCTTGTTCAATTTTAATCCTCACCGAAAAAGAGATTATTGCTGCCCGAGACAAATTAGGGCGGACACCAGTTGTAATTGGTAAAAATGGAGATGGGTTTGCAGTTGCTTCGGAAAGTTGTGCTTTTGCAAATTTGAAGTTTAAAATAGACAGTTACATCGGCCCGGGCGAAATTGTTAGGATTACTGCTGACGGGATTGTCCAAATGCGAGAACCAAACAAAAAGATGCAAATTTGTGCATTCCTATGGGTTTATTATGGTTATCCACCCTCGTATTACGAAGGAATTAATGTTGATGAATCGCGTTATCGGTGCGGAGCTGCTTTGGCAAAAAACGATGATGTGGAAGCCGACTTTGTTGCCGGAATTCCGGATTCGGGAGTTGGTCATGCAATTGGCTACAGCAACGAGAGAAAAATCCCATATACTCGTCCATATGCAAAATATACTCCTACCTGGCCACGAAGTTTTATGCCACAAAACCAAAACATGCGCGACTTGGTTGCCAAAATGAAACTCATTCCAAATCCTGCGCTAATAAAAGATAAACGTGTAATTTTTCTTGACGATTCAATTGTTCGTGGAACACAGTTAAAAGACAATTCGCGCAATTTGCAAGCTGAAGGAATTAAAGAAATACACATGCGAATTGCCTGCCCGCCGCTAACTTATTCTTGCGATTATCTGAATTTTTCACGTTCAAGAAAAACATTGGAATTAGCTACGCGAACTGCAATCCGTCAATTGGAAGGAACAGAAGATGTTGACTTAAAAAAATACTCTGATCCTGATGCTGATGAATACAAAAAAATGGTGGAAAGGATTAGAAAAAACCTCGGTTTAACATCGTTAAAATTTCAGAAACTTAGTGACCTGGTTGAAGCAATTGGATTACCTAAAGAAAAACTTTGTACACATTGCTGGGACGGATCGAGCCATTTTTAAGAAGTTAGAAGAAGCCCCTCCTAACCTCCCCAAAAGGGAGGAAACAAGAAAACATTATAAACTGGCTACTTTTATCACCAGCTTTTCGTAAATTTCTGATTGATAATATAAAGGGAATGTACGACAAGCTGATAATCTACTATTTTACCGGAACTGGAAATGCACTGGCTGTTTCAAATTGGATTGCCGGGGTTGCAACAAACCAAAACATTTCGGTTGAAATCAGAAAAATAACACCATCGCTTTCATTTAAAAAAGAAGATATTTCAAAAAATATTTTAATTGGATTTTGTTATCCAACTCATGGTTTTAATGCGCCACCAATCGTAATAGATTTCCTGTTAAAATTCCCAAAAGCAAGAAACAATATTTTTTTGTTGAATACCCGCGCCGGAATGAAGATCTCCAAAATTTTCACACCCGGATTAAGTGGGCTTGCTCAACTTTTGCCTGCTCATATTTTAAAAATAAAAGGATACAAAATTGTAGGGTTTCAACCCATGGATTTGCCTTCGAACTGGATTTCTGTTCACCCGGGATTAAAAGGGAAAGTAGTAGATTCAATTTTTAATAGATGTGAAATAATTACACAGAAATTTGCTGGTAAAATATTATCAGGCAAGAAAATATACAGAGGATTAATATCGCTGCCAATCGATTTATTAATAAGTCCAATTGGGCTGGCATATTACTTTTACGGCAGGTTTGTATTATCAAAAGCATTTATTGCTGATAGTAATTGCAACAATTGTCGGATATGCGAAAATGAGTGCCCTTTAAATGCAATAATCCAAAAATACGGCCGCCCGTTTTGGACAAATAAATGCGAAAGTTGTATGCATTGCATGAATCGATGTCCGCAAAAAGCAATTCAAACACCGCACCTTTTTGTTCTGATAATTTGGTGGCTGGTATTTTCTGCTGTCCCTCTTTGGATTGCAAGATGGCTGGCACATGATGCCAATTTTTTCGCACAGAATTTTGATTTAATATTCTATCTGGCCATGGCAATTACCGGATTACCAATTGTTTTTTTCAGCTACCGGATTTTGCACTTTTTAATGAAGTTCAGGTTTATTAACTGGCTAATTACGTTTACTTCGTTAACCCGATTTAATTTCTGGCGAAGTTATTTTGCACCAAAAAGATATTTGTAAAAAGATAACTATTTTAGAAAATCCATATAATTCTCACTCGATATAATATGGACTTCAGCGTTTGGATAAGCTTTAGTAAAAGTAACCGGAATTTTAATTTTCTGTTTTGCTTTCCATTTAAATTCATACGCATTTATCCGACCATCGTATTCTTCAATGTAGTCTATTTCTTGTTGTTGTCTGGTTCTCCAAAAATAATTTAAACGGTATAACCTTTTGTATTCATTTTTTTTCCTTCGCTCCGAAATAAGATAATTTTCCCAAAGCGCACCCACATCATCACGGATACCTAAGGGAGAAAACCGGTTTATCAAAGCATTTCTGATACCGTTATCAACAAAATATATCTTTTTCGAAAACTTTAGTTCGTTTCTGAGGTTTCTGGAAAAAGATCCAATCCTAAAAATTACAAACGCCTCCTCTAACAGATAAATATATCTTTCAACAGTTTCTTTATCAATTCCTATAATTTGTGAAAGCTCACGAAAAGAAACCTGACTTCCTATCTGGAAAGCCAAAGCTTTCAATAAATTTTCAATTGCATCTGGTTTTCTTACGTCTTTTAAGGCAAAAACATCCTTGTACAAATAATCAGAAATTAACTCTGTCAGCACCTCAATTTCGCGCCCCGGATGATTTATAATTTCGGGATAAGAACCAAAAACCATTCTGGATTCTAGTGTCCGTAGGGTTTCAAGATAATTTGTGTGATTTAGTAATTCATTAAAAGAGATGGGAAAAAGAGTGAAAATCGATTTTCTTCCAGTCATTGTTTCTTTCAATTTATCAGTCAATTCAAATGAACTGGAACCCGTTGCCACTAATTGAATCCCATCGCAGTTATCATGTATTATTTTGAGGGTCAACCCAGAGTTTTCAATTCTTTGCGCTTCATCGATAAATACAACCGATCCAGTTGGAAATATCTCTTTTGCCCTCGAAGCATTTAATGAACTCAATAAAAGTCTGTCTTCCGGATTGTCGGCATTTAACCAAATCACTTCTTTTTCCAGCGATATAGCAATTTGTTTTAACAATGTAGTTTTACCAACTTGCCTCGCACCTAATAATACCAATGTTTTTCCTGTGAAAAATCTGGATGAGACAATGTTTTCAATTTGACGTTTTATCATGTTTGTCGTTTATAATCGACAAATATACTGCTTTTTGTCGATTACATACGACGAAAAGCATTTTTAATAGTTTTAACGAAACTTCATTAAAAAATAATTATTTTCGTTCCGCAAAAAATATAAAAAAAATATGCTTGAAATCTGTGCCATTGCATCGGGAAGTAACGGAAATTGCTATTACATTGGAAATGAAAAAGATGCCATTTTAATTGATGCAGGAATATCGGCGAAGCAGATTATTTTGCGCATGAAAGAACGGAATTTAAATCCTGCAAAATTAAAGGCTGCTTTTGTAAGCCACGAACACAGCGACCACATGCGAGGAGTTCGGGGAGTTAGTAAAAAGCTGCAAATTCCTATTTACCTAACTGCAAAAACAAACAATGGCGCGTACAAAAATTTACGTCCCGATTATCCAAAAATATTTGAACCCGGGCAACAAATACAAATTGGGAATTTTACAGTTTTTTCGTTTTTAAAAAATCATGATGCATCGGAACCTTGCTCTTTTAGAGTTGAATACAACAGAAAAAACGTGGGTGTTTTTACAGATATTGGCGAACCTTGTGAGAATGTAAAATCTCATTTAAATGAATGCGATGGCCTTTTTCTGGAAGCAAATTACGACGAAAAAATGCTTTGGGAAGGTCGTTATCCATATTTTCTGAAAAAACGGGTTGCTTCCGAAAATGGGCATTTATCTAACGACCAGGCATTTGATTTATTGGACAACCATGCCAGTAAAAATTTGCAGTGTGTTTTTCTAAGCCATATTTCAAAAGAAAACAATTCTCCTGAAATTGCTTTAAAAAGAATGGATTCTTTAAGTTCCAAATTTGAGGTTAAAGTTGCAACCCGGTTTGAAGCGACGGAAGTTTATCGACTTTGAATTAAATGTTACTCCTACCAAACGAGAAGTCTTTTCAGTAAGCAGATTTCTTGTTAATTTCCAATGACAGATCTTCTTTTTAAGATCCTGAAACAAGTTGCTAATGACATATTCATGCAACTACCTGTAATC